>NZ_FOTO01000012.1:0-131972 GCF_900114595.1 Desulfomicrobium norvegicum | reverse complement strand
GCCTCAAATTCCTTGGACACGTACTTCGACCTAATGTTCAGCCGCTACAGGTTTGTGCCTGACGTGGCGTTTTAACAGTTTTTCAGGATCGACTATGTATCATCCTTCAAAAGGTTAACCGGAGCGTAATCGTCGGTCAAAACCTTCGTACCGTCGGGCCAGGTCGGATTAGGTGCGAAATGGTTCTCGAACATGCCCTTCAAATCGAGACGCTGCGGCTTGCGCGTAGCTTCCAGCTCCGCAAGCCTGTTACGCACCACCTCGGGAGAAGGCAGGCCGCCGGGCGCGGCCACAACAATTCGATTTGTCGACAACTTGCCAATATAATGATGAAATCCACCAAAAACCGCATGGTATGTTGCCGATTCACGATCGGCAAGGGCCTGACTGATCCAGGTGTTCGAACAGACTACGCCGCCTTGCGAGAGCCGCTCACGGACAATCCCCAGAAACTCGCGAGTGGTCAGATGAAAAGGAATATATCCTCCGTGATAGGCGTCGAGTAAAATCATATCGAACTGCTCTGTGGTTCTCCGCAGCCAGCGCCGAGCATCCTCCACCACAAGCTTCATCTTTGCGTCTTCCGCATACCCGAAATACTGCCTGGCCATGGCTACGATCTCGGGGTCGAATTCGACATTCGTGATTTCCGCATCGGGGTAGATCATCCTGAGGGTACGAGTGACGGTTCCGCCGCCAAGTCCGACCACGAGAATTTTTTTCGGCGCATCCACATAGCCGGATACCAGCATCATCATTGCCGTGTACTCATAAACGTGTCGATACGGGTCTTTCAAATCCATGGCACTTGATCTATCCAACAACGACCCGACATGCATTCTACGTATCCCATTAGCCTCTGAGATGAAAATAGTCTGATACGGAGATTCCTTCTCATCAATAACATCAGCAGATGTCGGCAGCAGATACAAAAAAACTATTGCTAATGAAAAAATTATTGCGGTCACGAAAATAATAAATCGCTTCAAACATTTCTTCATCTCACACCATTTAAACCATCAACGTTTTACACATCTTCGACAAGCATTTGGATTTTGAAGCATTCTTCGCACGGCCAATCAACGCGGAATGAAACAAGAATTTCGAGGAGCATCACTTCAAGGCCCTCATGGTCCATGCATGAAGCTTGGCGGTATGGAAGTTGATAATTTTCCGCGCCAATGCCGCCAACAATAACGTCTTCCCAAACTCTTCCCGACGCTGCGCGTACCCATTCAACAGCAAATCCCCCAAGTTGTTCATCCGTACCCTCTGAAAGAATATTGCGCAACGCCGGAGCAAGAACTCCTTTACGTGGCGAGTTCAATCCGACTCAGCCTAAAAGGGCTTCCAGATTCATGGCAAGCTAACTCAGACCAGAACTGCAAAAAAGAAAAAGCCGCTGAAACTATTACATTTCAGCGGCTTATCTTTTTAGATGGTGTCGAAGGGGGTGTAGCGCAGGCGTAGCAGCTAATTCTTTAAAATCAATCAAATTTAGCTAGTTAAGAACAAAAACAATATGTAATTTATGACCTACATTCTTGACCACACAGAATCAAGAAAAAATTTAGGGAAACACCCTGCAAAGCAGCCTCGTGTAGACGAAAGAAATACGAAAAGACGCTGACGCGATGCGGCAGGCCTTGCGTCTGCTCATGCTGAATAAGCGGACCTTTTACCCACACCAATCTAGGAAAAACCATAAAAATAGTAAAAAAATGTAACTTAAAGCAATATTTCACTAATCCGCGTTTAAACTTCCCCGATATCCAGTAGCGCGATGAGACCCCTGGGGAACTTGAGGGTTCCCAGAAAACAGACCTGCCGTTCCCTTCACTTCCTTGATATTGGAAGGATTGGACTCCACGCCTCTCCACTTGGACGTGACCACGTCGGTGATGCGGTCCACCAGCAAGCCAATGTTCTCGTCGCGCGAGTTGACGATGATGATACGACTGGTTTCCGTGGTTTTCGATGGCGCCAGGCCCAGCTTGAGGCCCAGGTCGATGTTGCTCACGATGCGCCCGCGCAGGTTCATGATGCCAAGCACATAGGCCGGAGCCTGGGGCACCTTGGTCATATCCATCTGCCTGTTCATTTCCTGGATGAGATTGATGTCAATCCCGTACAGGCCGAAACTACGGAAAAGCAGGACAGCTGCAAGGCACCCGCCTTCTCTTTGTCCTGCTGTTTCATGCATATCATCATAGCTTCCAAACTCAACAATTCGAGCCTTAGCTCCCCAGGATAGACAGGTATTTTCAATTTAGGAGCACCATTTATAACGAAAATTCATGATAATAAACAAAGAATCGCCATAAACGGCACGAAATTCCGTTCTACCCAGCTATCAATTAACCTCATTCCATACAGCCACTCAATAACTACTCAGTTATTATGAAGATCATAGCCAAGCAAAATAATGCAACATTCCTTGATAACCCTCATCAATATTAACCTTTCAAGGACATGAGCACCCCACACTTTCAAGACGAAACCAATACATCAGGACTACTAGAGGCAAACGGTACGCAGCTTGCTAATCAAGCAGATGTGAAATTTTAATTCATGAAGGATTTATTCTTCATAAATTTGATATCGCTAATAATGATGATCATAATTTGAAATAATAATTATAATTATCATTAAATATACGGAAAAAATATACTTCGATCTTTTAAACACTAACTAATAAGAGGATAAAATGAATAACTACCATATTAATATAGTACTTAATGATAAAGTAATGCCTATCATTGAAAATATTGGCTTGAGCGATCACATCGTTGATATTCAATCAACAAAGATAATTCCAATTGAAATGAGCTCAAAAGATCACAAAAAGTTAATGAAAGCATTTTGTGATCTAACATTTGATGAAAACAATGCTTGTGTTCTACCAAAAGAAAAAAATGAGATCCTTATAAATCTTATCATCCAGTCGCAGTCCATAGACATTATGAAGACAGCAATTATGAAGCTCTACAACCCTCTTGCAGGAAGAGACATTTTTGGCAGAGGAACAGGATGTCGATAGAATTTAAGCAAATCAAATGTCCCCATTATGATAGCGTAAGACACGTATTAATTTACACATCCAGAGTTTTCCAACTCTTATCATATATCTCACAAATTTCTGATAAATGTAATTCCTAAATTAGTAAATTCTAACAACTGTATCACGAAGTTCACAAAAAAGACCTGTGAGAGACAAGCTCACAGGTCTTCTATATATTTTTCATACTTTGCTCCAATGTTCTTGCGACCACACCTCGACTGATGCCCACTTATAGACCGCATCTCGCGCACCAACACCATCCATTACACCTACTGATAATGGCCGAAATCCACGCGACATGATTTTTCACATCATGAAAAGCGTGAAAATTCGGCCATTTTCAGCCCTAACAAATTTACAACGATTTGTATAAATCACATATCGCTACAATACCATCAGCAACGTATTGCATAACGACATAAAACCAAAAAAAAAAAAAAATCATTTTGCTTTTTTGAACACAATAAGCGGACAATTTTTACAAATATCAGCACCTGGAAATCCATCACCGGGTCGAGTGATTGCGCTGCTTCCAAGAGTATCGATTCGCTCTATCAGTCTAGCCACGACCGCATTAATGTGATCGCCTGGAATCATGACGTTTATCTCGCCACGCTCTGTCTTTCCAGCGTTATAACTACCAGAACAGGCAGGTAGCATGTTGAATTTTTGAGACACGAAACTCCAGACATTTCCACCGCATGCAGAAGAATTCATGGTAATATTTGTTTGCAGTGGGTGTGTGTCTGTCGCCGCCATGTAATCAACGGCCAAATGATACGCCTGCATATTGTCACAATAGAAGTGCACCGTATCCGGACCATCGAAGACCTCCGCTTTAGCAAGAGGAGCGACGGCAATACCAAGCAGTCCAGACGGCATTCGCGTTTTTGACATCACAAAACGCTCCGCCTGTTCTAAATTCTTTACATACTTTGCATGTCCCTTAATTTCACCAGCATCCAGATCTTTCCAACCGAAACAGTATTGCGCATTTCCGCAACCCAGGCCATCCACCTCGCTGTACACAACCTGCCCCTTCATTCGCGCCGCGAGTTCCCACTGACAAAATGTCATCGCCTTAAGAGGCGAATGATATTCATCCACCCTTTCTTTAAAAAACGCCACTTTTTCAGGGTCATAAAAAAACTTCACCGCAACAGGGTAATGATAGAGCCGAAGCTCTTTCATCAAAATGTCTTGCATTTCAGAATAAGTCATAAACATCTCCTTGAATTTTTGATCTAACTCAACCAGAACTCAAGGAGCATGAGCTATTATCAGCTATTCATAAATTAAAATTCAGATTGTTAATTTATTAACTTTCAATTTTAAATTTTATATATACACAATACAAAACTATATTCTTATTGTTAAAAAATTCACATAAAATTGTATTATAATACATGATTATTAATATAATAATAAAAAATAATCATAAAAATTAATTTAAATAATCATAAAAATATAGTATTAAAATACTATATATCGTTTACTTGAATTTTCATCTTTTTCATTCTTGAAATAAGAGTAGTCGGTTTGATTCCAAGCTTCTCGCCAGCACCTCTACGTCCATAAATTTTTCCATTGCAGAGGCGCAGAGCTCTAATGATATTTTCTTTTTCCAAGCTACGAATCTCTTTCTCCGTCAGGATTTCATGCCCTGCGGATACCGGCTTGGTCGTGTGAACCTCACCGACGGGCACGGAAGTAAGCGGATGCCCGGCAGATGCCGGGGAGTCGATCTGGTCCAACCGGGAGGTGATGACCGCCCGTTCAATCACATTCTGCAACTCTCGGATATTGCCGGGCCAGTCGTGCACAGTCAGGGCGGCAATGTCAGCCTGAGTCAAGTGGGGTTCCGGACGATTCAGCTTTTTGCATATCAAATCGACGAAATGCGCAACCAGCAAAGGGATATCTTCTTTACGTTCACGTAAGGACGGCATGCTGAAGGGAAAAACATTCAGCCGGTAGTAGAGATCCTCACGAAAACGACCGGCCGAGACCTCCTGCGCCAGTTGACGGTTTGTAGCGGAGATCACGCGGACGTCCACCTTGAGAACCTTTTCTTCGCCGACACGCTGATATTCCCCCTCTTGCAGAACGCGTAGGAGCTTGCCCTGCAACTCCAAGGGGATCTCGCTGACTTCGTCGAGAAACAGAGTCCCCCCATCCGCTGTACGGAAGAAGCCCTCACGATCTCTGTGCGCCCCAGTAAAAGCACCGCGGACATGTCCGAAAAATTCGCTTTCAAAAAGATCCTTGGGGATGGCCGCACAGTTGACCTTGATCATCGGGCGGCGGGCACGTTTGCTCCTTGTATGAATCTCGCGGGCGACAAGCTCCTTACCCGTGCCGGACTCTCCGGTAATGAGCACGCTCGTGTCGATGGGAGCCACGAGTTCAATCTTGCGCAAAATCTGCAAGAGGGCGTTGCTTGTGCCGATGATGCCGCCAAAGGACTGAGCCAGATTGACTTCCGCGCGCAAGTATGCATTTTCGCTTTCAATCTGCCGCTTGAGGCGTTCAATCTCTGCAAACGCACGGGTGTTGGAGACAGCGTAGGCCAGATGATCCGCGATCATTCGCATGAGTCCCAGGGAATCCTCTCCCAGGGCAACCCGCGTAAACATCGCCAGCACACCCAGCACCTCTCCTTTAAAGATAAGCGGCTGGCCAACAAAATTGACAATCCCCTCCCGCTGCATCCAACCTCTGTCGGCTATCCAGTCAGAATTGCCGTTGATGGCCGAGACGTAGCCCGGCTGCCCCGTGGCGGCTATGCGCCCCACCTTGCGCACGCCGATTGGAAAGCGCCGATAGGCACTGTGTTCGGTCGTGTTCCACGTCGTGACGCTGTCTGTGGAGAGCCCCCGGCTGGCCATGAGATGAAGACAGCGCCCCTGATCGGGGCATGACGCAAGTTCGACACAGGTCTCGCAGATGTCTCCAGGCGCAACCATCCAGACTCGGGCCAAGGCTACGTTGCGATTCGATACCAGAGACGACGTGACCAGCTGAAGCAGGTCATCCACGGAACGCTGCTGCGCCATTTCCAGCAGCAACTGCTGAAAGCTTTTAAAATTCAACTTGAAATCGTTCTGCGCCATGTGACACCTCGGTGGCTGAAAGGGGAAACTCTCAGTGACTTTGACCGCGAGCGAAGTCATGTCAAGGGCGTTTCAAGCGCGATGCAGAACCTGACACGCACAAGAGATCGCTGGCGACAGGGGCCGGGCATCTGATGTCCAGTTCATGCCTCACGGCAAGGCCTCTTGAAATCACTCCCCCATTCTGCTGTGTCCAGAGAACATGCTGGCGCCTTTCTCCGAAGAGCCTGTATCGACCCAGAATCATCATCACCCTTCTGTCACAGGAATCATGACGGCAGAGACAAGATGGTGCAATCCCAGAACAAGGACGCCAAGAGTCATGCCCCAAGCGCCGAAATCATGCATGAATGGCTCAAAATTTTTGCAACTCATCAAAACAACGCTGATAAAACATACTGCTACACCAAAAACTTGCGGTTTCTCCATAAACAAACCGGCATTCTTGACGCAGTGATCGTCGTCCCTAGCAGGAAATTCAAACCAGACACGATTCCAGACAAGGGCGAAAAGTACCGTAATTGTTGCACCCCAGGCCATATATACCGGAAAAAGATGTGCAGCCATCGGAAGCGGCAGAATTACAGGAATGACTGCCGTTGCGGCTGCGGGTGGATGGTCCGCATCGAAAACCTGCATAAGCACACCGGCATACAAAACCGCCAAGCCGAGCTTGAGGGGGATCTCGAACTCGGTTCCTCCGGCCAGAAATTCACCGCTCCATATGCCAGCCAACCCGCAGATCGCCGAAACAAAGTGAGCGACGATGACCGGTTTTGGCCTGGCCACACGCAGATAGACACACGTGGAGTTGATGAAGCACGTCGCGGCCAGCGGCGGATACAGTACCGCTATCCCCGAGATGCGAGACAAGAGCGCGATAATGCCCAGCAACAGACCGGCGCCCAAAGACCCCCAGACAATTCGCGACAAGGATATCACGCCAGGACGATAGACATCCCTGGCGAATTCCCTGCGGCATGGAGACGCCATTCTGATCTGCACCGAATTCACTTTCTTGAGCACTGATCCTCCCGCCGACTGCCAAAGAGGGATCGCCGGCCCGGGATGCCCCCAGGCCGGCGCTGATGCATGGCTATTTGTCCCAACCGAGTTTCTTTCGGGCTGCTTTGAAATCCGAAATGATCATGCCGGCCACTTTTGCAGGATCAGGGTCGACATTCATGCAGGAACCAAGAAGCTCCCTGGTTCCTCCGTAAAGGAAATCCATGACCTTGCGGGACCCCTGAACGGAGGCGTGCACACAATGATAGGAGTCAAATCCCAACATGCGGAAAGCCAAGGCTGCGCCGACGCCTTTCTCGTTGGACCATTCCGGTGTGACTTCAGCGAAGGGCAGATCCTTGATGTGATGCCCGGTCTGACCGGCGATTGTTGCGAACGCGGCCACAGCGTGGGCATTGTCGATGCACTCGCCGAAATGCCAGGCAGGAGGCATGTCCGATCCCAGGAACGACTTCAAGCTTTCCCCGCATCTCTCCTGCCCCTTGACCGAACAGTAGCCGAGCTTGGCCATCGGGAACGAGGCGCATCCGTTGGTGAAAATGAGTATGTTGTTTTTGAGGAGGATGTCCGCGATATCCACGATGGCTTTTTCGAACACGATGCGGGTGTTGGTGCAACCGGCGAGATTGATGATCCCGAGAATGCGACCATCCTTCAGGGCGTCCGCAATGGGCTTGACGCTACCGCCGTAATACTGCGTGAGATACTCCAACCCGAAGCCCACTTCCGCTTCAACCTCATGGGGAGGAATATACCTCTTGACGTCTCTGCGATTGATAAAACTTTCAATGGCTCTGGTCAGAATTTTTTCAGCCAACTCGGGAAGCTTGTTCAGATCAGACATGTCCCGCTTGTAGCCGATATGCTCGGCACCCGGCAGGCGGTTAGACTCGTTGGTCGTGACAATTACGGTCTTGAAGCAGTTGGCCACGTCCATGATGCCCGGGAACACTTCCTGAATGTCGGCAAGCCAGAGGTCCAAGGCGCCGGTCGCCACGACCAGTTCCGACCCATTCGCATTGGCCAGCGGGATAACCCCGCCAAGGCGGTACATGGACGACAGACCCGAACAACAGATGCCGTAAAACTGGATACCCTCGGCTCCGGCCTCCTTGGCCATGTTCACGAACTTTTCGGTTCGGGAAGCCTTAATGACCTCCATAGCCATCATGGGAGCGTGACCGTGTATGGCGATATTAACATGATTCGTCTTGAGTGCGCCAACATTTGCCTTGATGGAACTGCGCGTTGGGACTCCATACAGGCAGTCGCTGGCGATGGATCCGCCCACGACGCTGTTCATGGAAAACGTCAGCCCAAGACGGAGAAACTGATCCATGGCCTTACGCCAGTCGCCCTGGGTGCCCACCGTTGTGGCGTGCAAGGTTTCGAATACTTCGTGATAGGAACTGATAGGCGTCAGTCCCAGTTCGCTCCACGTTGCCTGGCGCTCGGCAGGAGCGACGGCAGTCAGCGTTCGATGCGTACCGGGAACCGTCCTGCTCATATCCTCAAGGAGGATGTCTGCGATCTGGCCGGCCAAGGCTTCGACCGTCCGTCCATCCGTCTCCAGGCCGTACATCTTCGCGACAGCCATGACTTTGTCTGCGCCTTCAATGGGAAGATCAATTTCGCCGGCAGCGGCTTTTTTCAGTGTCAGCATGACTTCGCGGGCCCGGGCGCCATGGGCGGCAACACCACCGGCAGCAGCACGCGCCAAGTTTCGAGCGACTATGAGATCCGCATTGGCCCCGCATGTGCCGCGCGGCGCTTTTTCCGTGATCTTGCACGGCCCAAGCGAACAAACCTTACAGCAGATGCCGGCCAGACCAAAGGCGCAGTGAGGCTTCTGCTTGTCGAAACGGTCAAAACAGTTTTCGCAGCCGATACTGTCCATGTACGCTACCATTTCGCGGACAGCTGGATCTGGAGCCTGGGTCATGACATCGGCCTTACTGGCGAAGGACTTGCGATACTCCGTAACCGCTGCCATGTAGTCCGTGAAATCGTTGTCGTGATGATGGTGGTCATGACCATGGTGATGATGCTCATGCGAATGTTCGTTATTTCCCACGCAAATACGCCTCCGTGTTTCAATGTTGCACCAAATTATATCCAGAGAATATGCACAGTATGATAATTTATTGTTGCCATGGAGGCAGTTAATACATTCACAAACCACCTCCATGGTGTTAAAATTATATAAAAAATAATTTCTGAATTATTGACAATACACTTGATGATAAGCATGGCATTTCTTAATATCACAATATATATGTCAAAAATGAAATTATTGACCTTGGACAACATCTCTGCATGAATTTTTCAGAACAACTATCTAGCACATAAGCAATCACCATGCCTATTTATAAACTCAAATAAGAACCGCATATTCAACACGTTAGGGGATTAATAAGAATTCAAAGCACATCATCGACCGAAATTTCGACAAAATCATCGATATTTCAATATAAAACACGAATATTCAAGATTTTGCTAAAACAACCTGATTTTTTGAGATTATTTCTGAAAGTTTTAAACTTTGTTTTCTTTTTGCGCATACCCTTTCCGGGCACAGTTATGGGCACGATTTCTGGCAAGAGACCCAAATTTCAATGCCGGAGACACCAATGAATGGACGCAACGTCGGATATGTCAGGGTGAGCACCCACGAGCAAAATACAGTTCGCCAACTGGCCGACTGCAAGGTTGATTTCTGGAAGATCTATGAAGAGAAGGCGTCGGGTAAAAACACTGACAGACCAGAGCTTCAGGACTGCCTCTCCCGCCTGGATGAAGGCGACACCTTGTGGATCCACTCTATCGACAGGCTTGCACGCAGCCTTCAGGATCTGCAAAACATCATCAGCCATGAAATCCTCCAAATACGAAAAGCCCCGGAGTTTGTGACTCCAGGGCTTTTCGTTCGTTGTTGTGTTTAACAGCTAGGCTATGCCGAGCAGATACCAATATGGCTCGAAACTTCGTTCGACCAGCTGACCAAGCTGCTGGACAAATGGGCCGTAATCCATGTCCTTCCCCGCCTTGTCCAGATTCTCGTAATAGGCGGCCCGATCCTCCACCGGAATGATGGCGGTCGGAAATCCTGCCCGCATGAGTTCCAGGTTCATGACGAGCCTGGAGGTCCTGCCGTTGCCGTCCCGGAAGGGATGGATGATGACCAGGTCGACATGCATCTTGGCAGCCCTTTCAACGGGATGAAGCCTCTGGGGCTCCCCATGGTACCAATCAAAGAAGCTCTGCATGCGTTCGCCGACATGGAGGTGATCAGGCGGGGTATGCCCTGCGCCTGAGATGATGACGTTGCAGCCGCGATAACGCCAGCCTCGTTGTCGATACCCCGCAGGACAAGCTGATGCAGTTCCTTCAATATGCGCTCATCAAGCGGGACGTTCTCCTTCACGAGGCTTTCCAGATACGTGATGGCGTCGGCATGGTTGATGACTTCGAGGTGATGCCGCAGCATTTGCCGCCGATGCCCAATCCTTCTTCCAGGATCACCTTGACTTCCATGAGGGTCAGCGTGTTCCCCTCGATGGCGTTGGAATGGTAGGTGTACCTCAGCACCATGTCCTCGCGCAGGTTCCGGACAAGTTCCGGCGCGAGGGGACGATGAGCGTCGAGTTTGGACTTCAGGGCGTCCAGATTGGCGAAGGCGTCATGGTGCATGGCATATCCCTTTTGGTTTTGAAGATTCGGTAAACGCGTTGACCTCCCAGGTCCAGCGAACCTACCACAACCCGCAGTCAGGCAGCACGGGCTGCATGGGCATGTCCGCAATACTCGCCCCCTCCATCAATCGAGAGAGATGGAAAACCCAGCGTCGCCATCACCATTTTCAAAGATAGCCCCGTCTTTTCACGGCCGAGAACGAATCCGCAACTCACGCCGGAACCCTAAAAAAGAAAAAGCCGCTGAAATTTTTACATTTCAGCGGCTTATCTTTTTAGATGGTGTCGAAGGGGGGACTCGAACCCCCACGGGATACCCCACTACCCCCTCAAGATAGCGTGTCTACCAATTCCACCACTTCGACATCTAAGCATTCAAATTTGCGAACTAATCCCGCAAACCGGAGAAGCAGTCTTTAGCGATGCTCCACCGGTTTGTCCAGTATTTTTTTACTGATTTTTTTCCTGGCCTGCAGATTCTTCAGCAGGAGCCGTGGTGACTCCGGCGGGAGCTGTGGGGGTCTGGGTCACGGGCATGTCGATCACGATGGATTCCTTGGGGGAAGCGTGCTTCTGCGTGCTGACATACGTAAAAATCATGGAGGTCAGAAAAAACACGGTCGCCGCTCCGGCAGTCAACTTGCTGAGCAAATTGCCGGCACCGGTGGATCCGAAAACGGAGCCGCCGCCACCGCCGAAGATTATCCCCATGCCCTCCTTGCCGGATTGCAGCAAGACGAGAACGACAAGGGTGACACAGGCAATGACATGTATGGTTATCATCAGGGAGTTCAAAAAAATACCTCCTAAATTATGCGAGCACGATCTGACTGAAACTGTCCGCTTTGAGACTTGCGCCGCCTACCAGCACACCGTCCACATTGTCAAGGCGGATGATGGCGGCGGCGTTGTCGGGCTTGACGGAACCGCCGTAAAGAATGCGGATTTGAGCGCCTTCGCTCGGCAACAACGACTCAAGTTTGGAACGCACCAAGGCATGCGCCGCCAGGATTTCATCAGGTCCTGCCACATCGCCCGTGCCGATGGCCCAGACAGGCTCATACGCAACCGCAAGATTCTCCGCCGTGGCGGTGGACAACACTCCGGCCAGCCCGCTTTCGAGTTGGCGAACCAGAACTTCCTCGATCTGACCGAGTCTTCGCTCGACGCTGGTCTCGCCGATGCAGAGGATCATCTTCAGGCCGGCTTCAAGGCCAAAGGCCACCTTGCGCCCGATCAGCTCGTCCATCTCGCCCAGAACGTGCCTGCGCTCGGAGTGTCCGGCCAGGGCGTACGTGCAGCCAAGGTCCAGAAGCTGCTCCGGGGCGACTTCTCCGGTAAAGGCTCCCTGCGCGGCGGGATAGAAATTCTGGGCCCCGGAGTGGCAGCCCGCGTTCCCCGCGAGGATGGGACACACGGAGTGCATCATGGTGAACGGCGGGCAGACGAGCACTTCCCTGTCCTGGGGCAATGTGCCCAGCAGCGAGACCAGTTCCCTGGCCGTGGCCACGCCCTCCTCCACCGTCTTGTACATCTTCCAGTTGGCGGCCATGAGCAGCTTTTTCATGACTTGTTCTCCAGGGCGGTGAAGGCAGGCAGCTCCTTGCCTTCCAAAAATTCCAGGAAGGAACCGCCGCCGGTCGAGATGAAAGAGAACTTGTCCGCCATGCCCAGCTGCTCCACGATGACGTTGGTGTCACCGCCGCCGAGAATGGTCATTCCGGAGACAGCCCCCACCATCCGGCACAGATTGATGGAGCCCTGGGCAAAGGCCGGATTCTCAAAAGCGCCCATGGGGCCGTTCCAGATCACGGTGCCGGCGTTCTTGATGACCTCAGCGAAAAGCGTGTGCGAGGCGGGGCCGGTGTCCAGGATCATCTCGTCGGCGGGAATGTCCTGATAGGTACGCACGCCAGACGCGATGCCGCCCTTCGGGTCGGTGCCGAGGATGAAATCCACGGGCAGATAGAACTTCACTCCCTTTTCCCGCGCCTCGACCATGATGGACATGGCCTCTTCCAGCAGGTCGTCCTCAACGAGCGAGGTTCCGACCTCGAAGCCTTGGGCCTTGCGGAAGGTATTGGCCATGGCGCCGCCCACGATCATGGAGTCGACCTCTTCCAAAAGCGCCTTCAGGATGCCGAGTTTCGAGGAAACCTTGGCGCCGCCGATGATGGCCACGAAGGGGCGGGCCGGATTCTCCAGGGCTTCGCCCAGGTACTGCCATTCCTTCTTGAGCAGCAGGCCACCGCAGCAATCCTTGATGTATTCCGTAACCCCGACCACGGAGGCGTGCGCGCGATGGGAAGCGCCGAACGCATCATTGACGTAGACATCTCCCAGCTTGGCCAGCTCACGGCTGAAATCGGGATCGTTCTTGGTCTCGCCGGGATGAAAGCGCAGGTTCTCAAGCAGCAGGACCTCGCCGGGCTTGAGCCCCTCGGCCATGGCCTGAACTTCGGGACCGATGCAATCCGGAGCCATGCGCACCTCGCGTCCGAGCAGCTCCGCCAGGCGCACGGCCACGGGCTTCAGGGAGAATTCCGGGGCCGGAGCGCCCTTGGGCCTGCCCAAATGGGAGCAAATGACCAGGGACGCACCATTGTCCAGGGCCAACTTCAGAGTCGGCAGACTCTGTTTGATGCGGTTGTCGTCGACAATGGTCTCGCCTTTGAGAGGCACGTTGTAGTCGACACGCATGAGGACCCGTTTGCCGCTCACGTTCAGTTCATCCAGAAATTTCATATTATCTTCCTCCCATGGGGCTTTGGCTTTGATGGACGCGGACACGTGCCCGCTCGGCCTTTCGTAAGGGAATCAACAAAAAATGACAATGGCCGGACCAAAACAGATCGGAATTGATTGCCAATATCCGCTTGATCCCGGCTCTCAAAATACGCACAATGAATGATTATTTTCTACCCGCGACCTGGCAGCTCATAGGACTCCACCATGCACCAAATACGTATATCCCCCATGTCCATCAGCGATCACGCAGCGGCGATGGCACTGTGGCAAAATACTCCCGGCATAGGCCTGTCCGCGGCCGACGAAGCGCAGGCCATGCAGTCCTACCTGCAGCGCAATCCGGACCTGAGCCAATGCGCCTGGGCAGACGAACTTCTTGTCGGCACTGTTCTGGCCGGTCATGACGGGCGCAGGGGCTACCTGCACCATCTCTGCGTGCGCGATGACTTTAGGCACCGTGGCGTCGGGCGGCAGATGATAACGCGCGCCCTTGAGGGGCTTGCCGCGCTCGGCCTTGAAAAGGCTCACGCCTTTCTGTTCACGGACAACGAAACCGGGCGCAGATTCTGGGACCGGATCGGCTGGACATGGCGCACGGACATCGGAGTCGTGTCCGTGACCATTGAGGAGGCGATCAAATGAGTACGAACCTTCTGGCCCTCGCCCTTGAACAACTGGATCATGTGCGCGCCGTCCGCCGCGAACTGCACCGCTTTCCCGAGGTCGGGGCGGAGCTTCCAAGGACACGGGCGCTGGTGCTGCGCGAACTCGGCAAGCTGAATCTGAGCGTACGCGAGGACGTGGGCGGCGGGATCGTCGCCGATCTTCACGGCCCGGACGGAAGTCCTTGCATCGCGCTGCGCGCGGACATGGACGCGCTGCCGATCCAGGAAGAATCCGGGCTCGAATTCGCCTCCGAAATTGCAGGCCATGGCCATATGTGCGGTCACGACGCCCACACGGCCGTGCTGCTTGGGGCGGCGCGGCTGCTTGCCGGCCAAAGCGAGACCTTGCGGGCCGGAGTGCGTTTTCTCTTCCAGCCCAACGAGGAATTCCAGCCGGGAGGGGCCAAAGCCATGGTAGAGGCCGGATGCCTGGACGGCGTGGACGCGGTGTACGGCCTGCACGTCTGGCCCGGACAACCCGCGGGCTGGTTCGGGACGCGCAAGGGCCCGCTCATGGCCAGGCCGGATGTTTTCTCCATCACACTCACAGGCAAGGGCGGTCACGCCTCGGCCCCGCATCACTGCACGGACCCCATCCTGGCCGGAAGCCATCTGGTCACCGCCCTGCAGGGCATCATCTCCCGTAGGGTCGCGCCGCATGAGCGAGCGGTCCTGAGCGTGACCCGCTTCGAGGCCGGAAACAGCTACAACACCATCCCGGACAAGGCGTTCCTGCAAGGCACGGTGCGCGCCCTGACGGAGAAGACCGGCAATTTCGTGCAGGCCCAGATGCAGGACCTTGTCGGCAACCTGGCGCAGGGCATGGGCGTCAAGGCCGAGCTTGATTACGTGCGCGGATTCCCGGTGGTGGTGAACGACGCCGCAAGCACTGCCCGGGCCGTGAATTTGCTGCGCAGCCTTTCCGACAACGTGGAGGATGAGATAGAGCCGGTCATGGCGGGAGAAGATTTTTCGTACTACCTGAACGAGGTTCCAGGCTGCTTCATCTTCATGGGCTGCGGAGCCTGCGACGCACAGGGCCAGGGCGGACTGCACAATTCCTGTTTCCGCCTGGACGAGGATTGTCTCCCCTGGGGCGTGGCGGCCCTGGCCGGATTGGTCCGTAGGGGCGGTCCTGCGTGACCGCCCGGGCAGACACATAGGTCTGCCCCTACGGTGGGACGGGCCGGGATCGATCGTTGCGTTGTCGGCCTGGGATTCACACCGCGATTGGGCAGACACGTAGGTCTGCCCCTACGGGTGTTATGGTGGGCATTGTTTGGGATTGCGGTGCGATGGTAGGGGCGAAAAATTTTTCGCCCCTTGGATTGCCACAGAAAAAATGGACACAGACCGGGAGGTTAAGCCGCCCTGTTTCGCTGTCTCTGATAAAATGATTTTTCGAATGCCTCGGGACTCAGATATCCCAAAAAGGCATGACGCCTCTGCCGATTGTAGAAACTTTCCAGATAGATAAAAACATCCAACCGTGCTTCGCTGTATGTCCGATATCGTTTATCGCAGATCCATTCTTTTTTCAGCTTGCTGAAGAAGCTTTCAGCGACGGCGTTGTCCCAACAGTTTCCTCGACGGCTCATGCTGCATTCGAGTCCACTTTGGGCGAGGGCCGTCCTGAAGGCTTCGCTGGTATACTGGCAGCCTTGGTCACTATGATGAAGCAAACCAGCATTAGGCTTTCGGCGCTGAACCGCAGCCCGTAATGCTTGACATGCCAACTGTGCGTCTGCGCGATCTGACATCGACCAGCCGACAACTCGTCTTGAAAACAGATCCAACACTATTGCCAAGTAAAGCCAGCCTTCGTTCGTCCATAAATAAGTAATATCTGCCACCCACTTTCGATCGGGGGCTGAAGCCTGAAAAGTTCGCGCAAGCACGTTGTCCGGCCTAGAGCCTGGCCGTTCCGATTTGGAGGGATAGCGATGCTTACGGATAATTTTGGATCGTAACCCTTCCACCTGCATGACACGACGCACAGTCTCAAGACTACACGACAGACCCGCGTCTTCGACGAGGTCTCTGTGCACCTTTCGATATCCGTAAATACCATTGCTTTGGCGATGGTAAAAGCGGACTGCCTCACGCAACGTCTCATTTCGAGTTGCCCGCCGGCTTTTTCGAGCGGACAACCATCCATAAAAACCGCTGGCACTGACTCTGGCCAGTTTGCACAGTAAATTTACAGGATATTGATCTCTCAGTGTTTTTATCCATGCGTACTTTACAGAGATTCCTTGGCAAAGTACGCCGCAGCCTTTTTTAAAATCTCCACCTCCAAACGCAGACGGGCATTTTCTTCCCGCAAAGCTTTAGCGTCCTGCGCGGCAGCATCAGTGACTTCAGCCGCTGGAATCTCTCCGCTGGCACGGAATTGTCGGACCCAATCACGTACTGACCACGAACTGCAACCTAATTGCTCTCCGGCCACACGACACGAATACCCCAACTCGGTAACGAGCTTGACCGCAGATAATTTGAATTCTTTTGAATACTTGGCTGATCTTCCCATGTGTGTCTCCTCATGAGCGGAAGATAACCTCTCAAGCCGTGTCCGTCATCCTTAAGGCAGTCCACCTACGGTGGGACGGCCTGGGATCGATCGTTGCGTTGTTGGCCTGGGATTCACACCGCGGTTGGGCAGACACGTAGGTCTGCCCCTACGATGGGACGGCCTGGGATCAATTGTTGCATTGTCGGCCGGGGACCCGCACCGCGTAGGGGCGGTCCTGCGTGACCGCCCTTCTTCGGTCCTGCGTGACCACCCGGGCAGACACCGCGATTGGGCAGACACGTGGGTCTGCCCCTACGATGGGACGGCCTGGGATCAATTGTTGCATTGTCGGCCGGGGATCCGCACCGCGTAGGGGCGGTCCTGCGTGACCGCCCTTCTTCGGCCCTGCGTGGCCGCCTGGGCAGACATCGAGGTTGGGCAGACACGTAGGTCTGCCCCTACGGGGATTCTGGGGGCATTGTTTGGGATCACGCCCCTACGGTTGTTCGTAGAAGACGTATGTTGAAAATTCCGAGACCTCGAAATAGACCTTCTTTTCGTTTGCGCCGGGCAGGCCGTCCAGGTCCGTATCCGCGATGCCGTATCCAAAACGGTATCCACGGGCCTGGCTGTCGGAGGTGCCGTAGGCCGTTGAGAGTTTGTCTATCTTGACGAAACGGCGCACCAGCTTGTCACCGGAATAGACCTCAAGCACCCCGTTGGTGCCGGTCCAGTTCTGGATGGTCCGGCCGAGCTGGTTCTGGGCTTCCTGCGTGCATCCAAAAAATCCAAGGGCCAGCAACACAATCAGTAGTCGTCGCATGTCGTCTCCTTTTTTTGTTTTTCCGCCCGGACGATTCGTCACCAACCATCACCCGCCCTTGGCGCGCAGCTTGGACCAGCCCGGAAGCTCGTCCCATGCCCTGCGAATTTCGGATTCATGACTGACCGTGAGCGGATCGAGCTTGCGCAAGGCGGACCGGAATGCGGGGCCGTGGTTGCGATGCTCCACATGACAGAGCTCGTGCAGAATCACATGTCTCGCCAGCTCCTGCCGCAAAAAAAGCAGCTTGGCGTTGAGACTGATCCCGAAACGCGCGGAACAGCTTCCCCATCGTCCCTGCTGGTTGCGCACCCGCACCCCGCTTATACCCACTCCATGCGCCGCCGCAAGATCCCGGCACAAGGGTGCCAAATTGACTTTGCCCATCTCCACGAGCCAGCGCTGCAGAACAAGCGCGCCTGCAAGTGTCTCTCCTTGCGGCAGGAAAATTCGAAGCATGTCCCCGGTGACCGCAAGCCTGGTCCGGGGCCCTGTTTCGTACTGAACGCGGTAGGCGCGACCCAGAAATGGAAGCTCGACGGCCTCGGGCAACGGATTTTGCCCCGGGGCTTCATTGCGGGCCGACAGCTGGGCCAGATGGCTCTGAATCCACTTTTGATGACGTTCGAGAATGGCCGGAACTTCGGAGGTCGAGACGCGGTAGGGCAAGACTATCTCAAGGCCCTGACACGAGCGCATCTTGAGCCAGACCTTGCGCGCGCGATGGCTGCGGGTAACTGTGACGGGAATGGATTGCCAGTGCATGAATGAAAAAGGGCGGCTTAAAGCCGCCCCCGTTTTACCAGATGTTTTCGCGTTGAGTCGCCAGGGCTTTGACTTGCTCGTCATAGTCCGAGAATCCGGCCTGATGCAGGGCATCGAGCACAGTGGTTTCCCAATCCCAGTTGGAATAGATGACCGGCTTGTGGAAGATGCTGCGGAAGGAGGCCAGCTCCTGGCGGTAGAAATCCTCTTTCACGCTGCCCAGGTTGGACTGCAACTGCTCGTGCAGACGGGCCAACTCCCCTTCATACCAGTCCATGAGGTCGGGACCGGAGGTGTTCTTCTTGAGGATGTGCTCGTAACGGTTTTCGGCCAGGAGCATGTGCAGGCGTTCCAGGTGCTGTTCCTGAAGCCAGGCGCCCAGACCCGCGAGCGGGATGTTCTCGGCTTCCACCTCGGCCACGTCGAACTTGGTCTGCTGGTAGGTGTCGGGCACGACGGAAGCCGATACGATGCCGGCGATGCACACGAGACCACGGATGATCTTGGAATTGGATACGCCCTGCCCGCAGAATCCGACCTTCTTGCCGAACTTCTGCCCGGTGAAGATGGTGGTCAGGATGGCCCAGACTACGGCCGGGTCTTCCTCGTCGTAGATGTGGCGCAGCCGCGCGTTGTCGCGGTCCGTGCCGAGGACCAGCTGGGTCATGTCGTTGGAGCCGATGGAAAAGCCGTCGAATTCCTTGATGAATTCCTTGGCCAGCACGGCATTGCTCGGGATCTCGGACATGAGGATGATCTTCAGGCCGTTGTCGCCGGAGTGAATGTTGTGCACCTGACCCAGATAACGCTTCATGGAGCGTGCTTCTTCAAGGGTGCGCACGAAGGGCAGCATCAGATGCAAATTGGCGCCGCCGAATGCGCCACGCGCCAGCTTGAAGGCCTCCAGCTCCCAGTCATGGATGTTGCGGGACACGCCGCGATATCCGAGCATGGGATTGTCTTCATGGCCCTCGAAGAGCAACCCGCCGAGCAGATTGCGATATTCGTTGGTCTTGTAGTCAGTGGTGCGGTAGACGATGGTCTTGCCGTGGAAGGCCATGGAGAAGAGGGCCAGACCCTGGGCCAGGCTCTGGATGTAGAGCTCCTTGCCGCTGCGATAGCCGCGAGACTTGAGGATCTCCTGGATTTTCTCGGGCAGGGTGCGGACGTTGTCCATCTCCTGCTGCAGGCCGACTTTCTTGGCCACGTCTTCGCGCATGGCCGAGATTTTTTCCAGGGTGCTGACGATGACCGGATCGCGTTCGATGCGAGCCACGTCCTTGGCGATGGAGTCCTGAATTTCCAGGCGCCGGCGCTGGGAATGGGGATCGGCGCCAAGCAGTTCCAGCTCATCGGCATAGCCCATGATGACCGAGACATGATCCCTTAGATTGTGCGACGTCTTGAGCACTTCGAAACGCTGGGTCGCGAACTCCAGGTGCTCGTCAAGCTTCTTGTCCAACTCGCGCAGCTGGCGATGGATGGCCAGCACCTCATCGGTGCCCTTGGCCCCTTCCCTCTCGGTCAATTCTTCCATCTTGCGGGCCAGCCCCGTGACGATGCCCACGTAACTGCGCAACTTGATGTCCAGCGAGATGATGCCCGCGGCCATCTGCTCGAAGACGATCTTGGTCAGGTCGTTCTCGAGAAATTCGACCTTGGTGCCGACCACGGACTCCAGGGTGCCCAGGTCGTAGGCTTCAAGGGCCAGGGGATGCACGCCGATGTTGCCGAGCATGAACTCAGCACGCAGCAGGCCCACTTCGAAATCGGGCACATCGCGCAGCCGGGACAGGAACAGGGACTGCCCCACGTCGGCCAGAATGAGACCGACCTTGGTCTTGGTGGCCGGCAGCTTGCTCACGTCTATCTCGCCGCCCACGTCGACAAGCGGCAGCAGACCACGGTAAACCTTGCCCCGGGAGCCGTCCACGGTCACTTCGTGGTTGTCCAGGGTGCGCAGTTTCTCAAGACGCTTGATGCCAATGACCGCCGGGATGCCAAGCTCGCGCGAGGTGATGGCGGCATGGCTGGTGTCGCCGCCCGCGTCGGCCATGATGGCCGCCGCGATGCGCATGCCGGGCACCATGTCCGGGTCGGTGCGTTCGGCGGCCAGGATGTTGCCCTTGTTGATCTTGTTCAGTTCCAGGGCGGAACGCAGGTAGCGTACCAAGCCCTGGCCGGCGCCACGGGAAGCTCCGTTGCCTTCGAGGAGCACTTCAGCTTCCTTGGCGGCATCGGGATCGACTTCCTTGCGACGCATGAAAATGGTGTGGGGATGGTGCTCAAGGTCTTCGTTCCAGCGGGTCTCGGGACGGGCCTGCACGAACCAGAGGCGATCCCACTGATCGATGCAGAACTCCGAATCCATGATCATGCCGCCGTAACCCTTACTGATGCAGCGCACTCCCTTGGCCACGGACTCGGCCTGAGCCAGGGACAGGGACCAACGGTAGGCCATGTCCTCGGCCACGGCCTCGACCTTGGTGCCGCGTCCGGATTCCTTGTAGATGATGCGCTTGTCCTTGCAGCCCATGTAGCGGATGACGATTTCCTGACCGTCCTCACGCTGGAAAACGTAAAACTTGTCGGGCGTGACCAGACCGCTGACCACCGCTTCGCCAAGACCGTAGCTGGCGTCGATGGAAACGAGATCCTGACGCGTTGTGCCCCGGCATCCGGTGGAGGTGTCGGCGGAAAAGGCAGTTCCGGAAATGACGGGGTTGATCATGCGCATGATGCACACGGACAGGGAAGTGTTCTCGATGGCCCACTCCTGCTTGGCCTTGACGCCGATGGAGTCGTCGCCGGTCTGCTCGGCCTTGGCCACGGCATCGAGGATGGCTTCGCGCCGGTAGGTCATGGAGCGCAGGTTGTAGGCGGAAGCGCAGTCCCAGTGGTAGGCCTGCACGACATAGTTCTCGCCGACAATGTTCAGGTAGGTGTCCTGCAATCCGGCAAAGGCCTTCTTGCGGCTGTCCTCGCCGGCTGCCGAAGAGCGCACGGCGACAGGCTCGTTCTCAAGGCCCGCCTCCTTGCAGATCTCAAGGTAGGCTCCGCGCACGGCGTCAGCCACGTCCTTGGGCAGGTCCACGGACAGGATTGCGGCCTGCACGAGCACGGATCTCTTGCGCAGCTGATCGATACCCTCGGGTGAAACGGCGAAGCCTTCCACCACGTTGTTGATGAAGGTGCGCAGCCGGATCAGGGTGCCCTCCTGCTTCTTGGCGGCCTCCTTCACGTCCAGGGCGATCTTGCGAACGAACTTCTGCAGAAATTCCGAATCCTTGTTGATCTCGGCATCGGTCCAGTCCATGGAATCGTAGGCCTTGTCCACCGAGGTGCGGACCAGGGCGGCGTTGACCTTTGTCTCATCGAGAAGTTTATGGAAGGCGATGGAGGAGACGGCCCGAAATTGCGGAGCCCGGATGCCTTCTATAGTGCTGATGATTGCGGTGTTGTAATTCTTGCCGCCGACCAGAAGCTCGGCATCTTCGCCAATCGTCGCGATATCCTTGCCGGTCAGGATGAGCTGCTTTTGAATCTGCTCTATCACTGCGGGAGGCGTGGCGACCTCCGTGGACGTATCGGCTTTCTTCTTGGAACTCTTCTTGTCGCTCTCAGCCATCTTCTCCTCCTCTTTCGTGCGCAAATCGAAAACAAGTGTGATCGCCCGGAAAAAAACTGGGCTTGGGGTACATGCCGACGCGTCTGTACGTCAACAAACCTGAACCTTCATGACACGAAAATAATATATGCAAAAGTTCTTGACATAAAAGAACAGGCCCCGTGGCCTGTCTAAACCTTCTGACCGCAAGACGGACAGAACTTGAAGTCATCCCGGGTCACCGGAGCCGAACAGGTCGGACATTTCCGGGGAGCAGGCACAAGCTCTACCAGAAGCTCCCCTTCCTTGACCGGTACCATTTTCTTGTCTTCCTGGTAATCGGCAAATTTGAGCACGCGCCCGACCATGCCGTCCACCGGAGCAAGAATGGATTTTTCCTGCTTCATGATTGATATATTGAAGAGTTCCTCTCCTTTCTTGACCATGTCGCCGGGCTTGACGTGCACGACCCACAAGTCACCGCTGGACGGCGAACCCACATGATACGGATTGCGGGAATCGGCCATTTCCAGACCGGAGTCATCCTTGCCCGAGGCCTCGGCCACCTTGACCTGCATGGAGAAGGATTCGGAGTCCAGGGAATAGGAAACAAGGCTCATGCCATGGTCGTCCGGACGCGAGATATGCTGCAGGGTCAGGACATGATGCTTGCCCTGGCTGTCCTTGAACATGACTTCGTCCCCGGCCTTGAGGCCTTCAAACCAGACATGCAGGGGCAGACGGTTGCAGTCTCCGTATTTGCCCACGAATTTTATGGTGTTCAGGGCGTCGCCCGGATGGTTCAGGTACATGACCAGCTCCTCGTCCGTGGGAATCCGCCCGATGTGCTCGGCCAGGCTCTGCTGCTCCTTGGGCACGTCGATGTCCAGCAGAGTCGTCAGCGGAGAGGACTCGGTGCGCCGGGAAATGGCGTCACGGTATTCGGGACCGAAGGCGGACTCATAGACCCAGTCCGGCGGAAAGCCCAGGGGCAGGCGTCCGAACTTGCCCAGAAGCAAATCACGGAACGCGTCGTTGGCATCCTGATAGATCTTCAGGCGCTCGGCGCGGGCTTCATCCGTCAGCATTTCCTCGGGCACGGTCACCACCTGATCGAGCACGGCCAGAAGCCTGCGCACTCCACGGCGTCCGCCGCGCTTGTATGCGCCGGTCACGGCCAGAAACGCGGTGTTCCAGGTGATCTGCGAACCGGGCGTGACATCATGGTAGCGCACGATCTTGCGGATTCCGGCCAGGAACTTGAGCATGAACGGCAGCAGATGGATGTAGCCCTGCTTCATGGCCCCTTCCTGGGACGAGGACGTCGCGCCGCCGGGCATGCCGTGCTCGATGACGTCGTAGTCGATGCCCTGGAAGTGCGGAGCCGTGTAGCGGTCGTAGTAGGGCATGATCTGCTTGAGCACGAAACCCGTGGTGCGGATCATGTCCTTGTTGAGATTTGTCTTCAGCCCCAGTTCCTCGATGTAGGCCGCCGTGGAGAGAACCTCGCCCTGACCGTACCAGCGCACGGCCGCGCCGATGGCCGCGTCCACGATATGCGCGCCGGCCTTGGCCGCCGCCGCCATCGCGGGCACGAAGAGGCCGTCGGTGTAGTGGCGATGCGAATGGATGACCAATTCGGGATAGCTCTTGCGGATGGCCGAAACCAGCTCGGTCATGAATATTGGGGGACAGACACCGGCCATGTCCTTGAGGCCCAGGATGATCAGCCGTTCGGCCTTCTTCTTGGAACAGCCCGCCACCTGGGCGGTCATGTCGATGATCTCCTGCACCACGCCCAGATAATGGGGCACGTCAAAACCCTTGGCAAAGGACAGGGAGATGGCCGGTTCCCAGATGTTTTTCCTGGAATTCAGGGCCACCTCGGCGAAGGGGCGCATATTTTCGATATGATTGAGAAAATCGAAACAGCGAATGACATCGTAGTGCTCGCAGATCATCTCACCGGTGCGACGCATGATGTTGCGCGGCTGCGGTTTGTAACCGAGCACGTTGGTGGAACGGATGAGGATCTGCTTCAGGGTCTTGGGCGCGAACTCGTTCCATTCACGGGCTTCGCTGAAGGGGTAGGTCATGTTGGCGAGCATGGCGACATGAAAATGCGCCCCGCCGCCGTTCTCCAGCGAAAAGAAACCGCAGTTGTCGAGATAGGGGCCGATGATGCGATCTTCGGCCAGTCGGAAACGGTTGCCCGAGTTGGACTGGGTGATGTCGCGGGTGGTCGTGTCCGAGAAATGGACGTGATCGGAATCACGGATGTAGGCAAGGGTCGCGTCCCTGTCACCACGCGGATAGGGATATTCGTAATATTCCGGCTCGATGCCCGGCAGCGAAGGCTTGAAGGCGTCCATGCGCTTGCCGTCCTTGGTCCGGTATTCCCCGAGCTTGACGTGCGGGTTGTACCCGTGCGCGGAAATCTCGGCCACCAGGCGTGAAAGGCGCACGGCCTCGGACTCCTTGTCCATGTAGATCATGAGCTCCGGAGCGCTGGCCACGAACTTGGTGTCGTACTCTCCGGCGCGGAAGCGCGGATGCGCGATGATCTGGCGATGAAAGTGGATGGTGGTCTTGATTCCGCCGATGATGTACTCGTCCAGGGCCCTCTCCATGATCCCAAGCACCTTGCCCCACTGCGGGCCGTAGGCGATGAGCAGGGAAGCAGCCGAGTCGTACTGGGAGGGAAACTCGTACCCGCCGCAGACGCATGAATCCACGCGCACGCCGGGACCGCCCGGAGACATGTACCGGGTGATGCGTCCGGCGTTGGGCGAGAAATCGTTCTGTGGATCCTCGCAGTTGACGCGGACCTGGATGGCGTGGCTCTTGGGCGTGCAGTTCTCCTGGTTCAGGCGCAGCTCAGCGCCGAAAGCCACGGCGATCTGCTCTTCCACCAGATCGATGCCATAGCGGCACTCGGTGATGCCGTGCTCGACCTGCAGGCGGGTGTTGACCTCGATGAGATAGGCGCGGCCCTCGGAATCGACCAGAAACTCCACGGTGCACAGGGAATGGTATCCCACCGCGCGTACCAGCTGGCGCGAGTAATCCTTGAGCTTTTCACGCAGCTCCTCGGTCATGCCCGGCCAGGGAGAGGGAGTGATCTCGACCAGCTTCTGGTGGTTGCGCTGCACGGTGCAGTCGCGTTCGTCGAAGGCGAAGACATTGCCGTACTTGTCGGCGATGACCTGAATCTCGATATGTCTGATGGAGGTCAGCAGGCGCTCCACGTACAGGCGCGGATTGCCGAAAGAGGCCTGGGCCAGGGTCGAAGCCTTGATGAAGGCGTCGGCCAATTGATCCTGGCTGAAAACTTCGTAAATCCCTCGTCCGCCGCCGCCGCCCTCGGCCTTGAGCATGACCGGCAACCCTATTTCGGCGGCCACCGTCTTGGCTTCTTCAACGGAAACGGCGCCCTCGGAACCCGGCACCACGGGGATGCCCAGCTTCTGGGCCAGGGTGCGGACCTGAACCTTGTTGCCCAGCAGACGCATGGCCTCCGAGGTGGGTCCGATGAAAATGATTCCGGCATCGGCGCATTTGGAAGGAAAGGAGTCGTCCTCGGAGGCAAAGCCCCATCCGGGATGGATGGCCGCGACGCCCCGGGCCTTGGCCAGGGCGATTATCTTGTCGATGTCGAGGTACGCACGCGAGTTCTCCCCGAGATGAAGGAGTGCGTGGGCGCCGGAGGTAAAGGGGGCTGTCTTGTCCACATCCGTGGCCGTGATCATGGGCACGCCCTGAAAAACTTCCTTGATGGAACGAACGATTCTTCTGGCGGGAATGCCGCGATTGGCGACAAGAATCTTTTTGCCCCGGATCTCCCGGGCCACTTCTTCAAAACTGCGGGGAGTCTGCGAACACATATATTTCTCCGTATGCGTTATATTTGACCTTCCGACCAGCCCTCGGGACGCAGCGAACCGGAATGCAAGACCCGCCTTTCGCCGTCGGCGAGAAGGACGATGCCGCCATCCGGGCTTACCCCCGCATACGTTCCGCAAACCGATGATCGATTGTCAGAAACGCGCACCAAGGCCCCAAGATAGGCTAGAACAGGCTCGATTAACTGGGAAAACTCCAGAGGGGTCGAATCAGAAAGTTCAGTACTGTAACGGAGCCGACCAAAATTCACAAGCCGTAACCACAGGCCAAAAATGGACACTCCCCGCAAAAGCCCGCCCAGATTTGCCGCAACGCAGGCATGATCCCGGCGCAGGTCGGCGTCCTCAGGGCATGACGCGATGTTGAGCCCTATCCCGGCCAGGAGCACATCGCCCCTCTCCTCGATCAGGATTCCGCCGATCTTGCGCCCATGCAACAGAATATCGTTCGGCCACTTGAGCGTCACCGGCACCCCAAGCTCGCCCAGTCCCCGACACATGACCCAGCCGACCAGCACGGAGAGCATGTTCTGCCAGGAACTCGGGGGCATGGGCAGCCGCCAGGCCGCGAACAGGTTGCCGGGCTGGGAAATCCAGGTCCTGCGCATTTGCCCTCGGCCAGCCCACTGACGGGTGGCCAGGACCGAATCCCATGGGTCAAGGCAGCCCTGCCCGGCCAGGTATCCGGCCACGTCAAGGGCCGAGGAGCATGGTCCGCAAAGATAAACGCGCTCGTCCGGCCGGTCGGCGCAAGGCTCGCCCGGACCGAGAATGGCGGACGCGTCGGCGTGGTCGGCGGAAAATGCGTCCGTGACGCCCTCGATATCAGGAGTCCAGAGGATGGGCATGAGCTTTTACCGGCAAAACGTGGATCAGGATTTGCTCTTCTGCTTCTTTTGCATCAGCAGGCGCTTGAGATCGGACTTGTCTCCCGCGCGATAAACCTGCGCGGGCTGGGACCGGACCGGAGCGGGACGAGGCGCCACAGTGCGCGGAGCCTCTTCGGGGGGAGAAACCTGCTCGACAGCGACGGCGATGGGCGCGGGTTCCGGTTCGACCGGCCGCACGGGAGGCGCGGGAGTGGGCGGAACGGCCGCAGCCGGACGTGGCGGGACAGCGGATGGCGCGGCAGTGGCGGGCACGGCGCGTGGAGCCGGACGCGGCGGAGACGCCGGAGCGGCCACGGGCGTGGGACGCGGAACCGGGAGGGGCGGCCGGACGACGGAGGCCGACGCCGTTGTCCCGGCAAATCCCGGAGCGGGCGTCTGGGCGTAGCTGAAGCCCGTGGGCGTCAGCGGCGAAGAACCGGCGACAGGCTGATAGAAAATGGAGCGCATGTAGCGCTTCGGCTCGAACATGCCCGTCACTCCGGTCAGGGACTCGGTGGACCCGATCACCAGGGAACCGTCGGGCTCAAGGACGGAGGCAATTTTCTCGAAAACCATCTTCTTGTCGGCTGGAGTGAAATATATCGCAACGTTGCGGCAAAAAACTATGTCGAACTTGCCAAGCCCCGCAAACGGCTTCATCAGATTGAACTTCTTGAAGACAGCCATGGCCCGGATCTCGTCCTTGATCTTCCACCCGTCGCCCATGAGCGTGAAGTACTTGTTCAACGTCTGCTGCGGCAGGCCGCGCTCTATCTCGAACTTGTTGTATTTTCCGTAGCTCGCCTTGGTCACGGCGTCATCGGAGATGTCGGTACCGAGGATGGAAATCTGGAAATTGCTCAGGTTGCCAAGGGCCTCGCGCAGGGCGATGGCGATGCTGTAGACTTCCTGTCCGGTGGAGCAGGCGGCGCTCCAGATGCGGATGGGAATGTTGCGTCCTGAAGCCGATTTCGAGCGGGTGTCGATGAGATCCGGCAGGATCTTGTGCTTGAAGACTTCAAAGGGGGAAGCGTCGCGGAAAAAAAGGGTCTCGTTGGTGGTGATGGCGTTGACGATCTCTTTTTCCATGTTGCCGCCGCGATCGGCCTTGGCCTTGGCGTGCAGGTCCAGATAGGAAGCGCAGCCATACTGCTGCATCATGGATTTGAGCCGCGTCTCGACCAGATAGGTCTTGGTCGAGTCCAGGGCCACCCCGCAAATGGAGTAGATGTATTTGGAGAGGACGCTGAATTCGTCCGCGGTGATGCTCGTCATAGTGCCGCCACTGTTGGAATTGGCATGGCTAACGCACCGTGCGGATGATCTCGGAGGCGATCATCGGCAAAGGTGAGACAACATCCACGACACCCGCCTCGACCGCGATCTTGGGCATGCCGTAAACCACGCAGGACTCCTCGTCCTGGCCTATGGTCACGGCCCCGAAGCTCTTGAGCACCTTCAGGCCCAGGGTCCCGTCGCCGCCCATGCCGGTCATGATCACGCCGGTGGACAAGGCTCCATATTCCCGCGCCACGGAGCGGAACATGTAGTCCGCAGCCGGTTTGCAGTTGTTTTCAGGCGGATCGTCGGTGATCTGGATGATCTTTGCTCCGCCCGTGCCCGAGGCCACGCGCATGTGCTTGCCGCCGGGGGCGATGTAGATCACGTCGGGGCGCACGACCTCGTTGTTCTCGGCTTCACGAACCTCGTACTGGCACTTGGCGTCCAGGCTCTCGGCCAGGGACTTGGTAAAGACGGGCGGCATGTGCTGGACCACGAAGATGGGTACCCCGAGCTTTGGGAGCTGCGGCAGCATTTTGGTCAGGGCATTGGGCCCGCCTGTGGAGATGCCGATGGCCACGACCTTGGACTTGCCCGTGCGCCGGGACGAAGCCAGTATTGACGGAGCCGCGGGAGCCGGCGCGGGAGCGCCGACGGGCCTGTGCCTCTGTTTGAGCAGGGACCGAAGCTCCAGCCGCTTCGCGAAGGCCTTCACCCTCGGCTGAATGGCGCTCCGAAGGAGCTGCACATTTTCCTGCATGCCCTCGGCGTCCGGCTTGGCGATAAAATCGAAAGCCCCGAGTTCCAGCGCGCGCATGGTGATGTCGCTGCCGCGCTTGGTCAGTGTGGAAAGCATGATCACGCCCACATCGGGAAAACTCTTCTGGATCTCCTGCAGGGTCTCGAGTCCGTTCATGATCGGCATTTCCACATCCAGCGTGATCAGGTCCGGTTTCAGGGACGCAATGCGCGTCAAGGCGATCTTCCCGTTATTGGCGGTGCCGACCACTTCGATCCCCGATATCTCGGCGAGAATGTCGCCCACCACCTTGCGATACATTATTGTATCGTCCACAACCAGAACACGCAGATTCATCCAGACTCCTAGATATAAATTGACTTAATCGTCGGCCAGCACTTCACCGACATCGAGCACGGCGATGAGATCCCGGGAGGACTTGAGCACGCCCTGGAAATACTTGCCCTTGAGCCCCTTGATGTTGGAGGGGGTCGGTTCCATGTCTTCCCATTTGGATGTGACCACGTCGGTGATGCGGTCGACCAGCAGGCCGATGTTCTCATCGCGGGAATTGACGATGATGATGCGGCTGGTTTCCGTGGTTTTCGAAGGCGCCAGGCCCAGCTTGCGGCCCAGGTCGATAATGGTCACGATCCTGCCGCGCAGGTTCATGATGCCAAGCACATAGGACGGCGCCTGCGGCACCTTGGTCATTTCCATCTGCCGGTTCATTTCCTGAATGAGATTGATGTCAATCCCGCACAGGGCCGAACCTACGTAAAAGCAGGACAGCTGCAGGGCACCCGTCTTTTCTTTGGCCTGCTGTTTCATGCAATTCTCCTTGAAAGAGCTCTAGGCATCACTCATGCACCGCACACGCTTTTTTAAGATTGAAGCCGTCTCGTGGATTGCGGGATTCCCCCGCATCCACGGCCGTCAGGAGGCGTAACGCTTCAACCACTCGTAAATGGACTGCAGGAGGCGCTCCTTGTCCAGCTTTACCTGATAATCGTCAATACCCACGGCCTTGCCGCGCGCCACGTCTTCATCTCCGGCCAGGGAAGTCAGGGCCACGATAGGCATCATGGAGAAACGCCTGTCCTGGCGGATGCGCCGGGAAAGTTCGAATCCATCCATATTGGGCATCTCGATGTCCGTGACCACGAGGTCGAATTTTTCCGGATCCGCGTCGAGCATGTTCCAGGCCACCACGCCATCCTCGGCCACATCGACCATGTATCCGTCATCCTCGATGAACTTCCTGACCTGGTTGCGGAAGAAATCCGAGTCCTCGACCAGGAGCAGATGCGGAACCCCGACCTCGCCCGCATCATCGGCGATCTCGATGCTGCCGCGCACCGCGAACCAATCGGGCTGTACCGTCTGGATGAGTTCGTAAATGTCCACGATGAGGGTGGTTTTGTCGCCGATGACCGCCGATCCGCTGATGCCGGGCTGCTTCAGGGTGAAGCTGTCGAGAGCGACCTGCGCCTCGATGGCGTCCACCGGCGGCTTGGCCAGAAGGCCTATCTCGTGACCGGCCATGAGGAAGACGATGACGATGAGTTCACCGGAGATGTCAAGCAAGCCCACATTGGTCGCCTGATCGAGGGAGAAGACCGGCAGGGTTCCACCACGGTACTTGATGACCCGCCGTCCGCCGACCTCTTCGATCTCGGCGGCATCGATGAGTTCCACCCGGGCCACGAGGTCAAGAGGCACGGCGCAGTATTCCTGCGGCGTGTTGCGGAAGACAAAGAGGGAGAGTTTTTCCTGGCCGGTGGCCGCCTCGGCTTCCTTGGGAGTCTGCACGGCTTCCCGGGCCACGCTCAGGCTGAGGTCGCCCAGGCGTCCCAGGCCCGCCACATCGAGGATGAGCGCGACATGCCCGTCGCCCATGATGGTCGCGCCCGCATACCCTTGGCATTCTTTAAAATGCCGGCCCAGCGGCTTGACCACGATCTCGACCGAGTCGTGGAGCTGATCGACGACCAAGCCGTACCGGAACTGTCCGGCCGAAACCACGACAAGGTTGACATCGGCCGAGGCGCACCCGGATTCGCGGATGTCGCCGAGACTCTTCTCGCCGCGCAGGATCTCGCCCACCATCTTGGAGGCTTCGCAAGAGTCGGCGTTGAGGCCCAGCACATTGGAAAGATACAGCAGCGGTATGAGCTCGCCGCGCAGCAGGAGCACTTCGGCGTCGCCAACCAGCTCCACGCGCTCCGTGATCTGATCGACGGGAATGCGCAGCAGTTCGTCGACGTTGACCTGCGGAATGGCGTAACGTTCCTGGCCCACGGATACGAGCAGGCTGGGGATGATGGCCAGAGTCAGCGGCAGCTTGATGCGGATGGTCGTGCCTTTGCCCCGCTCGGTTTCGATATCGACCTGTCCGCCGAGCTGATCCAGGTTGGACTTGACCACATCCATGCCCACGCCGCGTCCGGAAACATCCGTGACCTGCTCGGCCGTGGACAGGCCGGGCAGGAAAATCAGGTTGGCCTTTTCCTTGTCGGACATGGACTTGGCCTGATCCGGCGAGATGAGGCCGCGACTCAGGGCCTTGGCCACGATCTTTTCGGTGTCGAGTCCGCCGCCGTCATCGACGATCTCGATGATGACCTGTCCGGCCTCGTGATAGGCCTTGAGCACGATGGTACCCATGGCCTGTTTTCCGGCCTTCACGCGCACATCGGGCATCTCGATGCCGTGATCCGCTGAATTGCGGACCAGGTGGGTCAACGGATCGCCCAGGCCTTCAATGATGGTCTTGTCCAGCTCGACGTCGTTGCCTTCGAGCTGCAGGTCGATCTCCTTGCCCAGATTGCGGGCCAGATCGCGGACCACGCGCGGAAACTTGTTGAAAATGTTGCCGACCGTCTGCATGCGGGTCAGCATGATGGTTTCCTGCAGCTCGGACGTGACCAGATCGATGCGCTGCCCGGCCACCTCGATCTGGTGGATGGCGCCAGAGGAAATGGCCTGCATGAGCTGGTTGCGGCTCAAAACCAGTTCTCCCGCCAGGTTCATCAGGTCTTCGAGCAGGCTGACATGCACGCGCAGGGAATCGGGCTGAGCGATGGCGGATTTGGGAGCCTTGGGGTCGGGCCTTCGGCCCGCATCCTCGTCGGCCGTCACCTGGGGCTCGGGCCGTGGAGCAGGTGCGGCTGGCGCGGTGGGAGCAGGGGCCACGGGTGCGGCCGGAGCCGCGGGCTTGGGCGCTGGCGCGGCCAGGGCCGAGGCCAGGGTTTCCCCGCTGAAGAGCTCCGAAATCAGGGAATCAGTCCGGTCCTCGTTGGGAGTCTGCGGGGTCTGGTCCAGAAGCTCCTGGGCGAAATCGGCCACCGGGGCCGCCTGATCGGAAGGCAGGTCGATGCTCAGGGTCGTGATGAATTCGCTTCCCAGGTCCAGAAGCGCGGGCATGATGTCGTCCTCGATGATGGAACCAAAAAGAACGAAGAAAGGAATGCGATTGGAAAAATCGTCGTCCTCCAATGTGCCCACCGCCTCGAAATCGACCTTCAGATCGAGAATCACGCCCGTGGAATCCATGCCCTTCAAAATATCGAAGATGGTCTTGTTCTTGCGCTGCACGTCATGGATCAGATCGAACTCAAGGAGGTAAAGGTTCTTCCCCCCCTTCTTGTTCTGAAGCAGATCGAACTCCGCGACCTCGAAGACGACTCGTCCCCGATTATCCCGGACCTCGACCAGACGATCCACGGAAGCCTTCTCCTCGCCCTCCAGATTGGCCGAAGCCGCCGCCGTCAGGGCCGCGACATGATCGTCGATATACGCGTCATTGCTCTCGGCCACATTGGAGATCAGGTCACGCAACTTGTCGAAGGCCAAAAGGACGATGTTGACCACTTCGGGCTCCGGGACAAGCTCGCGATTGCGGACCATGTCCAGGATGTTTTCGATCTTGTGTCCCAGGTCCTTGATCTTGGTCAGACCCAGAAATCCGGCACCCCCCTTGATGGAATGCGCCGCGCGAAAAACCTTGTTGACCAGCTCGACATCGATATCCGCACCCGCCTGTTCAATGGCCAGCAAATCGTTCTCGATATCCCCGAGGTGCTCGGCTGCTTCTTCCACGTACATTTGGAGAGTTTCGTCATCCATCATCATTGTGCGAACTCCATATGGATTTCAATTTATGAGGCCTTCTCCCGCGCCCGCGGGCACCGGTCCCAAGCGCCCGGGCTTGCGCCCGCGCTCCGGATCTAAAAAAAACGACCGGGAACGATCTGCCCTCCCCTGGCTCCCGCCATTGGCAACAAAGGGCATTTCTCACCTGCAACGATGGCGGGCATTTGCCGCCTGACCGCGTTATGAGTCCAGGTTCAGATGCTGGTCAAGACGCATCGACTTGAAAAGTTTGATTATATTTCCTGAAGCGTTGACAATGATCAACTTCCCGCCTTTTTTCTTCATGGAATTGTGCGTGGCAATGATCACTCCGATACCTATGGAGTCCATCATCCCCGCCCCGGTCAGATCGATACGCACCTCCGCCGGGGAGTCCGCCAGCAACGAAGCCAGCTCCTGCTTGAACTCCGGAACCATGGAGGACACAAGATCCTGACCCGGGGTGATGGTGGCAATATTCCCTTCGCGGACGATAGCAGACATAGGCGGCTCCTTAGGAGAAAAATCATGGCTGGGAGGACCTTCTTACACACGGGTCCATACGATATCAATCTACATCACTGGTAATAATTTGCAACAATTACTGATCATTGCTCCCAAAATTTCGCATACGCGCGCTACCCGCCCTACATAATCCCGTACACAGCCAACATAAAAGACGTTTTTCGCGTATGCCGAGAATATGCGCTTTGCCCTTGTCAACATTCTGATTTTCTGGAAAATATAAGTTTGCTTGTCGTTAACCGGCTAAAAAGCGTGGATACGCATAAACCATTACCCAAGAAAAATTTCCTGATGACATCCACCCAGCACGCGCCGAACACCGAACCACCCGTCACTACCAGTATCCTGCTGGTCGAAGGCAACGCCATTGTCGCCTTCGACATGCAGCAACGGCTGCAAAAGCTCGGGTACCAGGTCCAGGGCATCATCACCTCCGGCGAGGAAGCCATCGCCGCAGTTGCACGGCAAGCGCCGTCACTGATCCTCATGGACATCTTTCTCGATGGGCGCATCGACGGCATCGAAGCGGCCAAGGCCATCCTTGAAAACACGCAGATCCCCATCATCTTCCTGACCGCCCATGACGACGAAGAAACCCTTGGGCGCGCCAAGATCACCGAGACCTTCGGCTACATCATAAAACCCGCCGAATCCCGGGACCTGCACGTAGCCATCGAAATCGCCCTCTACAAGCATTCCGCCGCGCAGGCGCTCCAGAAGAGCGAACAGCAGTACAGGCTGCTTTTCGATTCCATGCTGAACGGCTTCGCCCTGCACGAGGTCGTGACCGACGCTTCGGGAAAACCCAGGGATCTGCTCTTCCTCGACGTCAACCCGGCCTTTGCCAGCTTCTTCGGCCTGCCCGCAAAAGACATCGTCGGACGCAGCCTGCGTCAGCTTTCGGAAAAGGTCGAACCTTACTGGATCGACATCCTCGCCAAGACCGCCATGACCCGCGAGTCGATCCGCTTCGACAGCTTCGCGGGATTCGTGGGCAAACATTTCTCCGTGGTCGCCTTCAGCCCCCAGCCCAGGCAGGTGGCCGCCATATTCGAGGACACCACCAAGCGCAAGGACGCCGAAAAGCATCTGCAGCACCGAACCTTCCACGACGCCCTGACCAACCTGCCCAACCGCGCCCTCTGCCTGGACCGCATCCAGCAGGCCATGGAGCGCAGCCAGGTACGCGACGACTACCTCTTTGCCGTCGTGCAGGTCGATATCGACCGCTTCAAGGACGTCAACGACAGCCTCGGGCATCTTGTCGGCGACCAGCTGTTGCAGTCCATAGGCCACATCCTGCTTGATACCGTGTCCGCGGTGGACACGGTGGCACGCCTTGGCGACGACGAGTTCGTGGTGCTGCTGGAGGAATTGCCATCCAGGAAAGCGGGCACGGCCACCATCAAAAAAATCAAATCCGCCCTGAACCGCACCCTGGACATCGAGCATCATCCCATCCACATCAGTGCGTGTTTCGGCGCTCTCTTCGGGCCCAACGAATACACCTCACCCGAATACTTTCTGCAGGGAGCCAACATCGCCCTGCGCCACGCCCAGGAACAGGGCCTGGACCAGCTGCGCTTTTACGCGCCGGAAATGCAGGACAAGGCCCTCAAAAAACTGGACACGGAAACACGGCTGCGCAACGCCATCAGCGAAAACGAGTTCTTCCTGGCCCTGCAACCAATTTTCTCCATCGGCCAGAACCCGACCCTGAGCGGCTTCGAAGCCCTCTTGCGCTGGAAGCCCAAGGACAAGGACTGGGTTCCCCCCAGCGAATTCATCCCCATTGCCGAACAGACCGGGCTCATCCTGCCCATCGGACAATGGGTGCTGGAGCAATCCTGCAAGGTATTGCGATCCTGGGCCGAAAAATACCCGGAAAATGCCTTCAGCGTGTCCGTCAACCTGTCCGCGCGCCAGTTCTCCGATCCCGATCTGGTGCAAAACCTGTTCAACTGCATCCGCCACAACCGCATCAACCCATTGCAGCTCAAGCTCGAGATCACGGAAAGCGACGTCATGACCAACCCCGAGGCGACGATCCAGAAGCTTCGCATCATGAAGGAGCTCGGCATGGCCATTCTGGTCGATGATTTCGGCACGGGCTACTCGTCCATGAGCTACCTGCAACGCTTTCCCATCGACACGCTCAAAATCGACCGCAGTTTCGTGACTCATCTGGACAAGCACGCCAACCGCGTCATCGTGCGCACCATCGTCAACCTGGCCCACAGCCTTGGCCTGTCCGTGGTGGCCGAGGGCATCGAGACCGAAGCCCAATACCTGACGCTCAGGGAGATGGGCTGCGAATACGCGCAGGGCTACCATTTCTCCAAACCCATCCTGCTCGACCAGATCGACGAGTTCATCCGCGAACACATCTGAAAAAAGAGAGAGCGCTCCCGTCATGAAACGGCAACGCCCCTCTTTATCGTCAACTGATCCCGGAAATGAAGCCTAGCCCTTTGTAATAATGCTCTTGGCGGGGATGAGGCCCGTCGCCGCGGCCGAAACGATGTTTCCAGCCACTCCGGGTCCGTCTCCGGCCACGTAGAGTCCCCCGATAGCGGTCTGCAGATTTTCGTCGCATTCCACCTGCGTGGCGAAGAACTTGATCTCCGGCGCATACAGGAGCGTTTCGTCGTTGGCCACGCCCGGCACGACCTGGTTGAGCTTTTCGAGGCCCTCGACCAGGTTGGCCAGAATGCGCTCGGGCAGGGCCATGGCGATGTCGCCGCAGACCACCTTCTTCAAGGTTGGCTCGATGTAGCTGTTGCGGATGCGGTTCCAGGTGGAGCGGCGGCCGCGCTTCAAATCGCCGAAACGCTGCAGGATGGGCTTTCCGCCCCCGATCAGGGTCGCCAGGCGGCCGATGGATTCGCCATAGGCTTGGTTATCCGTGACGGGCTCGTTCAGGACCACCTTGGACAGGAAGGCGAAGTTGGTGTTCTCGCTTTTCTTGTCCATGTAGGCATGGCCGTTGACGCAGACGAAATCCTGGTAGTTTTCCTGGGCGATGAACCCGCCGTAGTTGGTGCAGAAGGTACGGGTCAGGTCGTCGTACTTGGAGGTGCGGATGAAGAAGGTCGGATCGTAGATGATGGAGCACAGGTCCTGCATGATCTCGTTGTGCACTTCCACGCGCACCCCGACCTCGATGCCGCGCTGGGTCACGGCCAGACCGTGGCGCTGCACGAGCTGGCCGACCCATTCGGCCCCCACCCTGCCCGGAGCCAGAATGACGTTATCCGCCAGATACTCGCCCTTGGCCGTGGTCACGCCGCGCACCCTGCCGCCCTCGACCAGGATGTCGACCACCTCCTCCTTGGTGCGCACGGTCACGCCCTTGGACTTGATGTACTCGACCATGCCGGTGATGTGACCGGGCAGGTTGTCGCTGCCGAGGTGCTTCTGCTTGATGACCAGCAGGTCGATGCCGAACTTGCGGGCCTCCTTGCGGATGGAGCGGGCTTCGTCGATGTTGGTCGGATAGACCTTTCCGTCCATGCCGAAGCGGTTGAAGATGGCCTCGGTCTCGTCGATGAGTTCTGTAGCCTTGCCCAGGCTCATGAACTGGGTCAGGTCGGTCTTGCCCAGCTTGGGTATGAAGTTGAGCTTGCCGTCGGAAAAGAGCCCCGCACCACCCATGCCCGCCAGGATGTTGCAGGGCTTGCAGTGGATGCAGTCCTGCGCCTCGGTCATGGGGCAGTTGCGGATCAGCGAGTCGCGACCCTTCTCGATCACAAGCACATCGAGGCTTGCGTGCTCGGCCAGATGATAGGCCGCGAACAGACCGGCCGGACCGCCGCCGACAATGATCACGTCATGGACTTTCTTCTGCATCTCTATTTTCCTTCGACCTTCTTCTTGCGCGCGACCATGCTGTGCCGTTTCTGGGCCGAAAGCTCGATCTTGCGCAGGCGGATGTTCAGGGGAGTGATCTCGACCATCTCGTCGTCGCGGATAAAATTGAGCGCCATCTCAAGGGTCATGGGCAACACGGGGGTGAGGATGATGGCCTCATCCTTGCCCGAGGCGCGCATATTGGTCAGCTTTTTTTCCTTGCAGGGGTTGATGTCGATGTCGTTATCGCGGTTGTGCTCGCCGACGATCATGCCCTCGTAGACCGCATCACCGGGACGCACGAACATCCGGCCGCGCGGCTCCAGATTGAAAAGCGCGTACGGCACGGCCTGACCCTGACGGTCGCAGACCAGCGAACCGGAAAAACGGGTCGGGAAATCGCCCCGGTACTCGCCGTATCCGTCGAACAGGGAATTCATGATGCCCGTGCCCTTGGTGTCGGTCAGAAATTCGTCCCGGTAGCCGATGAGAGCGCGGGACGGGACGGAAAATTCCATGCGCACGCGGCCGCTGCCGTTGTTGACCAGATTGAGCAGCTTGCCCCGGCGGATGGACAGTTTTTCCGTGACCACGCCCATGAAGGCCTCGTCGCAGTCCACGTAAACGTGTTCCATGGGCTCAAGGAGCTTGCCGCCTTCTTTCTTGTAGATGACCTCGGGACGACCGACGCCCAGCTCGAAGCCTTCGCGGCGCATGGTCTCGATGATGATGGCCAGCTGGAATTCACCGCGACCCTTGACGATCATGGAGTCCCTGTCCTCGCTCTCCTCGACCTGGATGGCCACGTTGGTCAGGGCCTCTTTTTCGAGACGGTCCTTGATCTTGCGCGACTGCACGATCTTGCCCTCGCGTCCGGCAAAAGGCGAGGTGTTGATGGTGAAGCGCATGGACACGGTGGGCTCGTCCACGTCGATGCGCTTCAGGCGCACCGGGCTTTCCTTCAGGCAGATGGTGTCGCCGATGCTGACCTTGTTCAGGCCGGCCATGACCACGATGTCGCCCATCTCGATGGCGGCCTGATCCTTGAGTTGCATTCCTTCGTAGGCCTGAATCTTGGCCGGCCGGAAGGCGAGCTGGTCGTTTTCGCCCATACACAGAAGATCGGCCTTGTCCTGCAGCAGACCGGCCTTGATTTTGCCGATGACCAGGCGACCCAGGTAATCCGAATACCCCAGATCCGAGACAAGCATCTGAAAGGGTGCGGCAGGATCGAAACGAGGGCCGGGGATGTGCTCCAGGATGAGGTCGAAGAGGCAGGAAAGATCCTTGCCAGGCTCATCAAGCACCGGAGAGGCCACACCGTCGCGGCCGATGGCGTAAAGCACCGGAAATTCGAGCTGGTCCTCGTCGGCGCCAAGATCGATGAACAGGTCGTAGACCTCGTCCAGCACTTCCTGCGGCCGGGCATCGGCGCGGTCGATCTTGTTGACCACGACCAGAATGGGCAGGCTCGCGTCCAGGGCTTTCTTGAGCACGAACCGGGTCTGGGGCAGCGGGCCCTCGGAGGAGTCCACCAGCAGCACCGCGCCGTCGACCATGGACAGGGCGCGCTCCACTTCCCCGCCAAAATCGGCGTGGCCGGGGGTGTCGACGATATTGATCTTCACGCCTTTCCAGCGCACGGAGCAATTCTTGGCGGCGATGGTGATACCGCGTTCGCGCTCCAGATCCATGGAATCCATGACGCGGTCGTCCATGGCCTGGTTGTCCCGGAAAACTCCGGACTGTCGGAACATGACGTCCACCAGGGTGGTCTTGCCATGGTCAACGTGTGCGATGATCGCGATATTTCTGATATTGTCATTTTTCTGCATGGTGGGCATTTTTTCCTCGTGGAGCATAAAAAACGGCTTCCTTGACTGAAGCCGATGTGGAGTTGGTCGTACGGCGCACAACACACGGCGCACGACACTATTTTTCCATTACGCGCACCTTTCGTGCGACGTCAAGAAGGAAAGAAACGAAAAAAGCGGATCTTTCTAAGGGCGCAAATCCGGACAGGCGGCCGTTTGAGGGCTGGCGGCAGGAAAAGAGGGCCTGAAAACCTACTTGAACATCCCGCAGCGCATGTTGCGGATGGCGTCCTTGAACTGGATCTCGGCAGTGCAGGGCTTCATCAGTTTCTGAACATAACCCAGACCAAAGGTGGGATGATCAATGACATCGCCGATCTGAAACGTACGCTCCATGCTGTAGGACAGGGGTTTGGCGCAGGGGGTGACCAGCTTTTCCCACTGTTCGAGCAGAGCCTGGGCCTGCTTGCTGGAAGCCAGGGCAGCCTTCTTGGGACGAGGGGTGGCGGGTTTCTTGACCTTGGGCTCGGCAGTTGGCGACACATAGGCGTGACGTGCGTTACAAACCTTGCACTCGACCTTGGCGATCTTCTCGCCGGACATGACGACCACGTGATGATCGGTCACGGTCTTGCATTTCTTGCATAGGGACTCGACGGAACTGCCTGCTTGTATTTGATTTTCTGTCATGTTCGATCCTTTGAAGTAACGTTGCGGGAAAAAAAAGCCACAAGGGAAAATCCTTGTGGCATGTTCTCTATTGAAGCACTCTACCCCGTTACCGTGCGCGAGGCAATGGTCGAATTTGCCATTTTGTCATACAGGACTTTTTACGGCCTTCGCACCGTTGACAGCGCCCGCCTCGCCGCGCATGGTGCCCACTTCTCAGGGCGGGGTGCAATTCCCCACCGGCGGTATCCCGCTTCACGGCGGGGAGCCCGCGAGCGCTCCCGGAGGTCCGGGAGGTCAGCAGATCCGGTGCGAAGCCGGAGCCGACGGTGACAGTCCGGATGAAAGAGAAGACGGCGTACCGTTCACGGGCGTGAACGGTTCTTTTCAGCCGCGCCCTGATTCACGTTCAATTCCAAGGAGAACCACCGTGAATCAGTTTTCAGAAAGTTTTGAAAACACCCCTCCCCGCGTCCGGGTCGAACGCGCCCTTGCGGCCTTGCAACAAGGCCTCGGGGTGCTGGTCACCGACAACGAAAACCGCGAAAACGAAGGTGACCTGATCTTCGCCGCCCAGTCCCTGACCACGGCTCAGATGGCCATGCTCATCCGCGAATGCAGCGGCATCGTCTGCCTGTGCCTGCCCGAGGACAAAGTCCGCGCCCTGGACCTGGCGCCCATGGTCAGCAACAATTCCAGCCGTTACCAGACTGCCTTCACCGTCTCCATCGAAGCCGCCCAGGGGGTGACCACGGGAGTGTCCGCCGCCGATCGCGTGCGCACGGTGCAGGCCGCCATCGCCGACGATGCCCGCCCCGGGGATCTGCATCGTCCCGGCCACATCTTCCCGCTTCGCGCCTGTCCGGGCGGGGTTCTGGAACGCGAAGGCCACACCGAAGCCACCGTGGACCTCATGCGCCTGGCCGGACTCAAGCCCTGCGGCGTACTGTGCGAAGTCACCAACGAAGACGGCACCATGGCCCGCATGCCCGAAATCCAGGAGTTCGGAAGACGCCACGAGCTCCCCGTGGTGACCATCGACGACATCAAGGAATACATCCAGGCCTCGGCACAGGCCGCAAGCTAACGACCCTTTCGGCACGGCGCTTCCGGCGATCCTGCGCGCCGTGCCTTTTCAGCCTTCATTTTCAGGACTGGACTTTTTCCGCCCGCCTTTGTAGCCGCACCCCATGACCCCCGCCATAAACGCCGCCAAAAAAGCAGGAATCACATTCGTCGTACGGGAATACGACCATGACCCGTCATGCACGGCCTACGGCCTGGAAGCGGCCGAAAAACTCGGCGTCGATCCCTGCCAGGTCTTCAAGACCCTGGTCGCGGATCTGGGCGGGGAGCTGGTGGTGGCCGTCATTCCGGTGGAGAGCATGCTCGGGCTCAAGCAATTGGCCAAGGCCGCCGGGGCCAAGAAGGCGGCCATGGCCGACAGGGTCCTCGTGGAGCGCGCCACCGGCTACGTGCTTGGCGGGGTCAGCCCTCTGGGACAGAAAAAGCGGCTGCGTACCTTCATCGACATCTCGGCACAGGCCCACCCCGCCATGCTGGTCAGTGGAGGTCGGCGCGGCCTTGATATCGAACTCGCTCCCGAAGACCTGGCCCGTATGACCGCCGCCCGCTTTGCGCCTCTTGCGCAATAAGGGCCGCCCCTGCTCGCTATCCCGGCCCGGCCAGGCTTGAGGTTCGGCCACGGGGTCCGCTTTCAATGCGGCAGGCACGTGTATGGCGACAGCTGTCATACACGCGCAAACCTTGACTTATTTTCCGATCCAAGGCTTATACTTCACGAGGCAAGGACTACGTAACGCAAGAACAGGTCGAGGCGTCATGGCACACATTCACGGCAAAGCGGTTCAAAGCGGCAATACCCGGGCCTCTGCCCGCCACAAGGACATTCTGCTGCGTCTCATCCTGCCCCTGCTTCTCGTTCTGATGCCGGCTGGGGCAGGCCTGTATGCATTCGGGCAAAACCAGCCGTGGATCACCGCCATCTTCGCCGTCTTCTTCATCGCGGCCACTCTGCGCTTCGAAGAGCTCGGCCTCGCCTTCTCGCATCATTTCTCGCATTCGCAGACAAACTCCCAGGCCTCACGGATCGTGAGCAAGGCGTTGCGGCAGCTCCCAAGCGAATACCATGTCTTTCATGATCTGCATTTCGAAGGCAACCAGCTCGATCACGCCGTGATAGGCCCAAACGGGCTCTTCCTGATCAGAACCAGAAGCCATCTCGGAAATGTCACGGCCTCGGGCGAATCCCTGCGCCTGAACGGATGGCCGTTCATGCTGGACATGCTGACCCAGTGCTGGAACCTGACCCAAAAGCTGACCCGGCACATGGATCTGCAGTACGCAGGCGGCGTGCACCCCTGCCCGGTACTGTGTTTCAGCCGGGCCAGCGTCGGCATTGCGGGTCCGGTGCGCGGCGCGCTGGTTGTCGAGGCCGGGAATCTGGTCCAGGCCATCCTGGCTCACGATGACGCCCTGCCTGCGGACAGGATGTACGTTCTGATCGATAAATTCACCGGGCTGGTGAACGCCGACACCGGATCTGAACCAGGCGACGAGGACGAGCCCCAAGCCGACCAGGCACCCCTGGCCTCACTCAAATCAAACCGTCCCGTCTGCGCCGCATGCCGCCACCAGCCAAGCCCTGAAGAATTTGGACTCTTTCCCGCAGAGTGCCCGAAATGCGGTCGCCTCTACGCCGTCACGCCCGAGGAGTCGGAGACGCCCTCCCCGGCCAAGCCTTTGAAGGTTCTCTGGAAGCCGAGCCTCCTGCAGCTCGGGATGACCTTTTTGCTCTTCGCCGGATGCACGGGTTACGTCGCGCACAGACAGGGTCTGTTCGGCCTGGAGCAATTGTTCATTCAGTCGCGGCAAACCGCCACTGCCGAGCCCGAGGCGTCCGAAGCACTTTTGCCCGCCGTGGAAAACGGGTCCTCCCCCGCCGTCGTGGCGGAGCAAACCGCTGGCGCGGACAATGAGACCAGCACCCCGCCGCAAGCGGACATCATGACGCCCGATCCGCGACCAGGCACCGGCATGACGCAAAACGAGCCGGCATCGCCGGTCTATTCGCAATCCGGCGACAACATCGCGCCATCCCTGCCCGAGCAGGCACTTGGAGTGAACGCAAGCTGCGCGACCGTGGCCCAGGCGCTCCCGAACGCCACTTCGGAAGACGCGCAGGCGCTCCCAAGCGCCGCCTCGGCAGAGGCGCAGGCACTTCCGAAGGCCACTTCGAAGAATACGGATGCGCCTTCCATCGACACTGTCCAAGGCTCTCCAGCGCCCGCCGCGACGCTTCCGAAGCCAAAAGCCGAGACGGCCCAGGCCCCTCCCCGGAACCCTGACGAATCGTTCGACAAGGGCAGACTGGTCGTCACCTCGTCCCGGCCTCTTGTTTTGTGGTTCAAGAACCAGCAGACCTGCAAGGACTTCGGCCCCTTCGAGATCAAGGCCAAAAGCGTCAAGGACATCGTCCTGCCCAAGGGCTTCTACAGCGTGGTCTATCTGGAAAACGGCAAACGCAGGCACACGACCATGAGCTTCCTGAGCGACCAGGGACAACTCGATTTCTAGCCCGGCGCAAATGCGCACGGCCTTCGACATCTGTCAGGGCAAACGTCCACAACATCCGGCGTGAAACTGAGAAACCCGCGTCACGGAAAACTCTGGGTTTTCCGTGACGCGGGTTTGTCTTTGCAGTGATGCAATGAATGCTAGATGATTTTCTGCCTGATCTTCGTGACCACGATCTCGGCCACGATGACCACGGCAAAGATGCACAGCAGGATGAGCGCGACCTGATTCCAGCGAAAAAGGGCGATGGCCGTGTCCAGCGCCATGCCTATCCCGCCCGCGCCGACCAGTCCGATAACCGCCGACTCGCGCACGTTGATATCCCACCGAAACAGGGTGATCCCCCAGAAGGCCGGTGAAACCTGGGGCCAGTAAGCCTTAAGGAAGATGCTCGGCCAGGGGGCCCCCGCCGCCTTCAATGCTTCCACCGGCCCCTTGTTGCATTCCTCCAGGGCCTCGCCCAGGAGCTTGCCGCAAAAACCGATGGAGCGAAATCCGATGGCGATGGTCCCGGCTAGGGCGCCGGGGCCGAAAACGGCCACGAACAGGATCGCCCAGACAAGGGTGTTCACCGAACGCGAAGAGACAAGGATCAGCCGTGCCAGCCAGTTCAGGGCCGGGATCGGGGTGATGTTGCTGGCGGCCAGCAGCGCCACCGGCAGCGACATGACCAGCGCCAGAATGGTGCCCATGCCCGCGATGTGCATGCTCTCGACCAGGGCCTCGTGCACGCCTTCGCGGTAGTGGGCAATGTCCGGCGGCCACATGCGTGCGAACATGTCCGCCATCTGGGTCGGGGCATCGTACAGGAATTCCGGAACGATCTGCACCGTGCGCATCGAAACGACCAGGGCGGTGACCGCGGCCAGATAGATCGCAAACCGGGCCAGTCTTTGAGCGGGAGTGAAACGCTCCCAGGTGCGACTAGTCATTGAACACCGCCTTGACTATGGATGCGAGGTATTCCCCGAGCATGACGAGGATGATGATCGAGATGAGGATCGCGGCCAGGAAGTCGTAGTCGAAGCGCTGAAACGCCGCGAACAGCGTCCCGCCGATGCCGCCCGCGCCGACGATTCCGACCATGGTCGAATTGCGGATGTTCGCGTCGAACTGATATGTGGCGAACCCGATGAAGCGATTCAGCACCTGCGGCAGCACGGCATACAGGATGACGCTCATGAACGGGGCTCCGGCGGCCCGACAGGCCTCCACCGGCTTGAGGGAAATCTCCTCGATGGCTTCGGCGAAGAGCTTGCCGATGAAGCCGATGGACGCGAAGATCAGGGTCAGGATGCCCGCCAGCGGGCCGAATCCCACCGCCTTTACGAACAGGATGGCAAAGATGACCGGATGAAAGGAGCGGCAGATGGCAATGAGAATGCGGGACGGCCAGGTCGCCCAGGTCGGCATCAGGTTGCGCGAGGCGGCCAGGCCGATGGGCAGGGAGAAGGCCACGCCGAACGCCGAGGCGATCACCGCGATTTCAAGCGTCTCCAGAAGGTTGCCCAGCAACAGCTTCCAGCGCTCGAAATTGGGCGGAATCATGCTCCCCAGGAATTTCGCGCCATTCTCAAGGCCGATCACGAAACGGTCCCAGGTGATGTCCAGGGACCAGAACGCGAGCACGCAATAGCCGATCACGGCGAGCCACCCAAGGCGCGCAAGCCAGTTGGGCTTGAAGGCTCTTCTGGTGTTGACCGCGCTCATGACAACCAGTCCTCGCCGCCGTAGATCTGCTTGAGATGATCGTCCGTCAGCTCCGAGGGCGGGCCGTCGAACACGATGCTTCCCAGCGACATGCCGATGACCCGGTCTGCGAAGCGCTTGGCCAGGTTCACGTCATGGATGTTGATCAGCACCGGAATGTCGTGCGCCTTGGAGAAATCGTTCAGAAGCCCCATGATCTCGACGGATGTCTTGGGATCAAGGGATGACGTGGGCTCGTCGGCCATGATCACGTCGGGGTTCTGCATCACGGCCCGGGCGATGCCCACGCGCTGACGCTGCCCGCCGGACAGGGCGTCGGCCCGCTCGGTGGCGAATTCGCTCAGGCCGACCATGTCGATCAGCTCGAAAGCCCGATCGATGTCGTGCTGCTCGAACCTGCGCAGCCAGGCCCGCCAGACCGGCACGAATCCGAGTCTGCCGCAGAGCACGTTCTCGATGACCGAGAGGCGCTCCACAAGGTTGAATTCCTGAAAGACCATGCCCACGTGGTGCCGGGCCAGGCGCAGTTCCTTGCCCGAAAGCCGCGTGATTTCGTGTCCGGCCACGGTGATGGTGCCGCTGGTCGGGTCGATGAGGCGGTTGATGCAGCGCAGCAGCGTGCTCTTGCCTGTCCCGGAGGGGCCGATGATGGCCACCGTGGAACAGCCCCGTACCTCGAAGGAGATGTTTTTGAGAACCGGCTTGCCCGGAACGTAAGCCTTGACCAGATCTTTTACGATCAGGGAACGGGAGGCATTCCCCCCGTTCCCGTTATTGCTTGATGACGTCACGATAATGCCTTGTATGTGATTACTGCTTCTTGGCTTTCTTTTCCGCGTCCGCCTTTTCCTTGGCGATCATGGCCTTGAGGCCTTCCTCGTTGTAACTCGCGCCGGTGGCCTCTGCGATATCGCGAATGACCGCCCAATCCTTCTGGTAGGTGATGGGGAAGAAACGATCCGCGCCGTCAAAGGCCTTCTTCATCTCGTCGGTGTAGCGATAGGTGTAGAACGCTTCCTTGATCTTCTCGACCAGATCCGGGCAGAGTTGGCTGGAGTAGCCGAAGGATGACGTGGGGAAACGGGGGCTGGTGTAGATGATGCGCACGGCGCCTTCATCCACGCGACCGGCGCGCAGCATGCGCTCGTACACGTCAGAGGCCACCGGGGCGGCATCGTAGTCGCCGTGGACGACGCCCAGGACGGACTGGTCGTGCTTGCCGGAGTAAACGACGGTGTAGTCTTCGTCAGGCACGATTCCCTGGGCCGGGAAAAGCGCGCGGGGTGCCAGGTTGCCGGAGTTGGACGAGGGGGAAGTGTGCGCGACCTTCTTGCCCTTGAGATCGGCCATGGTCTGAATGGGGCTGTCCTTCTTGACGATCACGATCAGGTTGTAGCCCTGAAACGCCTCGGCATCACCCTTGACGGCGATGGGCACGTAACCGGCCAGGTTCACGGCGAAGCCGGTGGGCCCGGTGGAATAGCCAGCGATATGCAGGCGGCCGGAGCGCATGGCCTCTACCTGGGCCGAGTTGGAATGCACGGTGTAGTAGATGACGTCCTTGCCCGTGATCTTCTTGATGTGGGCCTGAAAATCGGCAAACAGATCCTGATATACGGCGGGATCTTCAACCGGGGTATAGGTGAAAACCAGGGTGGAAGGATCTTTGCATTCGCCGGGGAGCGCGTTGTCGGCGACCAGATCCTTGTCGTTGTCGCAATACATTTTGTCCAGAATTCCGCGGTAGGTACATTCATCCGCGAATCCGGGAACGGCGACGGCCAGGATCATCACCGCGGCCAGAAAGCCCAAGAAACCCTTCTTCATGATCATCTCCTTGTTACAGTGTTGGTTCAGACGACGCGGCTGATGCACCAGCAAATCAAGGCAAGGCCGCTAAAAAACCGATGCCGTAAAGAGGCGGCAGGCAAGCCGGTCTCTTCATTTTCTACGTTCGCAATAGAAACAGGCCGTTCGTTTTCGAAAAGAAAATTGCGAAAATATCACGCACCAATTCAACAACACACCCTGTTCACATTCGGGACAGTGCCGCGAAAGGCTCGATACGAAAGCACAAGAGACGCCTGAAAAGGCACGGCTCAAGCGTTGGTTCACGCGCCCTTGCCCCCTGTTCCGTCGCCGAAAACTTTAACCGAATTGTGACGTTAGCGCAATGTGAACTCGCAGCCATGTAGCAGGTTCCTGGCAAAAAACGAAAAAAAGAGGCTCCCGGATTCGCACCCGAAAGCCCCTAGGAGGATGGTCTTACAAAACCTTCTATTTACGCAGCATACCCGCCAAAAGGCGCAGGTGAGTGCGCTCCTCGTCGATGCAGGCCTGCACGTGCTTTCTGTCCCCTTCGGGCACGAATTCGCGCATTTCGAGGAAGAACATGATCGTGTCCTTCTCGAATCCCATGGCCGTTTCGATGGCCTCCTCGGGAGTACCCATGAAGGTCTTGAGATGATTCACGTCGCCCAGGCGGAAAAGGGTGTGCGAATCGAGCAGATATTTGAGGTAGTCCACATACTCGTCTTCCTCAGCCCAGGCCGGGAGCTCCACTTCCCCCACCCGCTCATAGAGCCTGGCGAAGATCTCGCGGTGCTTGGTCTCCTCCTTTGCAAGAAAGGAGAACAGATCCTTGAGTTTGGGCTCGGTGGTGGTCTCGACCAGACGATTGTAGAAGACTTCGCCGCGGGTTTCGACTTCCTGGGCGGCCAGGAGAATGTCCGTTGCCTTGAATATTCCAGCCATAAAACCTCCTACCTGGCAGTCCAAAAACGGCGACCTGCTTCGTCACTGCAGAAAATCTAGACCCTCACGTATGTCTCTATACGCTTCGGGCCTGGATTTTCTTTGTTCCTCGCATCTCACCATTTTTGAACAGCCTGGACATTTGTATTTCTACCAGTTGCTACAGTTCCGAGGGCAGCTCTTTGAGCTGGGCATAGGTGAAGACGGGTCCGTCCATGCACACGTACTTCGTGCCGATGTTGCAACGCCCGCAGATGCCCACTCCGCACTTCATGCGTTTTTCCAGGGTGGTGAGGATGTTCTCATCCTCGAAGCCCAGTTTTTTGAGAGCCTGCAAGGTGAACTTGATCATGATGGGCGGGCCGCAGGTGATGGCCACCGTGTTCTTGGGCGAGGGGTTGATTTCAAGCAGCACGTTGGGGATGAGGCCCACCTTGTGCTCCCAGCCCTCGGACGGGTTGTCGATGGTCAGCACGGTGTTCACATCCTTGCGTTCCGTCCACTCCGGCAGTTCCGCCTTGTAGGTCAGGTCGGCGGGGCTGCGCGCACCGTACAACAGGGTTATGTCACCGTAGTCCTTACGGTTGTCGAGCATGTATGTGAACAGGGTCCGCAAGGGAGCCATGCCGATGCCGCCGCCCACGAAGACGATGTTCTTGCCCTTCAGGTCCTCCACCGGGAAGGAGTTGCCAAGAGGAGCGCGCACGCCGATCTGGTCGCCGGGCTGCAACTGGTGCAGACGGGTCGTGACCTCGCCCACGCGCATGACGCTGAACTGCAGGTAGTCCTTGCGGGTCGGGGAGGAGTTGATGACAAAAGTCGACTCGCCAACGCCGAAGACCGAGAGCTGCCCCACCTGGCCGGGCCGGAAGGTGAACTCCTTCATGCGCTCTTCGTTGTTGATGACGATGCGGAAGGTCTTGATGTTGTGCGTCTCCTGGATCACTTCGACAATGGTGGCCATGTCCGGGAGATAGGGATTGGCATTCATTCGGAGTACTCCTGTGCTGCTTTCACGATCTGCCGGATATCGACTCCGGCGGGGCACTGCTTGATGCACCGGCCGCACCCGCAACAGGCGATGACGCCCTTGTGCAGGTCCGGATAGTAGCTGAACTTGTGCCCGACGCGGTTCTTCAGACGATGCGCCTTGGTCGGACGCGGGTTGTGGCCGCTGCCTTCCAGGGTGAAGGTGTGGGACATGCAGTTGTCCCAGGAGCGGATGCGCCGGCTCTCAAGGCCCAGGTCGTCGTCGGTGATGTTGAAGCAGTAGCAGGTCGGACACATGTAGGTGCAGGCTCCGCAGGAGATGCACTTGGCCGACTGGGCCTGCCAGAAGTCCATGTCGTCGAAGCGGGCCAGAAGCTGGGCCGGGGCCGAAGCGTAATCGTGGGCCTCGCCCATCAGCTCCCTGGCCCTCACGTTCTTGGCGTCGGCTTCCTTGCCCTTGTCGCCCGCGTCCGCGAAGAGGGAAGACTTCATGACTTCCTCGCCGGCAGGCGTGACCGAACGCGCCACATACCCTTCCCCGACCAGGGTCAGGAGCACGTCGGAACCTTCCGCATCGGCAGGACCGCTGCCCACGCTGTGACAGAAACAGGTCGTCTCGGGACGGTCGCAGGCCAGCGAAATGAAGACCGTGTTGTCCCGACGCGTAATATAGTAGGGATCCTTGGTCTTGTCCGTTTCGTAGACCGGATTGAAGATGAGCTTGCCGCGTGCCCCGCACGGACGGCAGCCGATGACCACGTTCTTGCCCTCGGGCAGGGTCTCGGTGATTTCCGGCTTCTTCTCCGGGATCTCGCGCTTGACCGTCAGCAGGGTTTCCGTCTGCGGAAAGGTCGCGGCCTTGGGGGAGACGGCCGCCATGCGCGAGTGCATGTCAAGGACCATCCCCGGCAGAAAACGGCGGAAGGTCACGGTGCCGCAACTGGCCACGGGCGCGAGCACGCGGCAGGTGGCGGTCAGCTCCTCGGCCAAACGGATGAGGTTCTCTTTTGTTATGAATCGTTCCATTACCAGCCTCGCTCGTTGATGCGCTCTTCCTCGACCTTGAAGGTCAAGAGAGGCGGGGTCTGTTCCAGAGCCGTGCCTGCCTGCAGTTCAAACACGTCCTTGACCTGCTTGTTCATCCAGCGCCGCAGCAGCATAAGCGGAATGTCCACGGGACAGGCCCGCTCGCATTCGCCGCATTCCGTGCAGCGTCCGGCCAGATGCGAGACATGCACCATCTGGAACATCATGTTCTCGGCCGGGGAATTGTCCTGACTGATCCAGAGGGGATCGCGGCTGGTCGCGATGCAATAGTCGCGGCAGACGCACATGGGACAGGCGTTGCGACAGGCGTAGCAGCGGATGCAGCGGCTCATGGTCTCCTGCCAGAAGGCGAGCTTTTCGGCGTCGCTCTTGGCTTCGAACTCATCCTGGCAGGCCAGGCTCGCGGCCGGGGCCGGAGTGTGCGCGGCGCCGATCAGCACATCGGATATGATGGCGTCGGGCGTGGCGCAGACCAGGCATTTGTCGGCCAACACGTCAGAGAGTTTGAGGGTCGCGGACTGACCGGCCACGGAGATCTTGAGATCCTGCGCGCCAACCTCCACCGACTCCACGAATCCCGGATCGGCGGGCAGGGCCGCGCGGATCTTGCGCTGGCTGACCACGCCGTCGCAGCAGAGGCCGAAAACGACGACATTCTCGCGGTTGATCAGGTTTTCATTCAAGAGCTGGATCACGCTCTTGCTGTCGCAGCCCTTGACCACCACACCGATCTTCTTGCCCTTGAACCCGGGCAGGTAGGTGGCCAGGTTGTGCACGGCCAAGGGGCCTATGATGAGCCGATCCAGATCCGCCTCGGTGCGGATGAAGAGCGGCGTGGCATGGAGCGGATCATAGCCCTGCTCCCAGCCGATGACGCACTCAAGCTCGCCCAGGTGGCTCTTGATGGCATTTTTGAGATCATCCAATTGGGACATATGTCCTCCTGTTATTGCAAATCTATCCGTGACACGGGCAAGTCTGCCCCTGACCAGCCTGGACGGCCAGCGTGTTCCAGTCCGCTTCGGACGCCGGGTTGAAGGTCGGCGCGGGGCCGAGCTCATGGATGCGGCGCGTGAACTCCGTGACCACATGCTGCCAACGCTGACCTTCCGAGGCCGAAACCCAGGTGTATTCGAAACGGCGCGCATCGATGCCGGTTATGGGCAGGAAGCGCTTGAGCATTTCGAGCCTGCGCCGGGCATAGAAGTTGCCTTCGGCGTAGTGGCAATCCCGGGGATGACAGCCGGACACGAGCACTCCGTCCGCGCCGTTCATGAGAGAACGGACGATGAAGAGCGGATCGATGCGGCCGGAACAGGGCACGCGGATGACGCGCAGATCCGTGGGCTGAGTGAATCGGGATACACCCGCCGTGTCCGCGCCGCCGTAGGAGCACCAGTTACAAAGAAAGCCGACTATTCGTAATTCGCGAACATCTTGGGCGGGCATAAGGCGTTCACCTCCGCGAGGATCTGGTTATCTGTGAAATGTTCAAGCTGGATGGCGCCCTGGGGACAGGTCACCGTGCAGATGCCGCAACCCTGACAGACCGTGTCGATGACCTCGGCCTTCGGATTGCCGAAGCGATCCTCGATGGCCTTGATGGCTCCGAACGGACAGGTCTGGATGCATTTGCCGCAGCCGACGCAGCGGGCCGGGTTGACCCTGGAAACTGCCGGGTCGGATTCCAGCTCCTTCTTGGACAGAAGGCCCAGAACCTTGGCCGCGGCGGCACTGCCCTGACCGACGGAGGCCGGAATGTCCTTAGGGCCCTGACAGGCGCCGGCCAGGAACACGCCGGCGGTGTTGGTCTCGACGGGCTTCAATTTGGGATGGCTCTCGACGAAGAATCCGTACTGATCCGGAGCCACGCGCAGTTTTTCGCCCAGCTGCACCGCGCCCTTGGCCGATTCGGCGCCAACGGCCAGAACGACCAGATCGGCGGGAACCTCGACCTGCGTGCCGGCCAGGGTGTCCGCACCGCGCACGATGAGCTTGTCGCCCTTGGGATAGATCATGGCCACGCGGCCGCGCACGTACTGGGCCCCGTATTCTTCCGTGGCCCGGCGGGTGAACTCGTCATAGCCCTTTCCGGGTGAGCGGATGTCCATGTAGAAGATGTAGGACTGGGAATCAGGGATGTGATCCTTGGTCAGGATGGCCTGTTTGGCGGTGTACATGCAGCAGAAGCCCGAACAGTACGGACGGTCCACGGACTTGTCGCGCGAGCCGACGCACTGGATGAAGACCACGTTTTTGGGCTCCTTGCCGTCGGAGGGCCGCTTGACGTGCCCGCCGGTGGGACCGGAGGCCGAGAGCAGACGCTCGTACTGCATGGATGTGATCACGTCCGGGTAGCGGCCTTCGCCGTACTGCGGGTACTTGTGCCAATCGAAAAGGTCATAGCCCGTGGCCACGACGATGGCGCCCACGTCCACGTTGATCAGCTCGTCCTTCTGTTCGAAGTCGATGCACTTGACCGGACAGACCTTGGCGCACAGGCCACACTTGCCCTTGGTCAACATGATGCACGATTCCGCGTTGATGGCCGCCTTCTTGGGGATGGCCTGCGGAAAGGGGATGTTGATGGAGGGCGCGTTGCACAGATTTTCGTTGAACTTGTCGGGAAACTTGCGGCTGGGGCATTTTTCCACGCACAGGCCGCAGCCCGTGCAATCCTTCCAGTTCACGTAGGTCGCCTTCTTGCGGATGGTGATCTGGAAGTTGCCCACATACCCGCCCACGGCTTCGATCTCGGAACAGGCGTAGAGGGTAATGTTGGGATGCTGGGCGATGTCGACCATCTTGGGGCCCAGAACGCAGGACGAGCAGTCCACCGTGGGGAAGGTCTTGTCCAGCTTGGCCATCTTGCCGCCGATGGTCTGCTCGCGCTCGACCATGATGACTTCCTGGCCGCCGTCCGCGCAGTCCAGCGCCGCCTGGATGCCCGCCACGCCGCCGCCGATGACCAGCACGCGCTTGACCGTCTCGAAGCGTTTGGGGATCAGCGGCTTGTCGCGACGCAGTTTTTCCACGGCCATGCGCACCAGCTCGGCGGCCTTGCCCGTGTTCAGGTCCTTTGATTTGCCGATCCAGGAGACATGCTCGCGGATGTTGGCCATTTCAAACATGTAACGGTTCAGTCCGGCGCGTTCCACGGTCCGGCGGAAAGTGGGCTCGTGCATGCGCGGGGTGCAGGAGGCCACGACCACGCCGTCGAGATTCTTGTCCTTGATGGCCTGGATGATGGCGTCCTGCCCGGGCTCGGAACAGGCATACATCGTGTCCGTGGCGAAAACCACGTCCGGGTAGGTCAGGGCCGTGGCCGCAACGGACGGACAGTCCACGGTTCCGGCAATATTGCTGCCGCAATGGCAGATAAAAACACCAATTCGCATTGCGTCCTCCCTACCTGGCCTGCGCCGGTTGTTTGATCTTGCCCAGGGCGAGTCTCGGATCGACACAGAGCTTTTCAAAGCCAAGCACGGCGCGGTCCAGTCCCAGAGCATAGCCAAGGAGTTGGGTATAATAGAAAACCGGGATCTTGAATTTCTCGTGCAGGGCGTGATTGATCTGCCCCTGCCGCAGGTCCAGATTCATCTGGCACAGCGGACAGGCGGTCACGAAGGCGTCGGCGCCGACATCACGTCCGGCATCCAGCAGCTTGCCCGACAGCCGAGTCACGATGTCGTTGCGCGGAATGCCGTAGGACGCCCCGCAACACTCGACCTTGAGCGCGAAAGGCACGACCTCGGCGCCAAGCGCGGTCATCAGGTTGTCCATGGCCATGGGATTTTCGTGATGGTCGAAACGCATCAGCTCCGGGGGCCTGTTCATGATGCATCCATAGTAGCAGGCGATCTTGATTCCGGTCAGGGGCTTGACCACCTTGGATTTGATCAGCTCAAGATCCACGTGCTCGGTCAGCACCTGCAACACGGACTGCGCGTCCACGTTGCCGTTGCAGGGCACGTCGAGGAGCGCATTGGCCTTGGTCCGAAATCCGGGATCTTCCATCTTGTGGGCTGCGGTGCGCAGGTTGGTCAGGCAGCTGGGACAGGGCGTGGTCACCTTGTCCATGCCCATGACCTCGACCTGGGCCAGGTTGCGGGCGGACAGGGCCGCGGACAGGACATGATTGACGGTGTGCGCGGGAGTGGAACCGCAACAGCTCCAATCCGGAATGTCCACCAGCTCCACGTCCAGGGCCTTGCAGACCGCGCGGGTGGAGCTGTCGTATTCCAGGGATGTACCCTGACCGGAACAGCCCGGATAATACGCGATTTTAAACATTGTCGCCTCCTTTGCGGAACCGCTCGAAAATGCGAGCCACCTGTTCGCGTCCCTGGATCTGGTGCGGTTTGAAGGGCAGCTTGCCGCGCATGAGAGCCTGCGGAGCCAGATCGACGTCGGTGAATACGCGGCCGGAGCGCGTCATGTACGCGGCCATGAGACCCAGCTCATAGGCGCGTCCATGGCGCTCGACCGAGGCCAGAAACGAGTCGGCGAAAATCTTCACGGAGCGCTCCGTGGCGTACCCGGCTTCCCGGGCCATGTGCCGACAGACATCCATGACCAGCGCGACATCGATCTTGTTCGGACAGCGCGTGGTACAGGATTGACAGGAGCCACACAGCCACAATGAACGGCTTTTCAGGACTGCTTCCTTTTGTCCGGTCTGAATCAGACGCATGATCTGACTGACCGAATAATCGTAGGCGAACGTGTACGGACACCCGGCCGTACAGTTGCCGCACTGGTAGCATGTTCTGATTTTCTGATGGCTGCGGGCTTCGACCTCGGCGACAAACTCAAGGTCGGCAGTGGCAAGATCAAAGATTTGCATGGACATACCCAACTTGCGGTAAAGAACGGCGAACCGTCCGGTTGACATGAATCCCGCCCCGAAAAAAATCTACGCGCACAATGAACCTTTTTGACACACCGTCCGAACAGACGGGTGATCCAAATTGATACAACGTATCCACTGAAAGTGTGTGTTTCCGGGACATGGGTTTTCTAATAAGCAGATTTAATGCCATAGTCCTCAGGCCAGCGAATTGTCCAGCCCTGGCCAAGCCTCCAGGATTGGCCGGACAAGCCAACCAGCACCCTCCAACTCGACAACGTGGCACTATTTATGGGTGAAAGTTCGATTTGAAGCCTACAGGCGACGGCGTCGGGAAGAGTGAATATCCCCAGAAGCGCCACGGCACGCCCCCCGCTTCCTGGCCCTGCCCGACGGACGGAGTCCAAACGCGCTGCCCTGGTTCGACATTCTGCAGCAACAGCCAATAACTATTTGCATATCCTCGGCTTGAAATTATTCCGCCGATTATCATCGATATTGCGCAACACAGGCAGGCAAGAAGCGACATCGGGTATGGTGAAATGGGCGCCCGCCTCGGTCAGCACGTCCGAAATTCTGCTATGCATCATCCACTTCTGCGCTTCCGTGAGCCCGGCCACCTCGTCTTCCGCCAAGCCTGCCAGACTGCCGGACAGGGTGACCCCTATGACCCACATTCCGGCCTGAACCCCTTCAAGGACATCGTTGACCGTATCCCCGACCTTCACTGCCCGCGAAGGGTCGGTGACGTTCAATTTCCTCATCACCTCACGGCACATGTCGGGTGCGGGCCGGCCCTGCGCGACATCGGTCGCGCAGACCAGGACATCAGGGGCATAGCCGAACTGCCTGGCGCGGTCCGCCAGGGTCTCGCCCACCGAGCGGGGGTATCCGGTGCAGGAGCCGATACGCAGCCTGAGTCGGCGCATATCCTCAACTGTCTCCACCACGCCCGGGATGGGTGTGCTGTAGCGACTCACCGAATCGCTCATGACGCACTCCACACGCCGGTAAATGCGATCGATGTCCGCTTGCGTCGGAGAAGCGCCATAAACGTCGCGCCAGGCCGCGGCCACGCGGGGCAAGGCGCACAGGGCGGCCACGTGGTCCCGCTTGCCCATGCCCATGGGGGCACGGGCTTCCGCAGCGGTGATTTCCACTCCAAGAGCCGCAAAACACTCCACGAACGCCTGAACCGGGCCCTGGCAACCGAAATCGACAGTGGTCCCGGCCCAGTCAAAAACGACGCATTGCAGGCTGCTGAACGGACATTCCATCATAGCGTGATTCATTTCTCCTCCTAGAAGCCCTGCCGGGCCGCCCGGCATAGAGGGCGAACCCGGGGCAGGGCATATAGATCAGGGCTTCCACTCCGGCTTGCCGAAGCTCTTCAGGAACGCGTTGATGGCGTCCTTGCCACCAACGAAGTCGGCCATTTCCGGCCAGACCTGTCCGACTGCGGCCTGCTTCCAGTCTTCCTCGTTCTCGAGCTGGGAGACGACCACGCCGAGACCGACAAGCTCTTCCTTTGCCTTGGAGGACTGCTCGATCTGGTACTGCAGCACGGCCTCCTGAGCGGCCTTGCCCGCATCGAGCATGAGCTGCTGCTGTTCAGGCGTCATCTTCTGGAACACGCGCTCACTCATGATCAGCGGCTGCAGCTGGTAGGTGTAGTGGATCTCGGTGATGTACTTCTGGTTGGCCTCGTTGAACTTCATGGCGCGGAAGCCGATATAGCCGTAGCACTGGCCGTCAACGACGCCCTGCTGCAGCGCCGTGAACGTCTCGGACCAGGAGATCGGCACCGGGCTGGCGCCCCAGGACTTGTAGGAAGCCAGGAGCACCGCGCTCTGGGGCACACGGAACTTCAAGCCCTTGATGTCGTCCATCTTGGTGATGGGGCGCTTGGAGTTGGAGATGTACCGGAAGTCGGTGTAGGTCCAGGTCAGGGGACGAAAACCGCCCTTCAGTGCGTAATCGGTCAGAATTTTTGCCGATTCGCCGTTGGTCGCGGCAACGACCTCGTCCAAATTGTTGAACATATAGGGCAGGGTCAGCATGCCCAGTTCCTTGACGAAGGGCACGGTGTTCGCGATGCCGACGCATGTCAGGTCCAGAGTCCCGCGCCGCGCGTTGTGGATGGTCTCGGTTTCGTCGCCCAGAGCCCCGGAATAGAACGTCTGCACCTCAATGGCGCCGCCGGACTTCTCTTCTACGTACTTCTTGAACGTCTCCCCGACGACGCCCATTTCGGATTCCTTGGGATCGCCAAGGGCCATCTTCAGCACCACGCCCGGCGCGGCCCAGACGGAGGTTGAGCAGAGGAAACACAATGTTGCCAGAATCAAGCCAATGTTCCTTTTCATTCCAATCTCCCATTTTCTACGTTGAGCTTCATGACCATTTTACAGGAACGATTCCCGAAATGTCAGTGAGCCATTTATTGTTTTCATTGCAGATTCACATCGATCAGGCTTGGCAGGTACAAGACAAGATCGGGGAAGATGATGAGTACGGCGATAATGAGAATATGCAGCATGACGAACGGCAACGCCTTTACGGCGATCTGTTCGAGAGATCTGTTCGATATTCCCGATGCGATGAACATGTTCTCTCCCAGCGGAGGCGTCGAGAAGCCCGCCGAGACGCAGCAGATCATGATGACACCGAAGTGGATGGGATCGACGCCGTAGGCCACCATTACCGGCAGGAGAACGGGTGTGACCAACAGGATGATGGCCAGCGTCTCCATGAACATGCCTAGGAATATGAGCAGGGCGACGACGAAGAACCACACCAGGTAAACCTGGTTGGTGAAGGCCAGAATCCAGTCGGCGATCATGATCGGGATGCGGTATTCCGTCAGCAGCCTGCCGAAGGCGTAGGCGGTGAAGACGATGACCAGAACGCGCCCGGTGAGCCACGAAGTGGTTTTCAAGGCGCTCATGAAGGCATGGACGTTCAGCTCCCTGTGGATGAAGACGCCGACGAAGAGAGTGTAGAAGATGGCGACCACGGCCGCTTCCGTCGGGGTGAAGAGACCAGCGTAGATGCCGCCCAGGATGATGAGCGGCGCAAGCATGGACCAGAAGCCTTCGCGAAGCGACTTGAGCAGGCTTTTGGACGACCAGTTTTGCAGGCCTGTGGAGTCGAGGTTACGGCAGAAGTACAGGTGGCCGGCGCTGAATGCGAGGGCGATCATCATTCCGGGGATGAACCCGCCCATGAACATCTTGGCGATGCTCTGCTGGCCCGCCACGCCGTAGATGACCATCGGGATGCTCGGCGGGATGATAATGCCGATGCCGCCCGCCGTGGCTGCGGTGGCTGCGGCGTAGGCTTTGTCGTAGCCGCGCTTGGCCATGGCCGGGATCATGAGCATGCCGACTGCGGCGGTCGTGGCCGGGCCGGACCCAGAGATGGCCCCGAAGAACACGCAGGCCAGGGCGGTGGACACGGCCAGGCCGCCGGGAATGGGGCCGACGATGTTTTCCGCGATATGCACGAGCCGACGCGAAACGCCGGCCGCCTCCATGAGGGATCCCGCAAGGACGAAGCACGGCAGGGCCATGAGCGGAAACGAGGTCAGGGACGAAGCGGCCATTTCGATCATGGCGCCGAGATCGGTACCGACCAGAGCGAAGGAGGCCATGGCCGCGATGCCCAGAGCCACCATGATGGGGCTGCCAAGAATGAGAATGAAGAAGAAGACGCCGAAAAGAACCATGGCAACTTCGCCGGGGGTGATGCCTATCATTGTTTGCCTCCTTCTTCCTCTTCGATCACGAGACTCTTCTGGCTTTCCCTGACCGCCTCGGCGTCCGGATCCTCGATCTCCTTCTTCAGCACGTACTTGATGACGTTGACCTGGATGATACGGATGGCCATGAGCAGGAAGCTGAGGGGAAATACGAGGTAGACCTTGCTCAGGTCCCAATCCAGCGCGGGGGTGTGATACGGAAATTCCACCAGATCCATGACGGCCCTGTAGCCATGCCAGGCCATGATGAAGCAGAAGCAGAGCCAGATCAGGTCGCTTACGAAAAGGGACACGTCCTTGACCCATCTGGGGAATTTGGCGAACTGCATGGTGACGCGGTTCAGGGCCGAAAGGCGCGTAGCGTAGCAGGCACCGAAAAGAATGAACCAAAGGAAGGCGTAGCGGGCGATCTCCTCTGTCCACGACAGGGACATGTTGATAGCCCGTAGGATGATTTGCATAAAGAGCGTCACTACAAAAAACACAAGGAGAACTTGGCATATGTAGCTTTCGAAGTGATCCATCAGAGAAAAGAAAAATTTTTTAACCATTTTCCCTCCACAATAATTCGCAAAGAATATTTTATTGATAAAAATATATTCGCTAACTTCCTGAATACATTATATCTAAATAACTTTGAGAATTTAGGATGGAAAATGCAATATATATAATATATATTTTCTTATGTTATATGTGAAATGAAAATAATCATATTTTTTTTGAATTTTAGAACATGACGAAAATTCAGAAATATATCGAGAATTTTGAAATATCGGCAAAATATACATTACGCTACTCCTTGAAAAAAATAGCCCGCATCTTTTCGCAAAGAAAAGATGCGGGCTATTTTTCTAGCTGTTAGGGGGCATGACATCGGTGGTGGCTGAACTGTTTCATGATGTCAACTCCATGCATTCCCAATATTACAGCACGTTTTCGACAGGAGTGTACGGCAGGTCGAAGGCATCGGCTACGCCCTTGAACGTGATCTTCTCCCCTACCATGTTCAGGCCGTTCTTCAGACCCGGATTTTCCTTGCACGCGTTCTGCCAGCCCTTGTTCGCGATCTGCACTGCGTACGGCAGGGTGGCGTTGGTGAGAGCCATGGTCGAGGTGATGGGCACGGCGCCGGGCATGTTGGCCACGCAGTAGTGGATGATGCCGTCCACTTCGTAGATCGGATCCGTATGGGTGGTGGGCTTGGATGTCTCGAAGCAGCCGCCCTGATCGATGGCCACGTCCACGAGCACGCAGCCGGGCTTCATATCCTTGAACATCTCGCGGGTGATGAGCTTGGGGGCCTTGGCGCCGACAACCAGCACCGCACCGATGATGGCGTCGGCCTCCTTGGCCAGCTCGCGGACCTTGGCCGGAGAGCTCATGAGCGGGGTGACGTTCTTGGGCATGATCTCGGAGAGGTAGCGCAGGCGGTCCAGGTTCATATCCAGGATGTGGACGCGAGAGCCGAGGCCGGCGGCCATCATGGCCGCGTTGGTGCCGACGATGCCGCCGCCGAGGACCAGGACGTTGGCCGGGGACACGCCGGTCACGCCGCCCAGCAGGATGCCGCGCCCGCCGTGGACGCGCTCGTTGTACTTGGCGGCTTCCTGGGCGGCCATGCGGCCGGCGACCTCACTCATGGGGGTCAAAAGCGGCAGGCCGACGCCACCCGGCCCGGTTACGGTCTCGTAGGCGATGGACACGGCGCCGGTCTTCATGAACTCGCGGGTCAGCTTTTCATCGGCGGCGAAGTGGAAATAGGTGAAGACGATCTGCCCGGGGCGGACCATGCCGTATTCGGAGGGCTGAGGTTCCTTGACGTGCATGACCATGTCGGACTTGGCATAGACATCAGCTGGGGACGACGCGATTGTCGCGCCTGCGGCACGATAGTCGTCGTCAGAAAAACCGCTGCCAGCGCCTGCGTTGGTTTCAACCAGCACGCTGTGGCCGTGCTGCTTCATGACTTCCACGCCCGCCGGGGTCATGCAGACACGGTTTTCCTGAGATTTGATTTCCTTGAGAATACCGACGATCATTTTGTGTTTCCTCACTGCATAATTGATGATTCGAGAGTTATCGGTCCAATCCAGCGCAGCATTGCGCCGGGAGTTATGCAAAAACCTTCGTTATGGCCTTGCGCAGCGTCGACACGATGATGTCAATGTCCGCCTTGGTGACAACATACGCCGGAGCCAGGTTGATGGTGTTGTTCAGGCCTGGGAGGCTGCGGTTGGTACGGCCCACCAGAACGCCGTCGGCGGCCATCTCTCCGGCGACCTGGGCAACCATTCCTTCCGGGGCGGGCTGTCTGGACTTTTTGTCCACCACCATTTCCACGCCGCAGAACAGGCCCCGACCGCGCACGTCGCCGACATTGGGCAGGTCGAGCAGGTCGCGCAACCCCTCGATCAGGTACTGTCCCATGTTCGTCACGTTTTCGAGAAGCTTCTCCTCCTCGATGATGTTCAGGTTCTCGATGGCCGCCGTGCAGGCTCCGGCACAACCGCCGAAGGTGCTGATGTCGCGGAAATAGGACATGGGGTCGGCCGGGTCGTGCAGGAAGGAGCGGAAGACCTCTTCGGTCGTAACCGTCACGGAGATGGGCATGTAGGCGCTGGCGACACCCTTGGCCATGGTCACGATGTCGGGCTTCACCTCGTAGTTCTGATAACCGAACATCTTGCCGGTGCGGCCGACGCCGCAGACCACTTCGTCCATGATCATCAGCACGTCGTACTTGCGGCAGATTTCCTGCAAGATCGGATAGTACTCCTGAACGGGAGGAATGACGCCGCCGCCCGCGGTGATCGGCTCGAGGATAACGCCGCCGACAGTCTCGGGCCCTTCCTCTTTGATGACCGTCTCAAGCGCCCTGGCGCATTCAATGTTGCAGCCGGGGTAGGTCTTGTTGAAGGCGCAGCGGTAGCAGCAAGCGTGGGGAAATTCGACGAAACCCGGAACGAAGGGCCCGAACCATTCCTTGCGTTCCGGCTGCCCCGTGGCGCTGAGCGCGGCAATGGTCGTCCCATGATAGTCGCGATTGCGGAAAATGATCTTCTTTTTCTCGGGATTGCCCTTGATGTGTGCCAGGGAGCGGATCATCTTGAAGGCCTTTTCGTTGGCCTCGGAACCGCTGTTGGACAGATAGACCCGTGAAAGGCCGGGCATGTAACCAATCAATTTCGCCGCGTATTCTATATGCGGGATATTGCCCGCGGTGCCGGCGTAGTAAGGCATCTTCTTCAACTGCTCGCACACGGCGTTGGCGATGCGCTCACGGCCGTAGCCGACATTTACGCACCATACGCCGCCGGAAGTCGCATCCAGGTATTCCCTCCCATTGATATCCTTGATCCGCAGCCCGCTCGCCTCGGACACAATCATCGGGCCCTTCGCCGCGATCGCCTGATGCTGCAGGAGATGGTGCCACACATGCGCCTTGTCGGCCTCGACATAACCAGCGGCGTCAAAATTCTTGCTCTGACTCATTATCATTACCTCTGAGTTTGTATTGCGTTGTGCTCCAAGAACCGACCCGTCATTCTCGGGGAGCCCGCCCCCCGCCGTCCTGATCGGAATCGTCGTCCACCAAAACCCCGGTTCGCCACTTTGTCTAGACCTAGATAACGAGTTTGTTCTTTTTGTGTCAAGAATATTTCGAAACGGCTTCAGAATTTTTTTTACCCTCGCAATGAGAAAAGAAATTTTAATAAAAATTTTAAAGCCATTAAATTTCATGATGTTAAGAATAGAATATCTATTCTTTACAGAAATATAAATTTCAAAACCCCCTTTAAATGACTAGACATATATACTTGGCATAATTTGAAATGCCTATACTTTTATACCAAGCGTCGGCTCTTCGCATGAAGCTTTAAAAAAAATTAAGTCTAGACATATTTTCCCGATTTCGATATTTCTTGACCCGTAATGAGCAAACAAGCCTGGGTCGCCACATCCACGCAATGAAATGAGCACGTTATGAACAAAAACGGGCTCAAATGTTCGGAGAATACGTCACATTCAATCCAAACAAGGCCAGGAAAGGAGAAATGTAATGAAAATGACCACGGAAGAAGCATTCGTCAAAGTCCTTCAGATGCACGGCATCGAACATGCGTTCGGCATCATCGGCTCCGCCTTCATGCCGATCTCCGACCTTTTCCCCAAGGCCGGCATCACGTTCTGGGACGTCGCCCATGAGGGCAACGCCGGCATGATGGCCGACGGCTTCACCCGCGCCTCGGGCAAAATGTCCATGATCGTCGCCCAGAACGGCCCCGGCATCACCAACTTCGTGACCCCGGTGAAGACCGCTTATTGGAACCACACCCCCCTTCTGCTCATCACCCCGCAGGCCGCCAACAAGACCATCGGCCAGGGCGGTTTTCAGGAAATCCCGCAGATGGCCCTTTTCCAGGACATGGTCTGCTATCAGGAAGAAGTGCGCGACCCCTCCCGCGTGGCCGAAGTCCTCAACCGCGTCATCATGAAGGCCTTCCGTGGCAGCGCGCCCGCTCAGATCAACATCCCCCGCGACATGTTCACCCAGGTCGTCGACATCGAACTGCCCCAGGTCGTCAGCTTTGAGCGCCCCGCCGGCGGCGATGACGCCATCGCCAGAGCCGCCGCGCTGCTGTCCGAGGCCAAGTTCCCGGTCATCGTCAACGGCGCCGGCGTGGTCATCGGCGGAGCCATCGAGGCGTCCAAGGCCCTGGCTGAACGCCTGAGCGCCCCGGTCTGCTGCGGCTACCAGCACAATGACGCCTTCCCCGGCTCGCACCCGCTGTCCGCCGGCCCGCTGGGCTACAACGGCTCCAAGGCCGCCATGGAACTCATCTCCAAGGCCGACGTGGTCCTGGCCCTGGGCAACCGCTTGAACCCCTTCTCCACCCTGCCCGGCTACGGCATCGACTACTGGCCCAAGAACGCCAAGATCATTCAGGTCGACATCAACGCCGACCGCATCGGCCTGACCAAGCCGGTTTCCGTCGGCATCCAGGGCGACGCCGCCACCGTGGCGAAGCGCATCCTGGCCGCCCTGGCCCCGACCGCTGGCGACGCCGGCCGCAAGGACCGTGAAGCGCGGATCAAGAAGACCAAGGAAAATTGGGCCGCCGAACTGGCCACCATGGACCACGAGGCCGACGATCCGGGAACCACCTGGAACGAGCGCGCCAGACTGCGCGACCCGCACCTCATGTCCGTACGCATGGCCTGGCGCGCCATCATGAAGGCACTGCCCAAGGACGCCATCATTTCCTCCGACATCGGCAACAACTGCGCCATCGGCAATGCCTACCCGACCTTCGAGGCCGGCCGTAAGTACCTGGCCCCCGGCCTGTTCGGCCCCTGCGGCTACGGCTTCCCGGCCATCCTCGGCGCCAAGATCGCCTGCCCGGACGTCCCGGTTGTCGGCTTCGCCGGTGACGGCGCCTACGGCATCTCCATGAACGAGATGACCACCTGCGGCCGCGAATGGTGGCCGGCCATCACCCAGATCGTGTTCCGCAACTTCCAGTGGGGCGCCGAAAAGCGTAACTCCACCCTCTGGTTCGACGACAACTTTGTCGGCACGGAGCAGGACACAGACGTTAGCTACGCCAAGATCGCCGAAGCCTGCGGCATGAAGGGCGTGCAGGTGAAGACCCCTGAGGAACTGACCAAGGCCCTGACCGAAGCCCTCAAGGACCAGATGGAAAACAAGAAGACGACCTTCATCGAAGTCATCCTCAACCAGGAACTCGGCGAACCGTTCCGCCGCGACGCCATGAAGAAGCCGGTCAAGGTCGCCGGCATCGACAAGAACGACATGAAGCCCCAGAAGTAAGTTCGAGAGACGCATATGCAGTCACGCATGTCTCATGCGTGACCGCGAATTCCTGACAACCCTCGCCAAACCACGGCGAGGGTTTTTCTGTTCATGTGCGGCGCTGTCGATGGTATGAGGGCAGCCGGAGCAAACTGCTGGATTTGAGACAAGAAGGAGGACCTCCATGTTCAAACACCTATTCGGGCCTGTTCCATCGCGAAGGCTGGGCATGTCGCTGGGAGTGGACCTGATCCCACTGAAAACGTGTTCTCTTGACTGCGTGTATTGCGAGATAGGAAAAACGACAGATCTGACTGTAAAAAGGCGGGAATATGTCGACATTAAAGACATTATTGCAGAACTCACCGCATATTTCGAACAAAATCCTGATCCGGATTACATAACATTTGCAGGCTCTGGCGAGCCAACATTAAACGTCAATATTAAAAAAATAATTAATTTCACAAAATCAATTAAACCGAATATTCCTATAGCTGTTCTGACAAACGGAACGCTTTTTGACGACAAGAACGTGCGCGATTCGATATTGCAAGCCGATCTTGTACTTCCATCTCTTGACGCAGCAACGGATAAAACGTTCAAAAAAATCAACAGACCGCATAAAGAAATTAAAATAGAAAACTATATAAAGGGTCTTATCGATTTCAGGCAGGAGTTCAGATCACGAATTCATCTGGAAGTTTTCATTCTTCCCGGGTATAACGATCACGAGGAAGAACTGCTGCAAATCAGAAAAGCCATTCGCAGGATATGCCCGGATGAAGTTCATCTGAACACGCTTGACAGGCCCGGCATTCTCCCCAATTTGCAAAGAGCATCAAGCGAAGATCTGGAGCGGATTCGCGCCTTCTGGGGACTGAACAATGTCGAAATTATTGCTTCCGCAAAACAGAGAGAAAATATAACATCGTACAGGAATGATATCGATTCCGCAATTCTGGAAACGCTTGCTCGCAGGCCATGCACCCTGGATGATCTCATGATGATACTCGGCCTGCACGCCAGTGAAATAAACAAGTACCTTGGAACGCTTGAAGAAAGCGAAAAAATCGAAACGGTTCGTCTTGCGAGGGGAGTGTTCTACCAGACGAAGAAGTGATTTGAAAATTTGCGCTATTTCTGAGGAAATGCACATCGCCATTGTCACCCCTCGTCACTGCCTTCATCACAAGCGCACCATATATTTCATTTCAGGGAATACGACGGCGGCTTCACGAAAAGCATCGTCGAAAATCCTTCAACAGCAACCTCAAACCATTGACAGATGCAGTATTGGTGCGCATTTTTCCATTGTCATTTCAGACACGAAATACATCCCCCTTCAACGCGAACCATTTTACACACGCATTACATCAGGACAGAAACGATGTCAGAAGCGAAGTATTTGAAAATCTACAACTGGCTTTCAGATCAAATCAAAAGCAAAGTTTTCCAGCCAGGCGACAAAATTCCGAACGAAACGGAAATCGCAGAAATGTTCAATGTCCACAGAATGACTGTTCGTCATGCTATAGACAAACTTGTCAGCAATCACATGCTCATCAGGACACGTGGAAAAGGAACATTTTTGCTCTCTGAAAAAGAACCGATATTGACGAGATCCCTCGCCGGAATTTCTTCGTACCATGACGATATCGTAAAAGCAGGACTTGAGCCAAAATACAAGACATTGGAAGCCATGATTAAAGACCCTGATCCCAATGTTATAGAGAAACTTGGCCTGGAAACAGGAGAGCAAGTCATATACCTCAAAAGGCTTATGCTCGCTAATGAAATACCACTTGTTCTCGAGTATTGTTATCTCCCTGAAAAATTATTTTCAGATATCCTTGATAAAAATCTCAACAGTATTTTATACAAAGTCATTCAGGAAGAATATGGCATGAAACTCATGCACTCCAGCCAGGAAATTGGGGCGATACTTCCTGATGATAAAGAAAGAAAATTTCTGAAAATCGGAAACAACTGTGCGTGCATCTGGGCTGAAGGAATTGTGTACAACGACTCTGGGCGTGCTGTGGAATACACACGGTCCGTATACAGGGGAGACAAGTACAAATTCAGATGTGACATCGGTAATTATATCATTCAAAAATAACCTGCTGTATCCGCAAGACGTGACCCACTTGGCGCAACCCTACCGCTTTGGCTCAGCAAGATTCCTCTGCAATCCGTTGCCTGACCTTTTGCCCATATCCTGAATCCTGAATACAAGAACGCCCCGGCCGGCAATCCGGTCGGGGCGATGAGTGAGCCGGAGAGACGCAAGCCTTACAGCAGGTGCGCCGTCTCGAAAATGCCCTCGGCCAGTGTCGGATGAGCATGTATGGTCCGGGCCAGGTCTTTGGCAGTGGCGCCGAGCAGCATGGCCAGGGTCGGCTCCGCGATGATGTCCGAGACGTGGGCGCCTGCCAGGTGCGCGCCAAGAAGCTTGCCCGAGTCGGCGTCCACCACCAGCTTGAAGAGCCCCGCCAGCTCGCCCATGGCCTGGGCCTTGCCCAGTTCACGGAAGTTGCTCTGCGGGCAGGTCACGTTGAAGCCCTGCTCCCGCGCCTGGGCCTCGGTCAGACCCACCGTGGCCACCTCGGGAGAGGTGAAGACCGCCGCCGGCACCTTGGAGTAATCCATGTCCTCGAACGCACCCAGACAGTTCCTCACCGCCACGAGCCCTTCCATGGCCGCCACGTGGGCCAGCATGACCCGCGCCGGGCCAAGCACGTCGCCTACGGCGTAGATGCCAGGCACAGAAGTCTCCAGGCGAGCGTCGGCCTTGATCCAACCGCGCTGATCCGTCTCCACGCCAGCCTCGGCCAGGCCCAGGCCAGACGTGTTGGGCACGCGCCCCACGGCCACCAGGACCACGTCGGCTTCCAGCACGCTCTCCTTCTGCGCCGACGCCGGAAGGTCCTTCACGAAAGGCGAGGGCCCGAGCGTCACCTGCACGCCCGTCTCCGTCACTTCCGCTTTGGTGGCCGTGCGCGCCAGCTCGCAGGCGATGCCGCGCTTCTTCATCTCACGCTGGATGAGCTTGCTCAGGTCCGCGTCGATGGACGGCACGGGGAGGATGCGGTCCAGCCCCTCCACCACCGTCACCTTTGAACCGAAGGCCTGGAAGATGAAGGCCAGTTCGCAGCCAATGACGCCGCCGCCGACCACCAGCATCCGTTTCGGGACGGTCTGCAGTTCCAGGGCGTCGTCGCTGGTGATGATGCGCTCGTGGTCAACGGGCAGGGTCGGAATGTTCAGGGTACTCGACCCTGTGGCGATGATGACCCTGTCGCCTTCCACCTCCTGCACCGCGCCCTCCGCGCCGTGCACGCGCACCAGGCTCGCGCTTAATACCTCGCCCCGGCCGCGCAGCAGCGTGACCTTGAGCTTAGCGCAGGTCTTTTCCAGGCCGCCGCGCAGAATCCCGGACACCTTGTCCTTGCGCGCGATGATGGCGGGCATGTCCGGCACGGCCTCACCGGCCCCGCTGATGCCGAACTCGGCCAGGCGATGCGCCGTCTCCAGCGCTTCGGCCGTAGCTTTCAACGTCTTGGTCGGGATGCAGCCCCAATTCAGGCAGGTCCCGCCCATGTGGGCGGATTCCACCAGAGTCACCTCGGCCCCGGCCTTGGCCGCGGAAAACGCCGCAGTGTACCCGCCGGGGCCGCCGCCAATGATGGTGATGCGTTGCGCCATGGCAACCTCCTTTGTCAGGACGCCCCAAAACGGCGATCTGCTGCGTCAGCGAAAAAATCCAGACCGCTTATGTATGAGCAATACACTGCGCGCCCTGGATTTTTTCGCTTCCTTGCATCTCACCATTTTTGAACGGCCTGCGATTTTTGAATTTTTCAACAGTCAGCTATGTATAAAGATGCGCCCGAGTCGTGCGGGCCGTGCTCATTCAGCTTGGTCCCGCGCCAGCCTGAACGCAGGCCGGCGCAAAGACCGGGAGGGAGATCGAGCGGAAAGGTTAGGCCGAGATGATCTTCTGGTATTCGGCCGCGGTGATGATCGCTTCGGACAGGTCGTCCGCCTTGATGCGCACCAGCCACCCGGCGCCGTAGGGGTCGGAGTTGACCAGTTCGGGAGTGTCGGACAGCGCCTCGTTGACCTCCTCCACCGTGCCCGAGAGCGGGATGATGGCCGGGGAGACGACCTTGGCCGACTCGATCTCGGCGCAGGACACGCCCTGATCGAAATGCGAACCTACCTCGGGCAGGTCGATGAAGATGACCTCGCCAAGCTGGTCCTGGGCAAAGTCGGTGATGCCGATGACAAACGAGCCGTCGCCGGCCTCTTTGGCCCAGAGGTGCTCGGCGTGGTAGCGGCGGTCGTCAGGAAAGTTCAATGCCATGATGTGTCCTCCATGGGTTCTCGTGCGTATCAGTGTGCCTCGGGCTTGCGAATCTCGGCCTTGACCAGGGACGAACGCACCTTGGAGCGGTACGGCAGCAGGGCCTGGTTCTCCAGTGCTTCGAGCCCGTCGGCTTGCTGCGCCTCGATGAAAACTGGCAGCATGCGGTCGCTGCAGGCGTCGAGGACCATCTTCGCGGCCTCCCCGGCCTCGGCGGGGGTGACGCGGGTCATGCCGTCGCCATTGGCGTAGGCCGAGGCCAGAACGCGGATGAGGCCGTCGGCGTGGGCCCGGGTCAGGGCGATGCTCTGTTTCAGGTCGTCCTGGATCAGCTCGCCTCCGGCGATGGCCGGATACAGGGAGGCCGGGCCGATGATGTCCAGCACCATGCGGGTGACGAAGCCTTCGTCCAAAACACGCTTCAGCAGGTCGGCGCGGCGGCCGTCGGCATGCAGCTCAACAGTCAGGCCGCCCTTGGCCAGCAGACGCACCAGAGTGACAAAGTTGTCTTCCTGGCCTTCGGGACAGGCCGACACGTTCAGACCGGAAATCCAGCCGTGCAGCAGCTCGCTACGCGTCACGCAGGCTTCCAGCACGCGGCCCGACAGCAGGTAGGCCAGAATTTCGCCCGTACCCTGCTTGATGACCTGCCCGTCATCGAAAATTGGAAATTCCACGCCCTCGGGGTTGCGGTAGATGGAGGAACGGTTGGCGCGGTAGTATTTATTGAAAATGTCCTTGTCTTCCTTGAAATCGAAGGTCGTGTACTCCTGCCCGCGTTCATCCAGGAACGCCTTGACGATCTTGCAGCGCAGGCAGTCAGGGGCGGTGTAGAGGGTGATGCTCATGATTTTCATTCTCCGGAAAATGCGGGAGCAGCCGAACTGCCCCCGCAGGGATTGTTACTCGTCGTCTTCGATGGAGGCCACGCACAGGGCGTTGCTGCCGCCGTAGGGCACGCAGCCGTCCACGCTCACTTCCTTGGCGCGGTCGCCGAACGCGGCGGCCCCGGGAACGCGGAACGTCTTCACATCAAGGGGTGCAATGGGCGTCTCCACCGGCTTCTCCACCTGCGGTACCCACTCGTAAGGCACACGGTAGGCGCGGTAGGTCATGTTCATGGGGATGAACTTGCCCTTGTAGGGAGAAATGAATTCCCACACTATCTCATAGTCGGGGGTGACCTCGAACACGCGGCCGTTGGAACCTTCGGTGATCAGCGTGTTGCCGTTGGGCAGGCGCTGCATGCCGCTGATGAACGGGCTGTAGAAGCGGTTGCTGTCCATGGGGAACAGGAACCCGGCTTCGCTCGGGGTGTACTGCCAGACGATCTTCATGGCCACGGGATCGATCTCCAGCACGCGGGAATAGTCGCGCAGGGCGGCCTTCACTCCCGTGGGAGCGCCCGGGTTGGGCACGTCGTAGCCGCCCCACCCGCCGTTGTCGAAAATGAGGATGTTGCCTGCGCCGGGCAGACCGGCCGGGATCATGTGGCAGTGGTGCTGGCCGATGATCCAGCCAATGGCCTTGAGTTCCGGGGTCGAGTCGTAGTCCGGGCCCAGCTTCCAGACGACCTTGCCGGTCTTCTTGTCGATGATGAAGGTGATGTTGGCCTCGCGGCCGTCAACGATGATGTTGTCCGGATGGAAGCGCTCGTCGCCCGCATCGTACCACTTGTTGGGGCCAAGGACCGACATGGAGTTGATATGCATCCAGTCGCCCATGCCCTCGGGCTGGGTCGGACGGTAGTTGGGATTGCGGGCCAGGGTGTTCTTGGGCCCTTCGCGGAAGCCGAACTCCGCGAAATGCTCATGGCAGTTCCACTCCCAGACGATCTCGCCTTCCCAGTTCACTTCCAGGATGAGGTCGTCCAGGAGCAGCTTGTCGGAAATGGCCGAATTGCGAGCGTTGCGGTGCGCCAGGACCAGGGTATTACCCGAATCGGTCTTGGGCTCCATGCCGGGGGCGTAGTAACCCACGGGGTTGCCCTCGCGCTGAAAGTCGTGGTGATAGCGCGCCATCCAGCGGCCCTCAAAACCGGGATCCTCGATAAACTCATTCTGGTCGAAGGACCACACGACATTGCCGTCCCAGTCGATCTGCACCACGTCGATGCCGTCCTGCACGCTGAACTTACCGTCGCGGCGGCCGCGGCTGGACATCAGGTAGCCGCCGGGAAAGATCTTGTTGGGCATGCCCAGCACGCCCTTCCAAACATTGTGTTCACGGCCGTTCATGTCCATCAGAACGGCGCCCACTTCCTGGGCCTGAAAAATGGTAAGCCCGTTCCAGCACTTTTCGGGGTTGTAAACCGTCACGCCGGTGGGATAAATGGTTGGATGACCCATCTGATGCACTCCTTTTTTCTGGTGATAAAGGACAGGCCAGCGCCGCCCGGCCATGTCCACGTCTTTTGCCTTGTCTGCGGAACGTCTTTCCATGAAAAACATGGGCAGCGCTGTTGCGTTCCTTACAAATCCGTAAAAAAACTTTTTTGCATTCCTTCGAAATATTCCAGCATCCTAGCGAAACACCTTTTTTTTCGAATATCTAGAACAGCTTGATCAGCTTGAATTCCGCCCGCCAGTCCTCGGTCAGGGTCTGCTTCTCGTATTCACGGTATGCCGCGCCGAGGACAACCCCGCCCAAGGTCACGCCGTACTCGGGGAACTTCAGATTGAATTTGGGACCGGCAAAAAAGGTCTTCACGTCGTTTTCCTGATTCACGCCGTCGGCCTCGTCGGCCTGCGTCCATTCGTAGTAGCCTTCCAGCCCCAGATCGAGCCGGTTGTTCAGGGCGTAAGCGTAATGGCCATTGACACGCAGTCGGTCGCCCTTGGTCACTTCCTTCCTGCCTTCGGTGTAGATGAGGTAGCTCAGGTCGGTTTCCAAGCGGTGAGAACCGATCATCCATGTGGCGCCGGCACCGACCAGACCGCCCCAGGCGCCGGTACCGATATTGTTTTGACCGACCTCGCCCGTCGGCACGAACATACCGAGGTCCAAAGCCAGACTCAGGGGAGCGCCGTCCTTCTGCGACATGAACTGCTTACGGAGAATGGCCGTCGTATCCCCCAGGCCTCCGGACCAGGCGTCGTTCTTCCCGTCGGTTTCGATAGTGTTCATCAGGAACGGAGTGGCCGTGCGGATATCCCAACCCTTGGCGATTCCGTAGCGCGTCTTGAACACGATGTTATGGCTCGACACTTCCTTGTCCGCACCGTCCTCCTCGGAAGTATGCAGATACCACTCGTCCTTGTGGGCATAACGGTAGTTCGCCACGGCGCAGAACTTGCCCACGGGAAAACCCATGCCGCCCGGACCGTGATTGACGCCGACGGCGCCGGCTGGCGCGGAGACCGAGGCATTTTGTGAGCAGTGACCCGAAGCGGCAGGCAGGACGAGGCAGCAGCCCAGCAGCAGGCTCGACAGAATTTTCAGACGCATGTGATTCTCCCTTCGATGTTCAGGTTGAGATAATCGCACCCGCACAATATGACGCGAGCGCAAACAGTTTGTGAAACCAGGAACAACCTATGGGGAATCCGCGGGGAAACTCTGTTGCATTTGTTACATTCCTAGAAAAAAAACGACGCAAAATACGACCATGGGCAGAAGGACGTCCATACGACATTCACGGCGCAACGGCTTTCATCACACGACAAAATGCGTGAAAAACGTTGAAGCGGATCGATATTTCAGCAAGCTCTCAAAATGATGGAAGAGGGAGGGGAAGGAAAACTGAGCAAGGGGGGGCGGCCGGCCTTCGCCCTACTCGTTTTGGTAGACCAGTTCTTCGAAACGGGGTCGGTCGAGGATATAGACCTCGTCGCGTGAGTACGGCCCCAGAATGCCAGCCTTTTCCAACTCACGCAGGGATTTGTTGAGGGTCACGCGGTGAACGCCGAGAAGATTGGCCAGTTCCTGTTGATTGAGGCCGGGTCGGACAACGAGAGGGCCACTCTCGCTGACCTCCTCCATCTGACGCAGGTGCAGGTACTTGCAGATGCGCGACGGCAGGTCGTCCAGACTGAGGCTCACGGCCTGATTGATCAGCACGCGGACCTTGAAGGCCAGCGATCGGAACAGCGCGATCATCAGGTCTGGGTGCCGGGGCAGGATTTCCTCAAGGACACACCTGCGCGCAAACGCATAGACCGTGGAATCCGTTCCGGCGACAATGGCGCTCCTGGACGGGAGCTCGTCGAAAAAGGGCGTTTCGCCGAAAAGAGAGTCCGGGCCGATGCTCCAAATGATCTTTTCGCGGCCATCCAGGGTCGATCTGGTCAGCCATATCTCTCCCACATCAAGAAAAAAGATAAAACTATCGTCGGTCAACCGCGAAAAAATCTGCGCCCCTTTCAGAAATTTCATCCTGCGGCCCTGCGAAATAACCTTGCGCCAGCATCCAGCCTCGGAAGGAATTCGGGAAAACTCCAGTTCTTTCATTTCCGTACCCGATCTAATGGCAGTCATATGCTTCACCTCCATGTCCTGAACCCCGGGCCGTTTGCGCCTTGCCACAAATGAATTCCACGTCTAGCCCCGCCTTCGGCAACATGCGCAACGGCGAAAATTCCAGGGCAGTTTGTTCGTGAAAAAAGTGACGATAATCTTTCCGCGTCATAAAAAAAGTGGCAATTGTTACAGCATGGCGGCCTCGACCACCGTATTCTCCAATAATCAAATTTCATTCCAAGGAGATATCCGATGGTCGCAACCCCACAAATGCCGGAAAAAGAGACCCTGTTCAAATGGGCCTTGAGTCTTGTCATTCCCCTGGCCGTCTATTTTCTGCTGCCCCTGGACGGCGAAACCCTGACTCGTCCCATGGCCCTCTTTCTTGCCGTCACGGCCTGGGCCGTCGTGGTCTGGGCGACGGACATCATCAATGAAGTGGCCGTCGGCATCCTGTTGCCCGTACTGTACATCGTCATCTGCGGTGTTCCTCAGAAGGTCGCGTACGGTCCATGGACCTCTCAGGTGCCCATCATCGTCATCGGCGGCTTCACCCTGGGCAAGATCCTGCAAGACACCGGCCTCGGAAAGCGCATCGGGCTAACCTGCGTACGGGCCATGGGCGGCAGCTTTGTCGGCGCCCTCTGGGGCCTGACCTTGGCGGTCTTCATCGTCGCGCCCCTGGTTCCGGCCATCACAGGCAAGGCGGCCATCTTCTGCGCCATCGCCATCAGCCTGTGCGAAGCCCTTGACTTCCGGCCCAAGAGCCGTGAGGCCACAGCCGTCATCCTGGGCACCTGCCTGGCAGTGGCCTCGTCGAAGCTCTGCTACCTGACGGGAGGGGCGGACCTCGTCCTGGGCATGGGACTGGCGGACAAGGTCATGGATACCAAAACCGCCTGGATGCAGTACGCGTATCACAATTTCATCCCGGGCACCATCTACACGGCCATGTCCGTCGGGCTGGTCATGTTCATGCTGCCCTCCAAGGTCGACCGTAAGACCCTGGGTCCCATTCTGGAAACAAAGCTCAAGGAGCTTGGTCCGGTCACCAAGACACAGAAGACCGCCGCCTTCCTCATGCTCCTGACCCTGATCCTGCTGGCCACGGACACCCTGCACGGCATCAACGCCGGACTCATTTTGATCATGGTCGCCTTTGCCTCCTTCCTGCCCGGTGTCGGACTGATGAACGGCGAACGTTTCAGCAAGATCAACTTCGCCCCACTCTTTTTCATCATGGGCTGTATGGCCATTGGCAGCGCCGGCGGAAACCTCAAGGTCACCCAGTGGATCGCCAGCATCACCTTGCCCTTTTTTCACGAGATGAGCCCGACCTCGGCCGGAACAGCGGCATACATACTTGGCGCCCTGGCCAACTTCCTTCTGACGCCCCTGGCCGCGACGACCACCTTGACCTCCCCCCTGGTCGAACTGGGCGTACAGATGGATATGAATCCCAGGGTTCTGTACTATGCATTCCAATATGGCCTGGACAACTACGTATTCCCGTATGAATACGCCGTGCTCCTCTACTTCTTCAGCTCCGGATTCATGCTCTTCAAAGACATGGTCAAAGTCCTGGCCGTACGCATGGTCTTGACGGCCTTTTTCATCGCCTTTATCGCTATCCCGTACTGGAAATTCGTTCTTTAGCTTCCGACTGTCCTCCGCTGTCCGAGCCATGAAATCATGGCTCGGACAGTTTTCATACATCAATTCTTCACGACGCTTCCCACCCTTAGCCAAGGAGCCCCATGCGCTTCATCCACAACACCAGCACCGACCCGGCCTTCAACCTCGCCGCCGAGGAATGGCTGCTGCGCCACACGGACACGGACATCTTCATGCTCTGGCGCAACGCGCCCGCCGTCATCGTCGGACGCAATCAGAACACCGCCTCGGAGATCGACGAGGATTTCGTGCGCGAGCGCGGCATCACGGTCATCCGTCGCCTTACGGGTGGCGGGGCCGTGTTTCATGATCTGGGCAACGTCAACTTCACCTTCATCCAGCTCGGCAGGCAAACCAAACATCTGGACTTCCATCGCTTCACCGCACCGATCATGGAAGCCCTGCAGGCCATGGGCGTGGACTGCCGGTTTGAGGGCCGCAACGACCTGGTCATCGACGGGCAAAAGTTTTCGGGCAACGCCCAGCTCCTGGAAAAGGACCGGGTCCTGCATCACGGCACCCTGCTCTTCTCCTCCCAGATGGCCGACCTGTCCGGAGCATTGAGGGTCAACCCGGTCAAGTACGTGGACAAGGCGGTCAAGAGCGTCGCCAAGCGAGTCACCAACATTTCAAGCCACCTGCCCGAACCCATGGATGTGGAGACCTTTGTCCGCCGCGTCATGGCCCATGTTTCCGGCAGCGAGTCAGAAACCCTTCCCGGCCTTCACGCGAGCGAGGAAGCGGCCATAAACGGACTTGTCGAATCGAAGTACGGCACGTGGGACTGGAATTTCGGCTCCTCGCCCAACTATGGCTTCACGCGCGGCACGCGCACCGAGGGCGGCGTCGTGGAAATTCACCTCGATGTCCGACACGGCCGCATCGAACAGGCCAGGATTTTCGGGGATTTCTTTGGAGCGCGCGCCGTGGCTGAGCTTGAGGCCCTGCTCGCGGGCTGCCGTCACGAACGCAGCGAGCTGTCCAGACACCTGGCGGATGTCCGGGTCGACGAATTCATCCGCAACGTGGATAACGCGACATTCATGGACTGTCTTTTCTGATATGCATTTCCTTGCACGCCCGGCGCAATACGTTCGGGCTGGTTACACATATCAAGTAAAATTGAGAACCGTTTGCAATAAATCAGGACAGGACCAATTGCTGCCGGCAATGCTTGACGGAACACTCCCGAACCTTCATGTTGCATGAAGTCAAACCAACGCGAAGGGGAACAAATGGACCAAAACAAGCGCCGCTGGGACCGCGAACCGATAACCGTGCCGTGCAAGATCAGCTACGAAGGCGATACGCGCAACTCGGCTCCGGGCAGCATCATCAACCTGAGCCCGGGCGGGGTCATGCTCGCGACGGAACAGGGATTCATCGCCAATGAACGCGTCGCCATCACCCTTGAGGATGAATACGACGCCCTGCTCTTCGAGTTCGCCGAAATCCTGGTCGGCACGGTGCGCTGGAGCCAGTCCACGTCGTCCCTGGGACAAAACGTCTACCACGTGGGAGTCGCCCTGGAGCGTGAACTGCCGCGCAGAATGGTGCTGACTGAGCAATAATCGCGTCCATTCTCCTTGTGTTGTCTTCGCGCATCCTCTATAGACCCAGAAAATTTGGCTTTTCCAAAAAAACCTGCCGCAGCGAGAGGACCTTTCCATGGCTCATGAGATGCAGAAAAACAGGAAATGGAAGCGCTTCGGCTGTCTGCTTCCGTGCAGGATCATCCCGCAAAACGAGACCGACATGGTCGTCTCGGCACGGATCATAAACATCGGCCGAGGCGGTCTGCTCATCGAAGCCGACTATGGTTTCAACATGGGAGACAGGGTCATCGTGGCGGCAGCGAATGCGGGGTTCGAACGCTTCGAGGCCATCGAGGAAGTGCACGGGACCGTGCGCTGGGGACAAATCGACGACAGTTCACTGATGGGACTCTATTACATCGGGGTCGAATTCGACGAACTGCTCCCCCTCAAACAGGCGGTGGCCGACCAGGACTGACTCGCCTCTTCACCACGATTGGGTCACACAGTCGGGCTTGTTTCAGACGCCAGGCGGCGCGCGCAAAAAAAGGGATTCCGTGAAATCCCTTTTTTTACGCGTACCGACAAGGCTCGGACGCCGGTCAGGCTTCCGGCTTCTTGGCCGCGCCTGAAGGCTTTTTGGCGAGCTTCTCGTCCTTGGCGGCTCGCCGGAATCCGTAATCAAGCAGCCGGGCCGTCTCACGCTGACGCACGGCGGAATTCTGGGCCCCGAGCACCACGGCCACAAGCCGAGTCTTGCCGCGCTTGGCCGTGGCCGTGATATTGTAACCCGCGTCACAGACAAAACCGGTCTTGAGCCCGTCCACGCCCTTGTAGGTACGCAGCAAGGTATTGGCGTTGCGATGCGTCGCCCCATGATACGTGTGACTCGTCATGGAGTGCACCTTCAGCGCTTCGGGAAACGTGCGCAGATAGGCCACGGACAGCTTGGCGATGTCCCGGGCGGTGGAAAGCTGGCCCGATGCGGGCAGGCCGTTGGGATTCTTGAAGCGGCTGTTGATCATGCCGATCTTCTTGGCTTTCGCGTTCATCTGCGCCACGAACTTGGAAGGATCGCCCTTGCCGAAATATTCGGCCACGGCCACGCAGGCATTGTTGGCCGAAACCACGCTGATCCCCTTGATAAGCTCGCTCAGCGGGACTTTTTCATTGCGTTTGAGACGCATGCGCGACCCTCCGGTCTTGACGGCCGTGGCGCTGACGGGAATGGGCGTCGTAGGCGCGAGCTTGCCCTGGGCCAGGGCTTCACGAATGATGTACAACGTCAGGAGCTTGGTGATCGATGCCGGCGCGATGGTCTTGTCCGGATTGTGCTCGTAATAGACTTCTCCGGTGGACATGTTGATCAGCAATGCGGCCTGCGCGTTCAGGTACAGGTCCTTGGAGGTGCCCGGCTTCACGGCCTGCTTGGCCGGTTCGACCTTGTCGGCGAGGGATTTCTTGGCCTTGGCTTCTGCGGCCTGCGGCTTGGCGGCCTGCTTCGGAGCGGGCGTTGTGGCTTGCTCTGCCGCTTCGGACTTGGGAACGGCAGGCTTGGTCTTGGATGAGGCGGTCTTTTTGACTGGTGGCTTGGGAGCGGACGAAACGGCTTCCACGGGCTCGGTCCGAACCAGGGCCTGAGTGTCGGGACCGGCGGCCTCGGGCCTCGGCACCACGGAGGCCCGGAAGACGTGCGATCCGGAAGACGCAAATGCGGAAAAGCCGATTCCGGCCAATCCGCTGATCAGGGCATATACGATCAATAAGATCAGAAATCGCGTAGCGCATTTTTTCGTCATGGGCCTTGCCTTTACGGTTCAAGTACGTAGCGGTCAAGCGCCGAACGGGCGAAGAGGCCAAAACAAACACAACATATTCAGTCGGTTATCAAAACAAAACACATCCTGCGCAATGAACGGCAAGTGCATGTCAATTGCCAAGATGCAAGTGCCTTACATGCAACACCCTCATTTTTCAACAAGAAACGGAAAAAATAACCAACTAAGGACGTGCGGCCTCATCGCTCCAATCAAACCTGAACGACATAGTTCCATCCTTCATACAGCACAAAGTCGCTTTCAAGACGCACCTTAAAGAATCGGAAACAGGACCCCGGTTTGCACGGGGCAGCGCCTGACGTTCTATTTCACCGGCAGAATTTCAAAAAAGAAGGCCATCAGCGGTTTCGCGTGAACGCAAAATGGCGACAGGAGTCCCTGCCGCCATTTTACGCTCACGCATCACGAAACATTGTTCATCCGCAGCCGCTCCCCATGCCTGCACATCCTGCCTTGTGGGTGCGCGTCTTGTAACGCATGATGTCCCTTCCCTGATAATGTTCCGTCACGATGTCGGAAATCAAGCCCGTGCATTCAAGCACCATGATCCCATGCTCCCCAAGAACCTGCCGGGGTTGCTTCCCGGCCGCTTCGACCAGGACCAGGGAACAGTCATGCAGGATTTCGGCAAGCCTGTGCCAGCGATCCGGTCCGCAGCCCACTTCCGGCGCCAGCCTCTCCTCGATCATGCGCGCGCCCTTGCCATGGGGGGCCCAGATCTGAAAACCGGGCGCCTCGCCCAGGTGCATGTTGACAAGCATCCCTTCCCGCGTGGCCACGGCCACATAAGGCCTGGCGTCCTTCGTGGAGCCGCAGGCCAGCTTGTTCAGGGTCGGGATCAGTTCGCTGGAGCGGTCCGAGCACAAGAGGCCCACGGCATCGGCCCGGCAGCGCTTGCAATGGGTCATCTGCGGCACCAACTCCCCGCCTTTTGCCCTCAGTTCATGGATGAGCGCCTTGGTCGGCTCTTCCATTCCGGCAAAGGGCGTGTCCGCCGTCGGATGCAACGGAATGAGATTCTGGATGTCCGCGCCAAGTTCCGCGGCCACCTTGGCCACCTCAATCAGATGATGATCGTTCACGCCGGGGATGATGATGCTGTTCACCTTCACGGTGATGCCCTTGGCCTTGAGCAGACGGATGGATTCGAGCTGGCGTTCGAGCAGAATCCTCGCGCCCTCGACGCCCCGGTAAACCACCTTTCCGACCCGGACCCAGGAATAGATCTTCGCGCCGATCTCCGGGTCCACGGCGTTCATGGTCACGGTCACATGGGTCACGCCCAGCTCGGCCAGGCGGTCCACATGCTCGGGCAGGGCCAGCCCGTTGGAGGACAGGCAATAGAGCATGTCCGGATATTTCTCGTTGATCCGCTCGATGGTCTCGATGGTGCGCTTGGCCTCGGCCATGGGATCGCCGGGCCCGGCAATGCCGACCACGGTGATGCGCGGCTCTTTCTTCAGGACTTCATCCAGGTATTCCACCGCCTTGTCCGGAGGCAGGATCGCGCTGGTGACGCCCGGCCGGGACTCGTTCACGCAGTCGTACTTGCGGTTGCAGTAGTTGCACTGGATATTGCAGCCGGGGGCCACGGGCAGATGCACACGGCCGCAGGAACCTGAAGTCTCTTTATTGAAACAGGGATGCTTTGATCTGTCTTTTGCTTCGGACATGGGGTTCTCCCTTGTATGTTGATGCGTCTGTGACGCAGATGAAAGCTGAAGATGGATTCCCGCCTTCGCGGGAATGACACAAACGCTTTGCGGCTGGCGGTGCCTGATACCTTGACGAATTCCCGATAGATGCGCGCAAGCAGCGCTTCGCCCCGATGTCATTCCCGCGAAGGCGGGAATCCATGCCGTTCAATCCTGGCAGTTCAAAAACCCCGCCTACAAATACCCATACCCCACCGGGCACTCGTCCTGGCTCTTCTCCAGCACGGCGTTGACCAGCATGTCGTAGAGGGACAAAGCGCCTTCGTAACCGACATGCAGGATGCGCTGGCCCCCGAAGCGGTCATGGATGGGAAAGCCGACCCGGATGAGCGGGATGCCTGACGCCCGGGCCAGCTTGTAGCCTTTGCTGTGGCCGACCAGCAGATCCGGAGCCAGTTCGGCGGCCTCTTCCTCGATGTCCTTGAAATCCGCGCCGCTCCTGATCACGGGCATGTTCACGCAGACATCGCCGAGGGCCTCGGTGACCGCTTCCCTGAAACGCTCGCCCTGGGTGCCGGTGGCGGCCAGGACCGGCTGGATGCCGATCTCGCCCAGAAAGGAGCACATCGCGATCACGAAGTCCTCCTCGCCGTAAACCACGGCCCGCTTGCCAAAAATGTACTTGTGCCCGTCGACCATGGCGTCGAGCAGCCTGCCCCGGTCAAAGGCGTCCTTTTCGGGCATGTCGCAGCCCGCGAATTCGCTCAAAGTGTCCATGAAGCCGTCCGTGGCCCGAAGGCCGATGGGGATCATGGTCTTGCGGGCCGGAACCCCGAACTTGCGCTCAAGCACTCTGGAGGCCGATTCCGCCAGCCCCCCGGACATGCCGAACTCGATGGTCCCGGCCGCGCCGCCCATGGCCCGGATATCGGCCACGGGCGTGCCGCCGTCGGGCAGGGAGTGGTAGTCGTCCCAGATCACGCCATCCATGGTCCGGGAGAGGTCGGGAAGCATGGTGAAGCGCACGCCGGAGCGTTCGCCCAAACCGCGCAGGAAGCGATAATCCGCCGGGGACAGGAAGCCGGGCAGCAGATTCACGCCGCCGTGGGAGGCCCCCTTCTCCTTGACCACCTGATCGGCCAGGGAACGCACGGCCGCGTGCCAGCCTTCCATATGCGTGCCCGAGTAGCTGGGGGTGGACACATGGACCAGCTCCGGCAGCGGCAGATCGGCAAATTCCTCACGAAATTCATACAGATAGCGGCCGACATCGTCGCCGATGGTCTCGGTCAGGCAGGTCGTGGCCACGCCGACCAGATCCACGTCGTACTTGCGCATGACATTGAGGATGCCCTTCTTCAGGTTCGGCCCGCCGCCGTACACCGCGCTCTTCTCGCCCAGGGCCGAGGAGGCGATGTCCACGGGTTCGCGGTAATGGCTGATGATATAGCGCCGCATGTAGGTGGCGCAGCCCTGGGAGCCGTGCAGAAAGGGGACGGCGTTCTCGATACCCTTGAAGACCAGGGCCGCGCCCATGGGCGTGCACATCTTGCATGCGTTGGTGGTGGAAACGTAGGTGTTAGCCATTGACGGCCTCCTTGGGGGTGCAGGTCACGCGGGCGGATGTGGCCGGACGCGCGTTGCGCCGGGGCATGAACCTCCAGATCGGACTCATGACCGAGGCGTGGATTTCCCTGGCGAAATTGTACATGCCGATGAAGCCTTCCAACGCAATCTTGCGCTCGTGGTTGTGGTCGCAGAAACCGACGCCCAGCTTGTAGGCAATGGGCCGCTCCTTGACCCCGCCAACGAACACGTCCACATCCTTTTCCTTGATGAACTGGGCCAGTTCGAGGGGATTGGCGTCATCGACGATGATGGTCCCGGGATCGGAGATGGCGGCCAGCTCCTTGTAATCCTCCTCGGTTCCTGTCTGGGAACCGACCACGACCACCGACATGCCGAGGTGCCTGAAGGCCTTGACCAGCGAGAAGGCCTTGAAGGACCCGCCCACGTACATGGCCACCTTCTTGCCTTCGAGATCGCGGCGCAGCTCGGCCAGCTTCGGCATCAGCACGGAAAGCTCCCCGCGAACCAGCTCCACGGTCTTGGCCTTTATTTCCGGATCCCTGTCCGAGAAAAAATCGGCCACCTTGTAGAGTGAATCGGCCATGTCCTCCACGCCAAGGTAGGATACCCGCTGGTAGGGAATGCCGTATTTCTCCTCCATCATCTTCGCCAGCTCCATGGTCGCCCCGGAGCACTGCACCAGATTCAGCGCCGCGCCGTGACAGCGCCGGATATCGTCCACCCGCCCGTCGCCGGTGATGTTGGCCACGGTCTCGACCCCCATCTTCTTGAAATATTCGCGCACGATCCATGTCTCACCCGCCAGGTTGAAGTCGCCAAGGATGTTCACGCTCATGGGCGAGATGCCCGTGGTGTCGCCCGTGCCCACCAGGCGGAACATGGCCTTGCAGGCGGCGGCGTAGCCTTCGCGCTTGTTGCCCTTGAAGCCTTCGCTCATGACCGGCAGGACCGTTATGCCCGTGTCTTCGGAAACGCGGCGGCACACGGCCTCCAGGTCGTCGCCGATGAGGCCGACGATGCAGGTCGAATAGACGAAGGCGGCCTTGGGATTGTGCAGGCCGATGAGTTCGCGAAGGCTTGCTTCGAGCTTCTTCTCGCCGCCGAAGATGACGTCCATTTCCTGCAGGTCCGTGGAAAAGCTCAGGCGGTGCAGCTGCGGACCCGAGGAGATGGCCCCCCGGATGTCCCAGGTGTAGGTGGCGCAGCCGATGGGGCCGTGCACGAGATGCAGGGCGTCGGCTATGGGATAGAGCACCACCCGTGAACCGCAAAACACGCAGGCCCGCTGGCTGACCGCGCCGGCCAGGCTGGGGCGGTTGCACGCCATGGCAAAGGGCTCTTCGCCGATACGGTGCATCTGGCTTTTCCGTTCTTCGAGTATGGTCTTGTTCATGGTGTGCTCCTTGGGGCGGTATCGCTGTGTTTGCGCCCGAAAATTCATCTCTGTATGGCCGCTTGGCCCATCGATCCAAAAATGTGGCTCATGGCTCCCGAATCCGCCGCAGGGCCGATGGAGGAGACCCTCCGGCGGATTCGGGGCAAAAATTCAATCAGTCAAAACCTAGGACAAAAGATATTCGGCGCAGGGCTCGCCCGCCTCGATTCCGTCCAGGATGGCGTCGATGGCCTCTTCGCTGTCCACGCCGCCAAACCACCAGTTGTCGGGCTGGACGACCATGATCGGACCCTTTTCACACAGCTTCATGCAGCCCGTAGCCGTGATCAGGATATCGAGGCCCCGGGCCAGGATCTCTTCTTCCATGTACTGCAGGAATCCGTCGGTCTGCTTGAAGCACACGCCCTTGGGGTCGCCCCCGGCGCGAAAGCTCTGGCAAACGAGAATCTGTTTTTCGGGAATGGCCATATCTGTCTCCAAATTTTTTAAGAGTGATTTTCCGGCGCAAAATCCGCCGAACCATAAAGCTGGCGCACCAGGCTGAGCACGAAGCCTTCGGCCTCGATGACCGTGAGGCCCTTGGCGGCCAGGACTTCGAGGGGCTTTGGGCCTACGCTCGCGACCAGCAGGTAGGCGCAGTCGCTCAAGACCTCGGCCACCCCTTCCCAGCGGATGCTCCCGCCGCCGGGAGTCGGCGCGGGCCGGGTTCCGAGGAGACCGACCATGCCCTGGTCACGGCCGTAGATCCTGAACTCCCGGACATGGCCGAGATGCATGTCCACGGTCTTGCCGGTGCTGCTGGCCACGGCCACCAGCGGTCGATTTCCCTGGGGAGGCGCGAAAGTCATGATCCTGCTCCTTCAAGAGGCGGCGGGTCGCCCCGCCGCCGGACATCTAGTAGACGAGTTCAAACTTCTCTTCCGTTTCATCACGATCCGTGCGGGTCAGGATGAGATCGAGGATTCTGGTCAGCATGTGCAGCCCGCCCTTGTAACCGACGGTCGGAAAGTACTGGTGGCCGACGCGGTCGAAGATGGGAAACCCGAAGCGCAGGAACGGGATGTCCTCGTCGCGGGCGATGTACTTGCAGTAGGTGTTGCCGATGATCAGATCCACGGGCTCGTTCTTGATCCACTGATGCAGCAGGAACATGTCCCCGCCCGCCTTGACGTTGGCCTTGTAACCGGCCTCGGACGTGATCTCGTCGATGCGCTTCTCGAACTTGTTGCCGGGGGTTCCGGTGACGATATGCACGGGCTTCATGTCGATGGAGGCCAGGAATTCGGTCAGGGCGATGACCTGATCGGGATCGCCGACCAGGGCCACCTTCTTGCCGTGAAAGTACTGGTGCATGTCGGAGATCAGATCGACCAGCTGCCCGCGCTCGAAGGCGATGGTGTCGGGCACGTTCACGCCCGCGACCTTGCGCAGGGTGTCTATGAAGCGGTCCGTGGCCTTGAGGCCGAAGGGCATGTCGAGCACGGTGCAGGGCACCTTGCACTGGGTGTCCAGCCAGCGGGCCGCATCGGCCGAGCACCATTCGCCAAGGGCCAGGGTGCCGATGGCGTCGCCGGAGGCGACGAGATCCGCGACCGGAGTGCCGCCATCGGGGAACATCTTGTATTCGCCGTTCAGCGCGCCGTTCAGGACGCCGGAGGTGTCCGGGAAGAGGATGATGTCAAGACCCATGAGGGTGGCCATGCGCCTCACTTCCTCCATGTCCGAGGGCTCGACCCAGCCGGGAATGATGTTCACGCGGCCGTTCTTCTTGCCGGTGTTCACGGCGAAGCCCTTGGCCATGCCCTTGACCATGTTGGAGAAGCCGGTGACATGCGAGCCCACGTAGCTTGGCGTATTGGCGTAGATCACGTGCTTGCCTTCGGGCACCTTGCCGCTCTTCTTGGCCTTGTCGGTCATCTGCGGCAGATCGTCGCCTATGGTCTCGGACAGGCAGGTGGTGTGCACGGCGATGACGTCGGGCTCATAGACGGTGAAGATGTTCTCGATGGCCGAGACCAGGTTAGCGCCGCCGCCGAAGACCGAGGCGCCTTCGGTGAAGGAGCTGGTGGCGGCCGAAACGGGCTCCTTGTAGTGTCGGGTCAGTGCGCTGCGGTGATAGGCGCAGCAGCCCTGGGAGCCGTGAGAATGCGGCAGGCAGCCGTGAATGCCGAGCGCCGCGTACATGGCGCCGATGGGCTGGCAGGTCTTGGCCGGGTTGATGGCCAGGGCGCTGCGTTCCTTTATTTCCTTGGGGGTATGTCTAAGTAGCATGATTATTTCCTCTTATTCCCAGACGTACGTGGCGGACAGTTCCGGGTTTTCCTGCCAGGGGGCCTTCATGTAACTCCAGACCTTGCTGTTCACGAGGCGGTCGATCTCGTGATAGAAATTGACCGCACCCTGAAAACCGGCATAGGGGCCGCCGGAATCGTAGCTGTGCAGCTGCTTCATGGGGATGCCCAGCTTCTGGATGGAGAACTTTTCCTTGATGCCCGCGCAGAAAACATCGGGTTTGATGATTTCGACCAGCTTTTCGGCCTCGTACTGATTGAGGTCGTCGATAACGAGGGTCTGATGATCCATGTCCGGGATCAGGCCGTCGTATTCCTTGAACTTCAGTCCGGCGGCTTCGAGCTTGGCCATCTCTTCGGAGGTCTTGCGCGGGGCGTAACGCTTCTCGTCCGCCTGAACCTCGATTTCCTCGATGTTGCGGCTGTCGGCGTCGACCTTCAGATTCGGGATGACATGGCGGCCTTCGTAGTCGTCGCGGTGGGCGAACTCGTAGCCCGCGGCCAGGGTCTTCATGCCCATCTCGGCAAAGAGGTCCTGGTAATGATGGGCGCGGGAACCGCCGACAAAGAGCATGGCGGTCTTGCCTTCGGTGCGGGGACGGATCTCGGCGATGACTTCCTCCACCACCGGCATCTCCTCTGCGATGACCTCTTCCACACGGGCGGTCAGGCCCGGATCACCGAAGTATTCAGCGATCTTGCGCAGGGACTTGGCCGTGGATTTGGCGCCGATGAAGTTGACCTTGATCCACGGGATGCCGAACTTGGTTTCGAGCATGTCGGCCACGTAGTTGATGGAGCGGTGGCACATGACCGCGGACAGATCGGCCTTGTGCGCCGAGGCGAACTGATCGTAGGTCGAGTTGCCGGAGAAGGTGGAGATATTGGTGATGCCGCATTTCTTGAGGATGCGGTCGATCTCGAACCCGTCGCCGCCGATGTTGTATTCGCCCAAAAGGTTGATCTTGAACTCGCCGGGCTTCTCGGCATCGTTCTCGCCCACCACTTCGCTGAAGATCTTGTTGTTGGCGATGTGGTGACCGGCGGACTGGCTGACGCCCTTGTATCCTTCACAGCTGAAGGCGAAGACGTTGCAGTCGCCGAACTTGGCCTTCATCTTGCGGGCCACTGCGTGGATGTCGTCGCCGATGAGACCCACGGGACAGGTCGCGAAGATGGCGATGGCTTTGGGATGGAAGAGGTCGTAGGCTTCCTGGATGGCGGCCTGGAGTTTCTTTTCGCCGCCGAAGATGATGTCCTGGTCCTGCATGTCCGTGGAAAAACAGTACGGCATGAAGTTTTCCGCGCCCTCGGCCGAAGCGTCGGTCTGGTTGCGGCGAGTCAGCCAGGAATAGAATCCGCAGCCGATGGGGCCGTGGGTGATGTTGACGATGTCGCGGGTGGGCCCCAGAATGACGCCCTTGCAGCCGGCGTAGGTACAGCCGCGCATGGTGATTATGCCTGGAATGGTGCGCACGTTGGCGGATATTTCAGGGGTCTCGTTGCCCAGGGCCTCGTTGACGAGGATCTGGGAGGCGCGCTTTCTGGCCACCTTGGGCGGATACTTGGCGAGCATGTCCGCTTTTATGTCCGTGGGCGTCCAGTTGACGAGCTTCTTGGCAGATGATGGCATGATGTTCTCCTTCGTGTGTCCTGGTTTCAATGGATGAAACCGGCTCTATTCAATGGACTTGGCGCCCTTTTCTCCGGTTCTGACCCGTACCGCGTCGACCATGGGCAAAACGAAAATCTTGCCGTCGCCGGGCTGGCCGGTCCTGTTGACGTCCGTGACGACCTTGACCACCTCCGAGACCAGATCATCGGTGACCACGACGGTCAGCATGCGTTTGGGATAAAGCTTGCCCTTCTCCCCCAGCACCGCCACCGCTTCCTCGATGCCCTTTCTGGCCCCTTCAAGAGGCTTCACGTCCACCAGACCCTTGCCACGACCAAATGCTTCGTGGGCGAAGAAAGCGACCACGCCCGCGTCCTGCAAAGCCTTCTTGGTCTTGTTCATCATGTTCATGCGGATGACCGCGATCACTTCTTTCATGGCTATGCCCCTGCGCTCGCGCATCCTGCCGGGGCGCTGTCACAGATGCCGGAACTGATGGTGAAGACATCGCTCACTTCGCTGACGAAAATCTTGCCGTCGCCGAAAGCGCCCTTGGCGCCGCTGCGGGCGGCCTTCATGATCACGCTGATGACGAAGTCCTTGTCCTCGGCCTTGACCACGCTCATGAGCATGGTCTTGGGGATCTCGTCATAGGTCACTTCGCCAATCTTGATGCCGCGCTGCTTGCCGCGACCGGCCACGGAATATTTGGTCACCGCCGGAAAACCTGCGTCCATGAGGGCTGCGAGGACGTCATCGGACTTTTCGGGACGTACGATTGCTCTGACCATGATCATATGTTTTCTCTCCTTCGTTTCTTCTATAACTCTTTTTATTATTTAACTTTCACGCCAAGGTCGTTCAAAAATTCGTTGTGGCAAGGCGCGAGTCGAATTTGAAGGGTGAAGTGTAGCCGACTACATGAGCCCTTCAAAATCTGGGAGCAACGCAGTCCAGAACGGATTTTTGGACGACCGCCTAGACGGCTTCGAGCAGGCCGAAGTCCATGAGCAGCTGCTCCAGTTCCTCGATTTCAAGCGGCTTCGGCACGACGAACATCTTGTTCTGGTCGATGGCCTTGGCCAGATTGCGGTAGTGATCGGCCTGGGGAGCGTCCGGCTTCCATTCGATGACGGTCATGCGGTTGATCTCGGCGCGCTGCACGTCGTTGTCGCGGGGGACGAAGTAGATCATCTGCGTGCCGATCTTCTTGGCCAGTTCTTCGATCATCTCGCGTTCGTTATCGACGTTGCGGGAGTTGCAGATCAGGCCGCCCAGACGCACTCCGCCGGATTCGGCGTATTTCATGATGCCCTTGCAGATGTTGTTGGCCGCATACATGGCCATCATCTCGCCGGAACAGACGATGTAGATCTCTTCGGCCTTGCCGTCGCGGATGGGCATGGCGAACCCGCCGCAGACAACGTCGCCCAGAACATCATAGAATGCGTAATCCAGGGCTTCGGACTCGTGGTAGGCGCCAAGCGATTCCAGCATGTTGATGGAGGTGATGATGCCGCGACCGGCGCAACCGACGCCCGGCTCGGGTCCGCCGGATTCGACGCACCAGGTGCCGCTGAAGCCGGCCTTGCGGATGTCGGGCAGTTCCACGTCCTCGCCTTCGTCGCGCAGGGTATCCAGAACGGACTTCTGCGCCAGGCCGCCGAGCAGCAGGCGGGTGGAGTCGGCCTTGGGATCACAGCCGACGACCATGATCTTCTTGCCCATTTCAGCCAGGCCCGCGACCGTGTTCTGTGTGGTGGTGGATTTGCCGATGCCGCCCTTTCCGTAAATTGCGATCTTCCTCATGACGTGCGCTCCTTTATGTGAGAGTTTTTGGTGTAGTTGTGTGCCGTACCTGAACCTCCCTAGGGCAACGCGCGTGCCAAAAATTACGCAAGCTCTCAACCATCTGAAAATAAAGGAGAAAAAAAACAGACACCGTCCTGCCATCCCGAAATATACACAAACAACAACTACGAAAATGTAGGTTCAAACATTAGTGTCCGCACACCCAAGACCTCTCGTAAAAGCAATAAAACCATAAAATTCAAGATAATGAAGAAATCATAAAACGTGGCACCGACCGTGCAATGACAAAGCAAACACGGGAGGACGCATGTTGATCGACACGACACTCAGGGAAGGGGCGCAAATGTTCGGGACCTGCATCCCAAATCAGATCGGAATCGAAATCGCCGGACGCATCGCGGACATGGGTGTGGAAGAGATAGAGATCGGCTGGATGGGGCAACAGGGACTTGAAGAGTTGGTAAGGGCTCTGCGGCACCAGGGCGCGACCTGTGACCTGAGCGTATGGTCTCCCTGCCGCACGGTGGATGTGTACCGGGCAGCGGGGCTGGGCATCGACACGATCAACATCGGTCTGCCCGTTTCGGATCTGCACATCGCCGAGCGCCTGCGCACGGACCGTGACGGCCTGACCGCCATGCTGCGCGAAACCGTGGGCCTGGCCCACTCCTGCGGCATCCGCCGCATCAGCATCGGCCTTGAGGACGTGACCCGCGCTGATCAGGAATTCGCCCTGTCCATGGCCCGCATGGCCCGGGACCTCGGCGCCGTGCGCATCCGCCTGGCCGACACGCTGGGCGTCATGACTCCGACCCGCATCGCCGAACTGGTGCGCTTCTTCGCCGCCGGAGCGGACATGGAGATCGCCATCCACTGCCACAACGATTTCGGCATGGCCACGGCCAACGCCATCACGGCCCTGGAAGCGGGCGCGCACTGGGCCGACGTCTCGGTGCTCGGAATCGGCGAGCGCTCGGGCATCTCCGCCCTGGAGGAAGTGGCAGGACACCTGCGCCTGGTGCAGGGCTACGATATTTACGACATGAATCTGGTGCGCGGACTGTGCGATATGGTGGCCGAACTCGCGCGCATCCCGGTGGCCCGCAACCGGCCGGTTTCAGGCGATGACATTTTCGCGGCCGAATCGGGCCTGCACGTGGACGGCATCCTCAAAAACCCGGCGCTCTTCGAACCCTACGACCCGGCCCAGACAGGAGCCAACCGCATCCTGGCCCTGGGCGCCAAGGCCGGGCGTGGAGCGGTCAGGACCATGCTCCGCCAGGTGGGCCTTGAAGGACCGCTGCACTCCATCGGCAGTCTGGTCGACACCATCCGCCAGCGCGCCGCCGGCGCGGGCCGCCCCTTGAGTCAGGTCGAGGTGCAGGATCTGGCCAAGACACAGAATTGCCTGGAAGGCGGGATTTGCTGAGACAAGAGGAAAAGCGGACCGAAGAGCTGAAGCTCCGGGTCCTCAAGCGCACGGCAGGAACGCACAGCGGGAACAAGCCCGGCGGACTCGCGACGCATTTTGGGCGAACGTCGGACGAAAGATGAAAGAACATCAACGCGGATTGGAGGCCCCATGCTCATTAACAGAATACAGGCGCGCATCTTCGCCCAGCTCAGCGAGCGGTTGAACATGGACCGCGACGAATATGTCCACGCCCACTCGCGGCACTATCTCGGCAGGCTCGTATCCAGTCTGGAGAGCCTGACCGAGGAGGACGGCGACTTGTGGATTGCCAGGGCGTATTTGCAGTCCCTGTGACGAAAGAGCTGGAAAAATGAACGCATCGTCAGGCATCAAGCCTGCTTGGAGCCGATTTTTTCAAGAATTGTCTTGGCACGTTCGAAATTCGGGTCACATTTCAATGCAGCCTTCATGAACCGCTCCACTTCCTGAAGGCGGTTCATCTGAAAATAGACCATCCCGATATTGAAGGGGATGAGCGGTGATTCCTGAAGCAGGTCGGGAGAAGCCGAAATCGCTTTTTCAAACTCGCAGACGGCCTTGTAATGCTCCTTTCCCTGGGCATAGGCCATGCCCATGTTGTAGTGCAAACCTCCCTCGTTCGGAATCACGCCCAGCGCCTGCTGGTAGGTCTGCACCGCGCCCTTCCAATCACCTTTCTTGCGTAGCGAAACGCCCATTTCATTGACCATCCACAGGTCCTCGCGGGTCATGTCGCTGCCCTTGGTTTCAAGCGCCTGGTTCATGAACTGGATACTCTGCTCGGGATTGATTTCACGGAGTTTCACGCCGATATCCATGAGCGTTGAGGCAAGCATGTCGTTGGCCTGTGAGCGAACTATATTGACTGCGTCCTGATAAAATTTCCTGGCCTTATCTTCCTGGCCATCCTTGCTGTACTGCTCTCCAATGTTGATTTTTCTCGTGTGATTCAAAGGAGATATCTTATCCATGAGCAGCAGGTATCTGATATATTCTTTGGGATCGTTGATTTCGAAATAAAGATCCGCAAGTTTTTGCAAGGGCTTCAGGTTGAGTCGTGATTCCTTGACAGCCTCTTTATAAAAAAATTCAGCATCTTTGAATTTTCCATTCTTTCTGGCAATATCGCCCTTGAGAACCATGCAAATGGAACTGCCTGGTTTCTCTTCAAGCAACATGTCTATCCTTGAATCAGCCTCTTCATACTGCCCTTTCTCTATCAGTTCCCTAATATTTTCGACTTCAGTGTGGAACATGTTTGAAGGCTTTATCGTAAAAGCAATTTTTTGAATTATATTATTTATTGAAATTGGCTTTACGATGATTGAATCGACATCGTTTTCCGCGATGAATGAAACATATTCTTCGGAAACCTCAGGCGTGATGCAAATAATTTTCAGTCTGTTCCGAAAAACATCCTTCAAGGACTTGAAATCAAAAACATTGGATCTTCCATTAATTTTAGATTCGATGAACATGACCACTTGCGAACTGGTATCCAGAAGTTCTCGGCATTTCTTTCCGATATCAGCAGACGCATGTGCAATAGCGAGCGAATCGTAATTCAGCCCCATGGTACGCAATGCTCCGCGCATTGTTCTTATGAATATATCGTCATTGGTGACAATAAAAAAAGAACCGTTCTGATTCTGCAAAAAATTTATGACTATTCTATCATAAATCGGGGCAATTTCTTTTCGTATGAGCTTGTGAGACACAAAAAAACCTCTGAGATACAAATATATGAAATGGGCATACTACGCCCGGAATCAAAAATAAAATAAACAAACCTCACAAAAGGCCCTCTCAAGCAAAGCCGGGATAATGATAAGGCATTGTACCGCCCCGGGCAACCTTTGTAATACACCGAAATATTTCAGAATATTATCCCGGCGCATATTCGGGACCACACACCCGGGCCACTGCCAAGCCCGCGTCATCACTTGAAAGGCAATTCCTCAAAACTTCCGGCAGTTATCCCAAGCGAAACGAACCGGACCGGACTTGAGCAAGTCGGCCACCGCGAAGTCAAGACCCGATTTTCCTGAATGCTGAAACGTGAGAATAACGGCAAGGTTGTGATCATCGTCAGCGGAGGCGGCCGGATGACCGGCCGCCTCCGCCGCAGCAGCGTGCCGCTACGGCGCAAAGGGGACGGTCACGACCGGCGCTTACATGCCTGCGGCGATCATGGGCAGGTAGACGACCAGGGCCAGCGCACCGAGCAGGACTGCGAGGTAGGGAAGGATGGCTCTGGAAATGCGTTCGATGGGCAACCCCGTGATGGACGAGGCCACGTAGAGATTGATGGCCACGGGCGGCGTGACCATGCCGATGGCCAGGCCGACCACGATGATCAGGCCGAAATGGATCAGGTCGATACCCATGCTGGTGACAAGGGGCAAAAAAACGGGGGTCAGGATGATCAACGCGCTGGCGGTCTCCACGAAGAAACCGGTCAGCAGGATGACTCCGGTGATGAGCAGCATGATGACGTAGGGGTCCGAGGACAACGACAGGACTGCCTTGGCAACCATGGTGGGAATGTTCTGGTTGGCAAGAATCCAGCTCAGGACCGCCGAAGTGGCAATGACGAACATGATCACCGAAGTGGTGATCACGCAGCGCACCATGATCTCGTAGAGCTGCTTCAGATTGATGTCCCGATAGATGAACAGGGACACGAACAGGGCGTAGTTCACGGCGATGACCGCGGATTCGCTGGGCGTGAAGAACCCGCTGAAGATGCCACCCAGGATGATGACCGGAGTCAAGAGGCCCCAGACGGCCTTGCGGAACGCGGCCCAGATGGTGCGCAGGGAAAAAGGCGCGCCCTTGGGGTAATCGCGCCGGTAGGCCTGCGTGATGGCCATGATCATCAGCATTACGCCCATGAGCACTCCGGGCAGAAAGCCGTTGAGGAATAGCTTGGCCACGGACTGGTCGGCGATGACCGCATAGATGATCATGGGCACGCTGGGCGGGATGACCACGCCAATGGTGCCGCTGGCGGCGATGAGACTGGCTGCACTGTCCTCGGCGTACCCCTTGCGCTTGAGTTCAGGCACCAGGGTCGCGCCGACGGCTGCCGTCGTGGCCGCGCCGGAGCCCGAGATGGCGGCGAAGAACATGGCCGCCAGGACGGAAACCACCGAAAGCCCGCCTTTCAGAAAGCCGAAGATGGAATCGGCGAAATCCACCAGAGTCTTGCTGACCTTCCCGCTGGCCATGAGATCGCCGGCCAGGATGAAGAACGGCACCGCGATCAGGGCGAAGGAGTCGGTTCCGGCGAACATGCGCTGGGTGACGAGCATCAGCGGAAGCCCCTGTTTGGCCAGGGCAGCCATGGAGGCCATGCCGATGGACAGGGCCACCGGCACGCCGAGGAGCAGCAGGACGAAAAAAGAGATGAACAAAAGCGCTGCCATCAGGATTTTTCCCCGGGAGACAGGAGTTCAAGCAGGTCCCCCACCGCGTAAAGGAACATCACCGCCGACGACAGCGGGATCACGGCGTAGACCAAGCCCATGGAGATACGCAGGGACGCGGACAATTGAGCGCTCTGCAACCCCATGTATTTCATGCCCGTGTAGGCCACCACCGCGAAAAACGTCATGGAGGCCAGAATGGTGGCGGCGCGCACGAGTCGGCCAAGGGCCGGGGGCAACGCATCCACCAGAAAGGTCACGGCGATGTGGCGCCCGTGCTTGTAGGCGACGGACGCCCCGATGAACGTAATCCAGACCAGCAGGAACCGGGAAACCTCCTCGGACCAGGTCAGGGCCTGGAAGAAAACCCGGAAGACGATCTGCATGCTGATGACCACGAGCATGGCAACGAGGGCCGTAAAGGCCGCTCGTTGCATGATCGCGTTCACTGCGTTCTCGACATGCAGCAGAAGGGACCGCAGGCGGTTCATTTCTTGAGCTGCTCCTGGATGCGCTGCAGGTATGTCCCGAACTTGGTGCCGTATTTCTCGTAGACCGGGGCGACCTTGGCCTGGAAGGCAGGAATGTCCGGGTTTTCAACGATCTGCATGCCGTTGTCCCGCAGGTCCTGGGTCTGCTCCGCGCTCATCTTGGCGTTCATCTCGCGCTCGTATTCGGCAGCCTCCTGGGCGGCGGCGGCGACAATACCCTGCACGTCGGCCGGCAGACCGTTCCACAGGTTGAGAGACATGACGATGATGGCCGGAGCATAGGTGTGCCTGGTCATGGAGAGGTGCTTCTGGGGCTCGTAGAGCTTGAAGGAATGGATGACGTTGATGGGATTTTCCTGACCGTCGATGGTGCCCTGCTGCATGGCCGTCAGGGCCTCGGTCCAGGCCATGGGCACGGTGTTGGCGCCAAGGGCCTGGAAGGTGTCGATGTACACGGGATTTTCCATGACGCGGATCTTCAGGCCTTCCATGTCCTTGGGGGTGCTGACGGGACGAACGTTGTTGGTCAGGTTGCGGAAGCCCCGCTCGGCGAAGGCCAGGCCCTTAAGCTGCACCCTGCCTAGGGAAGCCAGGATCTCCTTGCCGATCTCGCCGTCCAGGACCGAATAGGCCGCTTCAGGCGAAGCGAAGAGGAAAGGCAGCTCGAACACGGCGATCTCCTCGACGAAGTTCGCCACGGGCCCATTGGTGATGATGCCCATGTCCACGGAGCCGATCTGCATGCCTTCCAGCAAGGTCCGCTCGTCGCCGAGCTGTGCGTTGGGGTAGAGTTCAACACTGACCTTGCCGCCGGTACGGTCCTCGACGATCTCCTTGAACCTGGTCGCGGCAATGTGAAAACCGTCCTTCTCGTTGACCACATGGGCCAGCTTGATGGTCATGGGGGACATTTCCGCCAGCGCTGAACCCGCCCCGCCGAATCCGAAAGACAGAATGCCAGCCATCAGAACCGCCAGAAAGAAACGTTTCGTCATGATACCTCCCGGTAAAAAAATATGAGATTTCATCTGCATGAAAACGCCCAAGCGTGCCCGACAGACGGAATTCGTACCGAACATGTCGGAATGTCAGGCCATTCTCGAAAAGGAAGATGTACGTACGATTTCATTACGGATGGTGTCAACAATATCGATTATTGATCCTTGCCATTTAATACGTACAACTGATTATAAAAATATGCCCGCCACTACCTGCCAAACCTGACAGCACGGCAGGCATTTTTTATTGCCGACCCGCAACAACCGCCTAATTTGTCTATACATATCACGTCGCAATTGTCATCCGCCGGACGCATTGCCGTAACAGTCGTTTCCTAGTGATTGCAAAACACGAGGGAACGACATGATCCAGATCAAGCAGCTGACCAAGACCTTCAAGAACACCAAGGGCCTTAGCGACATCAACGCCACCATCGAGTCCGGCGAAATGGTCGCGCTCATCGGTTCGTCCGGTTCGGGCAAATCAACGCTCATGCGCCACATATCGGGGCTCATGTGCTGTGACCCGAACAGCGGCGGACAGATCGAGGTCCTGAGCCGCATCATGCAGCGCGACGGAAAACTTTCCAAGAATGCCCGCAAGGTCCGCGCCGAAGTGGGCGTCATCTTCCAGCAGTTCAACCTGGTCGACCGCCTGTCGGTGATGACCAACGTGCTCATGGGCGCCCTGGGACGGGTTCCCACCTGGCGGGCCGTGTCCAATCTCTTTCCTCCGTCGGAGCGCCGCCTCGGCATGGAGTCCCTGGCGCGGGTCGGCATGGCCGACAAGGCCTGGCAGCGGGCCTCGACCCTGTCCGGCGGTCAGCAGCAGCGCGTGGCCATCGCCCGCGCCCTGACGCAAAAAGCGCGCGTCCTGCTCGCCGACGAACCCATCGCCTCCCTTGACCCCGAATCGTCGCGGGTGGTCATGGACATTCTGGCGCAGATCCACCGCGAGGACAAAATCACCGTCATCGTCTCTCTGCACCAGGTCGAGTACGCCATCCGCTACTGCCCGCGAACCATTGCCCTGCGCCATGGCCGCGTCGTCTACGACGGTCCGAGCACCTCCCTGACCCCGTCCTTCCTGCAGGAAATCTACGGATCGCAAACCGAGGAGCTTTTTTCCCCCGCCGTGGACAACGCCATGCGCCAGCAGCCGAAAAACAGCCTGAACAGACCCGCCCCGGCGCCTGCCGCGGCATGACGGACTGTTGAAAAATCACAATTTGCAGGGCGTTCAAAAATGATGAGATGCAAGGAAGCGAAAAAAGCCAGGACACGCAGTGCATTGCGCATGGACAAGCGGTCCGGCTTTTTGGCTGACCCAGCAGATCGCTGTTTTGAGGCGGCCTGTTAACGACCATCCACAATTCAAAGGAGTACAGAATGTTTCGCAAATTATGTGGCCTGTTCACTCTTCTGGCGCTTTTCAGCGTCCAGAGCGTTTCCGCGGAAATGAAGGAAATCAACTTCGGCATTATCTCCACCGAAGCGTCCATGAACCTCAAGACCATCTGGAATCCTTTCCTGGCCGACATGGAAAAAGCCACCGGACTCAAGATCAACGCGTTCTTCGCCTCGGACTACGCCGGAATCATCGAGGGCATGCGCTTCAACAAGGTCCAGGTTGCCTGGTACGGAAACAAGAGCGCCATGGAAGCCGTGGATCGCGCCGATGGCGAGATCTTCGCCCAGACCGTTCCCGCGGACGGCGAGGCCGGTTATTATTCGCACCTCATCGTACACAAGGATTCCCCGCTGAACTCCCTGGAAGACGTGCTCAAGAACGCCGCGGGCCTCTCTTTCGGCAACGGCGATCCCAACTCCACTTCCGGATTCCTCGTGCCCAGCTACTACGTGTTCGCCGTGAACAAGGTCGACGCCAAGAAGATCTTCAAGAACGTGGTCAGCGCCAATCACGAAACCAACGCCCTGAGCGTGGCCAACAAGCAGGTTGATGTGGCCACCAACAACAGCGAGAACCTGGCTCGCCTGAACGTGACCCACCCTGACAAGCGCGGCCTGATCAAGGTCGTGTGGACCTCCCCGCTCATCCCCAGCGATCCGCTGGTCTGGCGCAAGGACCTGCCCGAAGACACCAAGGCCAAGCTCAAGAATTTCCTCATGACCTACGGCACCACCGGCAAGGAAAGCGAAGTCGCCGTCCTGAAGGCCCTGGGCTGGGCCCCTTTCAAGGAGTCAAACGACGACCAGCTCCTGCCCATCCGCCAGCTCGAACTCTTCAAGAAGCGCGTCAAGGTTGAAGGCGACACGACCATGTCCGCCGAGGAAAAGACCAAGACCCTCGCTGAAATAGACGCCAAGCTTGAAGCCATCAAAACCAGGATCTAGACATCTTACTCCAACGCATGCGGCCGGCCATATCTGACCGGCCGCATTCAAGGATGCATTCATGACCGCTCAGAACACGATTCTCGTCGACTCCCGCCCGCCCCGCAGCGTGCAATCATCCCTGTCAAAGCTTACGGGCTGGGCCATTGTCGTGGCCATCCTCGCCTGGTCCTGGGAAGGCGCGGACATGCGCCCCATGGCCCTGATCAGGGACTCCGGGAACATGGCCACCCTGGCCGGAGACTTTTTCCCGCCGAATTTTTCCGACTGGCGGCTCTACCTGGAAGAAATCGTCGTGACCTTTCACCTTGCGGTCTGGGGCACGTTTCTGGCCGTGGTCTGCGCGGTGCCTTTCGGAATACTCAGTTCCGAAAACATCGCCCCCTGGTGGGTCTACCAGCCCGTGCGCCGCGTCATGGACGCATGCAGGGCCATCAACGAAGTGGTCTTCGCCATGCTCTTCGTGGTCTCCGTGGGCCTTGGACCCTTTGCCGGCGTCCTTGCGCTCTGGGTTCACACCACGGGCGTTCTGGCCAAGCTCTTTTCCGAGGCCGTCGAGTCCATCGACCCCCAGCCCGTGGAAGGCATCCGCTCGACGGGCGCGACCGTGATCGAGGAAGTCATTTTCGGAGTCATCCCGCAAGTGCTCCCGCTGTGGATCTCCTATTCGCTGTATCGCTTCGAATCCAATGTGCGCTCCGCCACGGTGCTCGGCATAGTCGGCGCGGGCGGAATCGGCGTCGTGCTCTGGGAGATGATCCGAGGTTTCTACTTCGCCCAGACCTGCGCCATCATGATCCTTATCATCATCTCCGTGACCGCCATCGACCTCGTTTCACAACGTCTGCGCAAACTCTTTGTCTGAACCGGATCAATCCATGCACCTCCTTTGCTGCACCAATGCCCGTCTGGTCATGCCGGACGGTGTCGTCCACGGATCACTCACCGCCGAAAACGGACGCATCAGGGATGTCGATGCGCCGACATCCATCCCCGGGGCGCTGGATTTCAAGGGCGACTACCTCCTGCCCGGTCTGGTCGAGATCCACACCGACAACATCGAAAAACATTTCCTGCCCCGCTCCGGTGTGCGCTGGCCGACCAGCCTCTCCGCCATCCTGGCCCATGACACGCACATGGTCGGGGCCGGGATCACAACTGTCCTCGATGCGGTCAGCGCGGGCGAATTCAGCGCCAAGCGCATGCGCCGCGAAATCTTCACCGCCACCCTTGAAGCACTGGCCCAGGCCATGGACAACGATCTGCTGCGCGCCGAGCATCTGCTGCACATCCGCTGTGAACTGGCCGACCGGGCCGTGGTGGAGATGTTCACGTCAGTCATGGACCACAAGCTCCTGCACCTGGTGTCCATCATGGATCACACCCCGGGCCAGCGGCAATGGAGCGACCTGGAGAAGTACCGGTCCTTTCACGCCGACAAAAAATGGACCGACGAGGAGCTTCTGGCAGAGATCGAGCGCCTGCGCGCCGTGCAGAAAAGCCACGCCGAGCCCAACCGGGCCATCATTTTGAACCTCTGCGCGGAGCGGAACCTGCCATTGGCCAGCCACGACGACACCACGGCCGGACACGTCGAGGAGACGGCGCGACTGGGCATGGGCATCGCCGAATTTCCCACCACCCGCGAAGCCGCGTCCAGGGCGCGCGAACTGGGCCTCGCCACTGTCCTTGGCGCTCCCAACATAGTGCGCGGCGAATCGCATTCGGGCAACGTTTCGGCCCTGGACCTTGCCGCCGAGGGCCTGGTGGACATCCTCTCCTCCGACTACATGCCCGCCAGCCTGCTGCAGGCGCCATTCGTCATGGCGCAGCGGCTGGGCATGCCCCTGCACGAGGCCCTGGCCACCGTCACCGCCAATCCGGCCCGGGCCCTGGGGCTCACCGACCGGGGCGAACTGCTGCCCGGCAAACGCGCGGACCTTTTGCGTGTTCGCATGGTGGACGACGTGCCCGTGGTTGTTGCAGTGTGGCGGGAAGGCAGGCAAGTGATTTAGGATTGAAGGCATGCCTCCGGCGGCCAGGGGACTTGTCCCCTGGACCCCTCTCACCGGGAGGTTTTTCCTTGTCGTTTCGCCGAAACTTGCAGTGACAGAAGGATGGATTTGTGTCTGAAGCCCGCTACGCCATATATTTTGCCCCCGAAGCGGACAGCGCGCTGGAAAGGATCGGCTCCGAAATACTCGGTCGCCACGCAGGCGCAAAAGCGGAACTCGCGCAGCCGCGCCTGCCGGGCATCGCGTCCGAAAGATTCCGGGAACTGACCGCAGCGCCGAGGCACTACGGGCTGCATGCCACGCTGAAGCCACCCTTCTTTCTGGCCGGACACGATGATGAAACCCCATTGCTGGAAAACGTGGAGCACATCGCCGCACGAATGCGAGCGTTCGACCTGCCGGGGCTTGAGCTTGCCGACCTTGGTTCATTTCTCGCCCTGACCCTGACCGCCCCATGTCCGGAACTGGAAGATCTGGCCCGCATCTGCGTCACGGTCCCCGACCCCTTGCGCCGCCCTGCCGGCCCCGAGGAACTGGCCCGTCGCCGGGCCAAGGGCCTGACCCCGAACCAGGAGCGCCTGCTGAGTCTCTGGGGATACCCCTACGTACTGGAAGAAATGCGCTTTCACCTGACCCTGACCGGCAGCATCCACGATCCCGTAGAACTGGAACGCATCCGCGCCGGACTCGCCCCCCTGCTCGCCCCCGTACTCCGCAAGCCCGTTCCGGTGCGGGACATCTGCGTGTTCCGCCAGACGTGCCGGGAAGAACCCTTTGGCATTTTCCGACGGTTTCCGCTCCAGTTGCAGGGCTGACACTGATTTTCCGAGGGGGCAGGTCCGCTCTGAGGCATGATTACATAAACGGCCGAATGTTGACATCAAGACGTCATGACTACATGATGACAAAACGAGGTGATCATCATGCCCGAAACGACAAAGCGATCCACGATTTATTTCGACCCACAGCTGCATGCGGCCCTGCGCCTGAAAGCCGTGCACTCCAACCGCTCGCTTTCCGACCTTGTCAACGATGCTGTCCGGGTTGCACTGGCCGAAGACCAGGAGGACCTGGCGGCCTTCGAACATCGTCTGGCGGAGCCGGTCATGAGTTACGAAGAACTGTTGAACGACCTCAAGGCCCATGGGAAGATATAGGCTGAGCTTCAAGGCGTCCGTAGCCAAGGATTTGCGCCAACTCCCAAAACGAGACGTGCAGAGTGTCTTGAAGCGCATTGAAGGACTCGCAGATGATCCCAGGCCAAACGGCAGCGAAAAACTGTCCGGCCAGGAGCGATTCCGGGTCAGACAGGGAACATATCGAATCATCTATGAAATCAGGGATCAGGAACTCGTAGTCATGATCGTGAAGGTCGGACATCGGCGCGATGTCTACAGAACATTATAGACTCCGCGCCAGTCGCACCATCATCCGTACTTCTCCACAAAAGCCTCCACTGCCAATTCCCGAAAATCCTTCAGGGCCGCCGCCAGGCGCTCGTGCTCCCAGTCCCACCAGGCCAGGGCCGTCAGTTTTTCCCGGATTTCGGGGGAGAAGCGGTACTTGATGGGTTTGGCCGGGACTCCGGCGACAATGGCGTAGTCCGGCACGTCCTTGGTGACCACCGCGCCCGAGGCCACCACCGCGCCCGTGCCCACGGTCACACCGGGCATGACCAGGGCTCCGTGCCCGATCCAGACGTCATGTCCGAGCGACACGGAGTGCTCCTGGCGCCAGGCGAAAATCCCGTCATCATCAGGCCCCATGCCGAATTTGGCGCTGCGGTAGGTGAAATGGTGCTGGCTGGCCCGCGAGGTGGGATGGTTGCTCGGATTCAGGCGGGCGTGATTGGCGATGGAGCAGAATTTGCCGATGCGCGTGTACATGACGTGGCAGCGGTCGCACAGGTAGGAATATTCGCCTATCGTGGAGGAAATGATCTCGGTCTGCGCGCCGATCTCGGTCCAGGCACCGAGGGTGCTGTCGACGATGGCGGCCGTTGGGTGGATGCTCGGTTCCGGGGAAAGCATGGTCATGAGTCCGTGCCGTCGAGGGCGATTTCAAGAATCAGGCTGGCCAGGACCTGGCCTCGATCTGCCAAGGGGCCGGAGTTGTCGAAGCGTACCAGGGCGGGTGTTTCCGTCACGGCCATGCGCGCCCGTGCCAGCCTTTTCTCCATCTCGGCCGCGTTTTCCCGGCCACGTGCGTTCAACCGCTCGCGCAGAACCTCTTCGGTCACCTCCACCAGCACGGGCAACAATGCCGGATACGCGCCAAGGGCGCTTGGCAATGCCGCGCGCGAGCCGTTCACGACCACGCTGAGTCCCGCCTCCATCCAGATGTCGATCTCACGGCCGATGCCGTAGGAGAAACCGTGGCTGTCCCAGTGCAGGGCGAAAAGGCCGCGGGTCCGGCGAAGCTGGAATTCGGCCCGATTCAGGGCGACATGGTTTTCCCCGCCCGCATCGGCCGGACGGGTTATGTAGCGGTGCGCGAAGACCACGGGTGCTTCGGCGGGAAGACGCAAACGCGCCTCGGCCATGAGAGAATCCTTTCCGCAGCCCGACGGGCCCATGATGTAAGTCAGTCTTGGCATAAAAATCCTTTTTGGGGCGTTGGGGGAGGGCGAAAAATTTTTCGCCCCTACGATGTTTCACCACATCATACATCGCGTCATTGTCGCGACATCGTTTTCGGGCCGGTGTGGGTGTCTGGCCGTACACCGCGTTTGTGGCGGTAGGGGCGGTCCTGCGTGACCGCCCTTCTTCGGTCCTGCGTGGTCCTCCGGCCGGACACCGCGGTTGGGCAGACACGTAGGTCTGCCCCTACGATGCTTCGTGGTGAAATCATACCATACATCGCGTCTTTGTTGCGGCACCGTATACGGCCTGGTGTGGGCGTCTGGCCGTACACCGCGTTTGTGGCGGCGGTTGGGCAGACACGTAGGTCTGCCCCTACGATGCGTCGTGATAAAATCAAACATCGCGTCATTGTCGCGGCACCGTTTTTGGGCCGGTTTGGGCGTCTGGCCGGACACCGGGTTTGTGGCGGCGGTTGGGCAGACACGTAGGTCTGCCCCTACGATGCGTCATCACGAAATCAAACATCGCGTCATGGTCGCGACACGTAGGGGCGGTCCTGCGTGACCGCCCTTCTTTCGATCCTGCGTGACCGCCCTTCTTTCGATCCTGCGTGACCGCCCTTCTTTCGATCCTGCGTGACCGCCCTTCTTCGGTCCTGCATGATCGCCCTTCTTCCGGCGCGATGCCCCATCATTAATACACGCGTTCCCCATCGCGCCAGACCCTGCGTATGATGGGCAGGTCGCGGTCGATGTGGACGCGGACGAGATCGGCCCTGAGGCCCGGTTCGATGCGGCCCCGGTCGGTGAGGCCCAGGGCTCGGGCGGGGTTGGCCGTGACCAGGGCCATGGATTCATGCAGGGGCAGGCCCACTTCGGAATGCAGAATCCAGGCCGCGTGCAGAAGGCTCGCCGGGACGTAATCCGAGGACAGGCCGCCGAGCAGGCCGGCGGCGGCCACGTCGCGCACGGAGACGTTGCCCGAATGGGAGCCGTTTCGGACCACGTTGGGCGAGCCCATGAGGGTCAGAAGGCCCAGCTCGCAGGCGCGGCGCGCGGCATCCATGGTCGTCGGAAACTCGCTGATGGCGATGCCGTGTCCGTGGGCCCAGTCAACGTGCTCGGCCGTGGCGTCATCGTGGCTGGCCACGGGCACGCCCTTGCTCCGGCACCAGCCCAGGATGTCCTCGGCATGCGCTCCGGCGAAGCGGGCCTGCACGCCCTGCATGCGGGCCATCTCGACCGCGAACTCCTGGTCCGTCCACTGCCTGTCCTTGCTGTAATAGGTGCGATAGGCGTCGATGTCGACGAACTGGCGCTGGCCCGGGGTGTGATCCATGAGCGAGACCAGATGCACGTCGTCCATGTCCCGAAAAGGTTCAAAGAGGCGCGGCATCTCGGGGTCCGAAATTTCGCAGCGCACGTGCAGGAAATGGTCGGCCCTCAGGTGTCCCGTGGGCCGCAGCTCTTGCAGGGCGGTCAGAGTCAGGTCGAGCATGGTCCGGCGGTCGCTTTTTTCATAATACTGTCCGCAGGACAAAGCGTCGAGAACCGTGGTGATGCCCGCGGCCACAAGCTGCGCGTCATGGGCCAGCAGAGCGGCCCGAGCCGAGGGCCAGAGCACGCCGGGCCGGGGCAGGAGCTGCTTTTCGAGGTTGTCGGTATGCAGCTCGACCAGCCCGGGAATGAGCAGGTCGCCCGCGAAATCGACGGCGGCAGGCGTCGTGGTCGCGCCCGGCGCAATGTCGTGGATCAGCCCGTCGCGCACGGACAGGCTGCCCAGGATGACCTCGTCGGCCAGAACGATACGGGCGTTGGCAAGAATCAGCTCATGCATGGGTCACTCCGGTCTGTTCAGCAGCAGGCAGCGGTCCGCGACCCGCTCGCGCACGTCGTCATCATGAAAAATGCCCACGATAGCCGCGCCGCGCGCCTTGGCTTCGAGGATCATGTCCACGACGGTGTTGCGATTGTTCCCGTCCAGTGAGGCCGTTGGCTCGTCGAGGAGCAGGATGGGATAGTCGCGGATGAAGCCGCGCGCTATATTGACGCGCTGCTGCTCGCCTCCGGAAAAGGTGGCCGGAGCCAGGGACCACAGGCGCTCGGGAATGTTCAGCCGGGCCAGAAGCTCTCCGGCCCGCTCCCTGGCCTCCCGGAGGTCAACGCCCATGGCGGTGAGCCGCTCGGCCACCAGATCGAGGGAGGAGACACGCGGGATGACGCGCAGGAACTGGCTGACATAGCCGAGGCTGCGGCGGCGCACGTCGAGGATGGTGCGGGGCTGGGCGGAGGTCATGTCCACGCCGTCCCCGTCATGGCTGATGACGACGCTGCCCGCGCTTGGGCGGTAGTTCGCGTAGATGGAGCGCAAAAGGCTCGACTTGCCCGAGCCGGAGGGGCCGTGCAGGGCGATGCACTCCCCGGCCGCGACATCGAGATCCACGCCATCGAAAGCGCGGATGCACGTGCCGCCCTGGGTGTGCAGCACGAAGGTCTTGGCCAGGGATCGTATGGAAATCATGGGAATGTTCATGAATGCCTCAAGCTTGCAGGATGGAGGAGACCAGAAGCTGGGTATAGGGGTGACACGGATCGTCGAGGACCTGATCGGACAGGCCCGTCTCGACGACCTCGCCGCCGCGCATGACCATCATGCGGTGGGCCAGGATGCGGGCCACGGCCAGATCATGGGTGACCAGCACCACGGCCAGGCCCAGGGAGGAGACCAACTCGCGCAGGAGATCCAGAAGCCTGGCCTGGACCGAGACGTCGAGGCCGCTGGTGGGTTCGTCCATGAAGATCAGACGCGGGCCCGTGACCAGGTTGCGGGCGATCTGAAGGCGCTGCTGCATGCCGCCGGAAAAGGCCGACGGATGCTCGTCGATACGCTCCGGGTCCAGTTCGACCCGCTCCATCCAGTCAAGGCCCGCCCCGCGAATCCGGCCATAATGACGTTGCCCGAGCGCCATGAGACGCTCGCCGATGTTCCCTCCGGCGCTGACTCGCATGCGCAGACCGTCGCGGGGGTTCTGGTGCACCACTCCAAGATCGGTGCGCTGCAGGCGGCGGCGGTCGGCCTCGCCGAGTTCGGCCAGGGACAGCCAGAGCCCGTCGCGGTCCCGGTAGGCCACCTCGCCGGCCGTGGGCATGAGCCGCCCGGACAGGAGACTCAGGAGCGTGGACTTGCCAGACCCCGATTCGCCGACAATGGCCAGCACTTCGCCCGGCCACAGCGTGAAGTTCACGTCACGGCATCCGACGCGGTTTCCGTAGTAGCGGGTCAGGCCCGTGACGCGAAGCAGTTCATTCTCCATCAGTTGCCCTCCCGCTCTTGCACGCGCCGCGCACAGAAGTCCGAATCGGAACAGACGAACATGCGTCCGCCCTGGTCGTCGATGATGATTTCATCGAGAAAACTGCTGCCGCAGCCGCAGATGGCGCACGCCTCGTCCCATTTCTGGATTTCGAAGGGATGATCCTCGAAGTCCAGGCTCTTGACTCTGGTGTGGGGCGGAATGGCGTAGATGCGTTTTTCGCGGCCCGCGCCGAAAAGTTGCAGGGCCGGGCAATCGTCCATCTTGGGGTTGTCGAATTTGGGAATGGGAGACGGGCACATGATGTAGCGGTCCTCGACCTTGACGGGATAGTTGTAGCTGGTCGCGATGCGGCCGTGCTCGGCGATGTCCTCGTAGAGCCTTACGTGCATGACCCCGTATTCCTCCAGGGCGTGCATGGTCCGGGTCTCGGATTCGCTCGGCTCCATGAAACGCAGGGGTTCGGGGATGGGCACCTGGTAGACGAGAATCTGCCCCTCGCGCAGCGCGGCTTCGGGGATGCGATGGCGGGTCTGGATGACCGTGGCCTCTTCGGTGGCCGTGGTCGTGGTCACCTGGGCCGTTCTGGCAAAAAACGAGCGGATGGAGACGGCGTTGGTCGTATCGTCGGCGCCCTGGTCGATGACTTTGAGGACGTCGTCCGGGCCGATGATGGCGGCGGTGATCTGGATGCCGCCCGTGCCCCAGCCATAGGGCAACGGCATCTCGCGGCTGCCGAACGGGACCTGATAGCCGGGGATGGCCACGGCCTTGAGGATGGCCCGGCGGATCATGCCCTTGGTCTGCTCGTCCAGATAAGCGTAGTTGTAACCGGGCACGGATTCAGCGTTCATGACCGTCCTCCTTGTCGTTTGCGGCGTCCTGCCTGAGCCCGCGCACCAGGGCCAGCTCGGACTGAAAATCGACGTAATGCGGAAGCTTCAGGTGCTGCACAAAGCCCGAGGCCTCGACGTTGTCGCTGTGATACAGGACAAACTCCTCGTCCTGGGCCGGACCGCGCACCTCCTCGCCAAGCTCTTCGGCGCGCAGCGATCTGTCTACCAGGGCCATGCTCATGGCCTTGCGTTCCCCCTGTCCGAAGGTCAGGCCGTAGCCACGGGTGAAACGCGCGTCGCCGGAGCCGATGAACTGGTTCACCGTCTCGCATTCGGTCATGGTCATCTCGCCGATGGTCACGGCGAAGCCCAGCTCCTCGGGTACGAACTCGACTTCCAGCTCACCCATGCGGATCTCGCCCACGAAGGGATGGGAATTGCCGAAGCCGCGCTGGGTCGAATAGCCCATGGCCAGAAGAAAGCCCTCGTCGGCACGGGCCAGATTTTGAAGGCGCATGGAGCGCCCGGCGGGCAGGGTCAGGGGCTCACGGGTCAGGTCGTCCGGTTCCGGATCGTCCCCCCTGCCTTCGGATTCGATGATGCCTTCGCGGCCCAGCACTTCGAGCACTCGCGGCATGGCTTCAGGCGTTGCACCCATCAATTCGTCTGAAATTTCTGAAGGCATCGTGCCGGCCGTTGCACCAGACTTCATTTGAGTCGTTGTCTCCGGCGTCGCATCGCGCGCCGTTTCGGATGCCGGTTCGGGCGCGAAGCGATTTTTCCGCAAACAGTTTCCGGCCAGCTCCCAATCAAGCAGGCGGTGGGTATAGTCGAAGGTCGGTCCCAGGACCTGTCCCCCCGGGACATCCTTGAATGTGGCGGAGATGCGGCGGCGGACATGCATTCGCGAGGTGTCGACGGGCTGGGAGTATCCGAATCGCGGCAGGGTCGTGCGGTAGGCGCGCAGCAGAAAAATGGCCTCCATCAGGTCGCCCCTCGCCTGTTTGACGGCCAGGGACGCAAGGATGGGATCGTAGAGGGAGCCTTCGCTCATGACCCGATCCACGGACAGCGACAGCTGCTCGCGGATCTGGTCCAGGGAAAGTTCCGGAACGGACTCCTGGCCCCGCCGCTCCCGGGCCAGCAGCCGGTGCGCCTCGGCAATGGCTTTCTCACCGCCCTTGACAGCTACATACATGGCCCGGCCTCCAGTTTCAGGGTTCTCGGCAAGCCCACGACCTGATCCTTGCCGACCAGGATAAGATCTACGCCTCGGGGAAAGAGGCGGCTGTTGTCACGCCACATTCGTGTGAAGCCCGCAGGGAGCCAGGACAGAGGAATGCGCCCTTCCCCATCCACGCCGGGCCCGCTGATCCGCGCGGCTTCCCCGACGTCGTTTGAGAAATCCGAGGTCAGCAGCACGGTGGTCGATTTTTCGGGATATTCCACGCTGCCAAGAGAAAATGTCTCCAAGGAAGGCATGCGCCCAGGCTGTGCGAGCACGGCGAAGGAGGCCTTGGCCGGGGTATCGGTCAGGGGGCATCCGCAATGAAAGCGCAGGAAACGCAGGGCCTCCTCGGTGTTGCATGCGGCGTCCAGCCAGACCGGGGTTTCCATGTCGCACAGGGTCAGGACCACCGAGGTCATGCTCCCGCTCCAGCCCACCGGACCTTCGGCCTGAACCGGCAATGGAACGAGGGTGCCCGGCCGGGACATGGCTTCGAGGATGACGCGGAACGTTCCCTGACTTTCGAATACGGGGCGGGTGAAGCCCGCGGGGATGGGTTGCAGCATCAGTCCTCCCCCCGCACCAGTGTGAAAAAATCCACCCTGCTCGGACTCACTTCATCGTGCCGCCGGGCCAGGTGCTCCCGCCGTTCGCGCTGCAACGGCTCGATCAATCCCCGGCGCAGATCTTCGCGCCGTTCCGGAAGTTGCATGAGGGCATCGAAAACAGCCGCCAGACAGGCGTGTTCGGGTTTGATACCGCCGATGAAGGCATGACCCATGATCCCGCCTGCAAGGCCGACGCTGCACCGGGTCACGGTCATTTCACCCAGATTGAAGCGCTCCCCCACGTTTCCCGACCGGGCCCTGACCATGACCAGTCCGGTTTCGGGCCCTCGCACGATCCGGTATTCCGGCCGTGCGGCCATGCTGTCCCAGGCGTCCCGCAGCCGGCCTTCATCGGCCAAGGCCAGGGCGGCCATCCATTCCTGCCGCTGTGTCTGTTCGGTTGACATCAATGAAACTCCACAATATGAAAATTTGTCTAGATATCTATGTCTTTTTGCTGAGACTCAATTCTCAGCATTCTGTGACAATTTGCATTCAAGGAGACGGCGATGGAGTTACAGCGCGGAAGTGGAGTGGCCCTGTGGCGGCAGATTCAGGATTGGCTGGAGTTCAGGATCAAGGAGAGGGAAATGCCGCCCGGCAGCAAATTACCCACGGAGCAGGAGCTCGCCGACCGCTTCAAGGTCAATCGGCACACCGTGCGCCGTGCGCTGACTCTGCTGGCGGAAAAGGATCTCATCCGCACGGAACAGGGCAGCGGCAGCTTCGTGCGCGAGCAGATCATAGACTATGCCGTGGGAGTGCGGACCCGCTTTCATGAGAACCTGCTGCGCCAGGAACGAAAGCCGCGCGGGGAGCTCATCTCGTCGGGCATCATTCCCGCCACGACCGAAGTGGCCCGGGCGCTTGAAATGGACAAGGGCGAACCGGTCATCGTGCTTGAAACCCTTGGCGAGGCGGACTCCGTGCGTATCTGTCTGGCCAGCGCCCACTTTCCCCAGAGCCGCTTTCCGGGCCTTGACGAACATTTCCGCGCCACCGGCTCCGTGACCCAGGCGCTGCGCCATTACGGAGTCATGGATTACCGGCGCAAAAGCACGCACATATCGAGCCGTCTGCCCACCGCCCGTGAAGCACGCATCCTGCATCAGTCAAAAACCCGCCCGGTGCTCGTGACGGAGAGCATCAACGTCGACCCCAGAGACTGGCCCATCGAATTCTGCGAAACACGCTTCGCGTCCGAGCGGGTTCAATTCACCATTGAAACATGACCGTTTTTTGTCTTTTCAGACGACACTGCAAAAAAAACACAAAAGAACCCGAGTGTCATTCCCGCGAAGTCGGGCCATGTCGGGCAATAGCGCGAAATCCATTCTTTTCAGATAGTTAAAAAGGCATGGACCCCCTTCATCAAGGGGATGACGACTTTTTGCAGTGACATCTTTTCAAGCAAGGTCGCGACGCAAAATCATATTTCAGAGACACGCTGTCGCACGTTGTAATACGAAGCTCGCGATTCTCCATGTAATGAGCAGTCAGCCTCAATACATACGCTTTCAGCAAAAATTGACGCCTTGCCGATACCAGCACAATAAAATTCATGCCCTTCCCAAAAACCTTAAAAATGTATGACAGAAGATCTTTTGCTGAATTTCTTGATAAAAAAATATACAGCATGTATTATCAGAGCGCTGTTGTTCGTGCTCACATCTATAAAGCACATTGTGCTTTTCAAGACAGCGATACATCACTCGAAGGATCTCAACATGAAACATATACTGATTGCCTGCGCCTTCTTTTGCGCGTTCCTGTCCGGTTGCGCCACCAACACCTTGCAGCGCAACGCCCTGGAAAACTTCGGCCTGGCCACGGAAAGGGTCGGACGCATGAGCGAATCCGAGTTCCTTTCCATGCGCGACGAAATCATCGAAATGAACTCGCTGCTCATGATTCTCGACAACTCCAAAAATGCCGAAAGCCGCACCTACGACGAACCGGCCCTGGCCGATACGACAGCCATGCGCGTTGCCGCATGCAAATCACTGCGCATGTACGGCGACCTGCTCATGCGCCTTGCAGCCGATGATCGTACCGGAATGGTGCGAAAGTCCGCACGGGTTTTTCTGGACAACATCACCGAGACACTGGGGCCGGATCTGACCCTCGCCCAGGAAGAGGCAGTGCAAAACGTGGCTCTGGGCCTTGATGCCCGCTGGACGGCGCGCAAGAAATCCGAGACCATTCAAGGCGTGGTGCTGGCCTTTGCCGATGCCCTGACCATTCTTTCGGGCAGGCTTCTGGCCGATTTCTCCCTGGACGAGTCCTCCACCAGCCATTTGAAGGCATACGCCGACACGGCCAAGGAACTGAAAACCCTGTCCGCGGCCATCATCGACGCCGGAGACAGGGAAACGCTCGACAAGCGGAACAAGGCGGTGAAGGCGTTCGTGCTGGCGCAAAAGGCGATTGCCCGCGCCGAGGCCATGGGCGCGCGGATTCACGAGGCCATGGCCACCCTGCAAAAAGCCAACGCCCATGTAGTGGCCGCCATTCAGGACAACAGCTACGACCTGCGGGAAATCAGGGAGTATGGAAAACAGATTCAGAAGATAGGCACGATGCAGCAGGTTCTTTCCCGCTGAGAAGAGACGGACACGAAGCTTTCGAAGCGCCCCATGCGGGCGCTTTTTTTTGTAAAAAAAACGGCAGCCCGGAGGCTGCCGTGATCACGCGGGAATCAGTTTCTGGGGCAGGACGGGAGGGGAATCAGACGGCTGACTCGCTCACGGTACGCCTGATAGGTTTCGCCGAACTGGTCTTCAAGCTCCACCTCTTCGGCCCCGACATTCTTGAAAAAGAGGAAAGTTGCGACGGCAATGCCCAGAATCCCCAAATTGGTATTCAGGATCAGGCACAACCCAGGCATGATGCCGAGCAGGTTCGCAGCCAGGATCGGGTTGCGGCTCCAGGCGAAGGGGCCGGACTCGACCAGCATGTAACCCTCGCCCTTCCTGAGCTCACGCACGGCCAGCGCCAGACCGGCCACTCCCGCCGCCAGCCACAGGAGCCCGATCACCGACCCGAGCAGAAACCATTCCGTGCCAAGGAGCAGATTTTCGAGAATGCTGCCGGCCACGATGATCCCATAAGCAGGCACAAGTACTTTGCAGGCAAGACCTTTTGTATTCATCATGTTCTCCTCAAGGACAAAATTAAGTATGCCGTCACCTAACGACATAAGTACCACCACGGACCGCGATTGAAAAGAACCCGGGCCGGATTAATCCGGGCCGGGTTCATTCGCATTGGGCCTAGCGGGTCAACTGACGGTAACGGATGCGGCGCGGCACCGTCAGGGTGTTTCCTGTGCGGCGCTTCAAATCCTTTTCGTACTCCGAATAGTTGCCCTCGAACCAGACCACCTGGCTGTCGCCCTCGAAGGCCAGGATGTGGGTCGCGATGCGGTCCAGGAACCAGCGGTCATGGGAGATGACCACGGCGCATCCGGCGAAGTTTTCAAGCGCCTCTTCCAGAGCGCGCATGGTGTTCACGTCCAAGTCGTTGGTCGGCTCGTCAAGAAGGAGTACGTTGGCCTCCTTTTTGAGCATGAGCGCCAGATGCAGGCGATTGCGCTCGCCGCCGGACAGCATGCCCACGGTTTTCTGCTGGTCAGGCCCCGCGAAGTTGAACTTGCTGACGTAGGCGCGGGAGTTGATCTCACGGCCGCCCAGATTGATCGTGTCGTACCCGCCGGAGACCATCTCCCAGACTGATTTCTTGGGATCAAGCACGCCGCGATCCTGGTCCACATGGGCCAGTTTCACGGTCTGACCGAGACGGATCTCCCCGCCATCGGGCTGCTCCTGCCCTGTGATCATGCGAAAAAGAGTGGTCTTGCCCGCGCCGTTGGGTCCGATGACGCCGACGATTCCACCCGGAGGCAGGGCAAAATTCATGTCCTCGATGAGCAGCTTGTCCTCAAAGGCCTTCTTCACGTGGCTGGCTTCGATGACCACATCCCCAAGGCGGGGACCTGAAGGGATGAACAGCTCCAGGGTCTTGATCTTGTCCTTGGTCTCCTGGTTGAGCAGGTTCTCGTAGGACGAGATTCTGGCCTTGGCCTTGGCATGGCGGCCCTTGGGCGACATGTTGATCCATTCCAGCTCGTGCTTCAGGGTACGCTGGCGAGCGCTCTCCTCCTTTTCCTCCTGGGCCAGGCGATTCTGCTTCTGTTCCAGCCAGGAAGAATAGTTACCCTTCCACGGAATGCCCACGCCCCGGTCCAGCTCCAGAATCCAGCCCGCGACGTTGTCCAGGAAATAGCGGTCATGGGTCACGGCGATGATGGTGCCCTGATACTGCTGCAGATGATGCTCAAGCCAGGCGATGGTCTCGGCGTCTAGATGGTTGGTGGGTTCGTCCAGGAGCAGGATGTCGGGCTTCTGCAACAGCAGGCGGCACAGGGCCACGCGACGCTTCTCGCCGCCGGACAGGACGCCGACCTTGGTCTCGGGATCGGGGCAGCGCAGGGCCTCCATGGCCATCTCAAGACGCGAATCGAGCTCCCAGGCATCCTGGGCGTCGAGCTTCTCCTGCACGTCGCCCTGGCGGGCGATGAGCGCGTCCATCTCGTCGTCGCTCATGGGCTCGGCGAACTTGGCGTTGATCTCCTCGAACTCCTGCATGAGGTCGACGGTCTCCTGCACGGCCTCCTGCACGATCTCGCGCACGGTCCGCTCGGGATCAAGCTGCGGCTCCTGCTCCAGGTAGCCTACGGAATACCCGGGAGAGATGACGATGTTGCCGTTGTACTCCTTGTCCACACCGGCCATGATCTTAAGCAGCGAGCTCTTGCCGGAGCCGTTCAGGCCCAGAACGCCAATCTTGGCCCCGTAGAAAAAGGACAGGGAAATGTCCTTGATGACCGGCTTTTTGTCATAAAACCGGGACACCTTCATCATGGAATAAATGATCTTATTTGGTTCGTCGCTCATGAAAATACCCTCGAAATGTGAATTGATTGCATAAATGCCGGCCGGTTCGGCCGTGGTGGACAAACCGGGAATGAGAGCGGCCGACAAAAGGCCGGCCGCATGAAATATTGCCTGGATTCAGGATATGCTAATGGCCGAAGCCCGGAATTTCCAGTCTCTTTTCCAACCTGCGCAGGCCGTAGGAAGCCACGCTGACCAGTACAAGGTAATAGACGCCCACGACCATGAACACCTCGCTGAAGCGGAAACTCTCGCTGGCCACGATCTTGGCCTGCCCGGTCAGCTCGAAGCAGGTGATGACGTAGGCCAGGGACGAATACTTGATCAGGTACACGATCTCGTTCCCGCAGCCTGGCAGCGCCCGACGAAAGGCCTGGGGAATGATGATCCAGACCAGGGTCGTGAACGTTGAAAAACCGAGCGCCTGGGCCGCGAGCACCTGACCACGCTTGATGGAGAGCAGTCCGCCACGGATATATTCCGAATGATAGGCCGCGCTGCACAGGGTGAATCCGATCACGGCCGCCGTGTACGGCTGGAAATAGATGCCCACGCCCGGCAGGCCGAAATAGAGGATGAAGAGCTGGATCACCAGGGGCGTGCCCCGGAAAAGCGCGGCGTAGCCATTGGCCACGGCCTGCAGGATCCCGCCGCCAAATGCCCGGCACGCTCCGACGATCACTCCGAAAAAGATGCCCAGCAGGGCCGAGGGCACGATCAGCTGCACGCTCACGAGCACGCCCTTGTTCAGAGCGGGCACCAGCCGTTCCAGCAGAAAGACGAACTCCTCGTTCATGAGCCGGCACCCTCCACATCAAGAATCTGGGAACAGAAATCAAGGGTGCGGGTGCCCGAGCCATCGGCCAGAAGTTCCTTGGGGCTGCCCTGCTCGATGATCCGGCCTTCCTGCATGAAAAGCACCTCGTCGGCCAGGGAGCGGGTGAAACCCATCTGGTGCGTGGCCATGACCATGGTCATGCCGTTCTGGGCCAGTCCGCGGATGACGGTCAGCACTTCGCTGACCAATTCCGGATCGAGGGCGGATGTAGGCTCGTCCAGCAGCATGACCTTGGGGTCCATGGCCAGAGCGCGGGCGATGGAAACGCGCTGCTTCTGCCCACCGGACAGCTCCGCCGGATAGAGGTGCCCCTTGTCGCCGAGGCCGACGCGCTCCAGCTCCGCCATGGCGCGGTCCCTGGCCCGCGCGCGGCTCATGCCCTTGACCTTGCGCAGGGCGATGCCGACATTGTCCGACGCGGTCAGGTGATCAAAAAGATTGAAGTCCTGAAAAATCATGCCCACCTGCTGACGAAATTCGCACAGCTCGCGGGCCTTGTGCGGATCCACACGCCTGCCGTCCAGCTCGATTTCCCCCCGGTCGGGCACGATGAGATAGTTCATGCACTGCAGGAGCGTGCTTTTGCCTCCCCCCGAGGGGCCGATGAGCACCTTCATTTCACCTTCGTAGAGGTTCAGGCTCACGGATTTGAGTATCTCGCGCCCACCCAGGACCTTGGATATGCCCTGCACCCGCATGAGCAGGTTTCGTGTTTTCTTATTCTCCATTAATGCACATAACCCTTTATTCTGACACGTTTTTCAAGGGCGCGCAGTGCAATGACCCCGGCCCAGGTCAATAAAAAATAAAGCACTGCCGCGCTGACGTACATGGGCAGATGCTGGTAGGTCCGCGAAGCCACGAAGTGCGTCCGCGCCATGATCTCGCTCGCCCCAAGCACAAAGGCCAGGGCCGAATCCTTCAATATGATGGAGTATTCGTTGGACCAGCCGGGAATGGACAGGCGCAAGGCCTGGGGCAGGATGATGGAGCGGATGGCCAGGCCGTCGGACATGCCGAGCGCGCGGGCCGCCTTGAGCTGCCCTTTGGACAGAGACAGGATGGAGCCGCGAAAAATTTGGGACTGATAGGCTCCGCTGGTCATGCCGAGCACGATGGTGGCCGCCGCGACCGCGTTCAGGTTGAGCCCCACGAGGTTGAACAGTCCGAAATAGAAAAGAAAAAGCAGCACCAGGATCGGCACTCCGCGAAAAAACCAGACGTAAAGGCCGCAGAACGCCCGCGCAGGCCACGAGCCGTAAACCTGTCCCACGGCCAGGGGCACGCCGATGAAAAGACCCAAAAACATTGCGCCGACCACTGCGATCACAGTGACGGCCGCGCCCTGCAACACATAGGGCATGGCGTCCAGGAGGACGGTGACGGTTTCGTTCATGATCAGGGCTGAATCCTTGGCACGGCTTGGCAAAAAAACGGGAAGGCCGGAGCATTGCCAGGCCTTCCCGAGGTTTCAAAAAAAGGTCGGACTACTTGTTCAGGTGCTTGGCGATGAGCTCTTCCCAGTAAGGGTCGGCTTTGAGCATCTCGAAGCCCTTGTTCAGAGTGTCGAGCAGTTCCTTGTCTTCCTTGCGCACGGCGGCGCCAAAGGGCTCGACTTCGCCGAAGATGCCGATGATCTGCACAGGCTTCTTCTTCTCGGCGTCACGGGCCGGGGGATAGTTCATGGCGGCGGCGTCAATGCGGCCGTTGACGACGTCCTCGATGGCCATGGGAGCGGAATCATAGTGGCGGATGGTGAACTTCCAGCCCTGCTTTTCCTTCTCGTCGGCCATCCACTTGGCTTCGGAGGTGCCGGCCTGCATGCCGATGGTCAGTTCCTTGCCGTAGATTTCATCGGCCTTGAGCTCGGAACCCTTCTTGGTCACGAACACGTTCTTCACTTCCCAGTAGGGAGCGGTGAAGTTGACCTTCTCGGCTCGCTCGGCAGTGATGGTCATGCCGGAACAGATGAAGTCGATCTTCTTGGCCAGCAGGTTGGGGATAATGCCATCCCAGTCAACGGGAACGTGCTTGACCTTGAAACCCATCTTGGCCGCGATCCAGTCCACGGCGTCGACATCGAAGCCGCTGGGCTTGCCGCTCTGATCCACGTAGGCGAACGGAGGATAGTTGGCGTCGATGCCGTTCAACAGGACTTTTTCCTCGGCCAGGGCCGGACCGGCGGCCATGCACACAAGACAGGCGATCACAAAAGCAGCGCGTTTCAGCATGTTTTTCATCCTCATGAAAACGTTTGACAAAAAATCAGGTTCCCCCACAAGTAACAATGAACCGTCCGGGCCGACCCGTTTTTCCAAGCGGACCCAAACCAGTTCATTTCACGGCACAACACTTCCAAATGCCGAATGATTTGCAGCATTGTGACACGTACACACCGGTATATTCATTTTCCAAAAACCGCAACACATGCCCGGCGGCCATGAAAATGCAAAAGAACCAAAAGAAAGCCTATATTTGCGGACTTGCAGCCGTCTGCCTGTGGTCGACCGTGGCCACCGCCTTCAAGCTGTCCCTGCGCCACCTCGGCCCGGAACCGCTGCTTTTCTACGCCAGCCTGACCTCGGTGTTCGTCCTGCTCCTGATCCTGACCATCCAGGGCAGGATAGGCGAACTGTCGGGGCTGACATTGAAGGAAGCCCGCTTCTCCCTGCTTCTTGGCGGTCTGAACCCCTTTCTCTACTACCTTGTCCTGATCCGCGCCTACGATCTGCTCCGAGCCCAGGAAGCCCAGGCCATCAACTACACCTGGGCCATCACCATGAGCCTCCTGGCCATCCCCCTCCTGGGGCAGCGCCTGCGGGGCCTGCAATTCGTGGCCATCGGCCTTGGCTACCTCGGCGCGCTCATCATCTCCACCCGGGGCAATCTGCTTGGATTCGAGATGGAGAGCCCTCTGGGCTTTGCCCTGGCCATGGGCAGCACGGTCATCTGGGCCCTGTTCTGGATTTTCGGGGTCAAGGACGCCATGGACCCGACCCTGCGCCTGCTGCTCAACTTCTGCTGCGGCGCGGTCTACACCGGGGCATGGGCGATCCTGTCCGGCATTTCGCTCATCCCCAACGCTCCGGGTCTGCTGGGCGCGATCTATCTCGGGGTCTTCGAGATGGGGGTGACGTTCGTGCTCTGGATGTCGGCCCTGCGCCTGTCCCGAACCACGGCGCAGGTCAGCAACCTGATCTATCTGGCCCCCTTTTTGTCCCTCTTCATCATTCACTTCCTGCTCGGCGAGACCATCCATGCAGCCACCCTGGCCGGACTGGGCTTCATCCTGGCTGGCACCCTGACCCAGAAATTCGCGGACGCGCAAGCCATGACCTGAAAACTCCGGGCCCCAAAGCTTTCTACATGCTACACCACACGCATTTCGATTTAAAAAAAACATATTGACAGGCCAGCAGCTCACCACTATTTCTATTCATTGTTTTGAAGCGTCATGCCATTTCATGGGAAATGATCGTGACGCTGGTGCGGACCAGCTGGTAGCTGTTTCCAGCCGGAATATCCGCATTTTTTTTACCTTTTTTTTCGGAGTTATAGTTTAGTCTATGAACATCTATGTTGGAAATCTGTCCTGGTCGACCACCGATGCCGACCTGAAGTCCCTGTTCTCCCAGTACGGCGAAGTCACCTCTGCTCACGTCATCGAAGACCGCGCCACCGGCCGCTCCCGTGGTTTTGGCTTTGTCGAGATGGATGACGAAGGCGCCCGCCAGGCCATCCAGGCAGTGAACGGCACCGATTTTCAGGGCCGCAACCTGAAGGTCAACGAATCTCAGCCCCGTGAGAGCCGCCCCCGCTACTAAGCGGTCTGTTCGATCATGAGGAAGCCCGTCCAAGGACGGGCTTTTTTTTGTCCAAAATCCGCCGCCGCCACTGCCCGAAAAGTGCATTGACGAGTTCCCCGCGTGCCGCATATTGGAGCCGACACCCAAGTCCCCATCCCCTCAGGAGTTATTGATGCGCCCCTGTTCCACGACGATCCGACTTTTCCTGCTCCTGCTCCTGACGCTGCTCGCGGCCTGTTCCAAGCCCGCGCCCGGGCCTTCGCAAGCCGCCCCGGCACAGACAAACGCGACGGTGGAAGCCCCCGCTCCCCAAAGCCCGGCGCCAACAGCCGAAATCCAGACCACGCCACGAAGCGAAACCGCGCCCACGCGGACCTCGGAGGCACAGGAAGCCCCGTGCCTCGAGTGTGACGCCGTCGATCCGAGCCTGGACCGCGCGGACTGTTTCAAGCTTCAGCCCGGCAAGACGAGCAAAAACAAACACGGCAAGACCGTGACCGGCCGCTGCCAGCCCCAATGCGTTCCCTACGCCCGCTGCCGCAGCGGGATCATGACCTGCCGCCTGGGCGACACGGGTCCCGTGGAGTGGTACGAATGCGCGCGCAAGAGCAAGGCGACGACCCTGGTTCCCAAGGCCGGGTCCATCATGGTCATCGACGTCAACAACCGCCGCAAGATGCCCACCGGCCACCTCGGTTATGTGGAAGAGGCCTGCCCCAACGCCGACGGAACCTGGAGCCTGCGTTTCAGCCACACCAACTTTGACCGCAAATGCCATCTGGACCTGGACGCCAAGGTCCTGTTCAATCCGACGACCATGACCGCCACGTTCCTGAGCGGACCATGGAAAACATGGGCCAAGGACCTGAAAATCCGCGGCTTCATCCTGAGGTGAACCATGCAGGCACGCATACTCGAACACGCTCCCGGGAATGAATACTTTTTCCGGGAAGGATGCTTCATCACCGAACTCTCCAACGCGGATCACGACCCGGCCGCATCCATGGCCCGCGCAAGGGTCGAGCCGGGACGCACCACGGCCTGGCATGCTCTTGCTCAAACCGTCGAGCGCTATGTGATCCTTGAAGGCCGGGGCCGCGTCGAAGTCGGCGACCTGCCGCCCCAAGACGTGGCTCCCGGCGACGTGGTCATCATCCCGCCGGAGGTCCGGCAGCGCATCACCTGCACCAGCGCATCCGACCTCATCTTCCTGGCCGTCTGCACCCCACGCTTCGACCCGCGAAACTACATCGCCCTGGAAGAATAAAAGATGGATCCCCGCCTGCGCAGGGATGACACAGAGTGACAACGCACCACAGTACCACGGCGGGCCTTGTTGGTCCGACTCTCCATCCAAACCAAGAAAAACAAGTCTTCTTCCCCCGAAAAACGCACCGCAGTACCGTGGCGGGCCTTGTTGGTTCGGTCAGGTTGCCTCGACTGTCTGACCGAGTCGGGCATCGTTGGCGGAATCGTTGCCGCTCGTCCTGCTCCGCTTTTACGCCCTGCACGCAACGATTACGCCGTACGAGGCCCGCGAGGGAGTTTCGAGGCGGCCTGACCGGACCAACAAGGCCCGCATCTCCAGCCAAACCAAGAAAAACACATCTTCTTCACCCCCAAAACACACCATATTAAACCGCAGTGACAACGCGCCGCAGTACCGCAGCGGACCTTGCTGGTCCGGTCAGGTTGCCTCGACTGTCTGACCGAGTCGGGCATCGTTGGCGGAATCGTTGCCGCTCGTCCTGCTCCGCTTTTACGCCCTGCACGCAACGATTACGCCGTACGAGGCCCGCGAGGGAGTTTCAAGGCGGCCTGATCGGACCAACAAGGCTCGCCTCTCCAGCCAAGCCAAGAAAAACACATCTTCTTCGCCCCCAAAACACACCATATTAAACCGCAATGACAACGCGCCGCAGTACCGCAGCGGGCCTTGTTGGCCCGGTCAGGTTGCTTCGACTGTCTGACCGAGCCTGGCATCGTTGGCGGAATCGTTGCCGCTCGTCCTGCTCCGCTTTTACGCCCTGCACGCAACGATTACGCCGTACGAGGCCCGCGAGGGAGTTTCGAAGCGGCCTGACCGGGCCAACAAGGCCCGCCTCTCCAGCCCACACAAAAAAAAACCGCCGGTTTCCCGGCGGATCGTTTCCCCCTGTCACGGGGACTTTTTCTTTCGCGCGCCTTCTGATCAGAGCGGCAGCAGCAGGCTCTCTCCGGTCATCTCCACGGGCTTTTCAATCCCGAGAATGGCCAAAATGGTCGGCGCCACATCGGCCAGGCGACCGTCGCGCACCCTGAAGTTTCCCGGCCCCAAATAAACGAAAGGCACGGGATTCAGGCTGTGGGAAGTCTTCACGTTGCCCTGCGCGTCCAGCATATCCTCGGCGTTGCCGTGGTCCGCCGTGACCAACAGAGTACCTCCCATCTTCACCACGCAGTCCATGACCCGCCCCAGACACTGATCCACGGCCTCGCAGGCCTTGATGGCGGCAGGGATGACCCCGGTGTGTCCGACCATGTCCAGGTTGGCGAAATTGCAGATCACCATGTCGTAGTTCCCCGACTCCAGCGCCTTAACAAGAGTGTCCGTGACCTTGTACACGCTCATCTCCGGCTTGAAATCGTAGGTGGGCACGTCCTTGGGTGAGGGCAGAAGTTCGCGGTCCTCTCCGGGAAAAGGCGTTTCCTGGCCGCCGTTGAAAAAGTAGGTCACGTGGGCGTATTTTTCCGTCTCGGCCGTGCGCAGCTGACGCATGCCCCGCTCGGACACGACCTGGCCCAGGATACGGTCCAGGCTGACCGGCGGAAAGAGCACGGACAGGCCAAAATCCTTTTCGTAGCGGGTCATGGTCACGAAGCGCGACAGGGCGATCTTGCGCGGCCGCGCGAACCCGGTGAAGCCATCCTCGTTCAGGGCACGGGTCAGCTCACGCGCCCGGTCGGCCCTGAAGTTGAAGAAGAGCACGGCGTCGCCGTCTTCGATCAGGCCCGAAGGCCGCCCATCGCGCAGGATCACGCGGGGTTTCACAAACTCGTCGTTCTCTCCGGCCTCGTATCCGTCGCTGACCGCATCGACCGCGCTCGGGGCGGTCAGGCCCCGGCCATCGGTCATGGCTGCATAGGCCAGCTCGACCCGATCCCAGCGCTGATCCCGGTCCATGGCGTAGTAGCGCCCCGAGACCGAAACGATGCGCCCCGCGCCCATGCGGGCCAGATCGGCTTCCAGGGCCTTTATGTAGCCCAGCCCGCTGCGCGGCGGCGTATCCCGGCCGTCCAGAAATGCGTGCACGCAGATGTCCGCCACGCCCTGATCGCTCAAGGCCTGGATCAGCGCCACGAGATGATCCTGCATGCTGTGCACCCCGCCATCGGAGACCAGGCCCATGAGATGCACGCGCCCCGAGCCCCCCTTGGCCGCGCCCGCAAGCTCGGCCAGTACGGGGTTGGCGGCCAGGGAACCGTCCTCTATGGCCAGGTTGATGCGCATGATGTCCTGATAGACTATACGCCCCGCGCCAAGATTCAGGTGCCCGACCTCCGAGTTGCCCATCTGTCCGTCAGGCAGGCCGACGTCCCGGCCCATGCACTTAAGCTCTCCCTTGGGGTGGGCGGAGAGCAGCGCTTCCATGCGCGGTGTGCGGGCCTGGCTGACGGCGTTCCCCGGACCAGGGGCGGCCTTGCCCCAACCGTCCAGAATGAGGAGCACGCAGGGCTTTTTCATTTTCCTTCCCCGGCCGAGACGCTCGCGGGCAGCTCAAGAACCGTGGCCTGCGAGTAAAGCCCCTCGACGTTGTACATGGAGCGCATCTCGTCCTGAAAAACATGCACGATGACGTCGTTGCAATCGACCAGCACCCATTGGCCGCTCTGCATTCCCTCGACGCCGAAAAATTCCCATTTCCTTTCCGCGAGGCGCTGCATGACTTCGTCCGCCAGGGACTGGGCATGCTTGGCCGATCTGGCCGTGACAAAGATCATGGTCTCGGTCAGGGGGGAAAATCCCCGCACGTCAAGGGCTTTGATATTCGTTCCTTTCTTGTCCGAAAGCCAGGTCACGATCTGTTCAATCTTTTCTTCCATAAGGTTCGCTTACACTCCGTATGCTATTTTATCGCTCAAACTCATATTTTCTACGTCAATTCTCCATGCAGGGCAATGAGGCAAACCTTGACGAATGCGGCGGGTCAAGGCATAGATCTTCAATGCAGTATATTATCGATTCAGACCTTTTCCTGATATTTAGAAGCCCCTTCGGTGAGGGGGCCACGGTGTAGCGCACGCCGCGCGAATGATTCAAATTGCCGTGAACAGCCCCTTGTTCACGGCTTTTTTCATTTTTTTTACCTGGAGGATCAACCATGCTTTACGATGTTTCGAACGAAACCATGCCCCGGGAAGAACTGGAAGCCCTGCAGCTCAGGCGGCTCAAGGCCATGGTTGAAAAGGTCTACTACAACGTACCCTTCTACCAGGCCAGATTCAACGAGATGAACGTCCGCCCGGAGCAGATCCGCTCCCTGGACGACCTCAAGTACCTGCCCTTCACCGAGAAACAGGACCTGCGCAACAACTATCCCTTCGGCCTCTTCGCCGTGCCCCGCGACAATGTCGTGCGCGTGCACGCCTCCTCCGGCACCACGGGCAAGGCCACCGTGGTCGGCTACACCCAGCGCGACGTGAACACCTGGGCCGAGCTGATGGCCCGCTCCCTCATGTGCGCCGGGGCCAGCCGCCGCGACATCGTGCACAACGCCTACGGCTACGGCCTCTTCACCGGGGGCCTCGGCATGCACTACGGCGTGGAGCGCCTGGGCGCGACCATCCTGCCCATATCCGGCGGCGGCACCAGGCGGCAGGTCATGCTCATGCGCGACTTCGGCTCGACCATCCTGTGCAGCACCCCGTCCTACGCGCTCTTCCTGTACGAATCGATCCTCGCGGCGGGCATGAGCATCTCCGACCTGAAGCTGCACACGGGCATCTTCGGCGCCGAACCCTGGAGCGAAAAGATGCGCTCCGAGATCGAATCCAAGCTGCAGATAAAGGCCCTCGACATCTACGGCCTGTCCGAAATCATGGGCCCGGGCGTAGGCATGGAATGCTGCGACGCCCAGGACGGCCTGCACATCTGGGAAGACCATTTCCTCATCGAGATCATCGATCCCGATACGGGCGAGCAGCTGCCTCTGGGCGAATCCGGCGAACTGGTCATCACCACCATCACCAAGGAAGCACAGCCGCTGATCCGCTACCGCACCCGCGACATCACGCGCATCGAGGCCATCCCCTGCCGGTGCGGCCGCACCCACCGGCGCATCTCGCGCATCCAGGGCCGCAGCGACGACATGCTCATCATCCGCGGCGTGAACGTGTTCCCGCAGCAGATCGAGACCATCCTGCTCGAAACCCAGGGCGTGGCCCCGCATTACCAGCTCATCCTGACCCGTCAGGGCAGCCTGGACATGCTTGAGGTCAAGGTCGAGGTGGACGAAAAGCTCTTCTCGGACGAGATCAGGCATTTACAGCGTATCGAAGCCAAGATACAAAAAAATATCAAGGAATTCCTGGGCGTCACCGCCAAGGTGACCCTGTCCGAACCGCAGAGTATCGAACGCTCCGAAGGTAAGGCCAAACGCATCATCGACCTGCGCAACTCGTAATCAACAGGGCAGGCGCCACCGGGCGTCCCCCACCCCAGACCGGGAGGAACCATGAAAGTTGAACAGATTTCCGTTTTTCTGGAAAACAGAGCCGGCCGCCTGGCCGAAGTGACCAAGACCCTGGCCGAAAACCAGATCAATATCCGCGCCCTGTCCCTGGCCGACACCTCCGATTTCGGCATCCTGCGCCTCATCGTGACCGACAACGAAAAGGCCAAGGAAGTGCTCAAGGCCAAGGGCTTCACCGTGGGCCGCACCAATGTCGTGGCCGCCGAGGTGGGCGATCGTCCCGGCGGACTGCACACCATCCTGGAGATGCTCAACGCCGGAGGGGTGAACGTGGAGTACATGTACGCCTTCGTGACCCAGAGCGGCCGCAACGCCATCCTCATCTTCCGTTTCGACCGCACGGACCAGGCCATCGAGGTCTTGCAGAAGAACAACGTGCGCATCCTGTCCGGAGACGAACTCTACACCCTCTGATTCCAGACCGCGCCGCGCCCGAAAGGGGCAGGCCCTTCCTGCAGTCAAACCCGGCCCTCGTCTCGCGACGGGGGCTTTTTCGTCCAAAGGGAAAATCACGTGCGCACCCACCAGCCCATGCCGACCGCCAGCCGACCGAACATCGTCGCGCCCCGTCCCGCGCCATCCAGCCCGGAAGTCGCCCGGACCACGGAGCACGCGTGACGTCCGCCCGATCCCTGCGATTTCAGCGTGTCTATGTCGAGATCACCAACATCTGCAACCTGCGTTGCGACTTCTGCGCCGGAACGACACGCCCCCCAGCGAGCATGGCCCCCGAGTTCTTCAGTCGCGTCCTGGATCAGCTCGCGCCGCTCACGGATCAGGTCTGCCTGCACGTCATGGGCGAACCGCTCCTGCATCCGCACCTTGAGGCAATCCTTGAACTGTGCGCGGCGGCAGGGATCGGGGTCAACCTGACCACCAACGCCGCCCTGCTCCACGGCAAGGCGGACATGCTGATGCGGGCGCGGGCCCTGCGACAGATCAATTTCTCCATGCAGTCCCTGCGCCGAGGCGAGGGCCTTGACCACGACACCCTGGAACGCATCCTTGAATTCAGCCTGCGCGCGGCGGATGCGCGGCCAGAGCTCTTCATCAACTTGCGACTCTGGACCCTGCAAAACCTCGGATCTCCCGAGCACAGCCAATTCAACGCGGCCATCCTGCAACGCATCGCAGCCGCCCTTGACCGCGAAATCCAGCCCCCTGCGCCGGGACGCAAGAGCTCACGGCTGCTGGGCCGCATCTATCTGCACACGGACACGGTCTTCGAATGGCCGGGCGACCTGACCACGCAGGAAAGATCGCGCGGGTTCTGCCACGCCCTAGCCACCCACTGCGCCATCCTGGTCGACGGCACGGTCTGCCCGTGCTGTCTCGACGCGGACGCAAGGCTCGCCCTGGGCAACATCCACGATGCCCAGCTTGCCGCCATCCTGGACTCGCCACGGGCCAGGGCCATGACCGCCGGTTTCGCGGCGGGCAGGCTCGTGGAAGAGGTCTGCCGCCACTGCACCTATTGCCGCAGGTTCAAAAGCAGGGCACAACGCTGAGTACGCCCCGCGCACAACCCGCGCCGAACACGCAGACCCATCCCGAGTGCCTCATGGATCATTACTCACGCTCCGCCCTCAACACCTTTGCCGGCCTGGTCCTGAACCGCAAACCATCTGCTCCCCTCGATGCCCCGGGCTGGGAAAAAAGCCTGACATCGAACCGCGCCGTCTTTGTCGTGGTCCGGGGGGACGAGATCCTCTTCGACGGGACCCGGCTCGAACCGCTCCTGCTGGCCCCGCCCATGCTCGGCGCATGCGACCGGGCCCATCTGCAGGCCATGCTCCTGGGCGACGACGGCAGCAGCAGCTATTTCGCCATCAACATCGAACGCCTCCCGGCTGGCACGGTCCAATGCCTGAGCAGCCTCGGGACCTTCGTCCCCCTGCGTCGGCACGCGGCCGTGCTGCCAAGGCAAATGGCCGCCCTGCTCGGGTACGCCCGCGCCGTCGCGGGCTGGCACAGCCTGGCCCGCTACTGCTGCCTGTGCGGCCACCCCACCATGCCAAGGCCAGGCTCACCGGCCCAGACATGCACCAACCCGGAATGCGGCGCGGTGCATTTTCCCCGCGTCAATCCGGCCATGATCGTTCTGGTGCACCACAGTGACAGCCAGGGCGACAGGTGCCTGCTCGGCCGTCAGTCCCTCTGGCAGCCGCGGATCTACTCGGCCCTCTCCGGTTATGTCGAACCCGGGGAAAGCGCCGAGGACGCGGTCCTGCGCGAGGTCATGGAGGAGACGGGAGTCACGGTGCGCGACATTCACTATTTTTCCTCCCAGCCCTGGCCGTTTTCCGGTTCGCTCATGCTCGGCTTTCATGCCCGCGCGACCAGTACCGAAATTCACATCGACGAGGCCGAGCTCGAGGACGCCCGCTGGTTCGCACGCCACGAAATCCCCGCCCTGCTCGATTCCGGCGAGCTGGCCCTGCCATCGGCCGAAACCATTGCCCGGCATCTCTTCGACGCCTGGTATCTTGGCGGCGACATCGGCCGGGATTGAACCCTTTTGCCTTCCGGCAGGCAAACCGCGCGGCAGGCCGGATCGGGTCAGATCATTGCATCCGCCCGATGATTATGGTTAAAGATATGAAAGCAGACTGCCGGTTTTGAAATATCACCACGGGAGAAAACCATGGGTAAAAAATTGCTCCTGGCCGGAGGCGGCCACGCACATATGACCATCCTGGCCCACATGCGGGATCTGGTCCGGGAAGGACACGAAGTAACCGTCGTACAGCCGTCGGATTTTCATTATTATTCCGGCATGGGCCCAGGCATGCTCGGCACGACCTACACTCCGGACGAGATCCGCTTCGCCACCCGCCAGGTTGTCGAAAGCATGGGCGGAACCTTCGTGCGGGACAAAGTCACGCACATAGCCGCCGCCGAGCGGCAGGTCACCCTGGCCTCCGGCAGCACCCTGGAATACGACGTGCTGTCATGCAACGCGGGCAGCTTCATTCCCTTTGACAATATCCACGGCGACACGTCGAACATCTTCACGGTCAAGCCCATCGAACGGCTGCAGGAAGCGCAGCGGGCCGTGATATCCCTCTGCGCGGCCAGGACACGGCCCCATGTGGCCGTGGTCGGCGGCGGTCCGGCCGCGCTCGAAATCGCGGGCAACGTGCGCAAGCTCGCCAAACTGCGCGGACGGCACGCGCCTCGAATCACCCTCTTTGCAGGACGCCAACTCCTGGGCCGCTTTCCGGAAAAGATCCAGACCATGGCCCGAGATTCCCTCACTCTTCAAGACATCACTATCAATGAAGACGGCTATGTGGACGAAATCCGCAACGGCGTCATCATCCAGAACGGAAAACATCATCACCCGGACATGGTCTTCGTGGCCACGGGCGTGCGCCCCTCACGGATTTTTGCCGACTCGGGACTGCCCACGGGAGTCACGGGAGGCCTGCTGGTCAACGAATGGCTGCAAAGCGTGCAACACCCCGAAATTTTCGGCGGCGGCGACTGCATCGATTTCGAACCCAAGGCTCTGGACAAGGTCGGCGTCTATGCCGTGCGCGAAAACCCGGTCCTGCTGCGCAATGTCCGCGCCAGCCTGAACGGAACCAGGCTGCAGCGCTTCGATCCCGGCGGAAGCTACCTGCTCCTCTTCAACATGGGCGACGACACGGCCATTTTCAGCAAGGGACCGCTCATGTTCCGCAACTGGCTGGGATTTTTAATCAAAGACTATATAGATCGACGCTTCATGCGTCACTTCCAGGCTCTTGAACGCTGACGCCGAAACGACGGATCTGCTGCGGGTCACGGCCCTCGGCAAACGCTTCGGCGGCATGGAGGTCTTTCGGGACATAAGCTTCGGCGTGCCCCGGGGCAGCCTCGTCTCCCTGGTCGGGCCGTCCGGGGCGGGCAAGACGACCCTGCTGCACATCATCGCCGGGCTTGAGACCGCCGACAGCGGGACCGTCAGCCACTTCGGCGGCGAAGGGAAGAAGCCGCAGGCCATCCTCGTCTTTCAGGACTACGTGCTCTTCCCGAACATGACGGTCTTCCAGAACATCGCCTTTGGCCTGAAGGCCCGGAAGATGTCCAGGGACGCCATCCGGGACAAGGTCATGCCCATGCTCGGCTACTTCCACCTTGAGGACAGGCGGGATGCCTATCCGTCAGAGCTCTCGGGCGGACAGAAGCAGCGCGTGGCCATTGCCAGGGCCATGGTTCTTGAACCCTCACTGCTGCTTCTGGACGAACCCTTCGCCAACCTCGACCGCAACCTGAAGATGGAGACGGCCCTCTTCATCCGCTCCACCCAGCGCAGCTTCGGCATCACCACGATCTGCGTGACCCACGACCTGCAGGAAGCGCTGGCCATGTCCGACCGCATCGGGGTCATGCTCGGGGGCAGCCTGCGTCAATACGCGCCGCCGCTGGACGTCTACCGGCGGCCCGTGGACATGGAAACGGCGCGCTTTCTGGGGCCGGTCAACACCATCACCGCCCCCCTGGCCCGTCTTCTGGGCCTTGAGACCTGCCGACTGCGGCCCGAAGCCCTGCGCCTGGAGCCGGACCCGGACGGCCCCGCTGTCATAACAGCCACGCATTTCGCGGGGCACTACCTGTGCTACACTCTGCGCGTCCTGGACCAGGACCTCGTGGTCTACGCCCTGGAACCCATGGGGCAGCCAGGGGACAGGATGCACATCCGCGTTTCAAACCAGTATCCGCCCATCTTCAGCGGCTCTCTTCCGGAGGATTCATGCGCATAAAATTACTTTTCATCATGCTCCTTGCGGCCCTGACCGCCGGATGCTCCGACGCCCCGGAACAGACCTCCGTGCTGCAGCAGGACTTCGCGAGCCTGGAAAAGACTGTGCGTGGCACCGAGGTGCGCTGGCACATGTGGGGAGGCAGCGCCCAGATCAATCAATGGGTCGACACTTTCGTGACCTCCGAGATGAAACGCCTTTACGACGTGAACGTGGTCCGGGTGCCCATGGACGCGCCGGTCTTCGTCAACAAGCTGTTGACCGAGAAGGCCGCGGGCAAGACCACCGGGACCATGGACCTCCTGTGGATCAACGGCGAGAATTTCAAGAATTCCATGCAGGCCGGGGTGCTCTTCGGACCCTTCACGGACAGGCTGCCGAACTTTTCGGCCTGGTACGACCCGCAAAAATCGGCCCATGATTTCGGCTACCCCGTGAACGGCTTCGAGGCGCCCTACGGCCGTGCCCAGTTCGTCTTCGAGTACGACACGGCCCGCACGCCGACGCCTCCGGCCAACCTGGCCGAGCTTGCGGACTGGATAAGGGCCAACCCGGGGCGCTTCACCTACCCGCAGCCCCCGGATTTCACGGGATCGGCCTTCCTGCGCCAAGTCTTCTACGCCACCACCGGCGGCCACGAGCAGTACATGAACGGCTTCAACGCCGAACTCTATGCCAAGAACGCCCCCATGACCTTTGCCTGGCTTGGCGAACTCAAACCCCACCTGTGGCAGCAGGGGCGGACCTATCCCAAGGACGCCGCCGCGCTGGACACCCTGTTTGCAAGGGGTGAAATCGACATGGCCATGTCCTACCACCCGGCCCACGCGCAGATGAAAATCCTGGAAAAGACCTACCCCGATACGGTGCGAACCTTTGTCCTGGCCGAGGGTGCCATCTTCAACACCCACTTCACGGCCATCCCCTTCAATGCCCCGAACAAGGCGGGCGCCATGGTCCTGGCTAATTTCCTGATGAGTCCCGAGGCCCAGCTCTCCAAGTTCAGACCCGAAAACTGGGGCGACCTGCCCGCTCTCGAGGTTACAAAACTCGAAGAGACGCAGCGCAAGGCCTTTGACGAGGTCGATCTGGGCGCGGCCACCCTCGGGATGGACGTCCTCTCCTCGGCAGCCGTGCCGGAGATCAGCCCCGAATATCTGGAGCTTCTTGAAAGGGACTGGGACACGTTCATTCTCGGGCACTAGGATGCAACGCCGGACACTCCGGGGCCTTGCGCCCCTGCTGCTTCCATACTGCGCACTCTTCTGCGCGGGCATGGCCCTGACCCTGGCCCAGAGCCTGGGCCTCTTCCTGCCGCTGGGCACAGGGGAGGCGACCCTTGACCACTACCGGACCCTGCTCCAGGATCCGGCGATGGCCCAATCACTGGGCCTGTCCCTGTTCGTGGCCCTCGTCTCGGCGGCAGGCTCGGTGCTGGGCGGCACCGTCCTGGCTCTGGCCCTGTGGCGCATGCCGCCCGGACTGCGCCGGGTGGGCGTCGTCTCCAAGGTGGGACTCATCCTGCCTCACGTGGCGGTGGCGTTTCTGGTCCTTCTCTTCCTCGGCAGGACGGGCCTTGTATCTTCCGCCCTCTTTCAGACGGGGCTCATCGCCTCCCCGGAAGAATTCCCGAACATCCTGCACACGGGCAGCGGGCTGGGCATGATCATGGCATTTCTCATCAAGGGCGTGCCGTTTGCTCTGCTGCTGATCGGCGCCGTGCTCTTCGGCTTCGACGTCAGGCTGGTCCAGACGGCGCGCATGCTCGGGGCCGGGCCGTGGCGCACCTTTTGGTCCGTGACCCTGCCCCGGCTCCTGCCCGCGATGCACAGCGCCTTCATCATCCTCTTTCTGTACGCCTTCGGTTCTTTTGACATCCCCTTCGTGCTTGGCGAATCGCACCCCGGCATGCTCTCCATCCGGGTCTACGACATTTTTTTCCAGCGCGACCTTGACCAGCGCCCCCTGGCCATGGCCATCCTGACGCTCATGTTCCTCTTCGCCGGTCTTTTCGCCATGCTCTACAACCGCTTCGCGGCCTATCTCGACGGATGGAGGCGCAAGCTGTGAGACACGCCCCGACCATCATCGCCCTGGCCCTCATGTTCCTGCTGCCGGTCGTCGTGCTGATTTTGCAGGCCGGGGCTCCGGGCTGGCGCTTTCCGGAACTTTGGCCGGAGCTTTCCCTCGACGGACTGCGCTTCCTCGCGGCCCGTCCGGGCCCCTTCCTGACCGCCCTGGCCGGCTCGCTCGGATATTCACTGGCGACGGTGGCCCTGACCCTGGCCATGACCATCCTCCCGGCGCAGGTACTGGCCTTTGGATCCTTTGCCGGAAAGAACCTGCTCGAAGGCCTGCTCCTGCTCCCGGCCCTGGTTCCGGCCATGACCTTCTCCATGGGCCTGCACTTCATCTTCATCAAGATCGGCCTGGCCGACACCATACCCGGCGTGATCCTGGTCCTGTCCATGATCAGCTATCCGTACATGCTGCGCGCCCTGACCACAGGCTACTCGCTCATGGGCCGCGAGTACGGAATCTGCGCCCGCAATCTGGGAGCATCGAAGTGGACCGTCTTTCTGGAGGTTGAAATGCCACTGCTGCTTCCGGCCATGGCCGCTGGCGGAAGCGTGGTCTTTCTGGTGGCTTTTTCCGAATATTTTCTGGTCTTTCTGATCGGAGGCGGCAGCGTCGCGTCCTTCACCGGCTATCTCTTCCCGCTCATCACCTCCTCCAACCGGGGCCTCGGAGCCCTGGTGACCCTGGCCTTCCTGGCAGTGCCCATCGCGCTCTTCATCGTACTGGAACTGGTGCTGTACAGATATTACCGCAAACGGCGAATGCGATAGGAGTTTGCGCACGCGCGACTATACTTCATTTTCAAATTGAATTATAGCTGCAGTATGAAACGACTTCCGCTCATCACACACAGCCTCTTTGCCGAACTTGTCGACCAGTGCAGGTCGGAACCCCGAAGCCCCGAACTATGGCCGTTGAGTGGCAGCATCGTCACGGTGCCGGTCGGTGATCAGGAGCACTGGTATTTCCAGAAAAGCAGACGAACCACCTCCGGAAAATACCAGCAGCGCGAATATATCGGGCCTGTCGAGGATCAGGGTCTCGCCGCCAAGGTGGCTGCGTTCGAGGCGGCCAAGGCGGGATACAACGGACGCATGGAGATAATCAGCACGCTCAAATCGTCAGGAGTTGCCGCGCCAACGGGCAAGCTGGCCAATCTTCTGCTTAGATTGCATGAGGCAGGCGTACTTGAGCGGGCACTCGTAGTAGGGACCATCGCTTTCCAGGCATACGGCGCGATGCTCGGGGCAAAATTCGGTCAATCCGCATTTCACACCCTGGACCTCGACATGACCCAGGCCGAGACAATCTCCCTTGCGGTGGGAAAAAATGTCAACGTCCCGTTGCTGGAAGTGCTCACGGGGCTGGATGAAACATTCCGCGAAGTGCCCGGCATGGACCCGCGAACCCCGCCGGTATCCTACATCAATCAAGACAAAATCCGCCTGGACGTGCGCATGCCCTTCACCGATCCGGACAGGGGACCCATTCACTCCTTGAAACTCGGGAGTCATGGACAGCCGCAAAGACTGCTCGACTACCTCGTTGCTGATCCGGTTGAAACGATCCTGCTCGTCGGCGGCGGCGCGCCCACTCAGGTCCCGTCCCCCGCACGCTTCGCACTGCACAAGATAATCGTCTCGCAACGACGGAATTCGATCGAAACAGCCAAAAAGCGCAAGGATTTGCTCCAGGCGCAACAGCTCATCGAACTGCTCATGGAAGATGATCCGGATGCACTGCGCAGTGCTTATAAAGACCTCAAGGGTCGGGGGCAGAAATGGAACGCGTATTTCAAGGATGGGATTGAGGCGCTGGCCATGGCGGTCAAACAGAGTCTGACTGAAATTTGTGAAGAAAATTAGTTAGTCGATCCTGAAAAACTGTTAAAACGCCACGTCAGGCACAAACCTGTAGCGGCTGAACATTAGGTCGAAGTACGTGTCCAAGGAATTTGAGGC
>NZ_FOTO01000026.1:0-7954 GCF_900114595.1 Desulfomicrobium norvegicum | reverse complement strand
CTCCGACGCTCCCGATCCACGGCCTCGACCAAGCGCTGAATCTCCGCAGCCCGCTCCAGTGCAGTGGCCTGAGCCTGGTCCCGCTCGGTGGTTAGAGCCTCGACCCTGATCATGGCCTCGGCCAGCTCCGCCTCCAGAGCTGCCCCTGCGGTGGCCAAATCCCCCGCCTCGGCTTGGGCGTCCACCAGTCGCCCCTCAACCTCGGACCGCGCCCGGGCGGCCGCTCGTTCAATCTCCTGCGCCAGAGCTAAAACCAGCTCGCTGGGCAGCTCCGGTGCTTGCGCCTGCGCTTGGGGCCTGGCGGCCCGCCACGCCTGTAGGTGCGCGTGCACCGTGTTCGGCGACCCCGTGCCCAAAGCATCTCTGACGGCCCGGATAGTGGGCTGATGTCCGTCAGCCACCATCTTGTCCGCCACCTGCGCCACCTGGTCGTATGTGATCCCTTCTCGTGCCATGCCACCCTCCGTACCGTATCATATTTCGTATCTTGTATTGCGTATCAATACAGATACATTATACGATATGATACGACTCGTCAAGAAAAAAATACGATACAGCTCCTGGCCGCGACAACACGACTAGGGGCGGTAGCGCAAAGATCGCCCCTGTTCCGTGCTTGCGGCACGGTTCCGCCCGCCTGTGGGGGCGCAGGATAGCGCCCTCCTCGGCGGCGGCCAGCTTTTAAAAAGTGGACACGTGTTTACATATGTCCACTTCAAAAAATCCCCCACCACCGTACGCTGGACATATCTTTGTCCGGCGTACGGTGGTGGGCGGAACCCTCCGATTAGGATGGAGAAGATCAAAAATCCTCGCAAGGTAGAGTCTACAGGACCTAAGCGCCCTTGTCTTTTGCTTTTGGAGCGCAGCGACACCCTCAATGCCTGTCTTTTTGCCTTTTCAAGCGATGGGACGAGTTGGGTGAACCATTCGTTCAAAGAACAGTGACGCCGCGCCCGCGTTAGCGGGCATCTACGCGGCACCGAGGGTCCGAAGGACCGTGTCTTTCTTTTTCATTCTTTATGCATGCTTTAAGAAGCATACGAGGCTATATAATGTATTGAAATTGTTGGGCTGAAAATCGTAAAATGTATGCCTTTGTGTTGAAAATAGGCAGGTAAAATGTATGCCTTTGTGTTGGAAGTCGGGCGTAAAATGTATGCCTTTGTGTTTAAATGTATAGATGTTCTTGACAAGACACATTTGTCGTGATATACACGCGTCCATGACCCTGCCAAAAATTCCAGACTATCTAGACAAGCCCAGCGGTTGCATCCACATCAACCACGACCTCTCTGGCCCTGCCATGCGACTTTTCAACTGCTTTCTCGCGTGGTGCTACGAAGAAATCCCGCTTATCGACAAGATCCACATCTTCTCGATTCCCCGAAAGGTCGTTGAGGACTACATGCGCACCAGGAACGAGGTAGCCCTCAGAGGATGGCTTAAGGAACTAGGTGACGGCTCTGTGGAGTGGAATGACCTCGGCGTAGGCCGGGGAAAGGGCGGGCCGAGTTGGGGTTACTACAAGTTTATCCAAGAACCGGAAATGCGCGGCGCGTTCATCACGTTCGGCATTGCGCGGACGCTGCGCGGTTTCATAGCCAGCAGCACGATGTTCGCACGCATCAATATGCTCATCGAGCGGCGCTTTAAAAAGACGAAGTACGCGCTCCCGCTGTACGAGCTTGGCCTCGACTACCGTGACAACAAGGACAAGATTACGGGCAAAGGCTGTACACCCTGGATGACCGTAGAGCAGTTCCGAAAGTACATGGGCATCAAACCCGATGAGTACCAAAAAGGCTTTGGAGAACTAAACCGGACGATCATCCAAAACGCCGTGAAAGAAGTATCCGCAGAGTCGGACATCAAGCTGACGCTGGAAAAAAAGACTGAAAATAGGGCGGTCACCCATCTCAGATTTGTCATCGACGACAACCCCGCAAATATGTCTGCCCGCGAGAAGATCCGCCGCACCATGGCCACGCTGCCGGGCATGGGCAGTAAAGACCAGCACGAAATCCTGAAATACGCTCAGGCCATGCATAACGCATTTGGCGTTAGTCTGCCCCGCGCCCGCAAGATCGCACGTCTGTACGTCGGGCACGAGCCCGAGCTGCGGGCGATCATGGAAAAGATCCAGCACGACAAGCTTGCGGGTAAGATCAAGGGGAAACTCGGCGCATACGCCGCAGCAGTGCTTGAGAAAGAGAATCCCGTAGTAGCCATTTCCACCGAAACCCATGAGCGGGTTGAGGAGGAAATATGATCTTGTTTGCTGGTGATGCCCACGGGGACTTCGTGCCCGTAATCGAGGAGGCCGGCGAGGCCTCTGCTGTGGTACTCCTAGGCGACCAGGAGCCCCAAGTGTCCCTGGTGGATGAGTTGGGCCTTGGCGTGGCCTCAAAGACCTGGTGGATCTATGGGAACCACGACAGCGACTATTTGGATTACTTTGAGCATCATAAATCCATGGCTGACCGGAATTTGCACTGCCGGGTGGTCGAGGTCGAGGGCGTCCGGATCGCAGGATTGGGCGGCATATTTCGCTCAAACCTTTTCGGCGTGGACCAAACCACCCACCTGGACGAGGTGGACCTAATCTGTCCATACGACACGCGGGCGTGCATCGCACAACAAAGGCAGGGTGGGCGCAATGCGCCGGTAGACCTGACGACGATATTCCCAGAGGACCTGGGAGCGCTGCTGCAGTTCACCGGCCAAGTGGACGTACTGGTCACACATGAGGCCCCGGAAAGCCACCCCATGGGCTTCCCACTCATCGGCGACATTGCCAGGGCCATCGGCGCAAAGATACTCATCCATGGGCACCACCATGAGCGCTACAGCGCCACCCTGGACGGCGGGATCCGCGTGGAAGGGGTCGGGATGTCGGGGCTGATGATTGAGTGGCTGAAGCCCGAGGATGGGCTTTTTTGGCTGAATCCTCGCGAAGTGCGATTGACTTCTGCCATTTCCTAGGTGCAAGCACTAGAAAACGGAGGTTGACAGATGCTTTACACCATCCAGCAAGCAGCGAAAGCCACGGGAATGAGCCGCCAAGCAATCCACGCCGCCGTTAAAAAGGGCAAGATCTCCGCCAGCAAGAACGCTCAAGGAATACTTGAAGTTGACGCAGCCGAACTCCATCGAGTCTACCCGCTTGTCAACCTTGATGAACCCAACTTTACAACTAAAGACAGCGCTGTTGACGCTTTTGACGCCGAAAATCGCGAGCTCAAAACGAAGATCCAAGGGCTTGAGGCGCTACTCGCCGAGGTTCGGACAGAACGGGACCGATGGCAGGAACAAGCGGACGCATGGCAAATGCAGGCCAAGGCGTTGACGGCGGCACCACAACCAGCACAGAAGCGCGGTTTCTGGGCGAGGCTTTTCACCTAGACAAACAAAAAATATCACTAGCTTTATTAAAAACTATGTACCTTGTCATAATTATCGTCTTGCCGTACGTTGACGTTATTTTCTAAATTTAATTGAGACATAAAAGAACGCTGCACCATCCTTTTAATCGATACATTTGAGTCGTTTATCAAATTTATATTTTCAAAATACCAAGAAATTCTCTCCGCCAGAGCTTGCGCAAGCAAGGGAGGAACAGCATTTCCAATTTGCTGATATTGAGAAAGATGCTTTTCCCAGGACATTGTAGTTCTTTTACCTTGAAATATATATGTATCTGGAAATGACTGTATCCTAGCTCCTTCCCGAGCTGTAAAATTTCTATTGTAAAATGGATGAATAAAATTACTCTGAAAACTTGCAGCTACGGTCGGGCACGGCTTATATGGATAAGGCCTCATATTATTTTGAGAAAAAACTTTCCCACTTATTGAGTTTGCATCTCCACGCTTTCTTTGTGAGTGCTCTTCAGAGACATGCTTAACAGATTGGCCGAATTTAATTGCGGCGAATCTATCAACAAGCCGCTGTGTGTGACGCATCGCAACATGATTATACACACACGTTGATCCCTTCCGCATATTTTCTTGATACTTGTTCCTAGGAGCAACGGGATAATCCTGCACCTCCCCTCCTTCACCCGCCTCTATCACTGGCAAATCACTGATCGCCTCTTCAAGAGAAGTGTATTCTGACTCTATAACTTTAGATGGAGGGGTCAAAATTTGCTGATTAAGAGGCCTGTCTGATTTTAAACCAATAAAAAAAACACGTTGACGAGATTGAGGAACCCCATAATCACAAGCGTTTAAGATAATAACACATACTTTATATCCGACATTAGAAAATTCTTCAGCAATAATATCTTTAACATACTGACGACTCTTTGTCTTCATTGATAGGATGCCAAGTACGTTTTCCATAACAAAAAACTTTGGAGAAAAGAATTTCACAAATCGAACAAAATCAACAAAAAGACTATTTCTTGGATCTTTTTGGTCTCTATTTCCAGAAAGAGAAAAACCCTGACATGGAGGCCCACCAATAATCCCATCAACATCCGAGACAGAAATTTTCAAGTCCCCTGGATCCAAAGTTGTAATATCTTCTGTGATCACACTTACGTTAGGATTGTTAAACGAATATGTTTGCGATGCCCAAAGATCTTTTTCGATGGCTAGTATCGAATTATAGCCAGCCATCTTAAAACCGTGACTAAATCCACCGCAACCTGCAAATAAATCAATTATATTCATCCTCTAAATCTCCGATAATGATTCTTGTAGATACCCAATAGCTACTTCTAAATGCTCAACTTTTAGCGGCTTAAAAAACTGTGGCTTATTTATTGGGCGATCAACTTTCCTTTCACCCTCTAACAATGTCACGATATTCAAATCTACATTTTTGAAATATGACATTATAGTCCTTGTAGGATAACTACCTATCGGAAACTTATTACATTCCGAATAATCACCACCAAGTTGACTTTCAAGTTGAAACAAAAAGCAATTCAATTTTGGAAACTTTGTCTTTAACAAATAAAAATCTACAAGTATTCTTTTTAACATTGCATTTTCTGTGTATGCCTTACACTCAATTCCTAAAACAAATTTGTTATCAATAAAAACATGCTTATCTACAGAAAGACCATAGCTATATTTTAAAATATTTGAAGATATGTATTTTTTTAAATTTTCGTCATTTATTGAATCAACGTATGATCGAAGAATAGGAATCTTTATTTTTTTTGAATTTATAGAAAGCCTTTCTGGATTCTCACCCATTTCAACATCCCAAACCGTCCTTACTAGCCTTTCTGTTATAAGCTCTTGAATTTTCCCTTTAGCAGCGCGAACAAACCCACCGTACGCACGATTATCATCTCGCATTGACTTCGCAGCATCATGTTCCATCACTTCCATAACATTATTGTACAAGACGATAAGCTTTCTCAATTCTTGATCTGTCGCTGCCTTCATAGTCGCCCCCACTCCTACAATATTATATAAATTCCGATCCATTATATTATAGGTATCTACGAGTCAACCCTACATAAATCCTAATCCTTCATTGATATTCGACATTTAACCAGTTCTTCATCAACCTTTCCTTTTCGCCCGTCACAAATTCCAAGAATCTCTTCAAGCTCCCGGCTCTCCTCTTCTTGTCTCCGCGCCTCGGCCATCTGCTCGGGAGTCAGGTCAAGGCCTTCAGCTATAGTCGGCCGCTCCTGCTCCACCTCGGCCTCCACTTCGACCGTTGCCACCTCCGCAATTACGACCGGACCCGTGGGCCGTGGCGCAGTCAGCGCATCGAGATCACGCGCGGGGTCGTAGTGGACCCCAGCCTTCTGGAGCTGGCCCCAGCGGTAGCGGTCCCCGAGCTGGTTCCCGGTAAACGCCACTCCGCCCAGCCCGAAGCTAAACCCATCCAGCTTCCTACTCGACGTCACTTTTGGCCACACAGACACGCCATGCGCTTGTAACCGTGCGACGAACTCGGACGCGGTCGGCCGCCCCTGCGCGGCTTCAGCCACGAGTTGCTGCAACCGCTCGCGGGGCGTCATATCTTCTAGCCGCTCGTATCGGCGCCGCTCCCCTACCCGCGTCTTCCTGACCTCCGGCGGCGCTATGCGTCCCTTCTCGGTCTTCTTCACGCCCTTGGTCACGGTCAGGCCGTGGACCTGCTCCAGGCGCTGGATGAGACCGGTGGACCGTAGATTCTCGTTGCGACCCAGGTACACCTTCCCATCCAGCCCCACGCGGTTGGCCAAAATGTGGATATGGCCATTATGCAGCACATAAACCCGCTGGTGTTGGTCCGAGAAGCCCATTCCATACATGTAGTCATCGCCAATCTCCCGCCATTTTTGGTCGTCGACCACCGCCCGCTCGTCAGCAGGCAGCCGCAGGCTATTATGCCAGACAGGCTTCTCGATGTCGGGGCGCAGACGGCGAGCGATCCCAAACTCCGTGGCCAAGGCCCGGGCGTTCAAGCCGTCCATATTCCCCCCAATGACCCGACCGCCGTCATGATCGAAGAGGTAGTCCGCACAGCCGCGAAAGCCTGACCCGCGTTGGATTTTCTGCATACCCTTCATCTGATCCTTCACCTAGTCCTTCACCAAATCTTTCACCTAGTCTTTCACCTGGTCGAGGCCGACCAGGTCGCCACGGAGTCGGGCGACTTGCCCGTGCAGTTCGGCGAGGATCCCCACGAGATCTGCGTCGTGCACCTGCCCCGCCGCGTTCATCGACCGGGCGATCTGATTCAAGTTCGCTGCGGTCCTAGCCAGGGCCGCCCACGCTTCCCGGTTCAGCTCCGGGATGGCCGGGGCCAGGCGCTTGTCCAAGCCCGCGCGGCGAAGCCACTCGCTCCGCTCCATGCCACCCCGCCGGGCGTCTAGATCGGCTAGCTCCTTCGGCGCGAAGTACACGCTCACGCGCACCTGTCTCTTTTCTTCTGGCGGCCTCTCGGCCGGACCTCTCTTGCCCATGCTTGGGCCTCCTGTCTTTGCTTCGCAACCCCCTGAGCAACGCGAGCGGGGGCGTTTCCCTGGAGGGGAAACGGGGAAACTTTCCGGAGGTAAGTTAGCCCTTGCTCCTAGCCGAAAATCAGGCCCACCATATCCCGCTCGCAGGGAGCTGTCTACAGTGGGCCTACCTGTCTACTTGGCAGCCTGGGCCTGGGCAGGGACAGACTGCCGGGACTCGGCATCGGCACGCTCAGCCCGGGCCGTGCTCAGCTCCAGGCGAAGGGCGGACAGCTCGGCCTTATGCGCCTGGCGCTCCTCCTTGAGGTCTACCCGGACCTCGGCCAGCTCAGCGCGGAGTGCCGCGAGATCCGCCACCGCAGCAGCCTTGGCCTCGGCAGCGCCTTCGGCTTTCGCCGTGGCCGCCGCCAGGGACGCCAGCGCCTGAACCAGCTCTGCGGCCTGGGCATCTCCCTTAGCCTTGACCTGGGCCAACGCCTCAGCATGACCCTTCAGCTCTGCCGTCAGTGAAGCCACGCGGGAGCCCAGCTCTCTGGCCTCGGCCGTGGCATGGGCCAGCCCCTCTGCCGCAACCTTACGCTCGGCGGCGGCTTGGCTCTGCACCTCAGCCACATCCGCCTTGGCTGCAGCCAAGGCTTCGCCTGCGACCTTGCGCTCAGCAGCGGCATCAACCTGGGCCTGGGCCAGCCGGTCCCCGGCTGCTTTCAAGGATTCCTTGAGGGAGTCCCGATCATGGGCCAGCTCTGCCTTGGCCGTCCGCTCTGCGGCCAGTTCTGCCTGGAGCCGGGAGACCTCCACGGCCGCCGCTTGTTTGGCCCCCTGGGCCTCGACCAGCTCGACCTTCAGGGCCTTGATCTCGGCGGCTTGCTCCTCAATCCATCGGTCCTTGGCCTCGGCAGTAAGCTGAACCCTGGCCAGCTCCAGGCGGGCCTCTTCGGCACTCCGACGCTCCCGATCCACGGCCTCGACCAAGCGCTGAATCTCCGCAGCCCGCTCCAGTGCAGTGGCCTGAGCCTGGTCCCGCTCGGTGGTTAG
>NZ_FOTO01000002.1:0-405561 GCF_900114595.1 Desulfomicrobium norvegicum | reverse complement strand
CACGACCTCCAAGACCGGCCAGCTCGCCGAGTTCTTCAAACTTGAAGCTTTTGGTTCTGGTATTGATGCGTAGGATTTTCATGAAGACTCCTTGATCAGCAAATCGGGTAAGAAGTTTGTGAAAGGCACAGAATCATGCCTCTCAAGACATAAAGCAAAAAAAAGGGCAGGGTTGGGAGGAATGCCACCTCTCAACCCTGCCCCAGTTACTGGCATCATACAATTACGGCAGTCTCACGCTTCGGGTCCGGATCAGGGTGACCCGGCTTGCACACACTTCACGCTTCAAAGCCGCGAACCCGCGCACCACGTTTCGTCGAATCTGGCCGTTTCCAGAAAATCTTCATCGCGCACCGTGGCCCCGACCTCATCGCGCTCAAGGCCGACTTTCCAATCAACCTCTTCCAGGGAAAGCAGCGAAGCATCGTCAAACCACATGCGGACCTCCGGTTTCTGAAAAAAAAAGCGCGCCGGTTGGCCGGCGCGCAATGATTAATTACAGGGCAGCCTCGTAAATGCGGGCTACATCGGCGTCTTTCAGGCAGACGGGGTTGGTGAAACCGCAAGCATCTTTCTGAGCGTTGCCGGTCATGATGGCGATGTCTTCCTTCTTGACGTCCTTGCCATAACGCTTGCCCAGCTCGATCAGGCCGGAAGGAATGCCGACGTCGGTGGACAGCTGCTTGATGGCGTCAAGAGCCTTTTCCGCACCAGCACGCAGGGACATGCCTTCAACATTCTCGCCCAGGAACTTGGCCATGTCGACAAAGCGCTCGAGCTTGGCGTTCAGGTTGGCGCGCTCAACGTGGGGCAGCAGGATGGCGTTACATTCACCATGGGGCAGATCGTAGAAGCCGCCCAACTGGTGAGCCATGGCGTGAACGTGACCAAGGCTGGCGTTGTTGAAAGCCATGCCGGCCAGATACTGTGCGAAACACATACCTTCGCGGGCTTCGATGTCCTTGCCGTTGGCAACGGCTTTGCGCAGGTACTTGGCGATCAGTTCGATGGCCTTCTGTGCGCAGGCGTCGGTCATGGGGGTAGCGATGGTGGAAACATAGGCTTCCACGGCGTGGGTCAGGGCGTCCATGCCGGTGGCTGCGGTCAGCGCCGGGGGCATGCCGACCATCAGCATCGGATCGTCGATGGCGATACCGGGGGTGACGCGCCAATCAACGATGGCCATCTTAACCTTGCGGGAAGTATCGGTGATGATACAGAAACGGGTCATTTCAGAAGCGGTGCCGGCGGTGGTGTTCACGGCCAGATATGGAGGCATGGGCTTGGTGGACTTGTCCACGCCTTCGAAGTCATGAATCTTTCCGCCGTTGGCGACAACAAGGCCGATACCCTTGCCGCAGTCATGCGAGCTGCCGCCGCCCAGGGAAATCAGGGAATCGCATTTGGTTTTCTTGTACACGTCGACACCGGCGTGAACGTTGTTGTCGGTGGGGTTCGGAATGGTTTCGTCGTATACTTCATACTTCATTCCGGCGGCGTCCAACAGGTCGGTGATCTGCTTGGTCAGACCGCAGCCAGTGATGCCCTTGTCGGTAACTACCAGGGGCTTGCTGCCGCCCAGAGCCTTGATTTTCTCAGGAATCTGCTTGGAAGCACCAATACCGATCAGAGTAACGCTGGGAATGAAAAATCCATACACCATTTCTTGAACAGCCATGATTGCACCTCGCTAAAGATTGTTTGACTCGAATAGAATCCACTCAATTAACTCTCGTGATTCCCCATAAGGCAAGAATGAGGCCAGACTGCTCGAAAACGTGAAAAATCCTTGCTTTTACACTGTAACATACCGAAATAAAATACCATAACCAATTCACTCTACCCCTGAATGAAAGGCGACCGGCAATATGTTTTCAAAGCCCATCCCGTTTTGTATCACTTTGATCCTGGCCCTTATAGACAAGTTGAGTCAAAATGACTCATTGTGCCTCCCCGCCCCAAAAGAGCACCTTTGCCAGTCCTCTCAATGTTGGGTAGCATGGCCGAAATCGACCATATTATTCTTATTATTTTCAACGTCTTGAAGATATTCATCAAAGAAACGGCGTATGCCGGACAAGCCGGGACAAGCGGTCGTGTTCTTGCACTCTAAATGAAACAGACCAGTCGAGCCCAATCCCGGAACTCAAAGACAAACCCGTCGCGAGGAAAAGACATGGATATAAGAAAATTCTCTCTGCCAGAAATAATTTTCGGACATGGCAGCATGGAATATACAGGATCGTACGCTTTGCAGCTCGGCGCCAAGAAAGTCTTTGTGGTCAGCGATCCGGGTCTCGAGCGCAGCGGCTGGGTCGGCAAGCTCATCGAAGTTCTTGAGGCCTCGGCCTTGAAGTGGGTTTACTACTCAAACGTGAGCTCCAATCCGCGTGACTATGAAGTGCATCTGGGTGCGGATCTGTACAAGGCCGAAGGCGCGGACGTGGTCATCGGCCTTGGCGGAGGCAGCCCGCTGGACATGGCCAAGGGTGTGGCCACCGTGGCCAGCAACGGCGGGATAATCCAGGACTACGAAGGCGCGAACCTGATCATCAGGCCGCTTCCGCCCATGATCTTCCTGCCGTCCACGGCCGGAAGCGGCTCGGACATTTCCCAATTCGCCATCATCACCGATGTGGCGCGCAAGGTGAAAATGTCGCTCATCAGCCGCTCCCTGACGCCCAACGTATCCATCATCGATCCGGAAATGCTCTCCACCGCCGGCGACGATCTCATCGTGACCTCAGCCGTGGACGCACTGTCCCACGCCGTGGAATCCTACGTCTCGCTCATCGCCCACACGCTGACCGAGACCCAGGCCGTAAAAGCCATGCACCTCATTCTGGACAATTTGAAACCAGCTCTCAAAACCCGCGATCCCCTCGCCATGGAAAACCTGTCCATGGCGGCGGTTGCCGCAGGAATGAGCTTCAGTAACGCCAGTCTTGGGGCCTGCCATGCCATTGCCCACTCTCTTGGCGGATTTTTCGATACCACGCACGGAATGGTCCACCCGGTGCTCCTCCCTGCGGTCATGAGCTACAACCTGCCTGCCTGCGAGGCAAAGATGGCCACCATCGGAGAAATTGTCCTCGGCAAACGCCTGTCGTCATCCCTGCAAACAGCCGAGGGCGGCATCAAACGTCTCAAGGAGATTTTTCTGGAACTCGGCACCGCGGTTCATTTTCGCGAAATTGTGGATGACGAGACCGCCTTCCCCCAGATCTGTGAAATGGCCACCAAGGACGCATGCCTGCTGACCAACCCTCGCCCGGCCAAGGCCGAGGAATTGCTGAGCATCTGCCAGGAGGTCTGGTGATGGGTAAGACCACGCTCAGCGACATCGTCGGGCCGGAATATACCAAGCTCGGTTTTTTCCGCGAAGTGCAGGAAAAAATGGGAGAGCTTGAGACATATAATGCGGAGCTTGAACGGAAAAAACAGGAAATCCAGGACATCCTGAACGGAATCATGGATCTTTTGGCGGTGGTCTCGCCGGATTACCGCATTGTCTACGTGAACAAGGTGTTCAACGACTATTTTGATATCCCCCACCCAGAAGGGCTCTTCTGCTATCAGGTTTTCCGGGGCGGCTCCGAGCCCTGCCAGATCTGCCCCCTGCGCACGGCCCTGCAAACCGGCAAGCCCGACCGGGCCTCATATATCGACCACCGACCGGACCGCAGCCTGCACTTCGAGGTCGTGGCCTCGCCCATGTTCGACGACAAGAGCCAGGTTCGCACGGTCCTGGTCTCAAAACGCGACGTGACCATGGAAAAAGAATATCAGGCCAAATACTATCAGGCCGAAAAAATGGCCACCATCGGCCTTCTGGCGGCGGGCGTGGCGCATGAGATCAACAATCCCCTGGCGGCCATCAGCGGCTTCTCCGAGGCATTGAAACGCCGCCTGCCCTACCTTGGGACCCTTCTGGACAAGGAAACGGAACAGGGCATCCTGGAGGATTTCACGGACTATACGACCACCATCCTCGAAGAATGCAACCGCTGCCGGGACATTGTCGGCAACCTGCTCTCGTTCAGCAGCCAGAAAACATGCAAATTCAATACAATAGACCTAAACTCTCTGGTCACGGGGTCCCTCAAGATTCTGCATCACCAGATCAAGTTGCATCCGGGCATAACCCTGCATCAGGATCTGTGCCCCGAACCCGTGACCATCCGGGGCGCCCAGGGCGAACTCAAGCAGGTCCTTTTGAACCTTGTGCTGAACGCCATGGACGCCATCGACGCCAAGGGAACCATCACCATCCGCACCAGCATGGACAACGCGGAACGCGCGGCGCTCATTGTCGAGGATACCGGACAGGGCATCCCCCCCGAAACCCTGGACAAGCTTTTCATCCCCTTTTTCACAACCAAGACCAAAGGGCACAGCATCGGCATCGGCCTGTCCATCTGCTACAACATCATTAAAATGCACGGCGGGGAAATCCACGTCTGCAGCGAACCCGGCAAGGGTTCCGCCTTCCGGGTCATGCTCCCGACCGGATTTTCAGCAAACAACAAGGAAATGACTACATGAGCATCTTCAATTCCATTGAAATACTCGTCGTGGATGACGAGTCCAATATACGCAAGCTCTTCTCCCGCGAACTGGCCTCGCCCGGCCGCACCATCCACACCGTGGGCAGCGCCAAGGAGGCTTTCGAGCACCTGCACAAACATTATTACGACATCATCATTCTCGATATACGCCTGCCCGACGCCAACGGCCTTGAACTGATGACCAAGCTGCTTGAGACCGTGCCCAACGTGGCCATCATCCTCATCACCGGCTACGCCGACGTGGACAACGCCGTGGAGGCCATGAAGAACGGGGCTTACGACTACATCACCAAGCCCTTCTCCCTGGATCGCATGGAGCAGGTCATCGAGAAGGCCTACCAGCGGGTCCGCCTTCAGAGAGAAAATGAGCTCCTGCGCCACAATTCAGAGCACAAGTCCATGCCCAAATTCATAGGGCACTCCAAATCCGTGCAGCAGGTCCGCTATCTCATCGAAAAAGCCGCGCCCACGGATGTGCCGGTCCTTCTGACCGGGGAAAGCGGCACGGGCAAGAACGTGGCCGCCGCCGCCCTGCACGCCAAAAGCAAACGCGCGGGACAGCCGCTCATCATCAAAAACTGCGGCACCTTCGACAAGGAATTGCTCAGAAGCGAACTATTCGGATACTGCAAGGGCGCCTTCACCGGAGCGGAGCGCAGCCATGACGGCCTCCTGTCCCTGGCCCACAAAGCCACCCTCTTTTTCGACGAAGTCGGGGAACTGACCCTGGAGTTGCAGGGCGCCCTCCTGCGCGTGCTTGAAACCCAGCATTTCAGGCGTGTGGGAGACAAGGAGGAGCGTTGCGTGGATGTACGCTTCGTCTTTGCCACCAACAAGGACCTGGCCAAGGAAGTCGAGATGGGACGCTTTCATGACGCCTTCTACCACCGCATCAACGTCTTCAACATAGAGCTGCCGCCGCTGCGTGAACGGCGCGAGGACATCCCGGCCCTGGTCGAGTACTTTCTCATGTCACTGGCCAAGGATGGGCAGGAGTACAAGATCTCGCCCCGGGCCATGCAGCAGCTCATGGACAATCCCTGGCCCGGCAATGTGCGCGAACTCAAGAACATCATCGAGCGGGGCATGATCCTGGCCGAGAACAACATCATAAATGTCCAGGCCCTGCCATTCTGCCAAAAGAGCTGCCAGAATCCGCGTGAAAAAGGATTTTCAACCCTTGAGGAGCTGGAACGTTCACATATCAGCATGGTCATGCATGCCGTGCAGGGCAACAAGTCCCGCGCGGCCCAGGTACTGGGTATCGGACGCAAGACCCTTTACAGAAAGCTCGAAGAGTACAGGCTGACCGAAGTGGGCCTGCAGAACGCCAATTTTCTGAGCAAATAGCGGGGTGGATCTTTTTGACACGGTCTAAAAACGCATTACCGAATCAGGGGCGCCGACAGGGCCCCCGAGAAACACCGGTAAATCATGGTGCGCAATAACCGCTTATGGCTGTTGTGTTTTTTCCCGTCATCCTCTAGCCTGGGGCGGATCGTAAATTGCGCCGCGTCCGGGCTGGCCCGTGCCTGACCGTGCGACGGCAAAAAACTCCAGGATTCGCCAATGCCAACGGTATTTTTCTTTTGCGACGCCACAGGGCGCGTCGTCGAAGCGCACGCAGGGGAATTCGAGGAATGGGACCTTTCTCCCGGCACATCCCTGTGCAACGCCTTGGGCATTGACTGCCCGAACGGAGAACTTCTGAAGGCCCGCCTTTCCCCTGGCACCACACACACTCTGACCGGACCATCGGGACAGCCCATAAGCCTGCGGATCATGCCCCTGCCCAAAAGCCTTGCCCCCGAGGGAGGATTCCTCGCCACCGTAAGAATCTCCTCGCAGCTCGGCATCCTCGCCACGGACAATCCCGAACCCTCGGCCGCCACGCTGGATTATGCCGTGTTCAACGCCGTGTTCAACGACGCACGTGACGCGATCCTGCTCACGGATGAACAATTCCGCATCCTTGCCGCCAACCGCAAAGCCCACTCCCTGTACGCCGAAGGAGAAGAACCACTGGCCGGCGCCACGTTCAAACGCATCCTGCGCGCCGTGGACGAAGCGCGAGTCCTGGCCTCGGCCAGATCCCTGAAAAACGGGGCCTCGTGGCGTGGCACTCTCACGACCTTGAGGCCGGACGGCCAGGAAACACCGGTCAAGCTGGGCGTTCGATGCCTGAGCGTGGGCGAAGTGCGGCTGTTCCAATTCATGATGCGCGACCTGCGCGGACGCATCGCCCTTGAACGCGACCTGGCCCAGAGCCGACTGGCGGTCGCGGACATGAACACGGCCCTGAAGCAGGTTCTGCGCAATGTGGAAGAAGAACGCCAGGAGCTCAAGGACGAACTTGTGCAGCAAGTCCGTGAAGAAGTTCTGCCAACGGTGGAACGGATCGCCCTGGAAGACTCGCCTCTGGTACGCCAGGCCTACAGATCCGCCCTGGAGGAAAAGATCGCGGACATGGGCGTAACCACCCCCGAATCGGCCAATCTCTTTGCCAGACTCACTCCCCGCGAAATGGACATCTGCCGTCTCATCCAGCAGAGTTGGCAAGGCCGGGCCATCGCCGAGGAACTCGGCATCTCCTTTGAAACCCTGCAGACACACCGCAAGAACATCCGCCGCAAGCTCGGGCTCAAGGGCGGCCCGATTTCCCTTTCCGCCTTTGTGCAACAGCATCCTCCATTCTGATCTGTCGGGTACTCGCCCATACCCGATACGTCCCCGCTCCCTCCCCTTGATCTCTCGCGCTTTTCCCCTAGTCTATCCAATGCTGCAAAAAGGCGCGCAAGAAAGCGCGCTTCGTTAACTTGAGCCAAGGAGACTTAATGGCAAAAATATATGTAGAAGGTCTGTATAAAATTTTCGGCCCCAACCCGAAGAAAGCTCTGCAGATGTTATCCCAAGGCAAAAGCAAGGACGACATCATGGCCTCCACCCGGCACGGCGTAGGCGTCAACAACGCCAATTTCGAAGTGAATGAAGGGGAGATCGTGGTTGTCATGGGCCTGTCCGGCAGCGGAAAATCCACGCTGGTGCGCTGTCTGAACCGCCTGATCACGCCTACCGCAGGCAAGATTCTCATCGACGGACGCGATGTCCTGACCATGGGCGAGGACGAACTGCGGCAGTTGCGACAACGCAAGATGGGCATGGTCTTCCAAAATTTCGCCCTCTTTCCACACCGCACTGTGCTCGAAAACGCCGCCCTCGGTCTTGAAATCCAGGGCATGGACAGGGAGCAACGGCTGAAACTGGCCGATGAAGCCCTCTCCCTGGTCGGCCTTGACGGATGGGGCGCATCATATCCGCGCCAGCTGTCCGGCGGGATGCAGCAGCGAGTCGGACTTGCCAGGGCGCTGGCCCTGAGTCCCGACATCCTGCTCATGGACGAAGCCTTCAGTGCGCTCGATCCCCTCATCCGTCGCGACATGCAGGACGAACTGATCAGCCTGCAGGAAAGGATGCAGAAAACCATCGTCTTCATATCGCATGACTTGGACGAAGCCCTGAAGCTCGGCGACCGCATCATTCTAATGAAGGACGGCGCCATCGTGCAGATTGGATCACCGGAAGAAATCCTGACCCACCCGGCCGATGAATACGTAGCGCGATTCGTCGAGGACGTGGACATCACCAAAGTCCTGACCGCCGAATCCGTCATGAAGCACAGCGAGGCCGTGGCCTATCTGCGCACAGACGGCCCCCGTGCGGCCCTGCGCAAGATGCGTAAGCACAACATCGCCCATCTCTTCGTCGTGGACCACACGCACCGGCTGGTAGGGATCGTCTCCGCCGACGCGGCGGCCATCCTGGCGCAACGCGGCGAAGGAAGCCTGACCGAAGCCATCTGCACGGATATCAAGACCGTTTTTCCGGACACGGCAGCTCATGATCTCTTCAGCATAATGGCCGATCTGCCTTACCCGCTGGCCGTGGTCGATGAAGCAAACAAGTTCAAGGGAGTCATTGTACGCGGCACACTTGTCGCGGCCCTGGCTGAAAGAGGAGGTGCCGCATGAACGAGTACAAACTGCCGGTAGGCGAAGTCATCGAGACTGGCATCGACTTTCTGGTCGAACACTTGTCATTTATCACCAAAGCCAGCGCCGAGGTGGTCGAGACGCTGCTGGGGGCCATGGAAAGCGGCCTGCTGCTCATCCCCATCCCGGTTTTCATCGTGCTGGTGGGAGCCTGCGTATGGTTCCTGACCAAGGAGCGCAAACTCACCCTGGGCAGCGCTCTCGGCCTTGCGCTGATCTGGAACATGGGACTTTGGACCGCGACGGTCAGCACCATCGCCCTGGTTCTGGTCGCCACGCTCTGCGCCATCGCCATCGGCGTACCGCTGGGTATCTGCGCGGCCATCAGCAAAGGCACATACAAGGTGGTCATGCCCGTCCTCGACGTGATGCAGACCATGCCGGCCTTTGTCTATCTGATCCCGGCCATCCCCTTTTTCGGGCTGGGCAAGACAGCGGCCATTTTTTCCACGGTCATTTTTTCAATGCCTCCGGCGATCCGCTTCACGTGCCTCGGAATCCGACAGATTCCCGCGGAGCTTGTGGAATGTTCCACCGCTTTCGGCGCAACGCGCATGCAGAGACTGTACAAGCTGGACCTGCCCCTGGCCGCGCCGACCATCATGGCCGGCATCAACCAGACGGTCATGCTGGCCCTGTCCATGGTCGTCATCGCGTCCATGATCGGCGCCAAGGGTCTGGGCGGAGAGGTTTGGAAAGCCATCCAGCGCCTGCAGATGGGGCGCGGATTCGAGGCGGGCATAGCCATTGTCATCGTGGCCATGATCCTGGACCGGGTGCTGCAGAAGCTTGGCACCCGAAAAGAAAACTAAAACAAAGGAGTTACCTGTGAAAAGAATTCTACTTACCATCGCGTGTCTGATGCTCTTGATTCAACCTGCCATGGCCGCCAAGGGCAAGGTTCGCATCGCTTACGTCGAATGGGACTGCGCCACGGCCAGCACTACGGTTGCCAAGGCCGCGCTGGAAGAAATGGGTTATGAAGTCGAAACCCTCGCGGTCGCGGCAGCAGCCATGTGGCAGGCCCTTGGAACCGGCGACGTTGACGCCATGGTCACCGCCTGGTTGCCCGTGACCCATGCCGACTATTACGCAAAGGTCAAAGACAAGGTCGAAAAAGTGTCCGTGGTCTCCGGCGGAGCCAAGCTTGGCTGGGCCGTGCCTGCGTACGTTACCATCAACTCCATTGAGGAGCTGAACGCCAACGCCGACAAATTCAACGGCAAGATCATCGGCATCGACCCGGGCGCCGGCCTCATGAAGCTGTCCGAACAGGTCATCGCCGACTACAAGCTGGACAAGCTGGAACTGATGGAAGGCAGTGGTGCAACCATGACCGCAGCCCTGGACAATGCCATAAAGAACAAGGAATGGGTGGTCGTCACCGCTTGGTCCCCGCACTGGATGTTCGGCAAGTGGGAACTCAAGTACCTGGAAGACCCCAAGGGCATCCTTGGCGGCGAAGAACAGATCGAGGCCATCGTGCGCAAGGGCCTGGACAAGGACATGCCTGAAGTTCATGCCTTCTTCTCCAACTTCAAGTGGGATTCCCCGGCACAGCTGCAGATGGTCATGGCCTGGAACCAGGAAGGCGGAAGCCCCGAGGAAAACGCCCAGCGTTTCCTGAAGGAATATCCGGAGACCGTGAAGCGCTGGATGGGCAAATAACCGCAGTCTGAAACACGACGCTAAACGGCTCGGGCCAGGGATATGATCCCCGACCCGAGCCGTTTTTTTTGCTTTCCCGGATGACAAGTCCTATAAGACCTATAGGTCCCATGGGACACATAAATTTCCGCCAGAGGCATCTCCCCAACAAAAAACCCCGGCTCGCACCGGGGTTTTCTGATCAGGCCAGCTTACCGCAACATTTCTTGTACTTCTGCCCACTGCCGCAGGGGCAGGGGTCGTTGCGGCCGACCTTGGGGTCGACCCGGCGCACCGTGTCCGGCTTCTTGTCGGCGGGTTCGTTGCCGCCGACATACTTCACGTCTTCCTGTTCCTCGTGCTTCAACTCCTCCTGCTTGACCGCCTCGATGCGCAGGTGGGTTAGCGCCTTCATGGTGTTCTCGCGAATGCGGAAGATGAGGTCCTCGAACAGCTCGAAGCCCTCGCGCTTGTATTCCTGCTTGGGATCACGCTGGGCGTATCCGCGCAGGCCGATGCCTTCCTTGAGGTAGTCCATCTGCAGCAGATGGTCTTTCCAGTTGCGATCGAGGGCATCGAGCAGAAAGAAGCGCAGGATTTCCTGGTACTGATCAGGGGCGGCGGCGCGATGTTCCTCCAAAACGGACAGGATCGCGGTCCGTGCATCGTCCTTTTCGATGAATTTTCCACCCGGTGCCATGCGCTCCATGGCGAAGACTTCGTCCAGCTTGGAGCGGATCATGCCCCGGATTTCTTCGGGAGATTCGGAGTGCCCCTTCTTGTTTTCAAGGGGCTCGTAGACCTGGGAGAGCAGATCGTCGATGAACTCCTCCACCGTGGGCTGCAGGTCGTCGGCGATCATGAACTCGCGGCGCAGGGAATAGATGACCTCGCGCTGCTGGTTCATGACATTGTCATAGTCGATGAGCTGCTTGCGGATCTCGAAGTTGTGTCCTTCGACCCGCTTCTGGGCATTTTCAATGGACCGTGAAATGAGCGGATTCTCGATGGTCTGACCGTCTTCCAGGCCCAGCTTGTCCATGATTCCGGCGATGCGGTCGGATCCGAAGAGACGCATGAGCGTGTCGTCCAGAGCCAGATAGAAGCGCGAGGAACCGGGGTCGCCCTGACGTCCGGCGCGGCCGCGCAGCTGGTTGTCGATGCGCCGGCTCTCGTGGCGCTCGGAGCCCAGGATGTGCAGTCCGCCAAGCTCGCGCACGCCTTCTCCAAGGACGATGTCCGTGCCTCGACCAGCCATGTTGGTGGCGATGGTCACCCGCCCTTTCTGTCCGGCCATGGCCACGATCTCGGCTTCCTTCTCGTGGTACTTGGCGTTCAGGACTTCATGCGGAACGCCTTTCTTCTTGAGCAGGGATGCGATGTACTCGGACTTCTCGATGGATGTGGTGCCGACCAGAACCGGCTGCCCCTTGGCGTGCAGGCCCTTGATCTCCTCCACGATGGCCGCGAACTTTTCGGCCTGCGTCTTCAGGATCACGTCGGGAAAATCCTTGCGCACCATCTGCTTGTTCGGTGGAGCGACCACGACTTCCAGCCCGTAAATCTGCTGGAACTCCACGGCTTCGGTATCTGCCGTACCGGTCATGCCGGCCAGCTTCTCGTACATGCGGAAGAAATTCTGAAAGGTGATGCTGGCCAGGGTCTGGTTCTCGGCCTCGACCTTGACCCCCTCCTTGGCTTCGAGGGCCTGATGCAGGCCGTCGCTGAAACGCCGCCCGGGCATGAGTCGGCCGGTGAACTCATCCACGATGACCACCTGTCCGTCCTTGACGATATAGTGATCATCCAGGGTGAAGAGATAATGGGCGCGCAAGGCCTGAAGAATATGGTGCTGCAGGGTGATGTTGGCCGGATCGAAGAGGTTGGTCACGCCCAGGATCTCTTCGCAATGGGCCACGCCCTCGTCGGTGAGCACGACGGTTCGCGCCTTTTCATCGATGGTGAAATGCTCGTCCCGGTCCAGCTTGGGAATGATGGCGTTGACGCGGCCATAGAGCGAGGTCGATTTTTCGCCCGGACCCGAGATGATGAGCGGGGTACGGGCTTCGTCGATGAGGATGGAGTCCACTTCGTCGACGATGGCGAAATTGAGCGGACGCTGCACAAGCTGATGCTTGTAGAATTTCATGTTGTCGCGCAGGTAGTCGAACCCGAACTCGTTGTTGGTGCCGTAGGTCACATCCGCGCCGTAGGCCTGCTGGCGCTCGGCGTCGGAGAGGCCGTGCACGATGACGCCGACGGATAGTCCCATGAACGTGTAGAGCTGGCCCATCCAGGCCGCGTCACGCTTGGCCAGGTAGTCGTTGACCGTGACCACGTGCACGCCCTTTCCAGACAGGGCGTTCAGAACTACTGGCAGGGTCGCGACCAGGGTCTTGCCCTCGCCGGTCTTCATCTCCGCGATCTTGCCCTGGTGCAGAATCATGCCGCCCATGAGCTGCACGTCAAAATGGCGCATGCCAAGCACCCGGCGGCTGGCCTCGCGAGTCAGGGCGAAAACCTCGGGCAGCAGGGAATCAAGTTCGCGCCCACCGGCCACTGCTTCCCGGTACTCCGCAAAGCGGCTCGGAATCTCGGCATCGGCAAGAGCCTGCATTTCCTTTTCCAGGGCGTTTATCTTGCCGACCGTGGGCTGCAAGGTTTTCAGGAATCTGTCGTTTCTGGAACCGAATATTTTCTTGGTCAAGTAACCGATCATGAATACTCCCGACTCGTTGGTCTTGGGGATAAAAGAGTCTCTTGCCGGGGGGCGGGTGCTCCGGCTAGAAATCGGACCCATGCCCCGAGCTCACGCACTAGGGCAGATTTTTTACAATTACAACCGCAAGAAGGCAGCCATGAACGAGCATAACCGCGCCCTATTGATCATCGACATGCAACACGACTTCGCCGTGCCCGGCGGGGCCTGCGAGGTAGCCGGGGCCCATGCCACCATTCCGGTCATCCGCAAGGTCCTGACCCGATTTCGGGACCTTGGCTTGCCGGTCTTTCACATCGTGCGCGAATACCGCAGCGATGGCTCCGACGTCGAAATTTCCCGCCTTGAAGCCTTGAAAACCCGGCCCATGGTGGTTCCCGGCACTCCGGGAGTGCGCATAGCGCCAGGGCTTGAGCCCATCGAGGGCGAGTACCGCATCGTCAAAAAACGCTTCAGCGCGTTCATGTTCACGGAGCTCGACCTGATCCTGCGCCGCAAGGGAATCACGCACCTGACCGTGACCGGCACTCAGCTGCCTTTTTGCCTGCGCACAACCCTGTTTGACGGCTTGAGCCTGGGCTACCACATGACCCTGCTGACCGACGCCTCTTCCTCGCGCACGCAACAGATCCACCTGGCCAACATCCAGGACATCCGGGACGCGGGCATGGCCTGCGTGAGCGTGGAGGAATATCTGCACGGTATCAACACGCCGGCCTGATGCCGTGCCGGGGGAAGACCACCGCCGCCTCTCAGGCCCGGTTCATCTCCCGCTCGGTGTCCCGGTTCACGGCTTTCTGTTTCAAGTCCTCGCGCCGATCGTAGACCTTCTTGCCCTTGGCCAGGGCCAGTTCGATCTTGATCTTGCCGTCCTTGAAATAGAGCTTGGTCGGCACCAGGGTCAGTCCCTTCTGTTCCATCTTCGATTTGAGCGAGTGAATCTCGTGGCGATGCATGAGCAGCTTGCGCTCCCGATCCGGGACATGCTGGGCGTATCCGGCGTTGGCGTAAGTGGAGATATGCACGCCCGAGAGAAAGGCTTCGCCTTCCGTGATGCGTACATAGCCATCCATGAAGTTTACTTTTCCTTCACGCAGGGATTTGACCTCGGAGCCGGTCAGCATGATGCCGGCCTCGATGAAATCGAGCAGTTCGAAAAAATGACGGGCCTTGCGGTTGGCCGCGATGATCTTGATGCCTGTAGGCTTGGCGCACATGAAAAAATCCTTGAAGTTGAAATCTAGTCGTCCACCAGGGAGGAGTAGAACATGAGCTCCTCGGGAAAACGGCGGAAGATCATTTCCCGGACGAGCTTGTTGTTGCGGGCCACCGAATGGCTGGCCATGACCTGCTTCAGGAGGGCGTTGCATTCCTCCATGGAGGCCTGCCGGACGATGCGCTTGATGCCCGGAATGGACTGGGGCCCGAGACTGATGGAGTCGACCTGCATGCCCATGAGTACAGGGATGCAAAAGGGATCGGCCGCAAGCTCGCCGCACAGGCAGACCTCGATGCCCGCCCGGTGGGCCGAGTCCACCACCCACTTGATGGAGCGCACGATGGCCGGATGCAAGGGCTGGTACAGATAGGACACATCCTTGTTGGTGCGGTCGATGCCCAGGGAATACTGAATGAGGTCATTAGTGCCGATACTGAAAAAGTCCACCTCGCGGGCCAGAAAATCGGCGGTGATGACGGCGCTCGGCACCTCGATCATGATGCCCATGGGCATGTCCTCGCGGAAGCAGATCCCTTCCGCGTGCATCTCCTCCTGGACCTCCCGGTAGAACTTCTTGACCTCGACCAGCTCCTGCAGGCCGGAAATCATGGGAAACATGATGGACACGTTGCCAAGCACGCTGGCCTTCAGGATGGCCCGCAGCTGGGTCCGGAAGACCTCGCGGTGCTTCAGGCAGTAGCGGATGGCACGCAGGCCCAGGGCAGGATTGGACTCTGCCGAGGACTGCATGCGCATGAGCTTGTCCGCGCCCACGTCCAGGGTGCGGATGACCAGCTTCTTGGGCGCGACCAGTGAGGCCATGTCCATGTAGATTTCCGTCAATTCGTCTTCGGTGGGCATTCCGTCGCGGTTCAGGTAGCTGTACTCGGAGCGGAACAACCCGATGCCCTCCCCGCCGTTGTCGTTGACCGCGACGACCTCTTCGAAAAGTTCGATGTTGGCCAGGACTTGCACCCGGTAGCCGTCGATGGTCTCGGCGGGAAGGTGGCAGGAGCGCATGATCGTGGCCTGATAGCCCTCGAACTGAGCCTGCAGGTCCGTGTAGCGGGCCAGTTCGTCTTCGTCGGGATCGATGATGATGCGCCCATGGAAACCGTCCAGGATGATGATCCCGCCCTCGGCCAGGTCATCTCCGAGCCCTTCCATGCCGACCACGGCCGGAATCTGCAGGGACCTTGCGAGGATGCCTGCGTGGGAGGTCTTGCCGCCCTGAGCCGTGGCAAAGGCCATGATCTTGTTGACATCCAGCTCGATGGTATCGGCCGGGGAAAGATCATGGGCCAGCAGGATGGCGCGGTGCTTGATGGCCTGATGCCCGCTCTCCCCCCCCACCAGCTTGCCCAGCACCCGTTCGGCCACCAGACGCACATCCTGCATGCGCTGCCGCAGGTATTCGTCGGCGATGGAGGCGAAGATCTCCTGTACATCCCCGACGGCCCGCTCCAGCGACCATTCCGCATTGATCTTGGTGAGGGCGATGTGATCCAGGGCCCGTTTGCGAAACTTCTGATCGCGCAGCATCATGAGGTGCGATTCGATGATGGCCGAATGTTCCTTCAGATCCTCCGGCACCAGGGTCAAAATCCTTTCCAGATCGTGCAACGCGTCATCAAAGGCCCGGTTCAGCCTCTCGATTTCAAAAGGCACATCCGCATCGGACACGGTCTGGCGGACCGTGCCGGAGAAATGGCTTTTGTTCAGGTAATACGCGCGGCCAATGGCAATGCCGGCCGAAACGGGGATACCGAAGAGCGTGCGGGAAGCCATCAGCGATCCTCTCCGAACATGTCTTCAAAAAGTTTCGAAAGGCTTAAAAGGGCATCGGCGGCATCTGGGCCGTGGGCACGCAAGGTCAGCTCAGTCCCTTGCGGTGCGGCAAGGGTAAGCAGGTCAAGGATGGATTTGGCATCGGCCTCCATGTCGCAGGAGTGCACAGTGATTGAAGCCACATAACGCTGGGCTTCCTGAGAAATCTTTCCCGCGGGCCGGGCATGAAGCCCGAGGCTGTTCCCGACCCGGATAATCTTTTCCTGCACTTCATCCATTTCAAATCACCTACATGGATACAAAAGCAAAAATCTTTTCCCAGGGTGCCATCAGGCCGCCCAGAACCAACGCCGCCAAAATCAGGGAGCGATCCCACTCACGCATGAAGCCGGCCAGGGCCAAAAGTCCGGCACAGGCGGCCCAGACCAGGGGCCACAGTCCGCCCGCAGGAGCTGCCTGCAACAGAAAAAGGGCCACCAGAACGCTGTTCATGAGCTTGAGTCGCTGCCCCCAGTCAATGAGATTCCAGGACCTTAGCCGTTGCAGAAAAGAAAGCCCCTGAGCATAGCCGCGTCCGAAGGTGTACATCTTGAAAAGCTGCAACCCGCAGAAGCACAGACAAATCCAAACCGCAAGCGTCCACGTGTATCCAGCGGCCGCCAGATTGACGCCGACCAGGGACCACAAAACCAGAAAACTGCCGCCGAAGAAAGAATCCCCCAGTGCCGACAGGGTATAAACCGTGGTCGAACGCAATTTGGGAAGGATGTCCGCAGGAAGCATTCCAAGAGCTATCTTCTTCTCCATGGACAAAAAAATTCCGACCAAAAGGGGCGTCCAGAAGGGGTGGGTGTTGTAATGCTTCAGATAGCGGCCCCGCGCACGCTTCAAGGCTTGCGGTTCAGAAGCGTAAAGCGCACGCAGCCCCGGCTCCATGATATAGGCCAGCCCGACATTCTGCATCCCCTTGGTGTTGAATGTGGCGCCAACCATATATGTTCGCAGAAAAATCTGCAGCAGGATCCGCGTATCCACCCTTACTCCGCGTCGTGTTCCAGGATCAGTTCGTATATCTGCTTGACCGACCAGCCCCGGGTTTGATCCCGCAGGGTCCGGGCCGCGTCCTTGGCGTGCATGCCCTCAAGCATCAGGCCCTGGACCCGCTCCAGAACCTCGGCCCTGGACGTGGCGGCAATCTCTTCAGGGGGACCTATGATCACGGTCACCTCGCCCAGTAGCTCCTCAGTGAATTCCTGGAGTTGACCAAGCCTGCCATTGATAAACTGCTCATGTTTCTTGGTCAATTCCCGGGCCAGACAAAATTCCCTCTCTCCAAGCACCTCGAAGGCAAGCGCAAGGGTCGGGAGCACCCGATTCTTGCGTTCAAAGAAAACCAGAGTAGCCCCGAGCTGTGCATAGGGCCGAAGCAAAGCGCGCGCGTCTCCGCCCTTGCGCGGAAAAAAACCAAGAAAAACAAATGGATACGGCGGAAGACCGCTGGCCATGAGCGCCGCGATGGGCGCGCAGGGACCGGGCACCGGCACGACGCGGATCCCATGCTGACGGCAGGCCGCGACCAGACGGTAGCCGGGGTCGGCGATGAGCGGAGTTCCTGCATCGGAAACCACCGCGACATCGAGCCCCTGCTCCAGAAACGCCAGCACCTCGGCAATGCGGGAGCCCTCGTTGTGTTCGTGCAGGCTCAAAAAGCGCTTGCCCGCAATACCGGCCAGCTGCAGCAGATGACCGGCCCGCCGGGTGTCCTCGGCCAGAATGACGTCAGCCTCTTCCAGGGTTTGCCGCGCCCGGGGAGAAAAATCACCAAGGTTGCCAAGGGGCGTGGCCACGATCCAGACCGTCCCGTACATCAATGATATCCTCCCAGTGTTCGACGACCGTTTCCCCGAGCAGAAAAAGTATGCTGACCAAATCGAAGCGGCATGGCCTGCTCCAGGCCCGATGCCGGCTCAGATATAACGTTCCCGTCTTGATCAGGCGCTTCTTCTTGGCCGGCCCGATGGCTTCGCCGGGCTCGCCGCGCACATCACCGGAACGGGTCTTAACCTCGACAAAGACGATCGTCCCTGCATCCTCGCAAATCAGATCGATCTCGCCGCTCGTGCAGCTGAAATTTCGTTCGACAATCCTGAGCCCTTTTTCCGCCAAAAAAGCGGCAGCCAGCTCTTCGCCGGCCTTGCCCGTGATCAGATGCCGGGCAGCCACAGCTGCGCCTCCCGAGGCACCGGCCCCACGCCGCGAAAACTGATCCTGTGCGCCGGGCTCGGGCCGAGACTGCGCAGCGCATCGAGGTGCGCCTTGGTGCCGTATCCCTTGTGCACCGCGAACCCGTAGCCCGGATAGCGCTGGTCCATGCACAGCAAAAGATCGTCCCGAAAGGTCTTGGCCAGGATGGAGGCCGCTGAAATGCAGGGATGGAGAGCATCGCCGCCGACCACGGTCATTTGGGGCAGGGAAGATGGGAAACGCTGGTTGCCGTCCACCAGAACCAGGCCTGGACAGACCGTTAAGGCGTCCAGGGCACGAGCCATGGCGGCCAGGGTGGCCTGCAGGATATTGATGCGGTCGATTTCGCCGGGCCAGGAAAAACCTAAGGCCCAGGACACTGCCTGGGCCTTGATGGCTTGTGCAAGCACCGCGCGCCGTCGCGAGGAGAGCTTTTTGGAATCGGTCAGGCCCGGAAGGTCGAAATCCGGAGGCAATATGACTGCCCCCGCCACCACCGGACCGGCAAGACAGCCGCGTCCGGCCTCGTCGATGCCGGCCTGAATCTGATCCGCGAACTGAGTGCAGCCTTTGGGGCTGAGCAAATTGATCCTACCAGGCGTTCTTGGTCTTGATGCGGGCAGCTTTGCCTCTGAGGCTACGCAGGTAGTAGATGCGGCTCTGACGAACCACGCCTTCGGAAATAACTTCGATGCGGTCGATGGTCGGGGCATGCAGGGGGAAGATGCGCTCCACGCCGACGCCATCGGAAACCTTGCGCACGATGAACGTGCTGTCGGTGGTGCCCTTCTTCAAACGCAGAACCACGCCCTGGAAAACCTGGATGCGTTCTTTCTCGCCTTCGATGATGCGGGTATGCACCTTGACCGTGTCACCGGCGCGGAAGCGGGGATGGTCGGCACGCAGGTGCTCGTTTTCAATCTTCTGGATGATGTTCATGATTTTCTCCTTTATCTGAAGCGGCCTGTGGGCCGCAACGTGTGCGTCTTATCCGATATCGCCCAGCAGGCGGTCCACCATGATGGAAGCCGCGGAACGGACGGAAAGGTGGTTGTACCTATCCATAAAACGTATGGCCCGCAACATGCCGTCGGCCCCTGCCAGAACGTCGCGATGCAAACCGTGTCCGGTGCCCAGAACCAGAAGAACCGGCTCCTTCTGAAGCATCTGTGACACCTGGGCGCAGGTCATGTTTCCAGCCTTGGCGCTGGTAGCCACGACCTTGGGACGCACGCCCGTGCAATCCGTGATTTCCGCGATGGCCTCGTCCAACAGGCCGACCACCCGGACCCGGCCCAGGGCGGTGCCCCGATCCGGATTTGCCTTGAGCCCGTAACCCTCGCGCCAATGGCCTATGAGGGTGCGGGCGAGATCCTGCTGGTCCGCGACCGGGGTGCAGACAAAATATCCGCCAAGCCCATAGGTACACGAAACGCGTGCAATATCGTGGAGGTCAAGGTTTGTCAAAGACGTAGTGATGGTCTGACCCGATTTATTTTCAACCGGGTAATGGACCAGCGCCACAAAAAGATTTCGCCCCGGCCGTGTCCGCTCAAGCCCTTTCAAATACTTGATGTCATCATCCGTCAGCGCCGCCTGGGCAAGAATGTCCGGACGCGAGGCCAGGGTCGTCTCCAGGCTCTTTTCCCGCCGCCAGGCCATGATGCGTCCGTGATGGCCCGAAGACAGAACCGCCGGCACTTTCAGGCCCTCGTACTCCTCCGGCCTGGTGTAATGGGGATATTCAAGCAGGCCGGAACTGAAGCTTTCCTCGTCGGCGCTTTCGTCCTTGCCCATGAAATCCGGGATGAGTCGGCCAACGGCCTCGATCAAACACAGGGCGCCAACCTCTCCGCCATTCAGGACAAAGTCGCCCACGCAGATGGGCTCGATGGCGCAAAGCTCTTCCAGCCTGGCGTCGATTCCTTCATAGCGGCCGCACAACAGCGCGATCTCTTCCTCCCCGGCCAGTTCCCGAGCCAAGGCCTGGGTCAGGGGACGCCCCTTGGGACTGAGCATGAGCACCCTCGCCTTTGGCCCAAGGGCCCCAAGCGCGCGGCGGATCGGATCCACGGCCATGACCATGCCCGGCCCGCCCCCGTAGGGACGGTCATCCACATTGTGATGCTTGTCCGTGGAATGGTCGCGCGGATTGATGAACGAAAACTCGATCAGCCCCTTTTCCCTGGCCTTGGACAGGAGTCCGCAGGAAAGGGGGGAATCGAAAAATTCGGGAAAAATGCTGATGACGGAAAATCGCATTCCTGCTTCCACTTTAATGGCCGGAGCACTAGGGAGGGAAACTGCAAAAGTCGCTCGGCACCGCCCCTGGTCATTCCCGCGAAGGCGGGAATCCATCTTATTCCGATCAGTTAAAATTAGGGGATTGATCCCCGCCTTCGCGGGGATGACGACAGTGCATATCGACAATCCTGCGCGCCATTACCTCTGGCCAATCACGCTTACGGCTGTTGATACAATTCGAGCAGGCCGTCCGGGGGATCGACCAGGATGACTCCGGCATCAAGGTCGATATCGAGAATGAACTCGTCCACGGCCGGAAGCATGATCTCGTTGCCGTCCTCGTCGTGAATGAACCACAGCACCTGACCGGCCACGTCGCGGATGTCTTCCAAGAGGCCGATGCGGGAGCCGTTGACATGCATGACCGGCAGGCCGATCAAGTCCTCGGGGCGATACTCGTCCTCGTCCAGCGGCGGCAGATCGCGTTCCCGCGCCAGCACGTCGGCACCACGCCACGCCTCCGCCTGATCCCGCCCCTGGGAGCGGTCAACGGTGATGAGGGCGCGACCCTGATGCGCACGCCATCCTTCAAGAACGCAAGGCCTCGGTTTTTTGCCCGGAAGCCGCAGGTAGATGCGGGTCAAGCCCTCAAAGATGAAAGGGGAGTCTGCATATGGTTCGATGCAGAGCTCCCCCCTGAGGCCATGTGGTTTCTGAACCCGACCCAGTTCCACGAGCTTGACCGGGTCCAATTTCTCTTCGGACACGTTACTCCAGAATTTCCAGGACTGAACGTTTCCTGATTTTGGTTGAAGCCGCGCCCAAGATGGTCCGCATGGCCCTGGCCGTGCGCCCCTGCTTGCCGATGACCTTGCCCAGATCTTCCTTGGCCACCTTCAGCTCAATGACGGAGGTCTGCTCTCCCTCGATTTCAGTCACCGAGACACTGTCCGGATTATCCACCAAAGACTTGGCTATGAATTCGATCAAATCCTTGAGCATGAGCACCTCCGCTGAAGATCTGTGGATCGCACGATGAGCCGGGCGACGAGCCTTGGAGGTACTATTTACTGAATCCAGACTTCTTTAGCAAGGAGCGAACCGTATCTGTGGGCTGCGCACCCAGTTCGATCCAGCTTTTGACCTTGTCCTGATCGAACTTGATCTCGGCAGGCTCGGTCATGGGGTTGTAATAGCCCACATAATCAAGGGCCCGGCCGTCACGGCGGGAAGCGGAATCCACGGCCACGATGCGGTAAAACGGTTTCTTCTTGGAGCCCATGCGGGTCAGTCTGAGTTTCAAAGCCATTGTTGTTCTCCCTGAACGTAAGTGTATTGCGCGAACGCTTAAGTTCGGTCGTAACCGAAACAAGGGGCGCCCGACTATTTTTTTCTGCGCTGCTTTTTGGCCTTCTTGCGCTTTTCCTTGAGCTTGGCCGCTTCCGCAGCGGTTCGTCCGCCGCCTCCGGAAGGCAACCCGCCGGGCATCCCGGGCATGCCGCCCGGCATCGCTCCCATTCCTGGCATTCCGGGCATCCCGGGCATGCGTCCGCCCTGTGGCATGGACGGCATCTTGCCGCCCGCCATCTTCTTCATCATCTTCTGCATCTGCTCAAAATTCTTGAGAAGCTGGTTGACCTCGGTCACCGTGACCCCGCTGCCCTTGGCGATTCGCTGCTTGCGGCTGGGGTTGATGATCTTGGGCTCGTGGCGTTCGGCCATGGTCATGGAACTGATCATGGCCTCGACCTTGCCGAGTTCCTTCTCGGGCATTTGGACATCCTGCAACTGCTTGCGGATCTGTCCCATGCCCGGGATGAGCTTCATGATGCCTTCGAGAGAACCGAGCTTCTTGATGCGACGCATCTGCGTACGAAAATCTTCAAGATCGAATTCGGCCTTCTTGAATTTTCTTTCAAGGGCCTCGGCTTCCTTGGAGTCGATGGTCGACTGCGCCTTTTCGATCAGCGTCAGTACATCGCCCATGCCGAGAATCCGGGACGCAATGCGGTCCGGATGAAAAACTTCAAGTTCGCTGAGACGCTCGCCCATGCCGACAAACTTGAGCGGCTTGCCCGTGATGGACTTGATGGACAACGCCGCGCCGCCGCGGGCATCACCGTCCATCTTGGTCAGCACAACGCCGGTGATGTCCAGAACCTCGTTGAATTTCTCGGCAACGGTGACCGCGTCCTGGCCGGTCATGGCGTCGGCCACGAACAAAATTTCCTGCGGACGGCACTTTTCCTTGATGCCGACCAGCTCCTGCATGAGCAATTCATCAATATGCAGGCGGCCCGCCGTATCGATGAGGATCACGGAGCAGCCCTTGAGCTCGGCGTCACGCATGGCGTCAACGCAGATGTCCACCGGATTCATGTCCACGGTGGAAGGATAGACCGGCACTCCCAGCTCGGCTCCAAGTTTCGTCAGCTGATCGATGGCCGCCGGACGATAGACGTCGGCGGGGACCAGGTACGGAGCGTATTTCTGGCGGCGCAGGAACAGGGCCAGCTTGGCCGCCGACGTGGTCTTGCCCGAACCCTGCAGGCCGGACATCATGATCACGTAGGGCGGCTTACCCGAGAGGTTCAGGGCGCAGTTCTCGCCGCCCAGGAGCTTGATCAGCTCTTCGTGGACGATCTTGATGACCTGCTGGCCGGGTGTCAGGCTGCCGAGGACATCCTGCCCGAGCGCCCGAACCTTTACCTTTTCGACAAAGTCCTTGACGACCTTGAAATTGACGTCGGCTTCCAGGAGGGCCAGACGCACTTCGCGCAAGCCATCCTGGATGTTGCTTTCATCGAGGCGGCCGTGGCCGCGCAGTTTTTTAAAGACCGATTCAAGTCGGTCGGACAAGCTATCGAACATTCAAGGGCACCTGTGCTGGGGAAAAGAAGAAGGGATGCATAGACAAGTTCGATCCACTCGTCAAGCAGAAGCAAACCATGGTGTCGCGGCGCGCGGCATCCCGCGCGCCGCCACGAAATCAGCCCAAGGCCTTGGCCACGGCACGCGCAAAGCCGGGAGCCGCGCCCCGGATGGTGGACTCGTCCACACAGAAAGCCAGGCGGAAAAAGCCCGGATAGCCGAAGCCCGAACCAGGCACGGCCAGAATCTGCTCCTGCATGAGTTCATTGACAAAGGCCGCATCATCCCCGCCCTTGGGAATGCGCGGGAAGAAATAGAACGCGCCCTGCGGCATGGAAAATTCAATGCCGGCCTCACGCAGCACCTCGGCCATGGCGTCACGACGGCGGGCATAGACCGAGGCATCCACCTCGTGCCCCAAGGCCTTGGCCAGAAGCTTCTGCCCCACAGCCGGCGCGTTGACGAAACCGAGGATACGATTGGCCAGAATCACTCCCGCCACCAGATGCGCGCCTTCGGGCATGGCCGGATTCACGGCCACGTACCCTACCCGCTCCCCGGCCAGGGCCAGATTCTTGGAGAAGGAACTGATCACGACGCTGTGCTCGTAGATCGGGAAAATCGCGGGCACTTCAGTTCCGTCATAGGCCAGAAAACGGTAGGGTTCGTCGGAAATGAGCAGGATGGGCCGCCCGGTCCGGGCCGAAGCCTGCCGCAGGATGTCGGCCAACTGGGAAAGCTCTTCAAGAGAATAGATCCGGCCAGTCGGGTTGTTGGGTGAGTTGATCAGCACGCAGCGGGTACGGTCGGAGATGGCCGAGGCCAGGGCCTTCAGATCCAGCTCGAAGGTCAACGGCTTGGACGGGACGGCTTTCAAAACCCCGCGATGATTCTCGGCATAGAATCCGTACTCCACAAAATACGGCGCAGGACAAAGTACCTCGTCTCCGGGTTCGAGCACGGCCCTGAACAACGCGTTGATCCCGCCCGCCGCGCCGCAGGTGACAACCAGATCCTCGGCCGAAACGGCCACACCCTGCTCGACGGAAACCACCTCGGCCAGGCGCTCGCGCACCTGCGGATAGCCGGCGTTGGGCATGTAGCCGAAGGCAAAAGGCTTCCCGGCGTCCTCGGCCAATTCGCGCAGCCCCTCGGCCACCGCCGCCGGGGGAGCCAGGTCCGGATTGCCCAGGCTGAAATCATAGACATTCTCAGCCCCGTATTTCTTCTTGAGCTCGATGCCGGTTTCGAACATGCGCCGGATCCACGACGACTTGGCCAGATAGCCCTCGATCTGCGAACAAAGAATCATATGCTCTCCCTTGAAGGCCCGGTTCCCTTACGGAATATCCAGGCCGATCTTTCTGTATTCACCAAGTTTGTTGCGCAATGTGCGCACGGAAATTCCTAGGAGCTCCGAAGCCTTGGTCCTGTTGCCCAAGGTCGAATCCAGGCTCTTCATGATCAGATGCATCTCCATTTCCTGGATGGTCGGGATGCGTCCGGCAAAGTCCATGGTCATGCTCGGGGACAAGGATGACGCCCGCGCGGGAATGGGCGCGTCCGGCACCGATTCGCCCGCTTCGCAAAGCTCCGGGGACCACTCCTGCCCATCCAGCAGAAAATGCATCGGCCGGATGGGCCCCGCCCCGGCCAGGAGCACGGCCCTTTCCATCAAATTCTGCAGTTCACGCACATTGCCCGGCCAGTCGTGCGCCATGATCCAATCGCGGGCTTCGGTCGAAAGTTGCAGGGCGCCGAGTCCGTATTCCCGGGTGAGACGGCGGATGAAAAAATCGGCCAGCAACAGCACGTCATCGCCGCGCTGGGCCAGCGGAGGCAGGCGTAGCGGGATGACGTTCAGGCGGTAAAAAAGGTCCTGACGAAATTCGCCCTTCTCCACGCTCTGCTCAAGATTGCGGTTGGTGGTGGCCAGTACGCGCACATCCACCTTGACCGTCTCGACCCCGCCCACGCGGTCGATCTCGCCCTCCTGGAGGGCGCGCAGCAGCTTGGCTTGAAGAGCCAGGGCCATTTCGGAAATTTCATCCAGAAGCAGGGTCCCGCCGGTGGCCAGTTCGAACTTGCCCAGCTTGCGGGAAATGGCTCCGGTGAATGAACCCTTCTCGTGACCGAACAGTTCGCTCTCGAGCAGGTGCTCGGGCAAGGCCGCGCAGTTGACCGCCACGAAGGGAGCGTTTTCACGGCCCGAATGGGCATGAATGAAACGGGCGAACATCTCCTTACCCGTACCCGACTCGCCGGAGATGAGCACGGTGGCCTTGGACGGAGCCACCTGCTTGGCCAAAGCCAAAACCCGGGCCACGGAAGGATGGGAGCCTACGATGGCCACCTCGCGCGGATTGCTCCGGGCAACGGGACGAGGCGCGGCCGGGGCTTGCGCTTCCCGTGGCAACACGGCCTGGATCTTTTCCCAGGTCAGCGGACAGAGCCAGTAATCCTGCGCACCCATTTCCATATAATAGCGCGCTTCCTCGGCGCTGCCCTTGTCCGTAAACACGATGACGGGGATCTGGCTTTCGGCCTGGTTCAAGGCATCGAGAAGATCCTGGGCCCTGTATCCGGGCAGGGAAGGCAGGGTGAAGACGATATCGGCCTTGCGCGCCTCAAGCACTTTAAGCGCCGAGGCACGGTCGTCCACAACCATGGCCTGACACTCATGCGCCTTGAATTCGGCATGCAGGGGGGACACGAGTTCGGATCGTGAGACAAAGAGGATTCGCTTGGACGCCATATCCGCATACGCTATCTTTTCCCCAGCCTCTTTGCAATATGGAGAGCCTGCGGGCGCTTGCCCGCCATCCGCCCATCTGCTAGGGCTGGGTCGGATTTCGAGCCTTCAATTCACAGCAAGCCAAAGGGTCTCCCCTCTTATGCCCATGAACCCCCAAGAACTGACCTCCCTGCTGCGCGACGTCGCCGCCGGCAATATCTCGTGCGAGACTGCCCAGGCGGTCCTTGCGGGGAACGAAAACAAGGACCTGACCCTAGACACCTGGCGCCAGGAGCGCACCAATGTCGGCGAAGTGGTCTATGGTCAGGGCAAGACCCTGGAGCAGATCCGCGCCTCCCTTGCAGAGCTGGGGCGGCACCACCCGGTCCTGGCCACCAAGATTTCGACGGCGCACGGGCAGGAGCTTAAGAATCTTTTTCCAAATGGATGCCTGTGGGAGGAGGCGAGGCTCTTTTGCCTGGGAGCGGATCTGCTGGCCGCCGACCCCAAGGCGCCCGACTCGGAAGTGCTCATCGTCACGGCCGGATCCTCGGACCTGCCCGTGGCCCGTGAAGCCCTGGGCACTGCCAGATTCCTGGGACTTGGCGCGCACCTGGTGAGCGACGTGGGCGTCGCTGGCCTGCACCGCCTGGACCCGCACCTGCCGAGCCTGCGCCAGGCCAGGGTCATCATCGCGGTGGCCGGAATGGAAGGCGCGCTGCCAAGCGTCCTCGGCGGGCTCCTGAAGGCACCGATCATTGCGGTTCCAACCTCGACAGGCTATGGGGCCAACTTCGCAGGCCTGACCCCGCTCCTGGCCATGCTCAACTCCTGCGCCCCGGGCGTGGGAGTGGTCAACATCGACAACGGCTTCGGGGCGGCCGTGCTGGCAAAAAAAATCCTGACCCGCCAAGAATAAACAAAAGCAAATGAATAAACCGGTTCTTTTTCGAGTCACGAACAACCTGAAGGTGGGCGGTGTGCAGAAACGGCTGCGCGCACTGTTGCCTCTGCTCACGGAGCACTACGAAGTGCACGTCGTGACCTACAAGGATCGAGGCGTATTTTTTGACGAATTGGCCCAGCTAGGCGTGCATACCCACTTCCTGCCCCGCAAGGGGCACTGGAACCCGGTGGCCATCTGGCGACTGGCAAAACTTTTCCGCAAACACCGGGCCGATATCGTTCACACACATTCCTTCGGCGGCAATATCTTCGGCATCCTTGCGGCCGCACTAGCCCGGGTGCCGGTACGGATCGGCCAGGTTCATTTGAGCGACCTGCACTGGTACGGAACAACCGCCATGCGACGCAAAAAACAGATGCTGGAAGAACGCCTGGTCCACCGGCTTTTTTCGCACAAGGTGGTGTTCGTTTCCCGTGAATCCCTCGAATATTTCAAAAGACACACGCGACTGCCGGACAAGATGATGACCATCCTGCACAACGGCCTCGACCTGCCAGGCAACGTCGAGGCGGCATCCCGAACGGAACTGGGCCTACCCGAGGAAGGAAAACTTGTCGGGTTCGTGGGCCGCATCGCGCGAGGCAAAGGGGTCGGACGTTTTCTTGAAATCGCACGCCAGGCATCTCTTGAGTCGTCTGGCAGATATCATTTTGTGATCATCGGCGACGGCGAGGGGCTTTCCCGGCATCAGGCCTGGAGCCGCGAACAAGGTCTGGAGCCGCATGTAACCTTTCTCGGTGAGCGCCATGACATTCATCGCTGCTACGCCGCCCTTGATTGCCTGATTTTCTGCTCCGACCCCGGAGTTGAAGGCATGCCAGGAGTGGCCCTGGAGGCATGTGCCCACGGCCTGCCCATCCTGGCGTTGAAAACCGCCCCTCTTGAAGAGATTCATGAATATTACCCACGCATTGCCTTCATGGATGGGTTCACGTCGAGCGCAAAACAACTTGAGAAGACTCTGGCCCTGCCCGTGGCAAACCAAAAACCTTTTCGCGATGAATTTTCCATTGAGGCCATGCAAGCCCGAACCCTCGCCCTCTATGCCGATTTGCGCAGACAGGCCACGGCATGAGCGTCATATCCATAGCTCAGGCGCTGCTGGGCACAAGCATTCCGGTTCTTTGCTACCATCAGGTGCGGCCGGACAGCGGCATGACGCCTGAGAAATTTGGCCGCCATCTCGACCTCATCAAAAAGCTCGGCTTTCAGACCATCAGCCTGGCCAATCTGCACCGCATCATACAGGGACAAACACCTCAATCCGGCCCTTCGGTGGTCATTACCTTCGATGACTGCACGCTGGACAACTGGGTATACGCCGTGCCCCAGCTCTTGCGCCGGAACATGCATGGGGTTTTTTTCGCCATCACCGATTTTATTCAGCCCGGACCAACCCGGCTCCAAGCTGATCAAAAGACGGCTCCACTTCCAGTGCCAGCCTTTGGCGACATAATGCAGCAGGCCTTGTCCGGAAACTGTGACGGATTCATGAACGAGGCCGAAATCCGCGCCGTGGTGCACGATCTGGGCATGGAGGTCTATTCGCACTCCGCCACGCATCAGGCCTGTTTCACTCGCGCAAAACAAACCGGCACCCTCGGCGAGAACAGACACTGGAGCCATGCCGCATTATGCGGCCAAGACGCTGACGCAGACTCTGCCGTCCACCCAGTGGGCAGCGCCTATGCCCATGCAGGCTTTGGACTGGACGGGAACGGCCGCCCCCTGACTCTAAAGACTGACCAAGAGCGTCTCGCTTTTTGTGTAACTGACTTTTCGGCAGCGAAAGCCAAGTTGGAAGACCTTTTGGACCAGCCCTGCCCCTTTCTTTGCCTGCCCTGGGGCGAATACGACGACATCACCCTGGCTGCCGCAAAAAAGGCTGGCTATGAGGGTGTGCTGAACCTTGAGGCTGGACACGTCGGGCCCGGAATTGACCCCATGCGCATCGGCAGACTTGCGGTCAAGGACCGCAAAACATTGCCCTGGCTTGGCCTTAAGACCCTGCTCCTGGCTCACAGGACGCTGGCTCCATGGGCCCAGAGGCGGAACGTAGGCAGGCGCACATGAATATCTGCTTTGTCAATTCCACCAATAAATGGGGCGGGGTCAAAAGCTGGACCCTCGATGTGGCGCGCGGTCTCGCGGATCGCGGACATGGCATCCTCATCGTCGGCAGGTCAGGACCTTTCATCGACAAGGCCCGCGAAATGGGGCTCGACGCTCTGGGCCTTTCCTTTGGCCCGGACTTCAATCCAATGCGGATTCTTGGCTTCATCAAGCTTTTCAAGGCGCGCAAAACCGATCTTGTCGTCGTCAATGTGGGCAAGGATATGCGCATTGCAGGCATAGCGGCCAAAATGCTCGGCATCCCGGTGGTCCACCGCGTCGGCCTGGCTGGAGACATGCGCAACACATACAAGGTGCGCCTGCTGCACAAATGGATACGGCCACGTATCCTGGTCCCGTGCGAACAGATCAAAAGGGGCCTTCTGCAAGAACTGCCTTATCTGAAACCGGAAGAAATCACGGTCATTCTGACAGGCAAGGAACCTGCACCGTCTCCACCGGCAACCGTGCATTCACCGCTTCGCTTCATCTCCACCAGTCAGCTCAACGCCGACAAAGGGCATAAAGACGTCCTTGAGGCGCTGGCCGAACTGAAAAAACAGGGCTACGCGTTTGAATATCATATCGTGGGAACAGGACGCATCGAAGCGGAACTGAAAGACCTTACCACCAGCCTTGACCTTGACGACCGGGTCACCTGGCACGGATTTCAAAAGGATGTCAGGTCATTTCTGCGCAAGGCAGACGTCTTTCTTCTTCCTTCCTACCGGGAAGGCTTGCCAAATACGCTGCTTGAGGCAATGGCTGAAGGACTTGTCTGTGTGGCTCGGGATGTGGGGGGAGTGGCCGAGATGTGGCCACAAGAAGTACAAGACTTATGCATCCCTTCTACATTGTGTCCTAATAAATTTAATGCTGTATTGAATGAATTGATTTGTTATTCTAATGATATAATATTTGAACGAAGAAAAATATTCTGGAAAGCCTCAGTAAATAATTCACTCGAAAATATGATTAGAAAAATCGATTTTTTTTTCACGCATTAATAATAACATACACGAGCACTACAAGTATACACCTGTTTCAATAATGCGATAATAAAAATTATTATAAAAAATATATACTTATAAATCTAAAAGCCATGCAATACGCCTATCCTAATAGTTTTTATAATCTGCATAGTATTTTTGCAATTTCGCTTTGCATATATCTTACTGCTATTTGCTTGAATCCTTCCGCTTCGGAGCCTCTTGGGGCGCTTGTCTTGATCGTTTCAGCTGTCATACTCGGAAAGTCTTCAAACTTATGGCAGTTCCTTTGGGATTCGTCACTTTTATCCCTTTTGGCATTCGGGCTATACTGCTCTGTCACAAATATTTTCGGCCCCGGCGACGTAGCCCGGACAGGTATCATTTACGGATGGCTCATCCCGCTTTTCCTCGGCAAAGCGTTTGTCCACTTCCGCCATCAAACCGTCCAGAAAGACATCCTGATCGCAGCCCTCGCCTTGGCGGGGGGTATGCTCGTTGCGCAATTACTTCTCGCATTTGATATCACGTACATCGACAATCTGGGCCTTGATTTGCAATACTTGAAACTGACGTTCCGTAACGCAACCCGAACAGCTCTTTTTGTCGCGGTAGGATGCATGGTCTGTTTCACACAGGTCATTTTTGCCTCATCAAACCGCTCACGCCTTCTCGCAATGATGGCAGGCATTATCCTCCTGTCCGCACTGCTGATGACGGAAAAACGAATGACCCTGGCCGCGCTCCTAATCTGTTGCGGCTTTCTGCTCGTCTCGCGCAGGAGTTTCCGAGTCATCGTCTTAGGTTTAGTGGCCATCGTCTGTCTCATTTTTCTATTCGGAAAAGCAGAACGCTTCGATCTGCGTCCTGGCCATCTCCTCGCCAGTCAGGGAGAACGACTTACGGTTTGGTATGCGGCGGTTGAAATCATTAAGACCTACCCTTTGACAGGAAGCGGCTTTCGTACCTTCAAAGAGGCTGCAGCTCCTCATGTCGAAACCTACCGAGCAAGTCATCCTACAGGCGCATATGAAAATCTCGAGGACGCTCACAACTTGCCCTTGCATCTCCTGAGCGAAAGCGGAATCATTGGTACGGCTATTTTTTCTCTTATCTTCTTTTTTCCTTTGCGAAACTGCTGGCGACTCCGAAACACCAACGCTGCGGCCATTCCATTGCTATCCAGCATCGCTTTAATTTTGCTTAACTCGCAACTGCACGTAAACATCTTTTCCTTGAACGTCTCAGGCCTGCTTTTTTTCCTGACCGGTGCAGCAAGCGGCATCGGCGAGGAACACAACCGATGAGCGCCGAGTCGTACCTGTATATAGCCAAGTCCAAGATCCCCTCCCGCCATGCAAATTCCGTACAGGTTGTAAACATGATTTGCGCCTTTGCACCACTGGTTCAACGCCTTGACGCCTACCTGCCTGGAGGATTTACCAAACGCCTGCATGTATGGACAGGGAGGCTCTTCGCGAACTACGGGCTTCCGATTCCAGACAATGTGCGAGTTCACTTTGTTTCACAATCTGGGCACGGCTTTGAAGAAAACGTACTGCGAAAACTCCCGTCCACGTTTGAAGGCAAGATCTTCACCCGAAGTGCACCGGTCGCCTGGAAGCTTGCCGAGCAAAACGCACCGGTTCTATTCGAATCACATGTTTTTTCACGAGACGCCAAGCAAGTGCCCATGTCTCGTTTCATTCAGGCCATGAATGCATCAAGCACTGCCGGAATCGTGGGAATCTCTCAGGAGATCTCCGACTCGTACCTCGCAGCGGGCCTGCGGGAAAGACGGCTCATGACATCTGCGGATGGGGTGGATCCTGCGATTTTTTCCCACGCCGTGGCCGGCGGGCTAGGTCATCTGTTCGGTCAACGTATATACGATCGTCCCAGACTGGTTTACACGGGCTCGCTGAGCCCCGAAAAGGGCGCAATTTTCCTGGCCGAAGCGGCATCGCGGATGGAGCATGTCAATTTCGTCATCATCGGTGGCAACCTCAAGGAATCGAAAGCACTGGCTGAAAAGAGCAAAGGCCCCAATCTATTCATGCACCCAAGCGTACCACACAAGAGAATTCCCTCAATCCTTCAAGACGCGGACATGCTGATCATGCCTTACATGCCAGAGGGCGATCTGATTCCTTACATGTCACCGCTCAAACTTTTTGAATATCTGGCCACGGGCAAGCCAATTCTATCATCGGATCTCGCTGTACTGCGGCCATTTCTGACTCATGACGAAAATTGCCTTCTATTTTTGCCTGGCTCACTTGATTCCCTGTGCACGCAAATCAACCGTTTGCTAACCATGACTCCCGAAAACAAAGAACGCCTTCGCGACAACCAATTGCAGTCCGCAATGCGCCATACATGGACAAACAGAGCCAAAACCATCCTCGATTGGCATCGCGGATTGCTCGCATAAAGGAAATCATCCATGATCAAACTCGGCCCACAAATCATCAAAGGCGGTTGGTGCCAAATCGTGTCCATTCAGGACCAGCCCGAGCTCTGTGCCAAGATCCTGGTGCCCCGCAGACGCTTTCAGGGTGGACAGCCCGACCCCAACGTCATTGTCTCACAAAAATATGGCATTGAGGATTTTCTGGATTACGAATGGGCCAACTACCAGAAAATCATGGCCGCCTGCCCGGCAGACCTGCGCCAATATTTTGTAGACATGCGTGGCGTTGAAATAGCAGAAGACGGGCGCAAGGCTTTGCTCATGCGTATAGTCCGCGACGATCAAGGCGGACCCGCGCCCAATCTGGTCAAAAATACGCGGCATCTTACGCCCGAATTTTGGGCCGTGATGGAGCGTATCCGCAAGGAAGTGTTCTTGGCGAACAGCATCGACCATTTCGGGATCGTTCGCCGCAACATTTTGGTCCAATCACCGAGCCATCCAGTCATCATTGACTTTCAAACCGGACGCGAACGCTTTCGCGGACAATTCTGGCTTCGACACCCGTGGTTCGTCCGTCAGAAAGTCAATCGCTACTTTCAAAAACTTTATAAGGAGATGGGTATCACCCTGTCGTAACCTATGAATATCAAAAAACTTCTTGAGAATGAAACCATACATCTGCTTCGCCGCTGCCTGAGTTATTTTGCGCCCTACAAAATGCTTGTCATCGCGTCCTTCGCTGCCCTGGGTCTGGTAGCATTGTGCACCGCCGGGGCGGCCTATCTGGTCCAGCCCGCTTTGGACAAGATCTTTATCGACAAGGATCGCTCTTCGCTCATGCTGCTTCCCATCATGCTGGTGGCGCTCTTTCTGGGTAAAGGCGTGGGACTTTTCGTTCAAAAATATCTCATGTCCTATTGCGGACTCAAAGTGCTGGAGCGGCTTCGCTATGAGCTTTTCGCAAAAATAATTTGCCTGCCCGTGGATTTTTTCGGGGAAACACGTGTCGGCATGCTCATGTCCCGGATCATCAGTGACGTGAACCTGATCAGCTCAAGCCTGCCGGAACTGATCAGGATCATCCAGCACAGCCTGACCATGGTCGGGCTGGTGGCCCTCATCATCTACCGGGATGCGCAGCTTGCCTTCTGGGCCTGCCTGGTCTTCCCCTTGGCCGTTTATCCAGTGATCTATTTTGGAAAAAAACTGAGAAAAGTGGGGCGGAACTATCAGGCCAAGATTGCGGATATCTCTTCGTACATGCAGGAAAGCTTCAATGGCCTGCGCGTGGTCAAGGCCTTCGCCACTGAGGACATGGAAAAGGAAAAGTTCAGCGAGGCAAGCTCCAAACTTTTACGTATCGGCCTCAAGGGCAAGATCTACAACCAGCTGTCATCTCCAATAATGGAGCTGATCGGAGCCGTCGGCGCTGGCTTGGTCATCTGGTATGGAGGCAGTCAGGTCATTGCCGGCAAAAGCACGCCGGGAGAATTCTTTTCCTTCATGACAGCACTGGTCATGCTCTACGACCCCTTCAAGTCCATAAGCCAGGCCAACAACACCATTCAGCAGGCCATGGCTGGGGCCGAACGCGTTTTTGAAATTCTGGATTCCAAGGATTTGGTCGAAGAGTCTGGCGGCGATACCGTCTATGTTCCGCCGTTTGCTTCGCTTTCATTTGAGGATGTATCTTTTTCCTACCCCGGAACACAGGAGCCAGCACTCAAAGACATCAATCTGGAAATCAAGGCAGGCCAGAGGGTGGCGTTCGTTGGCCAGAGCGGGGCAGGGAAGACATCTCTCATACATCTGATTCCCCGTTTTCACGAATGCCAACAGGGAGTCATCCGCTTGAACGGCCTCCCCTTGAAGGATTACACCTTGTCCAGCCTGCGCACAGGCATCGGCATCGTTTCGCAGGATCCTTTTCTTTTCAATCTTTCAGTGCGGGACAACATCGCCTACGGTCGACCGGAACTGGATCAGCAGGTGGTTGAGCAGGCGGCCAAAGCGGCCTATGCCCATGACTTCATCATGGAACTGCCGCAGGGCTATGACACGATAGTCGGAGAAAAGGGAGTGAAGCTCTCAGGCGGACAAAAACAACGCCTGACCATCGCCCGGGCAATCATGAAGGACCCCTCCATCCTCATTCTCGACGAGGCGACGTCGGCTCTGGACACGGAGTCCGAGCGGATTGTCCAGAAGGCGCTGGAAAACCTGATGGCGGGCAGAACGAGTTTGATCATCGCTCATCGCCTGTCGACAATCCTTACGGCAGACAAAATCGTGGTCATGGACGGCGGGCAGATTAAATCAGTGGGTAATCATCAGCAACTGCTTGAGAAATGCCTACTCTACAAGAGGCTCTATACTCTGCAGTTTGATGCTAAAACTTAAGAGTGAGGCTTGAGTTATTCCCAATATTTTGAATATCTAGACTAAATCACCCGGTATGATTGTAATATACGAAATGCATCGCAAAAACTAACGAACAGAAACCTTGCCGCCCAAAAAGGCGACTTTTTGCAGCAAGTAGCTCACAGGAGGCATGATCAACACTACGCCCAAGACAGAAATATACGAGTGCAGCTGGAGTTTTTCGCAAACAATGGAAATGACAAAACTTACAGACACACCGATGATCGACAAACTTAAAAATCTCCAATAGTAATATATACTGCTTGTATTGACTTTAAAAACGAAATATGAAGATGCAAAGAAAGAAAAAATATTCGCACACATAAAAGCAAAAACATTCGCTAAGACGACAGGAAATTGCATATAAAGCAAGAATGTAAACACACCTATGTGAACAAGCGTGTTTACTACACCTGTCATCACAAATTTTACAACCCGTGGCCTCGAATCTAAATAAGAAGACAACTTATTAATTGTCATTATCATATTATGCAGCATTCATTTATCAAAGTTAGGCAATTAAAAGTATGAATTTTTATTCATTCTTATAGACAACATTATTATCATTGGAATCCATTACAACATAAAGCGGCCGCCTCTTCGTCTCAATATAAATTCTACCTATATATTCCCCCACTATCCCAAGCGCCAACAATTGAACGCCTCCTAGAAAAAGCATGGACGCCATTAGTGATGCATACCCCTGCACCGGATCGCCCCATAAAAGTCTTTTGCTCACGACAAACAGGCCATACGCAAGCGTTCCCATGGACATGCAACCACCAAGTATTGACGCCATTCGCAGCGGTAGAGTGGAAAAAGATGTCAAACCATCAACCGCAAGACCAAGCAACTTAATGGGCTTCCACTTGCTCTGCCCACAATAACGCTCAGGACGATCGAATTCTATCTGTTCATACCGAAAGCCAGGCCAAGACAACAAACCTTTCATGAAGCGATTGCGCTCGGGCATCTGCCTGAGCACATCCACGACATGACGATCCAAGAGGCGAAAATCACCTGCATTCTCAGGAATTTTAGACGCGCTGACGGAATTAAAAAATTTATAAAAAAACTTGGCTGAAGCTGCTTTTACGAATCCATCAGCCTGTCGTGAGCGCCGAACCGCCACGACAACATCAAAGCCTTGCTCCCATTTGTCCAACATCACAGGGATCAACTCCGGCGGTTCCTGCAGATCAGCGTCCATGGGTATGACGACATCCCCCCTAACGAGATCAAGCCCCGCAGAAAGTGCTATCTCCTTGCCATAGTTCCGAGAAAGACGAAACGCACGAATGCGCTTGTCTCCGATATCGACAAGAGCGGAAAAAGTATCATCACTACTACCATCATCAATACACACAACTTCATACGCAATAGCACGACCAGACAAGGCATTATCTATAGATGCGAACAACATTTCCAATCCGTCGCGCTCATTATACATAGGTATTACAAGGCTCACGAGAATGGATCCAACATCTCTTTTTTCGGAGCTCCTGGAAAACGCAAGAACTCCTCCGCTCGGAAAATTCATATACTCCACACTAAGCGATTTTTAACCAGTTAAAATATGAAAATTACTCAAAAAAGGCAACTTTCTTGTATTCAACACCATCCAAGCTCGCGTATACTGCAAGAATTTCCCCCCATTCAGGCGCAGCCACCGGGAGCATATAGCAGTCCTTCACACCTCCAAAAATTTTCCATTTCTCCAAGACACTTTGCTCTGTAATTCCAAAATATTCAAGCATACTGCCTTTCATGATTACATCTCTAGTCAAAATCTTTTTTTCGATCATACGTTGCATAAAAACCGGCACAGGGCGATCCAATTGACGACGAATCAAAACCAGCGTGGAAATATGATCACTCGCAGAAATTGAAGAGTCTACCAGTAACCAGTGAAAGCGAAAGGTGTCATTCGGACCGGCCTTGACGTTTTTAAAAACATACATTCCGAAAAAATTTTCCGCAGAAAATTTCCCCTCAGGTACTCGTTCCATAATATTAACATAAGCACGATTTAAATCGGGTGACGCAGAAACCAGCTCTCCCAAACCGAACATCTTGGAAACATCCTTGGAAGGCCACTCATCAGGACTACCGGGGATGGCCTCTCCTAGACTCACTGGATACGGATAAAACAACAACTTACCGACCTTTGTAGCATGCCCAGGGGCCTCATACCCAGTCCAAGTCAAAAAAGTATAGCGCTTTTCAAGTGAAGCTGCGTACGCTGCAATTTTTCCTGAAAAAAGGTCGTGCAAAAGACGTTGGTAGTTAGGGGTAAGAACCAATATGATGACAAATGCGAGACCTACCAGGGACAACGGAATTGTCGCCATCGTTCTTCGGACACGCATCATTGCGATAATGGCGACAAAAGTCAGTGCGTAACTGGAAAGCAGAGACATGCTGGCGGTCAACTTAGGAGTGGCTGTTACCGGAACATCACTGAGAGCCTGCACCAAAACAATACCAAAAGTTATCGCAAAAAAAACTAAGATTCCGAAAATTAGCGGGAGTATGTGGTTGCCAAATTTATTTGAACATCGTTTGAGTTCCGGATTTATCGTTAAGCCTACAAAAAGTACTGTCAGTCCCCATACAGAAAAAAATGCGCTAAAAGCATGCGACTTCCATGCAGCCCATGATGCTGATATCTGCGCTAAAATTACCTCAAGTGTCACGTCTCGAGTCGCTTGTCGCTTGAAGTTTCCCATTGCCAGAAAAGAGAAGAGAAAGAAAAATACCACGACCTTAAATGTTCGCAGATACATCTTTCTATGTGGGTGCGAAAAATAGTACGCCATCAAAAATGCCAGTGCAGCAGCCAGAAATGTTGCAATGGCCGCATGTTCATAGCAACCAATAGCCGCTACACTTGTTCCAAAAACTGCAATTTTAAGTTTTTTAGATACAAATTCTGCATTCCATAGCCGACATAGGGACCAAATGAAAGACAAGACAAGTCCATTGCCAATTCCCAAGCCCAGAACATCCGTCATCAAATAGTATGTTATATTCAGATTCGGATGCCCACTCAAAAAAGCCAACATGCAGATCGAAGCAATAATAAAAGAGTCGCCGCGACGTTTCCGACCAAAAAGTTCAAAGAAAATGCCGTAAAATGAAATCCAATATACCGACACCCCAGTTGCACATACCAGAGTGTACCCCACCCTAGATTCAGCAGCTTTGCCCAGAAAAACTACCAAAAAATGGTGAGTATAGCGCCCGCTCCAAGACGTCCAAGCGTGAAACATTTCTTCGACAGCCTTTCCAATATCGAAAATACCCCGCGCAGCATTTGCGCGGGTAAAATCATCGCCCAGAGGAAAGGTAAAACCCATAGCGATGTAAAATGGGATGATCAGAACTACGAGAAGAGCGCAGATCGAGGCATATTCCAACTTAATTTTCATAAAATATAAATTACCTATTGAAAAATATCATCACTAAATAAACTAACCAATTATTAATACTTTACAACAATTTATTTCAAGCTGTTTTTGCAAAACGTACTCGCTGTTAGAGACTTTCCATACTGATAAAAGCTATCTGTATAATCGCTTTGCTTTTGAAAAAGAAAAAAAATCGAAAAAGCAAAACTAGGAAGTGCAGAAGATAATAACCGCGCGATTTTTTTTGGAAAAGGGTAAAACTGTGCGCCTGCAAAATCTACGAGTTGGAATACACCATTCCCCGCCAGTTCAATCATCCTCTGCGTATCTTGCTTAGAAAAAGTCCGGATGTGTGCCGAGTAAGATTTTGCCTGAGTAGGATGTTGCCCAAACAATAAAAGAGCCCTGTTGTGCAGCGAAGCCACGTTAGGAACCCCTATTAAAACATATCCACCTGTCTTCAAAACCCTTGCTGTTTCGTGAAGAATAAAAAAAATATCTTTAATATGTTCTAAAACCTGATTTATGATCACGATATCAAAGTATTCATCTTCAAATGGCAAACGCGAACTTTCCAAATCGACTTGATATGTCTTGACTCCTTTACTTTTCAAGATTGCGCATTGTTGCGCGTCAAACTCAATTCCGAAAAGCTCTACTCCTGGAGAAGATTTGCGGATAATTTCAAGGTCTCGCCCTGTCCCAGCACCAAGATCTAAAGCCTTTTTAAATGAACCTTTATGCCTCAGCAGTCTGCCAATCGCATGGGCACCATACTGCTCACTGCCACATACCCACCTTAGTAACGGGCTCTGCGCACCAACAACACCAGATTTTTTTTTAAACTGCAATTTTTAACCACCCTAAGAAAATTATTTTCAATAAAATTATATTTTATAAAATTTAGAAAAAACTCATATAAAGAAAAAGCATTATAGCTACATTGCAACCTCTTAAAATAAATCAAAACACCTCAACATGCTCCCCGGCAACGGAATACTTCCCCAGGCGTCTTGAGCAGAATATAAATATCGAGCCAAACAGACCAGTTGCGAACATAGTACGCATCCAGCCGAACACGTTCGGCATACGAGATGCCGCTTCTGCCGGATACCTGCCACAGTCCGGTCAAGCCGGGCTTAACCTTCTTGTAGAGGACGAAGCCCCCCTCATACTTGTCCACCTCATCCAAAACGATCGGCCTTGGCCCAACCAGGCTCAGATCCCCACGTAGCACGTTCCATAGCTGAGGCAACTCATCCAAACTGGTTCTGCGCAAAAAATGCCCTACCCGTGTGATGCGAGGATCGCAGGTCAGCTTGTGCATCTCTTCCCATTCTGCGCGCAAAGCTGGATCGGACTGTAGGCATTCTTCCAGAACAGCGCCCGCATCGCGGACCATGGTTCTGAATTTCCAAATGGTTATATCCTTTCCGCCGAGCCCGATCCGTTTGTGGCCAAACAACACAGGCCCTCTGGAGTCCAGCTTGATGATCACGGCAATGATTGCGGAAAGAAGCAAAATTAACGGCAAGCAGATAAAAATCAAGGCCAGTTCCGCACCTCGCTTGATCCACTGTCTTCGCGGATCAAGGAGCTTCTGATGGACTTCAAGGCCCAGAATCCCGCCCATGTCGAAGGCGGATATCCAAAGCGACGATGCCCCGAACAAGTCTGGAATTATGATCAATCGCCTGAAATCAGCGGCTGGCCCTTGCAGCACCTCCACAAGCTTGGCCGGACCTGCGCCAGGCATCGCCACAATAGCAGTGGCGCCTTTACATTCTTCGGTCACCCCCTTTGCAGCGTCCAATGACCCGATCACCGGCACTCCGTTACAGCTGGTGCCATGTTTCCGAGGATCATCGTCAAAAAATGCCACCGGCCGCAAACACAAACGGTGTTCGCGGTCCAGCGCTTTGGCCACAGCTTCTCCCGTCCTGCCAGCGCCCAAAATAATCGCAGGGTGCCCCCAGCGCTTCCAAATTTCCACTTTTCGCCGGACCATTGTCCGAAAAAAAGGCACCGTGCCCAAAACGCCAATCCAAGCCATGACAAAAATCCCACGCGAGTATTGATCGCTTTGTTTGGACAAAAATATGGCACCAAGGAGAATCAAAAAAATTACGGAAGTCGACTGAGTAATTTTCTTGAGCTCAGCGGGCGGACTGAGCAAAATTCCGGGATATAGCCCCGCAATTGCGTACGCGGCAGGGAAAAGAAGCAGAAATGGAATCATGTCCCAGTAAAGAGCAAAACTAAAAGAACCACCCAGAACAAATCTCCCGACGACACTCAAGCACCAGACCAACAACAAGGCCAGGCAGTCGGAAAACAACAAGAGCCCGGTTACCCTCAATCCAGCAAGCGGCCCCTGCTTCGGGAAGTACGCTTTTAGATCATCGCCTGTAACCACTCCTTCAGATCTATGCTTGAACATCCCAACGCCCCATTGCGCGTGCATGCGCTTGAATTTGACTCTCGATAATCTTGGCCATTTCAGCCCTGAACCTCTCCGGCCCAAAACCGCACGCATGCGCCCGGATTTGGGTAGGGTGAAAATGACTTTTCATGCCTTCAAAGCGTTCGACAGCTTCAAGCAAAGCATCCTCGGTCTGCTCATGAAAAAAGATGCCCGTCTTTCCATCCACAACAGTTTCCAATGCCCCCCCCTTGCCAAAGGCAATGACGGGGCGCCCCGAAGCCATCGCCTCAAGAGGCACAATCCCAAAATCTTCCTCCCCAGGAAAAATCAGCGCCTGGCAACGAGAGTAGTGGTTGCGCAATACTTCAAACGGTTGACGGCCCAAAAACTCGACATTGTTGCCAGCTATCTCACGCAAAAGCCGCCCTTGTTCACCTTCCCCGATTATGACCAGGCGTTTCCCTGAACGGGTGAAGGCCTTCACTGCAAGATCGGCCCGCTTGTAACCAACCAACTGCCCGACCATAAGGTAAAAATCATCCTGCTGCTCCGAAACGCAAAAGTCATCCACAGCTACCGGAGGATAAACAACATCCGCGTCACGTCGATAATGCTTGGCGATCCGCCGCGCGACATTCGCCGAATTGGCCACGAAATGATCTACCCTGTCGGCGCTGAGCCTGTCCCAAATGCGCAAGTAATGAAGAAGGGGAGCCATGAAGAATCTTTTGATTCTGCCGGAATTCGACATGTAGTCGTGGTACATGTCCCAGACGTACCGCATGGGGGTGTGGCAGTAACAAATATGCAAGGTCTCAGGGGATGTCAGCACGCCTTTGGCTGGGCCGGATTCACTGGAAATGACGAGATCATATCCCCGCAGATCGAATTGCTCCAGGGCGAGGGGCATAAGAGGCAAATAGTGTTTGTACCAGCGTTCTGAAAAAGGAAGTTTATTGATAAACGACGTGGCTATTTCCCGTGATGCTAAACGATGAGACAGGGCGTCTCGATCCAGTGAAAGAGTAAAAATGTCTGCACGCGGAAAGAGAGTGCACAACTCTTCGACAACCTTCTCACCGCCCCTCTGTGATACAAACCAGTAATGGACAATAGCTACTCTCAAACTGCATTCACCTTCTCAAATATTTGATAATATTCATTTTGATGCGACAACTGATACCGATCAACGCTGATAAACGATGTTGAGGAATGCGACGAATGAACGATCATTAATGAGAGACAGAGATCGGCCTTGGTCTGACACGCACATATGTGGCATGCAGCCCGCCTCAATTGGGGATTAGCCCAAGCAGTTTCTTTACCTTCGAGACTCCTCGCCTCAGCCAAGGAACTAGAACAAAACGGATATCCTGCCAAGCCATAAGCAACTGTGCGCGCCACGGCGAAAGTTTTGCCTTTTCCAATAAATACCGTTTACGAAAGTAATTCATACTCGCCACCTTGACAGAGCGAGTGAAAATATTCGGCTTTTTACCGCAAAAATGTAAAACGGCGGGCTTTATACGGTTCGCGCGTAATGCTTCAGGACTGTAATACTGTCGCAACTCGCTATCTTCATGGTCTACGGGAATGACCTGATATTTAACGCTAAGTATACGTAACAACTCACGTTGGCAACCGTAAGCCCATAGAAAATTAAGAGGCCCCATTTCCCCACCAAAAAGAAAAACATCCGGATCGCACTTTTGAAGCATTGCAATATCGTACCATTCTTGAAGATCAAGCGCTCCTCTCCGCGCAAAAAAAGTTCCTGTACAGGCATAACGAGCCCGAAATTGTGCAAAATCAAAGTCTGGATAGTGCTTGACAATTTCCTGAGGAGCGAAAAACCAAAATGCTATTTCTGCATCGGAGTATGATTTTTGCTGATCAACGATGAAGTCGTAGCCGTGCTTGTAAAATTGTTCTATAACATTACCCCACACTATGGCATCTGCATCAAGATAAAGAGACTCTTCAAAAGGACTATGCCAAAACCCCACCATTTTTGTAAACCCCCACCCAAATCCAGTCGCTTGTAATCGCGGATCAACAACATCCTGACGCGTTAGAGTGGTTACATTTTCATCACGCAGTACTTCACCTAAACAACCAGGATCACCATCAACAATAAAACAGACGCGTGTCTCAGGCCCGAGAAAATGACAAACACTCATGTATGACGCTTGCGCAAAGTGCACATCACCAGGATAACATGTAATGACAACTCCAAATTTTTTTTCCACGGGCACCTCTTAAATCTTGCGCCAATTTTTTACTTATGGCATGCATTGAACTATGAACTCGACCACATGTGAACGCCCGATAATATCATGCGTTGTTGCGACATACAATGCTGCTAATTATTTACCAACACTGCTTGCTTCTTTTGCCGAACAAGACTTGAAGAACACAGAAATAATCGTTCAGGACGGAGCAAGTACCGATGCGACAATGGCTCTTCTCAATCAATGGCAAAAGAGGCTACCGTCTCTCAGAATATCGAGCCGTAGAGACAAGGGCATCTACGAAGCATGGAATAATGCCTTGGACCGCGTCACTGGAGAATGGGTACTATTTTTAGGCGCAGACGATAAATTCATTTCCCCAGCGAGCTTACAAAGCGCCGAAAGCATATTATACAAACTTGGCCCAAAAACCATCTACTTGGCAACCCCTGTCGTAATAGTTAACGACGCTAGTTCAATTGCTGTCGCAGACAGCAAAAGCATACAGCATCCATCAATTGACATTGGACACAACATTCATCAAGGGATGATCTTTCCCCACCAAGGACTATTCCATAGACGAACAATTTTTGATAAATATCGCTTCAATACCCGACTTCACATTGCAGGAGACTATGATTTTTTAGCCAGAACATTTTCTCTAGGAGATATTGAGGTGCGGGATCTGCCTCTTGTATGCATGGCAGTTGGCGGCGTGAGCACATCGCTCTCAAACATGTGGAGAAGCGAATGGGAGCAGTTGTGCATTTCACGGCAACACTTTTCCAAGTCATTCCCATGGAAAATTTATGTACGCTTAACGAGAAGCATTCTTTGTGCAGTTTTGGCCAAACTGTTTGGATTGGCCACAGCGGCCAGATTTGCCAATTTTTTGCGAAAATTGCGCAGACGTCCTCCATTATGGAACATTTCCTCAAAATAATATCACCATGAAAGTATCTCTTGCCATAGCGACCATCGGACGAACCAAGGAACTTAAGCGACTCCTAGAAAGCCTGTGCGACCAGTCTCATACAGATTTCGAAGTTCTCATTGCAGATCAGAATCCTCCAGGATTCCTTGATGGCACATTGGGCGCTTTTGAATCACAACTGGATATCCGACGCGTATGCATTAGCCCTTGCGGCGTTTCAGCAGCCAGAAATGCTCTTTTCGCGCTATTCACCGGTGAAATTGTAGCCTTTCCCGATGATGATTGCTGGTATGCACACGATACGCTGGAAATGGTGGTTAGTTTTTTTCAGCAAGATATCGCCATAAATAGTGCAGTAGGCACCTGGACACATGATGAATTTGCTCAATCTATTTCCGAAGTCAAAGAACACGCTATTCATGCAATGAATCTGCGTGAATTATTCGTACGAGGTGAAACGTATGTACAATTCCACCGCCGCAGCGCCACGATTGCCATTGGCATGTTCGACCCAGAACTTGGACCAGGCACAGGCCTTCCCTATGGCTGCGGAGAGGATACCGACTACCTTTTGCGCGCAGCAAATCACGGACCAGTCTATCGTGCGCCAGCCATTCGGGTTTTCCACCCCCTGCCCAACACACAAAACTATAGCCTTGCCCCCAAATGGCGCGCCTATGGCAGAGGTCGCATGTACGTGCTTAAAAAGCACAACCTCTCCATCTGGTTCAAATTAGCCAATGTCGTTTATCCATTGTGGCGTGGAGTTGTCGAAGGCAAGGCAAATTGGGCCTATCGTTGGCATATGTTCAAAGGCAGGCTAAAAGGCTTGCTGGATAATTGAAACTCCCGACCCGACTGAGCACACTGGAGATTGACGACTACAATCTCGGCACTACTTTTAATGTATCGCACCACTCCAATCTGTAAGTGATACCACACATAATGATTTTCCCTGAAAATAAAATGCACAAAGACTTAAATTTCGCTGCCAACCACATAGCGATATACATCAAGCGTTTCTTTTGCGCACTTTTCCCAAGAATATCTTGCGCATCGGCCATAACCCTTCTCAATCAACCCTTGTCTATAAGAAGAGTCAAACAAGACGCGCTCCAAGGCATTCGCGATGGAATCGACGGACTCTGGGTCAAAAAAACCGGCCGCGTCTCCTAAGACTTCCGGCAACGAGCTTCGATCAGAACAAAGCACTGGACAGCCAACACTCATCGCTTCCAATGGAGGAATCCCAAAGCCCTCATAAAGCGAAGGGTACACAAACACATGCGCAAAGTCGTAAAGGTCAGCCAACACCTCGTCGTCGCCGCTGAAATGCCGTACCTGCAATCGCCCCCCCCCCAACTCTTGAATCCGAGAACGTTCCTGCCTTGTCAGCTCGCCCCCTCCGAAAGCCACCAACTGAAAATTTTTATGTATGGACGGCGAGGCCGCATATCCTTGGAGGAGACGATCAAAATTCTTGTACCCCCCCCGACTGCCAACATACAAAATATAGGGCTCTTCACATCGTCGCATACCGGAGGGCGCGACCATCAACTCATAACCATGATGCACCACTGACGTCTTCGCAGGATCTACCCCTAATAAGCGAATGAGATCTTGTTGCGTGTTCCCAGAAACGCAAATGACATGATCTGCCCTATTGACTGCGGCAGCCTTCTTGAATCTTGTGGTATCACTCGTCTCAAAAGATTCTGGAAAAAGTTCATGAATCATATCATGAACTGTAACTATCACCTTTGCGCTATTTGAGGCCGCAGATTTATACGAGTAGTAAGTCTCATGTACAAGATTCGGACTACACAATCTTACCAAACAAGGAGCTATCAAATTGTTAATTAATTGAATTAACTTACCAGTTTTAGGTATTTGCGGAATATACAAACCTTTTACGCGATCACTATCAAATTTTAAATAACAATTGAAAAAAATTGGACTCGCAAATTTTACATCACAATTGTTATCTCTAGCAATGCGACTCGCCACCTCACAAAAATAGCGCGAAATACCACCGTATTTTTGCTGGTCAAATATCTGATGATCGTAAACAATATTTATTTTTTTAGCATGCATGACAGCGAATTCAAGATTAACGTTCCGATATCTTTTGCCTTATTTAAAGCTCGTCGTCGCCAACTAATTGTGAAATGCCCCTTGGCGGTAAACTCGTCAGCTGACAGATGTGGGAAGACATGCCGTGGGTGGCGAAGCGGAAACTCTATTTCTTTCGTCGGCATATTTGCGTAAATACTAGCACCTGTGGTGTGAGTTGCAGTTTGGCCGAATCCGATGTTTGAAACTAAATTAACTTCAGGCATGATAGCTAGCCGACTTTGCAACCAAGAACTCAAGACCCACTGATAATCCCAAGTGTCGAGAAGGCCGTGATGCACTTCGTCAAAAGCCTGTAGCCAATAGGGTCTCTCGCCACTGCGCCTAATGTAAGCAGCGAGTAAACCATCAAGCTGCGCCTGCGGCCAATCTCTTATTTTAACATCATAGTCCTTCCAAGCCCGACGCCATGACGCCCACCCCCAAATGTGAAGATAACGCGAGAAATAATAGCTCTCAGACACAGACACGCGATCAAAAAGAAAGTTATCACCACTGATCATGGCTACGCGCTCGTCATAACGATATCGTTCAAGCATCTCCTGACAGAAGCGGAAAAAAGTCGGATGAGGCAGGCAGTCATCCTCCAGAATTATCGCCTCCTCTACTTGCTCAAAAACCCAGTCGATGCCGCTTGAAACCCGCCTCTTACAGCCCAGGTTCACTTCTGAAAAGTTGGTCAGCACCTCACACGGCCAGTCAACTTTTTCGATAATGGCCCGCGCTACGGCTACTTGTTCCAATTCTCCTGGTCGCGAAGCACGTGGGCCGTCTCCAACCACCAGGAGCTTGGGCGGACGCACCTTCGCGATCTCTGCAAACACCCTGGCCGTCGTATCCGGGCGATTGAAGATGATGAAAGCGACGGGTGTTATGAGCTTGTACTCACCCATTGGGAAGCCCCAAAAATGGGTAGCCCCCGGCAAAATGAAGAATATAGTTTTCCTTCATTTTATCAGAAACAAACCGAGAATAAACGCGAGGGTATAATGACTTGAGCAAGGCAGGCGGCATAATACTGTGCAATTTTTTCAAAATTTTAAAGTGATACCCATGCGCAAAATTGTATGCGTAATCAGGATCCTCGGCACTCAACGCATGAAGCACCTGTGTATTGAAGCGATCATCCAGAGGTTTGAACAGTCCTTTGGTTTGAGAAACATAGGCGGCAATAGCTTCTTCGTGACTTGTTTCCGGCAAGTCAGACCAATATGCATCTTCAAAAAGTTTGCCGATCACAGACGGCCTGCATAAAAAAGCTCCTCCATTGATAGACCCGTGCAGCAATTCGCTGTCCTGAAACCCACGTGAGGTGAAATAACTCCTGTGGGTCTCCTCCAGTATGTCTGGTCGACGCCAAACGTGGAGGGCAGTCTTTTTAGACTCACGATTGTCAACAGAGGCAGAAAAAGCAAAGGAATCATCGACACAATCAAACACCGAAGGGGCTGTAGTCGAAATCAAGACATCCAGGTCAACAAAAAAAATCCAATCGTAGGAACTATATCGCTTTGGAAGCAACAATTTTTGACTTAATAAACTACGCCGAAATTTTTGGTCGGGAGCTTCATCGCAGACAATCAAATCCGTGCCACATTTCTTGGCATATCCACGAAGGTGGTTCAATGAAAAAGACAGCAGCCTGCTGTACTTCTCACCAACAGCCATTGTGACAACTGCGTATCTGCTCGTCTGCAACATTGTCATGCCCGGAAGGTTCACGAATTAACAATTTTCTTGAAATAGGTGATTGTCTCCTTCAAACCATCTTCGAGACGCACACGGGGTTCCCAACCCAGCTTCTCTTTGGCCAGCGAAATATCCGGTTTTCGCTGCCTTGGGTCATCCGTCGGCAACGGATGAAAGGTGAGTTTCGACTTGCCGCCCACAAGACACAGAACATTCTCTGCCAGTTCCAGCATGGTGAACTCCCCCGGGTTTCCCATATTCACAGGGCCGGTGAAGCCCTTCTCGCTGTCCATCATTCGCACAAAGCCATCGATCATGTCATCTACATAACAGAAAGAACGCGTCTGCTGGCCATCGCCATAAATGGTAAGGTCCTCACCTTTCAGCGCCTGGACAACGAAATTGCTCACCACGCGCCCATCGTTGGGATGCATATTTGGTCCGTAGGTGTTGAAGATTCGAACGACCTTGATGTCCAGATTGTGTTGCCGATAATAATCGAAAAACAACGTTTCGGCGCAGCGCTTGCCTTCGTCATAACAAGACCGTGGCCCTATCGGATTAACCTTACCCCAGTAACTTTCAGGCTGCGGGTGTAATTCAGGATCACCATAGACTTCACTTGTGGACGCTTGAAAAATGCGAGCTTTCACCCGTTTGGCCAGTCCCAACATGTTGATCGCTCCATGAACGCTGGTCTTAGTGGTCTGCACCGGATCTAACTGATAGTGAATAGGGCTTGCAGGACATGCCAAGTTGTAGATCTGATCAACCTCGACATAAAGTGGAAATGTCACATCGTGACGCATTAGCTCAAAATGAGGATGACCGATTAAGTGAGAGATATTGGCTTTACTGCCCGTAAAGAAGTTATCTATACACAAAACATCTGCGCCATCCTTGATATGACGATCACAGAGATGGGAACCAAGAAATCCTGAGCCTCCCGTCACGAGTACTCGTTTATTCATTATCTTTTTTCCAATTTTTAAAATTCATGTCGCTTTCTCTCTATCTACGAAAAAAGCACTTTATCATGCAGCTTTCGCATTTCATCTTCCCAACGCTCTGGATAAAAATGACTAGCGTAAACAGCTTGGGCACTATTCCCCATTCTCTTTCGCTCATTTGGATCGTTTGCCAATTGTATTACACGTTGGGCCAATTCATGCTGATCATCCACATCGACCATCCAACCGGTCTCGCCACTGTGCACTAACTCTGGAAATCCTCCAACATTTGTGACAACGCAAGGCTTACCATAACGCATGGCATCCAACACAGACAAACTCAAATTTTCAACTTTGCTCGGTTGCACATATATGTCGCATTTTTCGTAGTATTTGCTCACATTTTCAGATGTGCCAACAAACTGGATGTTCTTTTGCAAACCCAGATAAGTCACTCTTTGCCGGCATAAATCAATTAATGGGCCTGGCCCAACCCATAAAAAACGCATCATAGGAAGATTTCTAACAACTTCTGCCGCAGCTTCAATCCAAAACATTGGGTTTTTGTAATCAACAACATGGCCAACTGTAAGCACCTGAACACTTTCTTGGCTAACCTCAGGAGGCACGACCACGCTGCCGACGCTACTATATATAACAGCAACTTTTTCTTTACGACAATCCAGCCCCCATACATCTAGCATACGGCTTCTTGCATATTGTGAAACTGTTATGAAACAAATGCCCCTTGGAATCGAGACCTTCCAAATTAACCTGTTAACCAAACGCTTCAATTTAGAGCGAGCATGCTCAGGTGATGTGTGCAGCACGTAAATTGAGCGACGGCCGTTTCCCAAGTGACCAAGAAACAGACCAGGCGTTCCAACAGAAGCAACGATTATGTCTGGACTACTTTCAGCGATAAACGTGTTCAATGTTCGACGTTCTCTGTATAGTCGCCACGGCATCCTTCCGGGGCCCACACGCCCGACAGCCACCTCGCTGATATGCAAAAATCGCACACGATGAGATCGACAATATTCCGACATATCATCGTCATCAACTGGCCCTTGCGCTACTACTGTAAGATTAAAATTATTCTGCTCATAAAATTTTACCAATTGCTTGGCATATGTACGTGTCCCCCCAGCATGATCATATTGCGCCAACAAGAGCACCCGTGGACAATCACTTTTTTTATAAGACATGACGCATAGACTCAAAGAGAAGGCGTGCCTGCTTTCGCATCCGGCGAGGCTCCCAATTGCTCAATAAGGACTTGCCATAGCGTCTCCAACTCGTTTGTTCAGAACGCAGCGCTGCAAAATTAGCCAATAACCATCGCTCCGCAAGAACACACCTAAAACCATCTTTTGGAAAAACTTGTAAGCTATCATTTGCGGCAGCCAACTTAACAAGCCATGCCTCAGTAAATTCTAATCGCTCTTTGTCTGCGAGGAAGTGCCAACCGACTCCTATATCTAAATGAAGGGCCTTCTCAGCAGCAGTTGGCTCAACTTGAAGCTGTTGAAGCAACCTTGTTTGTATCGCCCACACAGCAGCCAGTTGATGATTACTTTTGATCGTAGTAATCTGATTCGCATGAATACGATACAGGGTATGCACCTCAGAAATATTGCAGACTTCGTATTTTCTGGATATACGCTCCCATAATTCGTAATCTTCTGCGAGTGTAAAATTTGTATTGAACCGAAGATTGGCAGCAGCAAGACAAGATCGGCGCAACATAACCGCAGAAGTGGCGATGGGATTATCAAATAACATACGCCCGCGTACAAATACAGGATCTACTGGATACTTCCAAACTTGTTCCTGGCGAAGCCCTAACGTTCGCACCCAGGTACCGCAAAGCCCTAAATTCGCCTGTCCATCAAGCAAAGCAACCTGTCTAAGCAACCTTTGCGAAAGACTGACATCGTCACTATCCAGCCAAGCCAAGTACTCGCCACTCGAGGCCTCAATGGCTCGGTTACGCGCCTCAGACAAACCAAGATTGATAGGGTGAGCGAGATATCGGACCCGTCTATCCCTGTATGATGCTATGATTTCGGCACTTTTATCAGTTGAACCATCGTCAAAAACCAGAAGTTCAAAGTCACGAAAGCTCTGCGTCAGAACGCTGTTTATAGCCTGTGCGATATACTTCTCGCCATTGTACACAGGCATAAGTACAGATACTTTGGGCATGTTTTAGCTCTAGCCTGCTACAGCCTGCCGTTTCAAGCGCAATGGAAATTCCTGATGTGCACTTTCATTGACGATGCCGTAGTATGACTTTCTATCGATACGAAACCCCTCTTGGCACATTCTTAGCATATCCTCTTGGTGAACCGACCCGTGTAAGTTCTCGATGTCTGTTTGAACCCTATTATACGGGATATTGATAAGCCGGGATTTGGAATAGCAAACACCAAGACGCCAGCTAAAAAGTCCGTGAAATTTCTGCAACTTTTCTTCAAAATGATTAGGAGAGTCAAAATCTATGCTTTTCGCCAATGCTAAAATTTCGTTACGCTGAAAAAAATGGCCATCAACAGACAGCGGATAGTTCCAATCAAGTTCACCGTATTTCCAAATCCATGCCTGCAACTTCTTATCATGTTGCAACTCGAGTGAAAACAGAGAAGGGACAGATTGTGAGCGATTCAATGTATAGCTTCGAGCAAGATTTTTACCCATCCGCAGACTAGGTACACAGTACATGGACGCCATCCCTGCAAAAAACGTCAGATCTACGGACTCCACAAACATATTATCATCAACCAAGAAGAAGATATTATCAGCAGGACTTTCGGAAAGTACCTCTAATAACAGCGGCCTGAAATCATGTCTATTTTCTTGACGCCGCACCTCAATCATCCCTTCGTACTCTTGAAAAACAACATTATAACCTGTATCATAATCGCTGCTAGTAGTCCGGTAGATGACGGTCAATTTTGAACGACCCTTCACAAGGTCGCGGTATGATCCGAGCAGCGCGTGAAGCTGAAGAGGGCGATCCATCGAAAACACAATTCCCGAAACATTATTAGCAGGCCCATTCTCACGCACCTGATCATTGAGTTCACACCATGCACCAGCCAGTAGCCGCAGCTCTTTTTGCTGCGACATCATATCACAATAATTTCGCCGAAATACTTTATTTATTAACATTCGAATCAAACAACACCGCCATTATGCTAAACGCAAAAACTTGTTTACAAAGTAAAAACAATTTGCTATTATAATAAGAGAAATTTTAAAAATCACTTACTGAAGTAAAAACAGCCGCATCCATAGCGCTGCCCAACTGTATCTTCGCAGCTTGCTCGCTGAACAAAAACCCCATCATCTTTAACAAAAGCAAATGATTTTAAATTTAAAGATGAAAAAAAAGACAACACTTGACTATATGTATATATGCGATGCGCGTTATACTGAATAATAGCATGCTCACCTAGCGGAACGACAAAGAGTAATGTCCCACCTGGCTTAAGGACACGAATCAGCTCTCTCATGGCCTTGATGTCACCTTGCGGATCAAAAGTATCACCATAGCGCTCTAACCCCACGTGCTCGACAACATGCATACAGGATAGAGATCCGATCGACGCATCTTCAAAAGGCAAGCAGAGCAAATTAGCATGGCCACACGAAAGATCCCAAAGAGTAAGCGGTGCTGGGCGGTAATCAAAAAACCTAACGGGAAAAAAAGCTGACACTAGTGACACAAATGCGAGACTCGATCCTATATCATAATGACAGTCAGGCTTGTTCTTAGCCAGAATACGAGCGGCCCAAGCAGGATGATAGATATAGTGATAATCAAAACCGGTTTGCGCTGTAGCATCCCCTAAACAGGGGAGTCTGTCTTCCCATTTGCAAACAAAACGCCCGCAATCTTGAAGCAAAGAAGACTTTTCCGCGAAATTCTGCTGAAAATCAATGTCTGACATAGAAGGAAATTCACCCCTTCTTTGGTACATGCGCACAAGCCCATAAGGCAAAAAAACCTTAAGCAATTTTTTCAGCAACATTTCACATCTCCGCCCAAAAAAACTATAAATTTGATTTTTTCCACACATCATTACGGACAAGCAGAGTATTTATATATGTATCCGCATATATAGAGTAATTCTTGCTCTTCAAATATAATATCAAACTATCTTTTTTTTCAGAAACTGTAAACTCTGTATAAGTAAGAGTTTCAACGCAAATTATCTGTGGAGATGTTTTCTCAAAATCTATGCTTTTTAAAATGACCTCATCAAAACCTTCGACATCAAGAGTTAAAAAATGAGGAAAAATGCCATTCGAATATTCATCTATAATCCTATTAATATTTTTTACTGGAACCTGAACAACATCAATTATCCTTCTTTCAGTATTTGCCTCAAGACGAATAGCCTCATCTTTTGACGCGGTATTTAATGTAGAGATATCCATTATATAATAATCAATAAAACCATCTTCTTTTCCTACACAAAAATTAAGATTTATATCTTTTGGCCTATGCTGCTTAAACGACTTAAGCATGGCTTTATTCGGTTCAATATTAATCCCCCGAGAACCATTAGCATATAAAATAGCAGTATTGTTTAAATAAAAAGGGTGATGAGCCCCAATATCTATATATGAAGGTCGAGCGATATTTAATGAATTAAAAACAAAACGAACGATTACATCCTCACCGCACTGAGAATATGATATTTGGCCGCGATTTTTTGAAACTAATTTTTGCAGAAAACTCCTAAACATCATCAAACGCTCCCTTGATGCTGCGCTACAAGACGTAGCAAATTCTTCGCTGTCAACTTGTCTGTGAGCGAATGAAGAACGTAACTACGAGGCGTGTAACATCTACGGTTACTGAAAAAAGCTATCAGTTTTATTGCAAGATCTTCGCTATCTATCCAAAGCTCGCCAGTATGCTCAGAAAGATATGGAGCGGAAGACGCATAAGCTGGTATCGGCCATATTTTATCAGCGCCTGCCCATACAAATGTAGGAACGTCCATGGCCCACGCTTCGGCTAAAGCTATCCCCTGGCTTTCAGCCCCGCCCATATATATCATACACTCGCTAGATTCCAAAAAAGCTTTAAATGTGGACGCATCATATTCACCATATCGCAGAATTTTTACGCACATGTGCAAACTTTCCAAAACCCTTTCTACGTCACCAAGCGGCGCAAAGCTATTTTTTAAATAGATCAAAACGTGCCCAGGACGTGGAGGATTTCGCCGCACCCAAAAATCAACGTCAACACCTGAAGGCCAAATAGCGATTTTATTATCTAAGGCCGGGCAATCTTCCACGTATAGCCGTCTAGTCCACTCAGAGTTTACAACATATAAATCTACGGCTTCGTTCGCAACGAGGTAATCACATAGCGAAGGTAGCACGCAGATGTTCGGCCCAGCAGCGAGAAATTTAATCCGGCCAGCAGCTTTTTGCTCAATAGCAAAACGTAACGTATCAACCCCAGACAGAACAATAACTTCACAAGAAGACAAAAAAGGAGGATTGTAAGAAAATGAAACGCCATTTTGCCTCAATCCTGCCAACAGACTACGAGTTACGGCATAGTGCCCCCCCACGGGACGCCTGAACCAAGCCTTCAAGCACCGTAATCCATACCAAAGCGACGTACGCTTCAACCAAGAATTATCCGGCACAGCCTCGCGCCGCCACCAAGGAGGGGGGGACGTGTAAATTGCAAGTTGTGAATTCATTACAATGGGTTAATGCGAATAAGACAACTGATAGTCAATTTATAAAAAATCCACCACATGACTTACAAAAGACCAGTATATTTGCGAAACAATGCTGAAAAACGATAACATAAACATATTAAAATACTCTACTCATTAATAAAATCTCCATCAGGTCCAACAAAACCATTAATACCAAGAAATTTTAGACTGGCAATATGTTTTTTTCCTATAAAGCGAGGCAATACATTCTCTATAGACCTGCCCATCATGAGCATGGGAATAGAGCACAGAAGAGCAAATATAAATATTCTGATACATTTTTTTGAAACCGCGTAGCACCGTGTAGATACCGAACCATTTCGAAATAAAAAAGAAATTTTATCGGAACTCCATGAATCTAAACAAAAACTATTTGTTATGACATATCGGGCACTAAGCTTAAAAAAAAGATCAACTTCTTTATCGAATCCACATTTCATCATCGCATAAAGAAGCATAACGGCTTCTCCCAGCCCTTTGAAGGGAGAGTCAACAGCCCAACGAACAATAGGGCTAGATCCAATGTAATAGTAATCGATACTAGCGGGCATAAATTCTTGGATGTCAATCATGCCCCCCTCAATCAAGATTACTTTCGCAAATGGAATACTCTCTGATATTGACGCTAACGTACGCTGCGTCTGAATGATGCGCTCTTCATAGGTATAAACACTCCTAATCGCAGTATACGACAATGGCTTCTGTGTAGGCAAAGCACATGAAACGACAATTACACAAACACTCATTCCGATAATCGCTTTAAAATGTACGTTGACTTATCCATAACAGAAGTTTCGGATATCCACGCTCGTGTCTCTCGTTGGCAAAGCGCATCAAGCAAACTCCCAAAATCAAAGTAAAAAACATTAAAAGAAAATCTGAGCATCCGATTTATAAATATCCTGCCCGCACACCCCATCGCAACAACAACAACACCAAAGCTACTGGACTCCTCCAAGAAACTAGAAGACTCGAAACATATCCTGTCAATATCTTTATAAGAATCACTTGCGGGCGTTTTCACATGAAATGCAGTCCCAAAAAGCAACATTTTTACATTGTCTGGAACATCACAGCATCCGACAAATAAAATTGTTTTCGCGCGCAATAATCGCAAGAAGTCAATACAATATTCTGTATCTACGACTGCCTGATGATGCAAAGCACATGTATTATATATTTTATTACCAAGAAAGTATGGAAAACACCGCACAAGAAAAAAATCACACCGTTCATCCGCACCCAAATGCACACCGGGACGCATGCCATATTCCATGCCAAAACGAGAAGAATTAAGCGGCAACGTCTTCAGGATTCCTGGACCACTAGCAGAAAATGCCTCGATCATCTCAAGGGTCATCTGGGAATTTTTTTCCTGCAGAAGGTCACCTTCACCGTCCGCGATACAAACGTCTCCATCACCAAAGCGCAAGTAAGCACCAGACTGTTCCAACTCGACTAGCCTTAAACACTCATCTAGAGTCTCTCGTGTTGAACAAATTGGAACAGAGACAGCGCGAATTCGTTTCAAAATCAAAGCATCGCACAATGAACGTATTAATTTATATATACCCTTGAATATGTACATAAATATAGAGACCTATTGTATTTTCCATTGATTTTTTAAAAACAACTTCGCGCTGTAATCATGCGAAGAGCCCAAATTTTGGGAACCATACGCCTGACGGATAACGGAAAATGGTAAAACAGCATCGACATCATCAAAATTATCCGCGCCAGGAACATGCAACACAATTCTAAAATAATAGCTCCCTATGGGCAGCGGATCTAATTTTATTATGCATAACACATTTTCTATCGAACTATTTACTGAAAAATCATGCATAGTTTCTGAGGCACTTGCCGTAACTACATCATCAGACTCATTTTTTATAAACCAAAGAATTTGGTATTGTTTATTTTTTGGCAATTTACCTGGAGATATTTTACATGACAAGACGAGCTCTGTATGCGACGTACAACTTGTTAAAGATGTTCCATCTGACGCAGAAAGTATTACCTTTCGCAAAAAAGGGAAATCTGAATCCTTATCACGAACGACAATATCACCTTTCTTCACTTGCTCAGATCGATCTGCTAAATATTTATCTGTAATTTCACTTGCACTACCTTCCGCAAGGACACATCCATTTCCAAATAATATTGCCCTATTGCATAGCTTATTAACGAAATGCAACTGATGGCTCACAAGTAGAACTGTCTTGCCTTTTTCTGAACTAACTTCTTCCATTTTTCTAATGCATTTTTTTTGAAAATCCATATCGCCTACCGCTAGCACTTCGTCGACAATAAGTATTTCTGGATCTAGACTTGCAGCAACGGCAAATGCTAAGCGAACATACATACCTGAAGAATAACGCTTAACGGGCGTATCTAAAAATCTCTCCACTCCTGCAAAATCGACTATTTCATCAAATTTTTTATTTACTTCGAACCGACTCATTCCAAGAATAGCGGCATTTAAAAAAATATTTTCCCTCCCAGTCAATTCGGAATGAAACCCCGTACCCACTTCTAACAGACTAGCCACCCTTCCGCGCAAGTGAACACGCCCCGCCGTTGGTTCCGTGATGCGCGAAAGGATTTTAAGCAACGTAGACTTACCAGCTCCATTATGTCCTACAATACCAATTCTATCACCTGGCATGACTTCAAAATTCAAATCTTTCAGCGCCCAGAACTCTTCTTTATTATCCTGGCGCCTAAACAACTTTTTAGGCAGCTGAAAAATTTCCTCACGCAAGGACTTATAATGCGTCTGCCCCTCATGCCGAATGACATATTTTTTGCCGAGACCCTCTACGGAGATGATAGGCTTCATGCTCGTCTCCTTAGATTACGTCCGCAAAAGTGCGTTCTGTTTTTCGAAAAATGACAATACCCCACCACATGAAAATTACTGCACATGTAAGACTTATAGCCAGAGCCCTTCCCGGAAAATCCACAGATCCCAGCACTGCCCAGCGAAAGCCATCAATAACCCCAACCATGGGATTACATTCAAAAAGCAAGCGCCACTGTTCAGGCACGATGCTTGATGAGAAACCCACAGGCGAAACATACAGACCAAATTGTGTAATGAAGGGTACGATAATTCGAAAATCACGATAGGTCACATTGAGTGAACACAATATCAACCCCGGGCCCAGGGACACCACACCCGCCAGCAATGTCAGCAACGGTACTGTCAATATCTGAAGTGGCGGAACATGCTGATACCACACCATAAGCAAACCAAGGATCACGAAAGAAATACAAAAATCAACGATGGCAACGCCTACGCTGGCCGCAGGAACTATGACACGCGGAAAATATACTTTGGAAACTAGATTGGCATTGCTCACCAGACTATTGGCAGAACTGGACAACGCCGTGGAAAAGAGCTGCCAGGGCAGCATGGCCGCAAAGACCATGAGAGCATAGGGCGCAGTTCCTTCAGATGGAAGATTAGCAACCTTGCCAAACACAAAGGTGAAGGCCAGCATGGTGAGAAGAGGGCGCAGCACTGCCCAGAGGATACCCACCACAGTCTGTTTGTATTGAACGGCGACATCACGCCAAGTCAGAATGAAAAAAAGCTCGCGGTATCGCCACAGATCTTTCCAATACTCGCGCTCTGTTCTCCCCGCTTCAAGAATCAATTCCATTGCTACTCCAGCACCTCAGTCATGCCCTGATAAAATATAACTAAAGACGAAGACACAATATCAGGTCTTCCTTTGACGATTCTTGCATTTTCATTCCCAATCCAGGCTGCTTAAACACCACGAAAATTTCCCTCACCACTCTCTCATTGCCCTTACCTGCGAAAAATACTCTTCCCAACCCGTCCAATGTGAGCAAGCAGCTCCTCATTGTCGATATGATGAAAAAGCGACAGGTCAAAGGTATAGGGCAGGAGCAAATCATCCAGTCTCAAACTGATCCGGTTCAAGTCCTGCAATGTGAGATCGTTTCCCTTGAGCACCAGATCGATATCCGAGCCAGGCTTATGCACGCCCTTGGCCCGCGAGCCGTAGAGAATCGCTTCCTCGACCACGGGATCGTCGCGCAATACGTCGACGATCCGTTCAAACATGGAGCTTTCGATCCCGAAACGATTTTCTGATGCCTCGCCCCGATTTCGATCAAGCAAGGACTCCATCTTCTCTTGCAGAACCACAAATAACCCGAAGTAAACGCCCAGAATGGCGTCGACAACCTCCCTGGCTGTCTCTTCGTTGTAAGTATGCGAGGTTTTGGTTCTGCTTTTGTAGGCGTCCATCCATTTGTCACCGTCAGCAATCAGCCCAAGCTGGAAGGCTTTGCGAATGGCGTCGCGGGATCCGTAGATGTCCGTCTGTCCCTGGTTTTCCAGAAAGTCCTTCATGACATTCCAGGCCAGTTCATATGTATATTCAAAGGCTTGAATCGCCCCCTGTTCCTCCAGCTCGTTCAACTGCCCCTTATCCACAAATTTTTTCAGCTGGGACAACGCCTTCTTGAAATTCGCAAACCGCTGCTCCCAGCGGACATCCAAACTGTTTCCCGTCATGCCGTGCCCCCCTCGCAACCAAGTCCACGAGCACCCAACTCTACCCAAATTTCCTGAAAATCCTTGTACGCAAGCCCGATCCCCACCGGCATCGCAATATTCGACCGCCACCCCATGCCGCCCATCCTGGACACATCGAGAAGCTTCTGCGGCGTCCCATCGGGCTTGCTCGAATCAAACTCAACCTCGCCCTCAAAACCCACAGCCTCCGCCACCATGCCCGCCAGTTCCGCGATGGTCACGTCCTGACCGCAGCCGATGTTGACCAAGGGCGGCTCGTGGTCACAAAACAGCGCGTCGGTTTTGCCGGACTCGGTCATCAGGAACACGCATGCGTCGGCCAAGTCGTCGCTGTAGAGGAATTCGCGGCGCGGCGTGCCCGTGCCCCAGACCATGAAACGCCTGTCACCCCGCACCTTGGCTTCGTGGGCCTTGCGGATAAGGGCGGGCAGGACGTGGCTGGTTTGCAGGTCGTAGTTGTCGCCAGGGCCGTAGAGGTTGGTGGGCATGACGGCAAGATACTTGGTGCCGTACTGGCGGTTGTAAGCCCAGCACATCTCAATGCCGGCGATCTTGGCCACGGCATAGGGCCGGTTCGTGGTTTCCAAGGAACCGGTCAGCAGATATTCTTCCTTGATCGGCTGGGGGCAAAGTTTCGGATAAATGCACGACGATCCCAGAAAAAGGAGCTTTTTGGCCCCATGTCTGTAGGCGGCGTCGATCACGTTTGTCTGGATCTGAAGATTGTCGCGGATGAAATCCGCCGGGTAGGTGTCGTTGGCGTGAATGCCTCCGACCTTGGCTGCGGCAAGGAATACGTACTCCGGCTTCTCTGCCGCAAAAAAATCTTCGACGGCCTGCTGACTGCGCAAATCATGCTCTGCACTTGTCCGTTTGAGAATATTGCCAAAGCCGTCTTTCTCCAGTCTTCGGCAAATGGCGCTTCCAACCAGACCGCGATGTCCGGCTACGTAGATTCTGCTGTCTTTTTCCATCATTTTCTGACGCACCGGCTATTCATTGTAGTCGTAAACCTTGAACCCATTGTCCCGGCAAACTTTATCCTTGGCGGCAAGAGATAGGTCTTCGACAACCATTTCCTTGACCATATCCTCGAATGAAATCTTCGGTTCCCAGCCCAGTTCACGCTTGGCCTGCGCCGGGTCGCCCAGCAAGGTCTCCACTTCGGTCGGGCGGAAGTAGCGGGGGTCGACCTCGACGATAACGTCGCCAACCCGAGGCAGCTTGTCCAAACGGCATTTCCCGACATGGTGGGAGCGCAGAACGGTTTCATCCATTGCGGAAATCACGGCCTTCTCGTCCACCCCTTCCCCGCGCCATTCAAGCTGAATCCCAAGCTCCGAAGCCGCGATGGACACGAACTCCCGCACAGAGAACTGACGCCCAGTGGCGATGACAAAATCCCTCGGCGTCTCCTGCTGCAGCATGAGCCACTGCATCTCCACATAATCCTTGGCATGCCCCCAATCTCGCTTGGCGTTCATGTTTCCGAGGAACACCTTGTCTTGCAACCCGAGTACAATTCGGGCCAGAGCACGCGTGATCTTGCGAGTAACGAATGTTTCTCCGCGCATTGGAGATTCGTGGTTGAACAGGATGCCGTTACAGCCATAAATACCGTAGGCTTCACGATAATTGACCGTGATCCAGTATGCATACAGCTTTGCGCAGGCATACGGAGACCGGGGGTAAAAAGGCGTCTTTTCGGTCTGCGGAATTTCCTGCACCAGACCATAAAGCTCGGAGGTGGATGCCTGATAAAACCGGGTCTTCTTGTCCAACCCCAAAATTCGAATGGCCTCCAGGATACGCAGCGTCCCTAAGGCATCCGTGTTGGCGGTGTATTCGGGGGAGTCAAATGAAACTTGAACATGACTCTGTGCAGCGAGATTGTAAATCTCATCAGGCTGAACTTCCTGAATAATCCGGATCAGATTCGTCGAGTCCGTCAAGTCGCCATAATGCAGAACGAGCTTGCGGTTATCCACATGTGGATCTTCGTAGAGATGATCAATACGATCGGTATTAAACAACGAAGCTCGACGTTTGACGCCATGAACCTCATATCCCTTCTTGATCAGGAATTCGGCCAGATAGGCACCGTCCTGCCCAGTGACTCCTGTTATCAACGCTTTTTTCATCATAAATTCCAGTCAAATTATTTTCAATTCCTTCAGTCCATCCAAACCTTGGGCAAAGCGCTTAAACACGGGAAAGCCGTTGCGTCAAACCCTTATTGGCGCGTATGACAAAGCTCATCGAGCCAACGTCTTGTTTTGGCATGTAATACACAAAATTCCATGGAATCGACGCGTTCGCCTCATTGGCATCAATGCGCCCCGGCCGCATTTTTTACGGGGGTATATTCGGGCACCAACACCAGAAGCCCCTGCCTTACCCCCTCGATGTCAAAACACTGTGCAGCTTCAACCAGGATCGCCAATTTGTCATCGCTTTCGACAAACGCCCTATCGGCGCGCAGCACCATAATTTTTTCATGCCCAGTTTCCAGCACGCCCTCTCCTGCGGTGATCAGCTCCTCGTAGAGCTTCTCCCCTGGTCTCAACCCCGTGAATTTGACCCTGATCTCGGCCGGATCCTTGCCGGACAGAACGATGAGATCCCGGGCCAGTTCCGCGATACGCACGGGCTGTCCCATCTTGAGTACAAATATCTCTCCGCCCTGACCTAGCGCCCCGGCCTGGACAATAAGCTGGGCCGCTTCGGGGATGGTCATGAAATAGCGGGTCACGTCCGGATGAGTGACCGTGACCGGGCCACCACGTTCGATCTGGCCGCGAAAAAGCGGAATGACCGAGCCCGATGAACCCAGCACATTGCCGAACCGCACGGCCATGAACGTCGTCCCCCCGCCTTGGAAGCCATGCATGAGCAGCTCCGCCACCCGCTTGGACGCCCCCATGACGTTGGTCGGCCGCACGGCCTTGTCCGTGGACACGAGCACGAAGCGGCCGGCGCCATGCCTGACCGAGGCTTCCATGACCGTGCGCGAACCAATGATGTTGTTGGTCACAGCCTGCCATGGGTTGCATTCAAGCATGGGCACATGCTTGTAGGCCGCGGCGTGGAAAACGACCTGCGGCTGCCGGGCCAAGAAAACAGCCTCCACCAAAGCCGCGTCCTGCACCTGCCCCAGCACAGTGACATAACGCGTAAACCCATGCTGGTGCAGGAGCTCCATCTCTATGGAATACAGATTCTCCTCTCCCGCATCGAAAAGAACGAGCAGGCGCGGCTCAAACCGGATGATCTGCCGGCAAAGCTCCGACCCGATGGACCCCCCGGCGCCTGTGACAAGCACCACCTTGTCCGCGAGGTAGCCTTTGATGCCAGCCTCGTCCAGATGCACTTCCTCGCGGCCGAGCAGGTCCTCGTAGCGCACGTCACGTAGAGCCTTGACCGACACCTTTCCACTGGCGATATCCGCCAGGGCCGGCAATTTCTTGATGCGGAGCTGGGCAGCCTCGCAGGCGTCCACGATCTCTCGCAGACGCTCACCGCTCTGACCCGCGCTGACCAGAATTTCTTCAGCGCGGGTCATCTGGGCAACACCCACCAGCGCCGAAAGCGGGCCATGGACGGGCAGGTCATGAATCCTTCGCCCGATACGGGACGAATCGTCATCCACGAAACCGACCAGATGCAGGCCGGAATCGCGTACGTCCAGAATTTCCTTGGCTATGCGAGCACCATCGGCGTCAGCCCCGACAATAAGCGCCCTTATACCGAGCTGGGGCGCGCAAAAATTTGCGGGCAACAGAACAGAACGCCAGTCTTTGGGGCGCAATGAGATCTCGTATAAAGATCGGATCATCACCCTGGCCCCACATGCGAAAACAAAAGCCAGCAAGGGGTCGAGGATGAACACGGAACGCGGGTGGCCATGGAAATGCGCGGTGAACGCGACATAGATGATGAGCGCCACCTCAGCCATGAAAACAGCGCGCCCAATCTTCCAGAGATCAGCCAGCCCGGTGTAGCGCCACATGCCCCGATAGAGACCGGTCATCCAGAAAAATGCGATTTTAAAAAATACGGCCACCGGCAAAAGCGTGGTCATCTGCCGGGCATATTCCGCAGGAATGTCGAACTCGAATCTCAGCAAAAAGGCAATTACCAAGGCCATTGCAAAAAAAAAGCTCTCACCGATAAGCATGAGGTAGAGGTTCTTATTTGTCAGCAACCGTTGAAATTTCATTGAGATCCTTGCTGTTTCAAAAAATATCTTCGCTTTAACGAATAGTGCGCCCAAGCCCACAAGCCGAATGCAACAACATCGACGCAAATCACATGGCCTATCCCGTTGCGTCTCCCGATCACCACCAGCAAAACCACCAAAATCTGTATCAATCCGTATGCCACGCTCACTTTCCAATGCGCAATTCCGCGCTCGTTGGCCAAAAACTGATACAGGTGCCTTCGATGCGGAGCAAGGAGCGATTCGCCGCGCCACAATCGCTCAACCACAGTCACAGCCTCATCTGCATAGAAGGGAAACAGAAAGGACGCAAAAACGAGAAAATCTGCCCACGAGCGAGCCTGCAGACACAGCATCACCGCAAAAAGAAAACCCAGGAAGATGCTGCCCACGTCGCCCATGAAAAGCCTGGCCCGCGGCAGATTGAACGGCAAAAAAGCCAGAATCGCACCAATTACCGCCATTGTCGGATATGAAAAGTCAGGCAGGGAAACCGCCATTCCTCCAAAGGTCATCAGACACGCAAAGGCGATCAGACCAGTGATTCCTGCCAACCCATTGATTCCATCCATGAAATTGTAGCAATTGGTCGTGCCGACCACGAAAAAAAGCGAGGGAAAAAGCGCCAAGGCAGGCCAAGACACAAGACCCGTCCACCATGCACTGCCCAAGACGAACAAAGCAGCCGCAAACTGTGCAATCAGCCTCGTTCCGGCGGAAATACTGCGCAGGTCGTTGACGAAACTCAAAACCGCCAAGGCCAGAATTGGAAGCCAGAAGAACGAAGGCAATTCGACCGTAAGGCCGACCCAGACAAAGGCCAGTACAAAGCCCACCCCGCCACCTTTGGGCGTGGGCCTGAGATGGGAACTGCGTTCCCCCGGCATGTCCAGAAAACCTGCTCGGGTCAAAAGATGGGGAATCAGTATGCAACAGGGAATGCTCAACAATACTCCCGCGCATAAATACAGAATACCCCCTGTCACTTGCGCCTCAACCCTTCGACCATTTCATTGATACCTCTGCGCAAATCCCAGGATGGGGCAAACCCCAGTTCGCGGCAAATTTTCGCATTGGAATAGCGAGCCGAGCCAGCCAATTTGTCCAGTCGATCCCGATTGAATGGAGAAAGGATTCCGAAGCGCTCCACCATATCACCAAGAAAGGCAGCAGCTTTCAGTGCACCAAAAGGGAGGAAAAGTCCGGGCTTTTTGCCCAAAGCTTCGTGAATCCAGGCCAGCATCTCTTCTGTCGAATACTCGTTGCCGTCGGTGAGAACATAAACCTGCCCGCAGGCAGCAGGGTTTGTCGCCGCAAGCAGGCAGGCTTGAACGACATCTTGCACATGAATCATGGAACGTCCGTTGGCAGGAAAGGCCACGGACGGAAATACTCCCTTTTGCACGGCGCGGATCATCAGATCAAGATTGCCCTTGCTCCCGGCACCATAAACGAGGGTGGGCCTCAGAACCACCGAGCAAGATAGCGGGAGTTCTTCAAGCACGACTCGCTCGGCTGCAAGCTTTGTGATGCCATAAGGATTCTGCGGCGAACATGGCGTAAACTCATCCCAGGCCTCAACCCCGCCCTCGCCCATGGCCTTGACTGAACTCAGGAGTACGCAAGCGCGTACTCCGGCTTGCCTGGCGGCACCCAGCAGCGAACGGGTACCGTGCACGTGCACGGCTTCGTATTCGGCGTTTTCAATGGCGTTCTTGGCACGCGTATGGGCCTTGCCTGCCAAGTGAAAGATCGTGCCCACGCCATCCAGGGCCCGAGGGTCGACTTCGTCCTGTGCAAGATCGCTTTCCAACACATGTCGCCACGGTCCGGTTTGCGGCCTACGCAGCATGGCCGTGACAGCGAAGCCATGATCCGTCAGTTTCTGGCACAGACAGCGTCCGATAAATCCCGACGCGCCGGTGACCAGGACGCGAGTTCCAAGTTGATCCATGCCTAATTCGTCACCTTATATGCTCTGGCCCACGGAGAATTATCCACGACCAAGGTGAATTCCTCGGCAAAATCCGATGCCGGGCGGAGCAGCATCTGCACCATCATGGACCGGTACATCTTGTCGTCCATCAGAAAAACCTGACGGGACATCTGATTGACTACCACATGCATCCCCGTCCCATTGGCCCACTCAAAATGCCGTGTCCCGGAATCCTCCACCACGTCCATGGAATCAAGGAGCGTTGACTTGCCGCCAACCACTAACGTGCCCGCTGCCGAATCCATACGGACCTCACCACGTACTTGCTGGATCTTGCCCGGAGAACTGGTGCCGGAAGCAATATCCCAATTTCCATAATAGCTGATCCAGGAGGCCAAGCGCAGGTTTTCCCAGGAAACAATGAAATAGTTCGACAGGCTCGTTGGCCAATTCGTGTCATCCAGAACTAGATCGGACAAGAATTCCTGAGCTTCAGCAACATCCTTTTTTTGGATATCGGACACTGGATTCCCCGAGAAAAGCGCGGTCCGAAGATCCGTTGTTCTCGCCAGACCATCTTCAAGCATGGCCTGCCCGAAATACCGAATCAACTGACTCGCCTGTCGCGAAGAGGTGGCGCTGTGTACTTGTGCAAGGGGATAGAGCCACTTCCCGGACTGTCGCCCGCCATCACCGAACGTTGCCCGCTCAGCATAGTACTGCCCTGCGTAGCCGTAATCCCACCACTGCCAGAGCAGGGCCTCCGGTTCCGTCTTTTCGCGTAATTCCAGAAATGTTTCGGCATAGATTTTAGGTAGCACCGGCACAGGTCTGACCTCTTGCATAAATACCGCCGAGGGCCACAAGACAACGCAGGCCAGAACCAACTGTGCGATCCAGCGCCGTCCCTGACTCTGGCCGAGCATGCTCATAAATTCACTCAGCCCCAAACCAAGTCCCATGCCAATGCCTACCGTGCCGTACATGGCAAACCTGTTCCCAAGCTTAACGCTGGCAAGACCAAGGACAAGAAAGGGCAAAAATACAAGAAGCGCAGGGCGACGCCAACTGACAAAACCAAAGCCCAAAATACCCAGAACAAAAACGAACCAATTTCCCCCCAGACGTGGTCCGAGCTGTCCCCAGTCAAGGTTCTGCGCCTCGCGAACGCTCTGGGCTATATCGGGGAGTTTCATGCCCGTGGCGTTATTCACCATCTCCGGAGTCGCCACCTTGGCGTACATGTAAAGCCTCTGCAACAAGCCCTGGAAAATCGAGTCCACGTTGCCCAAGTATGCAAGAAATCCTCCTATGGCGATCAGGATCAGCATCAAAAAAACCGAAGAAAATTTAGCGCGGAACACAACAAGAGCAGCCGCTGTCAATACCGAAAAAAGGAAGCCGAACCAACCGGCAAACGCGGTTCCAAAAGTCAGCAACAGTCCCACCCACAGAAAAAACCTGAACTCCCTACGAATCAGAAAAAAGCCCAGAATGCCCGACAGTCCCAAAGCCGGAAGCAATACGCTCGAACTTCCCGGGTAGAAGTACAGGGCCATTTTTCCGCAAATCCCCGCCACTAAGGCCAGCGCCAAACTCCGGAGACCAGCCCCACCGACCATATCTCCAGACAAGGACTCATTTTTCAACATCTCGATCCAGGCGGCCAGGCAGCAGACCATGGAGACCGGGAAAAGCAGATTGATGACATCAGTATCGCAAAATCCGAGCCGGGTGCGCACAAGAAACCCGATGCCGGACGTGACCAGAATGCCGAACACCAACCCACCATCAGGCAGGCGCAGAAAGCGGGCCAGCAGACAAACCGGAACCGCTAGCAAAGGGACAAAGACAACGGGCGCCCAAAAACCGACAGCAGCCACAGGGAAGCCAAGACTTACAATGCCCCGCAGCAACACCGTAATAGCATCATGCACATGCCGCCCAATCATTTTCACTCCGGCCAGCCACGTGTATGCGTCGTGGGTAGCCATGAGGTACCCGCCGTCCAGGATAAACGCCTCATTTTGCCACAGGGGGAGCTCCGCCAAGCGGACGGCCACTGCCGTGAAAATCACAAGGCCCAAAGCCAGCCAGCATTCCGTGGCAAGAGAGAAAGAAAAGCGATCAGGATTGGTCATTGATGCACCACAATGGATAAAATTTAACGAGTCAGGTTATGCTCGCTTTGGCCAAAGAGGCGTACACGGCGAGAGTTTCCGCAATGATGCGCTCCGAGGAAAATTCGGAAATGGCCAGGTTTCTGGATGCAAGGCCCATGGATTTCCGTAGTTTATCGTCCGATATCAGTCTATCCAATGCATCCGCCAAAGCCAAGGCGTCCCTGGGCGGGACCAAAAAACCGTTAACTCCTTCAGCCACAGTCTCCCGGCACCCCGGAGTGTCCGTGGTGACCACGGGAAGCCCTGCGGCCAGCCCCTCCAGTACGAATTTCGGGATTCCTTCCCTGTATGAAGGTAAGCACACAATATGACAACTTTTCAGAAGTGCGGGCATATCTTCCCTGTATCCCAGCCATTCCACAGTATTGTTCTCATGCCAGCCATACAGCACCTCACGTGGGATACTGGCAGGATTGCTCTCATCCGGATCGCCGGCCAAAACCATGCGAACATCAACGCCCCTTGCTCGCAATAAACGCGCGGCCTCGACATACTCTCCCACGCCCTTGTCCCAGAGCATACGCGCGGCAAGAAGAACAACGCACGGCCCCGGTGGTTCAGAGGACGCCTGTATGGCCGCCACATCGACCCCAGCTCCGCGGATCAGATGCACCCGATGACAACCCAAACCGCGAATCAACTCGGCGTCATCCCGATTCTGCACGATGACGCTCGTGCGAGGCAAAATGACGCGAAAAAGCGACAACACGCTCCATTTTACGATACGAGCAAGCCATGTTCCAGAGGCAAGAATCCAGCCCATGCCGGCCAGAGCGTTCACGACATGCCGGACTCCACACAAGCGGGCGGCGAGCGTGCCATAAAGAACGGGCTTCATGGCAACGTGGTGCACTATATCCGGCTTTTCCCTCCGATACACCCGGACCAGCCGCCAGAGCACCCACGCTTCCAAAAACAGGTTCATGGCCCGCCGGGACATTTCAAACGGAACCAGCCGCAAGCCCGCGTCACGAATGCGTTCCCCGTGGGCCGTAACCCGGGTGACCACCGCGACATCATACCCCGCGTCCTTGGCGGCAATGGCGAGAGGCAAACGATGCGAACAAAAATACCAATCCTCGCTGACGAAATAGAGCAGCTTTGGTTTTTTCATTTCCAACGATCCAGCCACGCCTGAAACATAAGCACATCCCACAGATAGTAATGCCAACGACGTTTGCCCGTCACATGCTCCGACCACTTGCGCCGGATCGGCGCGGGATCAAAAAAAGCTTCTTCCCGAAGTCGCTTTTCGTCGAGCAATTCTTCGGCCCAATCCCGTAGGGGGCCCCGTAGCCAGTGTTCTATGGGCACGCCAAACCCCATTTTAGGGCGCTCCATGAGATTCTGCGGCACATACCGATACAAAACCTGTCTGAATAACCATTTACCCTGCCCACTATGCACCTTGTATTCCAAGGGGATGCGCCAGGCAAATTCCACCAGACGATGATCAAGAAGCGGCACCCTCGCTTCCAAGCTCACAGCCATACTGGCCCGGTCCACCTTGGTGAGAATGTCATCCGGCAGATAAGTCAGCATATCAAGCAGCATCATTCGGTTACGCAGATCCGGCAAGTTCGCCAAACGGCCAGATTGACTCAAAATCGTCTCTGGCTCCTTGGCGCCAAGCACTACCTGATCTGGATGTTTCCAATGGGAAATCAGATCCCGGTAAAAGGACTCCCCCTCCCTGTGGCATAACACCTGCGCCAATTTGGGCAATTGATCCGGCAGATTCGCTGCTTGCATGCGCTTGGGCAGCAATCGTTGCAGGCGCGCAAGGCTCTGAAGAGGCGCATGGTCCATCGCCCAGCCCAAGGCCTGACGCAGTGGCGCGGGCATAAGGCGCAGTTTGCTCCAAATACCATAGCCGAGCGCATAACGATTGTAGCCGCAAAAAAGCTCGTCCCCCCCGTCACCGGAGAGACTGACCGTTACATGCCGTTGCGCGAGTTGGCTGACTAGGAAGGTAGGAATCTGCGAGGAATCGGCAAAAGGTTCATCATAGATTTCAGGCAGCCTCGGAATGACCGACATCGCTTCTTCCGGCGAGACATACAACTCAGTGTGGTCCGTACCCAGATGCATGGCTACGGCCTTGGCGTACTGTGCCTCGTTGTGACCTTTCTCGTGAAAGCCGATGGAAAAAGTTTTAACCGGCCTTGTGTTCTGGGCCTGCATCTGGGCCACCACCATTGTGGAATCAAAGCCACCGGAAAGAAAAGCCCCCAGTGGCACATCCGACATCATTCGCGAACCGACGGCTTGTCGCAGTAAAATATCAAGTTCATCGGTCAGAGTCGAAACATCCCCGGTTTGACGTACGCCATCAGACGCGATGGCCGGAAGACTCCAATAGCAAACCGGTACGCCTACCTGCTGGCCACCCTCACGGACCGTCATGAAATGAGCTGGTGGCAGCTTAAATATGCCCCGATAGATGCTCCAAGGCGAAGGCACGTAATTGTGTCGCAGATACAAAGCCAAGGCGTCCCGATTCACTTCGCCCTGCCAGTCCGGAAAGATTGTCATTGCCTTTAGCTCTGAAGCAAAAAGAAAGGTTCCGCCATTCCGGCCGTAGTAGAGGGGTTTCTCGCCCATGCGATCGCGTGCCAGGTATAATATTCGCTCCCGTTCGTCCCACAGGGCAAAGGCGAACATGCCGTTACATCGTCGTAGCGCACTTTCGACCCCCCAGTGCCGCAGGGCGGCGAGCAGGGTCTCCGTGTCGGAATGGCCCATCCAAGCGAAGTGGCCTCCTTCGGATTCAAGATCCCTTCGCAAATCCAAATGGTTATAGATCTCGCCATTGTAGACAAGCACGTAGCGGCCACACGGTGAAACCATCGGCTGGTGGCCTGCGGGAGATAGGTCCAGGATGGAAAGCCTCCGGTGCGCCAAAGCAAGGCCAACGGACCTGTCCGCCCAAACTCCCGCATCGTCTGGACCACGCTTTTCAATGCTGAGGGCCATGCGTTCAGCAATGCCAGGATCGATCTCCTGACTAACCGACCAGAATCCTACGATGCCACACATATAATCACTCTCCCCGCCGGGATATCGGCGCTGAGTGAAAGAGCAACCATACGCCAACACATCCCACCAAAAGCGGCAATGCGAATTTCAGGCACTCGGCCAACTTCTCGAACCAATACAAGACGTTGCTTTTCCACTCGAACCAAGCTGCAGCCGGGTATGACATGTAGGTATTGTTTTTCCTTGACCCGACAATGTCCACCATCGACGCAAAATTGCCATAATATTTTTGAAGTAAATCCGGGGTACGCGCCAGTTCCTCAACGCTTAGGACATCTCCGCCGAGATTTCGCGGCATAATCTCCAGGTCCGGGTCGTACATATGCCAGTCATCGTCGTACCACGCCTCCATTACCACATGCCCATCCAATCCAACATGGCGCGCCCAGATTCCATTCTCCAACGCCAACCTCAGGAGCAAATACGACGATTGATCACATAACAGCGCGTGTCCGCGTTGCACCATGATTTCCGGACTTCGAATGTGCGCAAACCCAGGATGAACGGCGCCGAACGTTACCAGCAACCAATTGCTCAGAAATGTGTGTCGCGCGGCATGGTGGGTAAACCGTTCGGTTACCAACCCGAAAAGCGTGAGCATCACCTCCTCCGCGTCCCCCTGCGCATTCATGGAAACAACACGACGCCGCGCCTCACGCTGAAGAGCAGTCCAACTCCTGCACTCACTGACGAGCGATCTATCAAATTTTTCCCATCCACGTGCTGCCACGCTGGGGTAGTCCCCCAACGATGAAAAATGTCCGATTACGGCCACCGCAAAAATTAACCATCCACACACAGCCAAAGTACAGCCCAGGATTCTTTTCATTCGGTCATCTTTTGGTAAAGTTCGACGTACTGCTCGACAACCGCCTGAATCGCATACCGTTCTTCAATACGCATGCGCGCTGCAAGACCTAATGCCGCCCGGTCCGCAGTCGACATCATCGACATTGCCAAGAGCCCTTCGGCAAGCGCAACACTATCCGAAGGTGGCACCAAAATACCCGTACCCCCAACAATATCCCGACAATCACCCACATCAGTTGCAACACACGGAGCACCGCAGGCCATCGCCTCGCCGAGTACGTTAGGGAACGCCTCTGACCAAGAACTCAGACAAAAAATGTCCATCGCCTGCATGAGTCGATGAACATCCATGCGCTCACCCGTGAAAATGAATCGCTCCATTAACTCCAGCGGTACAATGTTGGCCAGAGTCGGATTTTGCAAAGACACCTCGCGGCCCGCGAGAAGGAAATGAATGTTTGACACCTGACGAGCCACCGTCACTGCCGCCCGTAAAAAAGACGCGTGATCCTTCATTGGATGGAAACGAGCAACATGACCGATGACAAGAGCATCTTTTGGCGTGTTGAACTCCCTCCGGACAGCCATTCGGGTTTCAGGATCCGGCCGGAAGCGCTCCAAATCGAATCCGTTGGAGATAACCTGGCTCCTATCGGCCGCAAGCCCGAAGGATTCATGCTGCGCCTTGGCCAGGCAACTATTGTAGATCACCGCATCCGCTTGACGAGAAAGACAACGGTTAGCGCGGATCACTTGGCGGGTTAGAGGCTTTTCAACCTTCATGTCATACAAGCATTGCCGAATGTTCCAGGCCACAGCAGTACGATTCTGATTCATCCACGCAGCTGCACTTGCGGCCAGATTACCGTGGTACATCCAGCCCTGGATCAAGTCTGGCTCAAACGATCGGACAATACGGCGCAATCCAGCAATCACGCGCGCCCCCGAGATAAAGGATGCCATGTTCATGGAGTAAACAGGGATACCAAGCGCTGCGACAAGTGGCCCTATGGTTCCCTCATCTCGCAACGACACCACGGCAGCATCAGACCGATTCGCCAAGCCACCGGCCAACAGGTTATACAGTGCGCGCTCCGCACCTCCGGTTGAAAGCCCAGTCGAAACGTGCAAAATTTTCATAGAATTTCGAAATGATGGGGTGATGAAAGAAAAAAAATCATTTCAAGCATCTGCACCCACCTTTTGAAGGCCAAGCACCTCATCCCACTCGGCCATGATCCGCCGAGCGGAGAACCGCTCTCTCACAGCAATTGCTTCCTCACCCATGCGCTTACGCATTTTCTCATCTTGCATCAGCGTGTTCATGGCCTTGGCTAGTCCCGTCGCACCTTCGTCCGTGGACACCAAATAGCCGTCAACCCCATCCCGGATGATATCGGAAGGCCCTGTTTCGCAATCAAAACTGACCGCAGGCAGTCCATACGCCATCGCCTCCAGCAGGGTATTGGGGAAGCCTTCGAACCGAGAGCTCATCACATAAAGATCGGCCCGAGCATACCAGTCACCAAGGTTGCCCACACGTCCAGGCAAATGCACCCGATTCTTCAGCCCGAGACGACCCCGCTGCTGTTCCAAAGCCTCTCGTTCAGAGCCTTCACCTAAAATTATGAGATCCCAATCAGGGTACCGCGAGGCCAACGCGCTGAATGCGGCGAGGATTTGCTTAAAACCTTTCTCTTCTCCAAGCCGACCTACGGCAAGCGCCACATGCCTCGTACTGGGCACCACTGAACCTGATTCCACGACAGGCTCGATACATGGCAACGGATAAACCATTGGATTATGGATCACGCTGCCGCGAACTCGAGGACCGTAGCCCTTAAGCCACTGGAGCGCCCGTTGCGTCTGAACCACGACCCTAGTCGCTCGGGAATAGGTTACCTTTCTCAGCAACTCCAGGCCGCTGCCCAACGGCATCGCTGGCGGATAGGTCCGCTCCGAAACCACAACTGGTATCCGTAGCCCCCAAGAGACAAGCAGCGCGGCCACGTTCACATGAGGAAGAAAGGAAACAATCACATCCGGCCTTGACTCTTGAATCATACGCCGAAGAACTATGAACCGACGCATCTTATTGAACCACGACCTGCTACGGCTCCTCACTTGGTCCGCAAGATAATCCAGGCGCACCCGGCTATCCAATGGATAGAAACACTCCCCCCTACCCGAGAAGGTGGGCATTAATGTCACTTTGTGACCTTGTTCGGCCCAATGGTTGCTAAGGAGCGCAGCCACACGTTCGGCACCACCGCCTTCCATGGAACTGACCAGAAAAAGAATGCTTTTCTTATTAATTATTAACAACTAACTTAAGCTTCCTGAAGACAAATTCGTTACAGCCAAGTCCACCGGCACAGGTCTTTAATCGCCGCAATGTAAATCCCAAATCTCGAAAGAAATGAAACACCTCTTCTGGCTTGGCAACTTCAAACGGATATCCTCCGATCCAATCCACAACATCATGCCATGCAGACATACCACGCGATCTTTTATAGTTCTGCCAAGATTTCAAAGGATTTCCACCCATCGAATCTTTAAAAACCGTCAGCGTCCATTGACGAAGAAGTGTGTAAGTCGCTAGCGGTTTCCGCATCCATGGATATCTGTTGTACAAGCGTTTGAGAATTTTCCAACGCTTTGTTGGGCTTCCTTGATCATTATAAATTGAAACAAACAAAGTCCCTCCATTACAAACCAGAGGGGCAATACTAGCCAAAGCTTCCCACATTGCCCCAGTATGGTGCAGCACCCCCCAAGAATAAACCACATCGTATTGGCCTAGTCGACTAAGATATTCGCTATCTAACACCGAAGCTTCCTCAATCAGCCATGCAGCATCGCCTGGAAAATAACGACGCTTTAATTCTTTTGTACAAGCCACCGACTGGGGATCGTAGTCAAAAGAGTGAACTTGCGCACCCAGACGACGTGCAGCCAAACTGAACAGGCCACTTCCCGAACCGACATCAAGAAACTTCTTTCCGTGAAGATTATCGACTTCAAGCATAGTTTTTAGCGAACGTTCTGCCTCAAGGATGCGCTCTTCATTTAAAATAAACAGGAAGCGTTTCCAATTTGCTCCAAATTCAAATCGCTCCCCTTGCTGTACTTGCGTTTCAAAATTATTCACAAGATAATTCTCCAAAAAGTTTTTCCCACATGCCTGCAATCCGATCCAGCGCAAACCGTTCCCGTGCATCCACCGCCCGGCGTGCCATTTTCGCACGTAACCCTTCATCTCGCATTAGACGCGCGAGCTCCTGTGCAAACGTAGCAACGTCCATATGTGGCACAAGCACGCCATCAATCTCATCTCGTATTATGTCCCGTGGTCCGGTAAGACAATCAAAACTGACCGCAGGCAAACCGCACGACATTGCTTCTATCAAGGTATTAGGGAAGCCCTCAAACCTGCTACTCATCGCATAAATATCAGCTGCAGCATACCAATCACTAATGTTGCCAACTTGTCCCGGCAACTTCACTCGATCACACAAACCTAAATACCGAACTTGAGTTTCCAAACTGGCCCGCTCTGGCCCTTCGCCAACGATCAGTAAATCCCAATCGGCCAGATCGAGAGCAATTCGCGAAAACGCTTGAAGAAGCAGATCAAACCCCTTTTCATCCACCAGTCGCCCCACGGCGAGCAATACGTGACGTCCGGAATGAAGCCACTCGCCACAATCGCGTATCGGTGCCGTCGGTGGCAAAGGCCACAAAACAGGATTTGCAATTACTTTGACACGTTTTACATTTGTATATTGGTGTAGCCAATCGGAACTCGAACCAGCAAGTGCCACAACTGCATCAAGGCGCCCGTAGGCAAATGCACGCAAACGCTCCCACCCCACACCCAAGGGCCTCACCGGCGGATGAGTACGTTCCGACCCAACACAGAGCACCGGCATTCCCCGCCCCGCCAACGCAAGTAGAACATTCGCAGTGGTCATCATGCCTACAGCGACATCTGGACGCCATCTCTTCAACAATTTTCTTATCTCTCGGATTGACCTCGCATTGTTCACAACGGCTGACATCCAATTTCGGCTTCCCCTTGCGGTACCAAGCGAGACACGCTCAACGGCCGGATGCAACGCATAAAAATCGTTCTCGGCAGTCGCGAGCGTCGCCACCATAACTTGCCAACCTTTCACAGCCCAGTAATTCGCGAGGTTAGAGGTGACACGCTCTGCCCCCCCCATACATAGAGAATGTATAAGAAAACAAATTTTCATAAAGGTTTTTGGGCAACAACAAAAAAAGTTTCTCCGGCCCCCTTAACTCCTGCCGCCCTCAGAAATCGCTTCATCAACCAAAGTGCTTTGCCTTTCCAATTTAGCAACCGCCAGTCAGAAAAATTTCTCCGCAACAAATGCATAAAGTTAAATAGTGGCAAAATATCTGACCGGATCCTATGGTCAGTAAACGACTGAACGTGCCCCCAGCGATGAAATTTTACGCCGCAGCATGGACAGACCACAAAATTTTCTTGAATATTTTCCTCTGCGGGCACTGTAAAAACGAATTTCCCACCAGGTCGCAATACTCGGAAAACTTCGTACAAAGTTTTTCTGTAATCATCCACATCAAGATGCTCAAGCACCTCGGACATCACGACAACATCAAAAAAACTGTGGCTCCATGGTATATCTTGACTAAATCCAACCACTGCTCGATCACCTATACAATGTGCTTCACGCAATAAAGCAATCGCTCCATCGCTTGGATCTAGCGAATAGACAATTACTCCTTGCATGCTTAACAACATTTCTTCAAGTCCACCATATCCGACACCAATATTGAGTACACGATCTCCTGATGCGACCTCTCTCGATATAGCTTTATAGCGCGGAAACGCTCCTGCAAATAAATTTTTCGCAAAATGATCTGTTTGAAAATGATCCCATATTTTTCTTTGTTCCACAATATCACCAGTAGCCTTATACGAACAAAAAAACTCTATTTTTTATTCATATAAGTAGTAAAAATCAAAGATACAGCCGTCGCAAAATACATCGCAACAGTCGACCAAGCCAAACCAACTCCCTTAAAATCATACAACATTAACGCACTTCCTAGCTTAACAACAAAGCCAACGCTAGCCGCCATAAAAATGCAATTTTGTTGTTTTACAGCGCCCAACCACTGAACCAGCACGATACCAGAAAGATAGAATGGCAACTGCACCCCAAGAACAACTAGCACTTCGGAAACTACAACTGTATCTGACGCAGTGAACGCCCCCCGTTCAAACAGTATTTTTACGACAGGCTTCGCCAACAACGCAAGAACCCCAACTCCGCCAACACCAACCGCTCCAAATAACCATGCCCAACGCTTGGCGATTTGCCAACTCACCCGCGCATCCGCTACTCCAGAAAGTACAGGCAGTAAGGCGCGACCAATTACCACCGCACTGAACCCAAGAACTAATGCCATAATTCGTTGGGCATATATATAAGCAGCAAGCACTCCTTCACCCATACGCACTGCAAAAAATTGATCAACTAGCCCACTAATTGTCATAACGATTTGAGCCAGAAGCATCACGCCAAACACATGTCGTAAGCCACGCCAATGAGTACAGGCAAAATTTGGCATCGCAGCATTAAAACCGCACCTACTCAAATGAGCCAGCCAAAAAAATTGCACCACAACGCCTCCTAGCGTCCCAGCTACCAGCGGCAACGTACTATGGCCCAAAGAAAAATCAAAAAATATCATACTCAAAAGCGCCAGAATGATACACAGTGCAGGCATCGCTTCCAGAAAAGTATTGGCATGGCGCTGTTCGCTCATCAACCAAGAGGAATACAGACCAATTAAGCAGCTAAATCCTACAGTAGGTGCAAGCCAAGGAATGGAAGCCAACGCTGCTTGCTTGCCTAGCGCGCTTAAACCCGCGAAACCACTTGCAACGAATCCGAATAGAATGACACCCGTAATGACACTCGCTACAACACCAATAATAATCGTCGCAAACAGAAGTTCACTTCGAAAGTGAGCTTCTTGATCATTCTGCCCGGCACGCATACTAACGAGATACGGAATAAGCACGAAACTTACGACACTGAAAAAGACACTTCCAGGCCACATGATCAGATTGAACGCAAACAGATAACCGTCCACCACGGCGCTTGTACCATAGCAATACGCAACAAGCATCTCCTTGCCAGCCGCAATCAACTTGGCGAGCAATAAAAACACAGCCACTCGGCTCATTCCCCGCAAAATGGCTTTATTTTCGATGCTTATAAAACGGAATCGGTCACGAAAGCCATTCGGCAACAAGGCCATAACAATCCTTACCACTGCGCATCAAAGGAGGGAGCTTTCGGGGGCAAGCTTTTTTCACATGGGCGCACGGCGCCAAGCATTTCCTTGACAATATTAAGTTCTCATCCCCAACTTCAACAAGTTAGGCCTAAAAATGCACCTCTTTTTCATTCCGCCCGTTGCCCTTGCATGGGAAAAAAGTTTTTCCTACCCGCCCTACGTGATCAAGCTGCTCCCATTGTCGTTGTGATGGAAAAGCGAAAGATCATATTTATGCGATAGGAACAGGCCGTCTAAGGTCAGGCTGATTTTGTTCAAATTCTGATGAGCGAGTCTCTACTCTTTGCATACTCTTCGTAGAAATCCATTTACACTCATTTATATCTGAAACCACCGGCCGGAACCTTTCCGGTAAAGACTTTCTTCCCATTTTTTCGAATAAGATATGAACCAATTGAAACAACTCATATTCCCCCGGCCTTACCCACGCTATCCAAGACCTCTGCCAGTTCTTCAATGCCGGAACATGCCGCGTTCAAAACCATAGCCTTCATGTCGTCGCCTTCAGGATAATCATGCGCGAATTTGTTGCGAATTTCCCGAAGCTCCTGCCAACGCTGAACACTGGGAAGAATCCCCATTTTTTCCAGTCTGTTGAGCTTATCCAGCATGGGGCTGTCTTCCAGCGGCTCCATCAGAACTTTAAGCAGAGCAGGAAAAAGCTTGCTGCCCATGCTATCTTGCAGCTTTGAGTATCGCAGCACAAGCTGGTCGACGTCTTGAATGGACTCCAGGTCGAGGAGCGCCAACTTCTGCCCGTCCAGTGGCAAATGTACCGTCAGTGACTTGAGGGCATGCCTAGCGTGAATCAGATGTGTGCAGCATTCCTGCCACGCGTCATGAAAACGTAATTCATTGATCTCAATGTTTGTCGAAATCATAACTGCACTCCAGAAGCTTTTGCGATGCGTAAAATTTCAGGACGACTCTTGCGATCCGGGTAATCCACAAGCACGTCTATTTTTTGTTCCCCAAGGGCCAGCTTGACCTTGGCCAAAAAACGGAGTTGAGCTTCGAAAATTTCAGTTTGCCCTGTCTTGTCGGTCTCCACCAGCAGGTCGATATCACCACCCCGCCGAGAATCATCTATGCGAGATCCGAAAAGAAAAACCGTGGAGTCTGCTCCGAAAGCCTCTCGCGCCGCGTCGCAAAGAACCCGACGCTCTGTTTCTGTAATACGCATACTCCCTCCTCACATCAGAACCACTGCCTGGCCACCCGAAGGGCCACCATAATCATCTAACGTCTTCCATGGAACATACTTATATTCGTCAAATATTCAAAATATTCCTGGGAATACTACACAATTTCCTCTCCATGCAGTCGGATCTCTTCCACAAGCGTGCCCCCAGCGGCAAAATCCTCGGGGCTGAATGGAATTGGCTCAATATTATTATTAATCTTTCTGCGAAGCGGAACAATTTTACGTCGGTCCATGAATCGATCGCCTGTAAAAAATGGCGAAACCAAAGCCACATCCACGTCGCTTTCTTCCCTTGCAGTGCCTCTGGCCCAAGAGCCGAAAAGAAATGCCTTGTCCACAGAAATTCCGTTTTCACGAAGAACGGCGATGTACTTCCTGACATCCTGAATCACGAAAGCTTTTTGAGAATCCATGCTTTCATCTCCCCGAGACAACCGACCCTCACACCACCTTCCAATGCGGCCGCCCCAAAAAAGTCTTCTTCGAACCCTCGAATTCATCCACGCCGATGACCATCACCCTCAGCTTTCTTCGGATCTTGCCTTCGGTCAGGCGCACATACTCGCCCAGCCTGTCCGCCTTGACCTCGCCGACGATCAAAAGGTCGATGAGCCCGGAGTCCTTGCCCAGGGCGTAGTCGTCCAGGATGTAGACCGCGTGCACGTCGCCAAGGTCCCGGCGGACGTCTTCGACCACCCGGTCGATGCCGAGGCTCTTTTTGACGATGGAGTGCAGTTCGGGAAAAATGGGGTGCTTGGTGTTGGCGCGAAAAAAAAGGGAGCGGCCCTGTTTGTTTTTTTCCAGATAGCCGGCTTCGGTCAGGCTATCGAGTTCTTCCTTGACGGCATTGGGGGAGACGGCGAATTCCGTTGCCAACTCCCTGAGATAGCAGGACACGTCAGGGTTTAGGAAAAGCTTGAGCAGCAATTGAATGCGTGTTTTCGAGGAAAATAGTTCAGAAAGCATGGGCTTTTCGTACAGCCATTTTGAACGATATGCAAGAAAGCAGGTGACAAAAAAGCGACTCCCCGCAATTTGAGGGGAGCCGCTTCAGCGAGGATGAAAACCAGCCGAACTACTCTTTTGTCTCCTTCTTTTGGCCTACGGTGACACGATCCTTGATGGTCTCGTACTTGGCCGGGCCAATGCCCTTCACTTCCTGAATCTCCTCCACCGTGGCGAACGGATGGGCTTCCCGGTACTCAACGATCTTGGCGGCGGTCACCGGTCCGATCCCGGGCAGGCTCGTGAGCTCCTGCACGGTCGCTGTGTTGATGTTGACCAGGTCCTGCGCAAAGCCCGGGGCGGCAAAAAAGCCCAGCAGCAAAACGCAGATCATCACTTGCAACAATTTCTTCATCAAATAACCTCCTTGTGAATTTCGGAGGATCAATGCATAAATTCTCGCTACTCCACAATATTGATTTATCAATGTACGAAAAAAATGAACATCATGGACATAAGTACATACACGACGCTACCATTCGTACGAAAAACAAAGAACGCTCTTGTCAAATACATACCATTTTATATGAAACGCAAATGCGTAAAAGCATAAAAAAAGCAGGCCTGACAAATCAGACCTGCTCCGTATCGAACATGCAAAAATGACTACAGCATTTTCAAATCCCAGTTCCAGAGCCCTTGGCGCTCCTTGATCGAGACCTTCTCGGGCACCGGCTCGTGCAGACGCGCCAAAAGGGCGTATCCGGCCTTTTCCAGTTCCGTCCATTTTTCGCTCAGGTCCAGCTCCCAGTTGGGGAAGGTCCAGACCAGGTTGCCGTAGGTTCTTGACCAGAACTGCTCTCCCTTGGGACTCTGGAACGGTTCGCGTTCGCGCAGATTTTCCGAACGGATGCGCGAGACGCACAACGGATGGATGCCCTTGACCAGAATGCCCAGCGGCAAGGGCGACAGGGCCGGCAATTCCAAAAATCCCTGGCGATCCAGTTCCGGGCTGACAAAGGCCCCTGCAAAGCCCATGCGGGAAAGCTCCGCCAGAGCCAGCGGGTTGGCCGTGTTGCACATGGGCCCGGCCCAGAAGGTCTGGCGCTCGGGCTTGCCGAAAAGCCCCATCTGCCAGGGCGCGTTCAGCACGAACTGCCGGGCACCAAGGCGGGTCATGTTGTCCAGGCACTCGGTCCAGGCCTTTTCTTCCGCGGGCCAGATCACGGGTGGCAGCCACCACCAGATGCGACCGAAAATATTGCGGGAGATGTTCCGCTCCACCCCGGGGGTGAGCCATACGGCCTGCTCGCTCTGATTGCCGAGCCGCGCTGGCAGGCTGCGCCAAACGTCCATCTCGCGCGGCTTGCCCTTGCGCCGGACGCAGCGCGGCAGGGTCGGAGAAAAGGTCGACTCCTTGGTTGGCCGGTCAAAAGCCAGATCTTTTTTCAGGTCCGCGATCAAGGCTTGCAGCTCCCGCTCGCGTCGGTCCACCAAAAAGACCGGAGCGCCCTGGGGAGCGGGTCGCCCCTGCCCCTTGGCCAGCTCGAGGCGGCCACCTTTGGGGATGTCGCGCCGGATTTTCACGGTCTGGTGCCCGGCCTGATCCTCGTAGCCGATGCGCAGCAGATCGCCGCTTTTGAGCGGTTCGCGCGGGGAGACATAGGCGGCCTTGAACCCGCCCTGGACCTTGCCGACCATGTGCCCGGAAGCCGTCTGCTCCCGGTCGGCGATGGGGTTGCTGGGCCGATGCCCAAGAAAATTATAGTGCGAGGACGGCCGCCCCAACGCCATTTCCAAAAGCCCCAGGGCCGCCTTGCGCTGGGCCGGATCGTCCCCGGCGTCACGCAGCATGCGATAGGCCGTGACCGTGTAATACACGTAATGAGGCCCCTTCTTGCGTCCCTCGATCTTCCAGGAACAGGCCTTGTCCACCCCGCTCAAAGGACGCACCAGCACGTCCAGGGACAGATCGTCGCAGGAAAAGAACGAGGTCTTCTGGCTCTTCTGCTGATACTGACGGCGGCAAGGCTGCACGCAACGGCCGCGAAGACCGCTTTTGCCGCCCAGATAACTCGACCAGTAGCACCTGCCCGAGACGGCATAGCACAGCGCGCCATGCACAAACACCTCAAGGCCCAGCTCGTCGGGGCAACGGGCGGCGACGGCCTTGATCTCGTCGATGGACAGCTCCCGGGGCAGCACCAGCCGGTCCACGCCCAGCGCAAGGATCTGCGGCAGTCCGGCGATGGTTCCGCCGTTGGCCAGGGTGGAGAGATGCAGCTCGCCCTTGAACCCGGCCTGCCGGGCCAGCGCGGGCAGTCCGAGATCCTGCACGATCAGCGCGTCCGGTCCGACTTGGGTTTGCAGCCGGTGAATGAGACGGCCGGCCTGGTCCAGCTCGGGAGTCTTGAGCAGGTTGTTCATGGCCACATGCACGCGAATGCCCTTGGCATGGGCAAGCTCGGTCAGGGCCGCGAGCTCGGTCAGGGAAAAATTCTCCGCCTCCATGCGCGCGGAAAAATTTTTAAGCCCACAATAAATGGCGTCGGCGCCGGCGGCGATGGCGGCCAAAAAGCTGTCAATATCACCGGCCGGGGCGAGAATTTCGATTTTTTTCTTGATTTCCATGGGAAGACCAACGGCCCTGGGCCGAAAGTTGATGTCCGCGGGCGGGAGGCCAGCGGCGCTGCTGCGTATGAAAATTGATCAAAAGGCAGGCGAACTTATTCCGGGTAGCGTAACGGGCAGGGGGGATGTCAAGGACCAATACGCGGCGGGAGCAGCCGAATGCTTGTGAACTACGCACTAAACGCGTAAGACAATTGCCCAGCACCACCTAAGAACACGTAGGAAAACAGGACATCTAAGCACATGGGAATGACGGATCTCGTTTTCGTGGCCACAAGCCAAGACTCCCTTTTCCAGGAAACCAGGGATCACCTTGCCAAGCTCGGATACAGCAACTGCGCGCGATTTTCCTCGGGCAAGGCGGCGGTGGAATTCATCAAGTTCAATCCGGCCCGGATCATCATCGTCGACACGGAAGTCGAGGACCTGACCATCGCCGAGTTCGTCAGCGCCCTGCGCGAAGTCCGGCAGGCGGAATATCTCCACATTCTGGTCATTTCGGCGGAGCGGGCCGAGGAGTTCGTGCTTGGCGTCATCTCGGCCGGATGTTCGGGACTGGTTTTGCGCCCCTACAACCTGTCGGCCCTGGAAAAGCATATGGCCCAGTCCAGAAAGATGGTGCAAACCCAGGACAGCGATCGCGAAACCGTGGAGCAGGCCGAGACGCTCATCGTCCAGGGCCGATACGAGGACGCCATCGGCGACCTGACCCTCGTCGTCAACCAGGAGGACGAACAGGCCAGTCGCCTCTTCTTCCGAGGCTGCCAGTTTCTGGTGGACAAGAAGTGGTCCGACGCCATCCAGGCCTTCAACCAGTCGCTGGCCCGCAACCAGACCTTCATCAAGGCTTACGAAGGACTGGCCCAAGCCTATCTGGGCAAGAACGACACCGACCGCTATCGTCATTACCTGCAAAAAGCGGCCGAAGAATATGCAAAGCTCAACAACTTTGCCAAGGTCAAAAAAATATTCGTCGAAATCGTCAAATACGACATCAACGCGCCCAATCCATACAATACGCTGGGCATCAGACTGCGTCAGGAAAAACAGTACAAGGAAGCCATCCAGGCTTATTTTCAGGCCGTCCAGCTTAGCCCCAAGGATGAGAACATTCACTACAACATGGCCAAAGCCTATTTTTGCGATGCCCAGCCGGAAAACGCGCTGGAATGCATCAAACTCGCCCTGGGTCTGTCTCCGGAACATATCGAAGCGCTCAAGATGTACCGTCTGCTGACCGGCATATCCTGGGAAGACAATTCAAACGCCCCCTTTCAACCGCCCAAGGGGATGTGATCCATGGCCAAATTCAGCACCTGCGCCATTTGCGGAAAACTGGTCGATATCGATCAGGAGTCGCACACCCTGTTTCATTGCCGCAACTTTCTGCTGCGCTCCTACTATGGTGAAAAGAACGAACACCGGCGCGCACGCCTGCAGGAACGCATCGACGCCCTGAACGCCCGCATGCGCGTCAAGGGCAACAACCTGCTCGATGCCTGACCGCGTCTCCAGCAAACACAAAAGCTACATCCTCGAAGAACTTCCCGCGCTCCTTGGCCACGCAAGGGCGTCGAGCGGCCCCAGGGCCTCAAGGGCGCTCCTGGTCGCATCCTCCAGAAACATGGCTCCGCTTTTGGGCGGGCAGGCGTAGGCATAATCCTTTCCGTCCAGGGAAAAACGCAGGGTGTGGGCGTGCAGATACATGCGATCCGGCCACTCCGGGACAATGGGATGATAGAGGACGTCGCCCAGGACAGGCGCGCCCAGACTCTTCATGGCCACGCGCAGCTGATGCGTGCGCCCGGTCATGGGTTTCAGGACGAAGAGGCGCAGGCCCGGCCGCACGGACCAGCTCAGAAACCGCGTCCTTGCCGGACGCTCCATGGTCCGGGCCAACATCCAGCTGCCCCGGCGCGAACGGACCATGTCGCCCTGAATGAGCCCCTGCTTTTTGTGCGGGGCCATGTCCGAAAGGGCGACGTAGTATTTGCTCACGGCGCGTTCCCGAAACAGCCCGGCCAGGACCCCAGCCCACTCCCGGCTCTCGGCCAGAAGCAGCAACCCGGAGGTGGCCTTGTCCAGACGATGCACCGGAAAAACCCTCCGGCCCAACCGATCCCGGACCAGAGTGCACAGCCCGGGACGGCCGTCGCAATCATGAAAATCAAGCCCCGGGTCTTTGTGCACGACAAAAAATCCGGGCTCCTGTGCGATCACTTCAAAATCCGGCACGCCGATCACCATTTCTCTTTCTCTTCATTACCAATGCATTGCCCGGGGCAGCACCCATCATGACGGCGGCAGGATTTCGCCACGGCCGGGCCAAGGCTCTTTGGCCTGCGTGGACATGACCGCGGATCTCGCGGCAGCTGCCAATTTCCAATCCCCATGAGTGCCTCCGCATGTTGTCCGTGCAATGCCCTGCCGAAGATAAGGGCGCGATCGCTTCCCCCGAACAGACCAATCCCCGCGCCACCGCAAGACGCGCAATTGTCCTTCACTTCTTGAAGTTTGCCATTATGTGCTCTACTCAGTAAACAGTTGATTTTCTCAAACCAACGCGGCTGCATTGCGCCTTCCCCATCACCAACACGAGGAGCGTTCATATGGATTGCTTTAGCGGAAAAGTCTGGCACCACCTGCCTGCAAAGGAAGTGCTGGAAGTATTCCAAGTCGAGCCGGACAAGGGCCTGGACACCCTGCAGGTCAAGTGGCGGACGGACGAATTCGGCCCCAACTCCCTGACCGCGCGCCGGGGCAAAACCAAGCTTGAACGCTTTCTGCTCCAGTTTCACCAGCCCCTGGTCTACATCCTTATCGCGGCCGGAATAATCACCGCGGCCCTTGGGGAGGTGGTGGATTCGGGGGTCATTATCGGCGTAGTCTTGGTCAATGCCATCGTGGGCTACATCCAGGAAGCCAAGGCGGCCGGAGCGCTTGAAGCGCTTGCCAATTCCATGATCACAGAGGCGGTGGTCATCCGTTCGGGCTCCACACGCCGCGTGGCGGCTTCCGAGCTGGTCCCCGGAGACATCGTGATTCTGCGCTCGGGCGACAAGGTTCCGGCCGACCTGCGCCTCGTCGCCATCAAGGATCTGCGCGTGGACGAGTCGGCCCTGACCGGCGAATCCGTGCCCGTGGGCAAATCCGCGGACCTTCTGCCCCAGGACGCCGTCCTTGGCGACCGCCGCAACATGGCCTACGCATCCACCCTGATCACCTACGGCCAGGCCACGGGCGTGGTCGTGAGCACCGGCGACTGCACTGAAATCGGCCGCATCTCGACCATGGTCTCCGAGGCCGACGAACTGGCCACGCCCCTGACCCGCAAGATCACAAGCTTCAGCCACATCCTGCTCTGGGCCATCCTGGGCCTGGCGGCCCTGACCTTCGCGGCGGGCGTCCTGCGCGGCGAAAAAGCCGCCGACATGTTCATGGCCGCCGTGGCCCTGGCCGTTGGCGCCATCCCCGAAGGGCTGCCGGCCGCCGTGACCGTCATCCTGGCCATGGGCGTCTCGCGCATGGCCTCGCGAGGCGCTATCATCCGCAAGCTCCCCGCCGTGGAAACCCTTGGCGGAGCCTCGGTCATCTGCTCGGACAAGACCGGCACCCTGACCGAAAACCAGATGACGGTCACCGCCATCTTCGCGGGCCGCGCCAGCCACGAGGTCAGCGGGACAGGCTACAAGCCCGAGGGTTCCATCGAAGGGTTCAGCGACACGGATCAGGCCCTGCGCACGACCCTGCTGGCCGGACTTCTGTGCAACGACACCCGCATCGAATATCTGGAAGGCGGTGAAAAGGTCATCGGCGACCCCACCGAGGCGGCGCTCATCGTGGCCGCCGGCAAGGGCGGCCTCGACCTTGAGGCTGAATCCAAAGGGCTGCCACGGCTCGACACCCTACCCTTCGAATCCGAACACCAATACATGGGCACCCTGCACGACCAGGGCGCGGACACCCCCCGTCTGGCTTTCTTCAAGGGCTCGGTCGAAGCCATGCTCGATCGCGCGACCATGGAGCTTCTGCCCGACGGAAGCCTTGCCCCGCTTGATCACGCAGCAATCCGTGCCGAGGTCGAACGCCTCGGTCTCGGCGGCATGCGCGTCCTGGCCATGGGCTGCAGGGAACTGCCCAAGGACGCATCCTCGCTTGATCATGGCGATGTCGCTTCCGACCTTATCTTCCTCGGTCTCACGGCCATGATCGACCCGCCGCGTCCCGAGGCCATCAGGGCCGTGCAGGCCTTCCACCGCGCCGGAGTCAACGTGAAGATGATCACCGGCGATCATGCGGTCACGGCGGCGGCCATCGGCGTACAGCTCGGTCTTGGCATACAGACGTGCCCCGGGCAGCCGACCTGCCAGGTCATGAGCGGCTCTGAAATGGCCCTCATGTCCGATGAAGAGCTGATCGCCAAGGCCGCGGACACCTCCGTCTTCGCCCGTGTCGCCCCGGATCAGAAGCTGCGCCTGGTCATGGCGCTGCAGAATCGCGGCGAAGTCGTGGCCATGACCGGCGACGGCGTCAACGACGCACCGGCCCTGAAACAGGCCGACATCGGCGTGGCCATGGGCAGAGGCGGCACCGAGGCGGCCAAGGAAGCCTCGGACATGATCCTGACCGACGACAACTTCGCCACCATCGAGGCGGCCGTGGAAGAAGGCCGGGGCGTGTATGACAACCTGCTCAAATTCATCGTCTGGACCCTGCCGACAAACGTTGGCGAAGGCCTGGTCATTCTCGCCGCCGTCCTGCTGGGGGTGGCCCTGCCCATCCTGCCTGTGCAGATCCTGTGGATCAACATGACCACAGCGGGATGCCTTGGCCTCATGCTCGCCTTCGAGCCCAAGGAACCGGGCATCATGGACCGCGACCCGCGCGATCCGCGCATGCCCATCCTGGACTCGGAGCTGTACATCCGCATCATGCTTGTAGGCGGCTTGCTCCTCATTGCCGCCTTCGGCCTCTACGAGTGGGAACTGCAGACCACCGGCGTGCAGGAACAGGCCCGCACCGTGGCCGTCAATGTCTTCGTCATGGTCGAAGCCTTCTACCTCTTCAACAGCCGCTCCTTCACCCGCTCCCCCTTTGCCCTGGGCCTGTGGACAAACCCGTGGGTGGTCGCCGGATTCGGAATCATGGTGATCCTGCAGCTCGCCTTCACCTACGTCCCGTTCATGAACGTCCTGTTCGGCAGCGCGCCCATCGGCCTCCTGCCCTGGCTCAAGATCATCGGAGTCTCGATCCTGGCCTTCATCGTCATCGAGATCGAAAAATGGCTCCGCAACCGTCCGGCAAAGGCCGTCAGAGCATAGACCGGGGAGGCCCGCCTCCCCTTTTTTCCCTGATGCCCGATCCGCGTAAAAACGAATCGGGCATCATTCATAACGGTTGACCACGGCGCGACCATGGGCCACAAGTCCGCCTTTCACCACCATCACGGGAACAAGAGATGAGCACTACCTACGCAATCGTCGGGGCCGGACTGGCCGGATGCGAAGCCGCATGGCAGCTGGCCCAGGCCGGATGCGACGTTGTCCTTTACGAGATGAAGCCCCAGCGCTTCTCCCCCGCCCATCAGAGCGAGGGCCTGGCCGAACTGGTCTGCTCCAACTCCTTTCGCTCGGCGGAGCCTGAAACCGGCATCGGCCTTTTGAAACTTGAAATGGCGGAGCTTGGCAGCCTGGTCATGGATGTGGCCAAAGGGGTTGAAGTGCCCGCCGGAAAGGCGCTGGCCGTGGACAGGGAGCTCTTCTCCCGTGAAATGACCAGACGCATCGAAGCGCACCCGCGCATCACCCTTATGCGCCGCGAAATCACCAGCCTGGCCGAACTTGACGGGCAGGGGTACGCCGCCCTGATCGTCACCGCCGGTCCCCTGGCCAGCGACGCCCTGTCCTCGGACCTGGCACGCATCGTCGGACAGGATTCACTGGCCTTTTACGACGCCATCGCGCCCATAGTGTTCACGGAGTCGGTGGACATGAACGTGGCCTTCTGGGCCTCGCGCTACGCCCCCGAGGACAAGGATTACCTGAACTGCCCCATGAACGAGGAAGAATACCTGGCCTTCGTGCGTGCGCTGGTGGCCGGAGAAAAGGTCGCCCCGAGGGAGTTCGAAAAGGAGATTCACTTCGAGGGCTGCCTGCCCATCGAGGTCATGGCCGAACGCGGGGAAATGACCCTGGCTTTTGGCCCCCTGAAACCCGTGGGCCTCATAGATCCGCGCACCGGCGGGCAACCCCATGCAGTGGTGCAGCTGCGCGCCGAGAACCGGGAAAAGACGGCCATGAACATGGTCGGATTCCAGACCAAGCTCAAATACGGCGAACAAAAACGCATCTTCGCCACGATTCCCGGCCTCGCGCACGCCGAATTCCTGCGCATGGGCAGCATCCACCGCAACACCTACGTGCTGGCCCCGGAAGTCCTGACCCCCACCCTTGAACTGCGGGCCCGGCCGGGCACATATCTGGCCGGTCAGATCAGCGGCGTAGAGGGATATTTGGAGTCGGCCGCAACAGGCCTGTGGCTGGGACTTTTTCTGGCGGGCAAGCGGGATCTCCCCCCGGTGGAGACGGCCATGGGCGCGCTGCTCGGCCATCTGCGCACCCCGGCCAAACACTTCCAGCCTTCCAACGTCCACTTCGGCCTCATGCCCGCCCTGAACCGCAAGGCCCCAAAGAAAAAGCGCAAGGAGCTCTACGCGCAGCGTGCGCGGGACGTCTGGAAAAGGTGGATGGACGGAGAAGGAGAATAGGAAAAGATGCCTCCGGCGGGCAGGGGACACGTCCCCTGCACCCCTTTCAGGTGGATGAACACCCATGCCGTAGGGGCGAAAAATTTTTCGCCCCTACCCCCGCACAGGCGGAGAACCATGCCTTCGTTGCGTGAAACAGGACCGTTTCTAGACCTCCGGAACAGACAGCCCCAGCAGCATGCACAGCTCCACGTGCACGCCCCTGTTCGGCACGGCCATGACCTTGTTCTGGACCTCCCACCAATAAATGGACAGCCCCAGATGGCGTGAGCGGGTGATCAACTCCACCAGCGCGTGGGCCTGGCCCGGCAGGGACAGGGCCATCTCGGTGCCACGCTCCTCGATCAGGCGTTCCAGCAGTTTGCGGATGCCCGTGTTGACCGCGAACCAGGACGCAAGAGAATCCTGCATGCCACGCGGCAACTCCACTCCTTCAAAAAGCCAGTTCCAGACCAGCCCTGGAATCTGCATGGCCAAAAGCTCCTGGGACACGCTTTGCCCTTCCGCGAAACCGGACAGCAGTGGCGCCATTTCACGGGCGAGCAGGCAGGATTGCCGCAAAAGTTCCCGTTCATGCTCCCTGGCCAGGCGAAAGCCCACCTCGGCCTTGTGCCGGGAGTGCGCCGAAAATTCTTCCGGCCCTGACAGCACGGCCGTTTCCTCCTTGAGGGTCCGGGTCCAGAAGCAGCGCAGCCTGTGTCCCTGTCCCAGGGGTTCAAGCTCAAGCCGAACGCCCGGCCAGGCCATCTCGGGCCGGTCGCCTGCCGCCGGAAAACGGCGCGGATACGCGGCAAGCTCCTTTAAAGACGGCCTCCTGGGCGTGACCATTTTTTCCCACAGGACCGCTCCGTCCCATTCGTCACGCATGTTCGACTGGGCTTCGGCCAGCACGCGCACAAACCCGGCTTCCACATCCGGGCCGCCCGTGGCCGCGAGCAGGTCCAGGGCGCGCCTGGCGGAGGTCAGGCCATTGAGCGGCTCGATCCGGGCAATGTCATCAAAAAACCAGGCGCAGCTGGAAAAAGCGGCCAGGGCCAGCCGCTGCATGAGCAGCAACCGGCAGGCGTCGGTGCGCTGCGCCTGCTCAAGGCCGGGCAGGCATTGCCTCTCAAGAAACGCTTCCAAACCTTCGCTCCCGGCCAGAACCAGGCCGTACTCCCGCAGGGCCAGGCCGCTGTCGCGAAAAAATGCGCCACCCCGTTTGAAAAAATGCTCGTCAGCATAATATTTCAAATAATTGAGACAACGCCGCAACGGCCTGCGCCAATCCTGCACCCAATCCGGGTGGCTGCCGTCAGAGCACCCGCAGTGCGTTTTCCAGCGCTCCACTCCGTGCACGCAACTCCAGGAGGTGTTTTCATGGATCTGCACCTCGTCCATGGCCGGATGCGCCGCAAGGTAGGCGCCGTAGTTGGTCAGCCCGACTTCGTCGCGCCCCTCTCTGGCCTGCTGAATGACATAGGCCAGCGCCATTTCGCCGAATTTGAAATGATGCCCGTAAGACTCTCCATCCGTGGCGATGTTGCCGAGACCCTCGGAAAAGGAACCGGACAATCTGGTCCAGAAATTTTCTCCGCTGCCGAGCAGGCGCTCGAAGGCCACGGCCCTGGAGACGGCCCCGTCATAAAAAAACACGCTTATTGACTTGCCTTGTGGGAGCCTGACCAGATAGGGCCGCGTGGTGTCGAGGCTGTCTTCGGTCACGGGATGAAATGCCCCGTCTGCCCCGAGAATGGCCCGAGCCTGACGAGGAGCCAGGATGGTAAAGCGGATGCCGGCCTTGGCCAGGGCTTCAAGGGTCGGAAGATCCACGGCGGTCTCGGCCAGCCACATGCCCTCGGGCTCCCGGCCGAAGCGAGTCCGGAAATCCTGGACGGCCCAGGCTATTTCCAGGTCCTTGTCCAATTCCGTCGCCAAGGGCATGATGGAGTGATGGTACACTTGAGCCAGGGCATTGCCGTGTCCCAGACGCTCAAGGCTCTGCCTGTCCCCCTCCAGAATGCGCGTATAGGTCTCGGGAGCATGAAGCTCCATCCAGCGCAGCAGGGTGGGGCCGAAATTGAAGCTCATCCATGCATAGCAATTGACAAGCTCGGTGATCATGCCCGTGCCGTCGAGACGCCGCGCCCAGGCCAGGGGAGCATAGCTTTCCTTGGTGATCCGTGCGTTCCAGTCGTGTTCCGGGGCGGCGCCTTCTTCCGGCAGCACGTCTTCAAGCCAGGGGTCGAAACGGGGCGGCTGGTAAAAATGACCGTGTATGCAGATCGCTTTGGACATGGGAACTCCGTAAAATTCGAGTGATGAATATAGACCTTTAAACAAAACCAAGATGCCGTCAAAGCACAAAGACGAAGACGGCGGGGAGGACGCCTTGGGATTCATGTCAGCAAGCGTGGGAATCACGCGCTACCGCATTGTGGAGAATGATATCCCTTCGAGCCTCTGGCACGAAGTGGACGAGCGGCTCAAACGCAACGCCTTCCGCGACATCGACGCCAGTGCCGAGGAGCGCAGCTTCGGCTGGGTCTCCTTCGACAACATGCTCGATCCGGAGTTTGCCCTGTGCCCGCCAGAAAAAGGCCCATACCTGACCTTCACCCTGCGTCTGGACACGCGCCGCGTGCCGCCCGCGGTCATGAAAAAGCATTTCGCCGTGGCCGTGAACGAGGCCATGCGATCCATGCGCGATCAGGGCAAGAAATTTCTGACCAAAGAGCAGAAGACCGAGATCCGCGAGCAGGTCGAACTGCGCCTGCGCGCCCGGACCCTGCCCATCCCGGCCTGTTTCGACGTGGTCTGGGACACGACCAGGCAACTGGTCTACATCGCCTCAACCCAGTCCAAGCTGACTGAGCTCTTCGAGGAACTTTTCACGCACACCTTCGGCCTCAATCTGGAGCCGCTGACCCCTTATTTCCTGGCTCTCAGCACTCTTGGGGCCGAGCGTCAGGTCGAACTCGACGATTTTGAACCGACCGTTTTCGCCCAGGGAGGTGCATGATGGATCTTGAACGCGCGGAAACAGTGAGCCTCCTTCTGGGACAGGAGTTTCTGACCTGGCTGTGGTTTGCCAGTGAAACCAGCAACGGACTTTTCCGGACCAAGGAAGGCGAGGCCTTCTCGGTCACGGTGGAGCAGAAGGTCTCGGTTCAGGGCGGCGAGGGAGAGGCCAGGGAAACGGCAGTGTGCAGCGGGCCCATGGCCGAACTGCGCGAGGCACGCATGGGGCTTCGCAACGGAAAGAAGGTCAACAAGGCCAAGGTCCGCGTCGAGCGGGACGAGGTCAGCTGGCAGGTACTCCTGGACGCGGCCAACTTCACCCTGCAGGGCCTCAAAACTCCCAAGGTCGAGATGAAGCTGGAGGAAGGCGAAGACCCCGACGGACGCATCCTCGAAAAGATCTATCTGCTGGAAAAATGCATGGATTATCTGGATCTGGTCTACGCACGCTTCCTCGACCTGCGCTTCAGCCCGCGCTGGAAAGATGAAACGGAACACCTGCGCAGATGGCTGGAAGTGTAAGCCCTCCGCCCATGCGGTCCAGCTTGTCCATACCGTCCACCCAGACGCAAAACCGCCCCGGAACACCTGCGTGTCCCGGGGCGCGAAACCTCAACCATGGCCATAAAAATCAGTAGAGATAGCTCTGCAGGGCCTGATAGCTGTCCAGATCGGTGTCGTCGAAGCTGGCACCGACCTGATAGCAGTCCGAAGTCTGGAAAACCCTCTTGCCCTGACACTGGATGGTGATGGGCCGGTCTTCCCGCGGCAAGGCGAAAACGACATCAAAAGAGTCCAGCTCCTGGTCGGCCAGGTTGCAGCCGTCGCCGTTCTTGGGCACGACGAGGTTGATCCCGCCCAGGGACAGATTGGTTATCTTGCTGGCATGGAAATATTTTTGCGAGCCGATCTGACCGCTGATGATGGCCGGGATGGCCTTGTGCTGACGCGGGAATCTGCGCCGATCCTCCAGCAGGATTTCCTGTCCCGCCTGGGACTGAAGAAAATCCTGCAAGACGGCGTCGATAAAACCCGAAAGCGTGACCTTGTTCTTCTTGGCAAATTTTTTCAGCGATTTGCTGAAATCTTCCGTGGTCCTGAAACTTATCATCGTGTCTTTGGACATGTTTACTCCCTTCTCTGAGGCTATCCTGCGGGGCGAATGTAAGACAGTATAACAGAACCGTGCCGGAGGCATCAATATATCTTGATTTCAACAGGTTAATACAGAATGGGAAAAAACCAAGTCCCGGCACGCCTTTAATTATTGTCTGTTTTTTCCGGACTTTTCGCGTTCTTGTCAATAACTGTCTGACATTTGTCCGGTTTACATGGATGAAAGCATGGCCACCTGCCTGTTGCCAGCTTAGAGGGTATTGGCTATGTGCCATGTGCTTGGAACTCTCCCCACGAATGGGCATCGTGCCCCGGGGCCACCCCTTGCAGCAACACATTACGGAGGACGGATGATGCGAAAATGTTTGCCCTTGTTCCTGCTGGCCTTTTTGGCCCTGGGATCAACCTGCTTCGCCGAAGACATGAAAGTTGGATTTGTCTATGTGTCCCCGGTGGGCGACGCCGGATATTCCTATGCCCATGACCAGGGCCGTCTGGCTGTCGAAGCCATGGACGGAGTGACCACGTCGTTTGTCGAATCCGTCGCCGAAGGCCAGGATTCCGAACGTGTCATCATGAACATGGCCCGCAAGGGGTATGACGTCATCTTCGCCACCAGCTACGGCTACATGGACCCCATGCTCAAGGTGGCCAAGGATTTTCCCAAGGTCAAGTTCCTGCACTGCTCCGGCTACAAGAACGCTGAAAACATGGCCAACTATTTCGGGCGCATCTATCAGGCCCGTTACCTGACCGGCATGGTCGCGGGCGCCATGACCAAGTCCAACGTCCTGGGCTACGTGGCGGCCTTCCCCATCCCCGAAGTCATCCGCGGCATCAACGCCTTCACTCTCGGCGCCCAGGCCGTCAATCCCGACGTGCAGGTCCGCGTAGTCTGGACCAAGACCTGGTACGACCCGGCGACGGAAAAAGAGGCCGGCAAGTCCCTGCTCGACGTCGGCTGCGACGTCATCGCCCAGCATCAGGATTCCCCCGGCCCGCAGGAAGCCGCCCAGGAACGCGGCGTCTACTCCGTGGGCTACAACACCGACATGTCCGCCTTTGCGCCCAAGTCGCACCTGACTGCGGCCATCTGGAACTGGGGCCCGTTCTACACGGAAATGGTCCAGCAGATCAAGGACGGCACCTGGAAGAGCGACTTCTACTGGCACGGACTGGACAAGGGCATCGTCGACATCGCGCCTTTCGGCGAAATGGTACCGGCCGATGTGCAGAAAACCGTTCTCGACAAGAAGGCGGAAATCGCCTCCGGCGCCTATCAGGTCTTCAGCGGCCCCATCAAGGACCAGGCCGGCGTCGAAAAAGTCGCCGCCGGTAAGGTCATGGCCGATGGCGACCTGCTTGGATTCAACTGGTTCGTGCAGGGCGTTGTCGGCACCCTGGAATAAGGTCCCTCGATGCTTCAACTCAGCGCCGTACGACGACAGGAGCCCCTTGGGTGGGGCTCCTGTCTTGTTTTTCTGGCAGCCCTCGCCCTGGCCTTTGTCGTCAGCGGACTGCTCCTGGCCATGCAGGGCAAGCCGCCCGCAAGCGCCCTGTGGCTGCTTGTGCACAGCGCCTTCGGCTCCGGCTATGCCCTTGAGGACTGCCTGATCAAGGCCATTCCCATTTTTCTGTGTTCCCTTGGCGTAGGCCTGACTTTCCGCCTGCAAATCTGGAACATCGGCGCGGAGGGCCAGTTCGCCCTGGGAGCCGTGGGTGCGACCTGGGCCGCCCTGACCTTTCCCGGCTGGCCCTGGTACGCCCTGCTGCCGACCATGCTGATCTGCGCTTCGCTGACCGGCAGCCTGTGGGGGATCATTCCCGCCGTGCTGCGTCTCAAGCTCAGGACCAACGAGATCATCGTCACGTTGATGCTCAATTACGTCGGCATCCTGATTCTCGAATATCTCGTCTATGGCGCGTGGAAGGATCCGGGCAGTTTCGGCTTTCCCATGACCAGCGAATTCGTGCCTGCCGCCGTGGTCGCGCGCATCGGCGACACCCGCCTGAACTGGGGCCTGCTGCTCTGCCTGGCCGTCGGAGTGCTGATGACGGTTTTTCTGCGTTCCACCCGACTGGGCTTCGAGCTTCGGGCCTGCGGCGAAAACGTCCGCGCGGCCCGCTACGCCCGCATGCCCTACTCCCTGCTGGTGATTCTGGTCATGGGAGTGAGCGGAGCCCTGGCCGGTTGGGCCGGTTTTCTGGAAGCCTCGGCCACCCTCGGACGCCTGCAACCGAGCATCATGTCCGGTTACGGCTACACGGCCATTGTCGTGGCCTGGCTCGCCAACCTCAATCCCCTGATCATCGCCGTATCCTCCTTCCTCCTGGCCGGACTGCGCGTGGGCATGGAAAGCCTGCAGCTCGACCTCCAGATTCCGGCGGCCTTCGGCGCCATCATGGAAGGCTTCATCCTTCTGGCCGTACTGGCCGGAGGCTTCTTCTCGCGTTACCGTCTGCATCTGCGGAGGATCGGATGACCCCTGAAATTCTGCTCGCCCTGCTGGCGGCCACGGTTCAGGCCGGGACCCCGATCCTGTACGCCACCCTGGGCGAAATCCTCACCGAGAAAGGCGGCATCCTGAACCTCGGCGTGGAAGGCATGATGCTGGTCGGCGCCCTGGTCGGATTCCTCACGGCCCTGCACACGGGCTCACCCGTGCTGGCCTTCGTGGCCGGAGGATTGGCAGGAGCCAGCATGGCCGCGCTGCACGGCGTCGTCTGCATCTGGTTCATGGGCAACCAGGTCGTCTCCGGGCTGGCCCTGACCATTTTCGGAACGGGTCTGGCCGGATTTTTCGGCACGCCCTACATCGGCCGCACCGCCCCCGGCTTCGACAAATTCTCCCTGCCCGTTCTTGGCGATCTGCCCGGCCTGGGCACGATCTTCTTCCAGCAGGACGCCCTGGTCTATCTCTCCTACATCATTCCGCCGCTGCTGTGGGCCTTCTTCCGCTACACCCGCTGGGGCATGGCCATCCGCGCCGCCGGGGAGAGTCCCGCCGCGACACGAGCCGCCGGCCTGAACGTTCTGGCCTATCGCTGGGCGGCGCTGCTGGGAGGCGGGATGCTGGTCGGTTTCGGCGGAAGCTACCTGAGCCTTGCCTACACCCACCTGTGGACCAACGGCCTGACTTCCGGCCGGGGCTGGATCGCCGTCGCCCTGGTCATCTTCGCCTTCTGGCGCCCGAGCCGCGCCATGATCGGCGCCTACCTCTTCGGCGGAGTCATGGCTTTTCAGCTCCGCCTGCAGGCCATGGGCACGGCGTTGCCCTCGTCCATCCTGCTCATGCTGCCCTATGTGTTGACCATCGCGGCCCTGGCCTTTTCGTCATGGCGCAGCGATCGCACCCAAGCCCCGGCCGCTCTGGGCGTGAACATGGAACCTTCTGAATAGGATAACTTTATGACCGAAAACAGATATCAGCGCACCTACCCCATTTCCTGGGACCAGCTGCACCGTGACGCCAAGGCCCTCTCCTGGCGGCTCCTGGACAAGGATTTCTTCAACGGCATCATCGCCGTGACCCGTGGCGGCCTCGTGCCCGCCGCGATCATCGCCCGCGAACTGGACATTCGCCTGGTGGATACGATCTGCGTGTCCAGCTACGACTGGAAAAACCAGAAAGGCGAGGTCAAGCTTTTGAAAGGCATCGAGGGCAACGGCGAAGGCTGGCTCATCATCGATGACCTGGTCGACACCGGCCGCACGGCCAAGCTCATCCGCGAACTGCTGCCCAAGGCCCACTTCGCCTCCGTCTATGCCAAACCCGCTGGACGCCCACTGGTGGACACCTTCGTCACCGAGGTCAGCCAGGACACCTGGATCCTCTTTCCGTGGGACACGGAATCGCAGTTCGTGCAGCCCATCGCCGGGATGCGGCAGGGCTGAGGCGTGTCAGCTTCCACGGCCGCGGTCAGTCTGCGCGGCATCACCAAGGTCTTCGGCGCGGTCCGGGCCAACAACGACATCAGCCTGGACATCCACGCGGGCCGGATAAAAGCCCTGCTCGGCGAAAACGGGGCGGGCAAGAGCACGCTCATGTCCATCCTGGCCGGGCATTACCTGCCCGACAGCGGCCGGATCCTGATCGACGGTCACGAAAGCGCGCTGCGATCGACCAAGGACGCCATCAGGGCCGGGATCGGCATGGTTTATCAGCATTTCATGCTGGTGGAGGCCATGACCGTGGCCGAGAACGTCTTCCTGGGCCAGGAGCCGGGCTTCTTTCTCTCTCCCAGGGAAATGCGCGAGCAAGTCCGGACGTTGGCGCAAGGTTTTGGCCTGGATATCGACCCGGCCGCACGCGTTGCGGACCTGTCCATGGGCGAGAAGCAACGGGTTGAAATCCTGAAGCTCCTGCAACGCAAAAGCCGCATCCTCATCTTCGACGAACCCACGGCAGTGCTCACGCCCCAGGAGGCGCAGCAGCTCTTCACGGCCCTGCGCAGCATGGCGGCCCAGGGCAAGGCCATCGTCTACATCTCCCACAAGCTGGGCGAAGTCATGGCCCTGGCCGACGAGATCGCCATCCTGCGCCGGGGCGAAGTGGTGGACGAGCTTCCGGCTGGCGATGTGCATTCACCGGCCGACCTGGCCCGGCGCATGGTCGGCCGGGAAGTGCTGCTGGAAGTGCACCGCGAACCCATGGAGCTGCGCCAGAACGTGCTGCGCATGCAGGATGTCGGCACCGAAACCTTGTTGGACGTCTCCCTCAGCCTGAGACAGGGCGAAATCCTGGCCGTGGTCGGCGTGGCCGGCAATGGCCAGAAGGATCTGGTCGAAGTCGTGTGCGGCCTGAAAGAGCCCCGCAGTGGCGAGGTCAACGTGCTCGGCAAGAGCTGGCAGGCCTTCTTCTCCGAACCGGCCTGGCAGGGCGGCCTGAGCTACATCCCCGAAGACCGCATGGGCCTGGCCGTATGCCGGGGCATGGATCTGGTCGACAATTTCCTGCTGACCACACGTCAGGGCTACTGCTCTTCCGTCTGGTTGCAGCGCGACAAGGCCAAGGCGGTGGCCGAGGATCTGGTCCGTCAATTCAAGGTCTCCCCACCCGATGTGCACTGCCAGGCCAGGCAGCTTTCGGGCGGCAATCTGCAGAAGATGGTCCTGGCGCGGGAATTTCATCGCAGACCACGCCTCATCGTCGCGGAGCAGCCCACCCAGGGCCTTGACGTCTCGGCCATCGAGGAAGTCTGGACCACTCTGCTCGCGGCCCGCGAAGAGGCCGGGATACTGCTCGTCACCGGGGATCTGTCCGAGGCCCTGGCTCTGGCTGATCGCGTCGCGGTCATGTATGGAGGGGCCATCGTGGACACCTTCCCCGCGGATGACCGGCAGCGCGTTGACCGCATCGGACAGATGATGGCAGGCATGAAGCCCGACGATGATGACTGAAAGCCCCGAGCCCCACGGACAGCTCAAGGTGACCGCCGCCGGCAGGTCCTGGACCCTGGAACGCCCGGCGGACCTTGAATCCCTCTGGCAATCCATGGACGAGGACGACCCTAAGGCCGAAGAGCACATCCCCTACTGGGTGGAACTCTGGCCCGCCACCCTGGCCCTTTGCGGCTGGCTGGCCCGGCAGGAGCTGGCCGGACACAGATGCCTGGATCTGGGCTGTGGCCTTGGTTTGTCCGCCCTTGTGGCCGCAAACCTCGGCGCACGCGTCGTCGGGATGGATTACGAGCACGGCGCCCTGCACTTCGCGGCCCGAAACGCCCGCATCAATTCCGTCCCTTCGCCTCTTTGGGTGCGCATGGACTGGAACAAACCGGGCCTTGCGCCGGCAAGCTTCGACCGTATCTGGGGCGGCGACATTTTTTACGAGCAGCGGTTTTTCGAACCCTTGGAAAGTCTTTTGCTGTGCAGCCTGGCTCCGGGCGGCAAGGTCTGGTTCGGCGATCCCGAACGGACCGTGTCGAGCACGGTGTGGTCCAGGTTTTCCCGCCGGGGCTGGCGGGTCAGGAATCAGAGCCGGGAAGTGGTCCCCTTTGACCAGGCTCGCATGACGGTCAACGTGTGGGAACTCTCCCGCCCTTTAGTGATGTAAGGAGGAATGATGGGTCAGACTATTCGTTTTGGAGTGTCGCTCGACTCCGATCTGCTGGAAAAATTCGACGCGCTGTGCGAGGAACGCTGCTATCAGACGCGCTCCGAGGCCATCCGCGACCTTATCCGAGGCACCCTGGTGCAGAAGGAATGGGAAGACCTGAACAAGGAGATGGTCGGCACCCTGACCCTGGTTTATGACCACCATCACTCCGATCTGGCGCAGAAGATGACCGAAATCCAGCATTCATCGCTGGACGTCATCGTCACGTCCCTGCATATCCATCTCGACCATCACAACTGCATGGAAGTGCTCATTCTGCGGGGCCCGGGGCAGGAGATCAAGGCCACCGCCGAACGGCTCATCTCCACCAAGGGCGTGAAGCACGGCAAACTCAATCTGGCCACCACCGGCCAGGACCTGACCTGATGCGCGACGTACAGAGCGGCCCGGCGGATGTGGCCCTGCGCATCGACCGTGTGGGGGTCAAAAACCTGTCCATCCCCCTGACCGTGCGCGACCGGGCCAAGGGACGCCTGCACACCGTGGCGCGGGTGGATTTGAGCGTGGACCTGCCTGCCGAATTCAAGGGCACGCACATGAGCAGGTTCCTGGAAGCCCTGCGTGACATGGACAAGACCCTGGACGCGGACAGCTGCAAGAATCTGCTCCTCGACCTGCGCGACCGGCTGCACGCCCAAAGCTCGCACCTGTGCTTTCTTTTCACCTACTTCATGGAACAGCGCGCTCCGGTCACGGGCAGCCCCGCGCTCATGGATTATTCATGCTTTCTGCGCGGTGTGCTTCGCGACGGCGAGGTCAGCCTGATGCTGGGCGTGGAGGTGCCGGTCATGACCGTGTGCCCGTGCTCCAAGGCGATCTCCCGCGAAGGCGCCCACAGCCAGCGGGCCATGGTCCGCATCGAGGCGCAGTGCCTGGGCATGCTCTGGCTTGAGGATCTCATCGCCATCGCGCAGGAATCCGGATCTTCCCCTGTCTACGCCCTTTTGAAGCGCGAGGACGAGAAATACGTGACCGAAACGGCCTTCGCCGCCCCGACCTTCGTGGAGGATGTGGTTCGCGGCGCGGCGGCTCGGCTGGCCGCACATCCCAAGGTAAACGGATTCAGGGTCGAGGTGGAATCGTTTGAATCCATCCACAACCACAGCGCCTACGCCTGCATCGACCAGATGGACGAAGACGCCGACGCAGGCCACGCAGGCCTTGACGGAAGTCCCGCCCGCGTTAGATAAATTGATTGGAGGTGCGTCATGATGGAAAATGTTCAGGCCATGCAGGCCATCAGTTTTTCCCAGCAGGTCGCGGCCGACAACGTGGCCAACATGAACACGAACGGCTTTCGTTCCAGCCGGGTCGAATTCGAGACCGGCCCGAATGGCCAGGGCGTTCAGGTTCAGGATGTCTATGAAAACACCGCCGCCGGGCCACTGGTGCCGGGCGGGGAGTACGTCGAGACCGACGAGGGGCTGCGCTACGAAGAAATGCTGGTCGAAGGATCAAACACCGACCTGGCCACGGAAATGGTGCAGATGATCGAAAACGAACACGCCTTCGCCGCCAACGCGGCCGCCCTGCACACCCAGCTGGACATGACCGGCGTGATCATCAACATGATGGTCTGATTTTTTTTGGCATACAAGACAGTAAGGCCGCTTTCCGTAAAGGAGAGCGGCCTTTTTCATATCCCTTTTTCACGTTTCTTGGCCCCACCACCCCAAAGACAGGATTCCCGCCTGCGCGGGAATGACTTCGGTACTGATCAGTTCGACTGCGCCCCAGGCCATGGATCCCCGCCTGCGCGGGGATGACCGGTGAACTTCGCCGGAAAGAGCGGCCGCGCATGGATCCATGCCTTTTCCAGCAGGATAGTCAGGCCCAACCGGGGTGCAAGGGGCGCGCTTCCTGCCCGCCGGAGGCATTTTGCTTCTAATGCCGCTCCTCGGCCAGACGGCGCAGGTCTTCCGAGGTGAATGCGTATGGTTCCCGGCAGAATTCACAGGTGATGACGGTGTCTTCGCCCTGCTCGGCGAGGCTTTTGATTTCTTCCACACCCAGGGTGATGAGGGCCTGCTCGATGCGATCGCGGGAACAGCCGCAATGGAAGGCCACATCCTGATGCCCGAGAATTTCAAAGGGGATGTCCCCGAAAATTCTGTCCAGCACCTCTTTGGGAGTCGCGCCTTCCAGAAGCATCTTGGCCAGGGGCGGAAGGGCCTTTATCCGCCGCATCAGGGCATCAAGGGCTTCCTCGTTGGCCGGAGGCAGGGACTGAATCAGAAATCCCCCGGCCACGGCGATTCCGCCGCGATCGTCGGGGATTGTGGTCAGGCCCATGGCCGAGGGCGTCTGCTCCGAATCGGTCAGATAGTAGGCGATGTCCTCGGCGATTTCGCTCGACACGAGATTGACGACGCCCTGGTAGGGGGCCTTGAGCCGCAAGTCCTTGGTCACGGTCAAAAGGCCCGCCCGGCCCAGGGCTCCGGGGATGTCGAAGCGCCCGTCCTTGAGCGGCAGATCCACCGCCGGGTTGCCCACGTAGCCATGCACGAGGCACATGGGATCGGCCTCGACCACGATCTTGCCCAGCGGACCATTGCCCTCGAATTTGAGGGCCACGCGCTGCCGCCCCTTCAGAAGCGCGCCCAGGAGCACGGCCCCGGTCATGGCGCGGCCCAGGGCCACGGAAGCGGTCGGAAGGGTGGCGTGCCGGGTGCAGGCCTCGCGCACGGTGGCGGTGGTCAGGCAGGCCATGGCGCGCACATTGGCTTCATCGGAGATGACGCGGACAAGCTGATCGTTCATGTGTGATTATCCAGATTGGGTTGAATTTCGGGAAACAAGCGGCAAGCGGGCTCCAAGGGCGATTCCTTCGGGGCTTGCGTGCACGACGTGGGGCAAAAACTCCACGCCCTTGCCCACGGCCATCCAAAAAAGCTCGGCAAAGCGAGGATCTATGAAATCCGCCGGCCCAAAGCATCCGCCGTCGGGACGCTGCACCGCCAGAAAGACGCCCACCCGCACGCCGCTCTGGGCCAGGTTCATGAGTTCGAGCAGATGCTTCTGCCCGCGCTCCGTGACCGCGTCCGGAAAGCAGGCCACTCCGTCCTCGACCATGGTCACGTTCTTGGCCTCGATCCAGAATTCTCCCGCGGGCCCTGAAAGCCTGGCATCGAGGCGGGAGTCCCCGTGCACCGCCTCCGGAGTGAACTCCGAATATCCGCGAAGCTCCGGCATGGCGGCCGCCTCCCAGGCCTTTTTGAGCAGGCGGTTGGGAGTTGACGTGTTGACCCCGACCCAATCGCCGCCAGGCCGGACCAGCTCAAGGGTGTAGGGCAGCTTTCGCTTCGGGGATTCGGCAGGGGAGATGAACACCTCCATGCCGGGGCGCAGCAGCCCGAGCATGGATCCGGAATTGTTGGTGTGCACCGTCACCGGCCGGCCGTCCAGGAGCACGTGGACCAGAAAACGCTTCTCGCGGGCGACAAAGAAGGCGCTACGGCTTCGGGGTGGAAATTTCAAGAGATGATGCATTTTTGGAGTTGCTTTTCCGTCATAATCTTGACAGTTAGGCAGTATCAGAACAGCGTTGAAGCTCATCAACGTTCCAGGAGAGGCCATGTCATTTGATACGTGTGGAATAATTGGAAAGAGTTCCGCCTTGCAAGAGGTATTTCGGATCCTCGCCAAAGTGGCCCCTTCGGACAGCACGGTCCTGGTCACGGGAGAATCCGGAACCGGCAAGGAACTCCTTGTCCGCGCCCTGCACCGCAACAGCGGCCGGGCGGACAAGCCTTTCGTGCCCATCAACTGCGGGGCCATCCCGCGCGAGTTGCTGGAATCGGAACTCTTCGGGCATGAAAAAGGCGCTTTCACGCATGCCATCCGGACCAAGATCGGCCGCTTCGAAATGGCCCACGGCGGCACGGTGTTCCTGGATGAAATCGGAGAGATGGATCTCTCCCTGCAGGTCAAGATCCTGCGCGTTCTGCAGGAGCGGGAGTTCGAGCGGGTCGGAGGCGGCAAGACCATCAAGACCGACGTGCGCGTGGTCGCGGCGACCAACCGTGACCTGGAAGAGGAAGTCCGCAAGGGCACCTTCCGCGAAGACCTCTTCTACCGCCTGAACGTCATCCCCATCACCCTGCCCCCCCTGCGCGAACGCGGGGGAGACGTGCTGGTCCTGGCGCACCATTTCCTGAAGCACTTCTGCGTGAACCGCCGTAGCTGCGTCCTCGAAATGGCCGAGGACGCACGAGAGATCCTGGCCCGCTATTCCTGGCCCGGCAACGTACGCGAGCTGGAAAATTTCATGGAGCGCATGTCCATCTTGTGTGATGCCGACCACATCGGCATCGTTGACCTGCCCGACAAAATCCTTCGTGAAACCGGTGTCGAGGTGCCAAAGCGCCCCATGCCGACGATGGATGCGAGCTTCCGCTGGCCCGAACTCCAAGACTTGCGGGACCAACACCTGGGCCTGAAGGAATTCCTGGACCAGGTCGAGGAGAGGCTCTTGAGCGAAGCCCTGGGGGAAGTTGACGGAGTCAAGAACAAGGCCGCCGAAGTTTTGGGCATCAAGCGAACCACGCTTATTGAGAAGCTCAAAAAAAAGAACATGTTATAGTAATGTGCCCAATTCTTGCTTACAGCAGCCCGTGCGCACACGCCCCCTTGCCAGCCTGATCTGGCTCCTCGTCCCGGCCATTCTGGGCCTGATACCATTGCACGCCGCCCATGGCGCGGTTCTGACGTGGAACAAGCTGCCAAACGGCGAAGAGCTCGTCTTCAGATTCGATACGGCCCTGCCCGTGGCCGAACCCAGGCAGCGGGGCCTGACGCAGATCCAGATTCCCATCGCCTGGAGCTTCTGGCAAAATGAGCGAAAACCGGCAATCCCCGACCTCTCTTCCTCAAAACTGCTCAAAGAGATCCTGATCAGCCCGGACGGCGTCTTCATTCGAACGCAATCGGGCGACTTCATTTTGTCATCTTCCTCGGATTCCAAACGCAAGGAACTCTCCATTGAGCTGTATCCTCCCGCGCCGCCCGAGTCCAAAAAGCCTGATCCAGTCTCGCCCGCGCCCACAGGCGGGGACAATGCCACCGACGCCAACGCCACTACGGAGACTTCCCCGCCTAAGGGGCAAGCTCAGGCCGAGGAGAACGTTGCCGGGAACGCAGCACCCCAGGCGCAGGCAACAACGAATTCGTCAGCGGAGACAAGCCTGGAAAATGCCACCGACGTCGATCAGAAAGATTTGCTCGCGGAAGATTCGTCGCTTTCAGGGCTTGCCTCCGTGCGCAGCAAAATCGTGCGGCCCGGACAGGATCAGCCGGACCCGATGGCGCAGGAGCCCCCGCAGTCCGTAGTCCGCCGCCCCATCGATCGCGCCGCGACGCCGCCCGACCAAACCCCACAAACGTCTCCCGTTGACGAGGCGAAGACGGACGCAGGTGCTCCGGAACAACTCCCCCCTGCGTCTCTGCCTTCCAACACAACGGCACCCCGGCAAAACGCGACGCAGCTCCTGACGAAGGTCCAGATCACGGAGGCAGTCACGCCGGAGGTCAATCAAACCGGCGAACTCCCGGACACGATCCAGGCCGACATCACGCCGCCGGAACCTGCCCCCCCCACGGCCACTCAAAATCCCGGCAACGAAAACGCCGACCTGGCGCCATCGCCAACGCCGTCCGCCATCATCGCGCCCGAAACAATACTGTCCGAGCCGGAGCCCACGGACTCCCAGACAAACCGGACCGCGAACGCATCGGACATCTCCGGCAGCGCCGAGGACAACAGCACGGCCGAGCTTGAGGAATTGTACAAAACCGCTCAAACCGCCTTGATCGTAGGCGACCTGACCACGGCGCGCACGGCGGTGACAAACATGATCGAGCACCCCAAAATTCCCGAAACGCTGCACGAGGAATTGCTCTACACCCTGGCCGACATCACCATGAAGGAGGGGCTTGCGGACCTTGAGGGCAATTTCGCCTCGATCCTGGAAGCCTACGAGACCGCCAAAAACTCGAACCTTGATTCCCGCAATGTGCCCGAGGCCATCTCCCGAATTGGATACCTGCACCTCTTCGTGGGCAACGTACCCGAAGCCAAAGGCTACTTCGACTTCCTGCGCAGGAAATACCCGGACGATCGCCGGGTGGCCATGATCGACTATTATTGGGGCGAACACTACCTGCGGCGCAAGGAATACGGCCGGGCCGCCGAGCACTTCCAATACGCGATCCAGAACTTTCCCATGAGCCTGGCCGTGCAACCGAGCACGGTCGGACTGCTCAGGGCATTCACCGGGCTGGGATATTTCGACAAGGCCCTTGAAATCGTGGACAACATCGAAAAACGTTGGCCAAGCTATTACCTGAGCGACCCGTCCTTTCTGATGTCCGCCGGGTATGCCGCCATGCTCAGCGGCAAACCGGCCCGGGCCAAGGACTATTTCTGGGCCTATGCCAACATCGTCCCGAACGCCCCGGATGTGGACGTGGCCATGGCCCGTATCGGCGACATTCTCCTCAAGGAAGACAATCCCGACGCGGCCCGCGAGATATATCACCGCACTTCCGAGGCCTACCCAGCCAGGGAGGGCGGACTCATCGCCAAGATGCGCCTGGCCGAGGAAGGCGTTCTCGACCAGCCGAGCATCGCGGACATGAATCCCGTATTCAGCCGCCCGGAATCGAACCCCGAACAGATCTACAACAGCATCCTGGAACACGCTGACAGTCCACTGGCTCCCGTGGCACGGCTCAAGCTGGCCATGTGGCATCTCTGGAACAAGAAGTATGCCGCGAGCCTGGAGGAAATCCGCCGGTTTCAGAACGAGCATCCGGGGCACGAACTGCTGCCCAAGGCTCGGGAAGTGGCGGACACGGCGCTTCGGGACTGGCTCACCAACGATCTTGAGCTTGAGGATTTCAATGCTGCGGTGTTGCACTGGGGCGCTCACGAAAACATGTATCAGGACCGCGACGTGGACCCTCGGATCAGGTTGATCGTGGCCACGGCCCTCATGCAGACCGGCCGCTCCCAGGAAGCCCTGGACATGGCCAGGCCGTTCGTTTTCGGCTCCGCCCCCCGGGGAGAATTTTCCGAACCCGGCCTGGAGGTGACCCTGGCCATGCAGGTGGAGCTGCAAAAGTGGCGAGACATCCTGGCGCTGTCCAAAGAGGTCGAGTCCTGGAATCTGGGAGAGGAGCGGCAGCGGCAGGTGGATTACGCGACGGCCCTGGCCCATGAAAAACTGGAGCAGTCCGCCAGTGCCGGACCGCTGTGGACCAAGCTGGCCACGGACATGGGCCTGACCGACACGCAGCGGGGTTACGCCCACTATTTCCTGGGACGGGATGCGCTGGGCGCAGGACGGCTTGAACAGGCCACCATCCTTGGACAGGAAGCCCTGACACTGTTGCAGAAGGAAAAAAGCGACATTCCAAAGCTCAAGGAAACACTTGAGCTCCTCGTCCAGGCCGCCGAGAAAAGTGGCCGCGCCCAGGACGCCCTGGCCTGGACCCTGGAATACGACGGCTATGTTGACGAGAATGACGCGGACTGGCCCGCGCACACCTATCGCAAGGCCCTGCTCTTCAAGAAGAACTCGGAAACGGACAAATGGCGGGAAAACTTGAACCGCCTCAAGGAACTCTTCCCAAACTCCCTGCATGGTCGTATGGCTGCCGCAGAACTCGAAGGGACACGGATCGAAAGGGAAGTACGAAAATTTCGCTAGGAGGCAGACATGAGTTTTGATCGCGAGCCCGTCGTCGCGGGCCAGTTTTATGCCGGACGTCAGGACCAGTGGCTGGCAACCGTGCAGTCGTGCATGCGCGGGGAAAAAGAGAATGAGAAAACCACCAAACTGGCCATGGTCCCCCATGCCGGACACGTCTTTTCAGGCGGCGTGGCGGGTCAGACCCTGGCCCGGGCCAAATTGACGGATACAGTGCTCCTGCTCGGCCCCAACCACACTGGCATGGGCGCGCCCATGGCCGTATGGCCGGACGGCAAATGGCTGCTGCCCGGCGCGGCCATGGACGTTGACGCCGAACTGGCCGCCGCAATTCTGGCGGCGGAACCGGCGTTGACCGCCGACCGGGTCGCCCATCTGCAGGAACACTCCCTGGAAGTCATTCTGCCTTTCCTGTGGGCCAAGAACCCTGAAATGCGCATCGTCCCCATCGCAGTGGGCGACCCCAGGCCACACAAGCTCGGAGGCGCGGCGGCCAAGATCGCCGAAGTGCTCGCGAGGCTCGGCCGGGAAGTATCCGTCGTGGTCAGCTCGGACATGAACCACTTCGCATCCGACGAAAAAACCCGCGTCATCGATCGGCACGCGCTGGACCGCATCCTGGCCCTGGACCCCATGGGTTTTTACGGCAAGGTGCGGGAAGAGAACATCTCCATGTGCGGCGTGCTGCCCATGACCCTCGGCATGCACCTGGCCAACATCCAGGGCGCGAAAAAGGCGGAGCTGGTGGCCTATGCCACATCGGCGGACGTGAATGGGGACGTGTCCAGAGTGGTGGGCTACGCAGGAATCATCATCGAGTAGGATCGGCGGCGGGAAAAAGAAAATTCGGGGAAGGGGCCAAAACGGCCCCTTTGCTTTTTTACGGGGCCTTTAGCCCATATGTTCCACGTAGGCTTCGACCGTGTTGACCAGGAGCTGGGCGATGGTCATGGGGCCCACTCCGCCGGGCACCGGAGTCATGGCCGAGGCCACGTCCTGCAATCCTTCGAAATCGCAATCCCCGACCAGACCAAGCTCGGTCCTGTTGATGCCCACGTCGATGACCACGGCTCCAGGCTTGACCATGTCGCGCGTCACGAACTTGGGAATGCCCACGGCGGCCAGGACGATGTCGGCGCTGCACACCTCGGCGGCGATGTTCCGGGTCCGGGAATGGCAGACCGTGACCGTCGCGTTCTTCTGCAGCAGCATAAGCGCCAAAGGCTTGCCGACAATGTTGCTGCGACCGATGACCACAGCCTTCTTTCCGGACACGTCTATGCCGTGGCGCTCCATGAGGGTCATGATTCCCGCCGGGGTGCAGGAACGCAGGCAGGGCAGCCCCAGCGCCAGGCGGCCCATGTTCACGGGATGAAAGCCGTCCACGTCCTTGGAGGGGCTGATCAGGTCAAGGCAGCGCTGGCTGTCCAGCCCCTTGGGCAGGGGCAGCTGCAACAGCAGGCCGTCAATAGCGGGGTCGCTGTTCAGGAACATGATCGTGTCTTCAAGCTGCGCCTGCGGGATATCCTCCGGCAGGCGAAAGCCCTTGGAGATAATGCCCACATCCTCGCAAGCCCGCTCCTTGTTGCGGACATAGACCTGCGAGGCAGGATCGCCGCCAACCAGGATCACCGCAAGGCCCGGCGCCCGTCCATGCCTTGCCGTCAGCACCGCGACCTGATCCTTGAGTTCCTGACGGATGATGGCGGCCGTCTTTTTTCCGTCGATGATTTGCATGTTGTCCTCGGCTGAAAATAAAAAAGGCGCACCGAAGTGCGCCATACGGGTTATTATTCTTCGTCAAACCAGTTGGCGGCCATGGCCGGTCCAAAATAGACACCCTGCGAATCCAGGTCTTCCTCGATGCGCAGCAGCTGGTTGTACTTGGCCATGCGGTCGGAGCGGCACAGGGAGCCGGTCTTGATCTGCCCGGCGTTCACGGCCACGGACAGGTCGGCGATGAAGCTGTCCTCGGTCTCGCCGGAGCGATGGGAGATGACCGTGGCGAAAGAAGCCTCCTTGGCCATTTCGATGCAGTCCATGGTCTCGGTCAGCGTGCCGATCTGGTTGAGCTTGATGAGGATGGCATTGCCCACGCCGCGCATGATGCCGTCGGCCAAAAGGGCCGGATTGGTCACGAAAATGTCGTCGCCGACCAGCTGCAGGCGGTCGCCCAGCACGTCGGAGAGAACTTCCCATCCATCCCAGTCCGCTTCGGCCAGGCCGTCCTCGATGGACACCAGCGGAAACTTTCCGGCCAGATCGGCGTAGTAGTCGGTCAGCTCGCGCGCGGTCAGGATCTTGTTCTCACCGGCGAAATGGTACTTGCCGTCCTTGTAGAATTCCGAGGCGGCGGCGTCGATGGCCAGGGCGATCTGGCTGCCGGGCTCGTATCCGGCTTCCTCGATGGCCTTCATGATGTATGTGAAAGCCTGCTCGTGACTGGCGAAATTGGGTGCAAAGCCGCCCTCGTCGCCGACGGAGGTGGCCAGGCCGTCCTTGTGCAGGATCTTCTTCAGGGTATGAAAGGTCTCGGCGCCCATGCGCAGGGCTTCCTTGAAGCTGGCCGCGCCGAGCGGCAGGATCATGAATTCCTGGATGTCCAGGTTGTTGGCTGCGTGCGCTCCGCCGTTGATGATGTTCATCATGGGCGCGGGCAAGACCTTGGCGTTGATGCCGCCGATGTATTTGTAGAGCGGCAGGCCCAGAAATTCCGCAGCGGCCTTGGCCGTGGCCATGGATACTCCGAGCATGGCGTTGGCGCCCAGGCGGGACTTGTTCTCGGTGCCGTCCAGATCGATGAGGGCCTGATCCACTTCCACCTGACGAACGGCTTCAAGGCCGATGATCTCGGAGGCGATCTCTTCCATGACGTTGCGCACGGCCTGCTCAACACCCCTGCCGCCAAAGCGGTCGGCGTCGCCGTCGCGCAGTTCGAGGGCTTCACGCGTGCCTGTGGATGCGCCTGAAGGCACGGCGGCGCGCCCCGTGGCGCCCGATTCGAGGGTGACTTCCACTTCAACGGTGGGGTTGCCCCTGGAATCCAGAATCTCCCTGGCCCAAATACCTGTGATGGTGCTCATGATTGCTCCCTTGCGTTCCTTGGTGAATGTTTCTGAAAATATGCGGCCAGAAGGCCCTGCATGAGCAGGTCCGGGGCCAGATTGTCGATGCATGAGGTGATGGCCGCCAGATGCGGGGCAAAACCGCCCGTGGCGATGACGCGGGCGTCGGGAGCGGCCAGACGTTTTTTGAGCCGCGCGGTCAGCCCCTCCAGCATGGCCGCGAAGCCGAACAGCACGCCGTGATTGAGACTCTGCCGGGTGCTGGTGCCGATGTCCAGGTCCGCGCCGCCCGGTTCCAGGCTGATCTGGGGCAGCTTGGCGGTCTGGGTGCCCAGCGCCGTGACCGAACTGAGCACTCCCGGACAGATGAGTCCGCCCAGATAGGCCCCATTCTGCACGCAGTCGAACGTCGTGGCCGTGCCGAAGTCGACGACGATGAGCGTCTCGTCGTCAAAAAGGGTCCGCGCCGCGAAACCGCCCAGCAGGCGATCCGCGCCGACCTCCTGCGGTCTGGCGTAGCGGTTTTCGAGCGGCAGCGCGATGTCGCCGGGCACGAACAGGGCCGGGCAGGAGAAAAAATCCGCGCAGGCGGCCTTCAGCAGGCTGTTCAGTGGCGGCACCACGGAAGACAGCACCCAGGCCCGCACCTCGCCCTCGGCCACGCCCTCGCGGGCGCAGATTCCTGCGATGCAAAGGCCCAGGGAATCGGAGGTCTCCCGGTTGGTGGAGGGCAGCGAATAGGTCCGGCCAAGGCCGTTTTCGTCCGCCAGACAAAGCTTCACGTTGGTGTTGCCCACGTCGAAGAGCAGCACCGGTCCCCCAGAGAATGTTTTATCACCATGCATCATAGGTGCGGTTGTATCGCATTGGTTTGAAAACTCAAGGACCGGGTGGCATCTGTCCGCTTGTAACGCGTTTTCGTTCAGGATAAGCCCCTCTTCAACATCTTACCATTCATCATGTGGAGGAAACATGGCCCTGAACAAGGAACTGCTGCAAATTCTGGCCTGCCCCAAATGCAAGGGCGACCTGGAACTCATCGGTCAGGAAGAAGGTCTCAAATGCGCGGCCTGCGACGTCGTCTACCCTGTGCGCGAGGAAATTCCGGTCATGCTCATCGACGAAGCCATCGCCGTTGAGAAATGGGACCAGGGCGTGCGCGAGAAATAACGATGAGCAAAAAGAAAGAGCGGCAGCTTCCTGAAACCCTGGGGCTCTCCCCGGTGGGAGCGGACAGCCATGCCCATCTTGACGGCCGGGACAATGACGTGGACGCGGTTCTGGCGCGGGCCCTTGCCTGCGGTGTGCGCACCGTGGGCAATGTCTTTCTGGGCCCTGCGGCCTACCGCGAGGGAAGGGCCCTTTTCGAGCGTCACGACGATGTTTTTTTCCTGCTCGGAGTGCACCCGCACGAAGCCGCGAAAATGACGGACGTCGACCTTGCGGACATGCGCCAGGCATTCTCGACCGATCCAAGACTGCGCGCGGTGGGCGAGATCGGCCTTGACTACTTCTACGACTTCTCCCCCCCCGAAACGCAGCAGCACTGGTTCCGGCGCCAGCTGGAGCTGGCCCTGGAACTGGATCAGCGGGTGGTCATCCACTGCCGCGACGCCGAGGACGACTGCCTGGAAATTCTGGATGACATGGGTTTTGGCGGGCGGCCCCTGCTCTGGCACTGCTTCGGCCTTGGACCGGAATGGGCTGAAAAACTGCTCCGGCGCGGCTGGCACCTCTCCGTGCCCGGCACGGTCACATACGCCAAATCCGAAGCCCTGCGGGAAGCTGCCCGGATCATCCCGGCGGACAGGTTGCTCCTTGAAACCGACGCCCCCTACCTCTCCCCTGAGCCCTACCGGGGCAAACGCAACGAACCCGCCCTGCTGGGCTTCACGGCCCTAGAAATCGCCCTGCTTCGCGGCGAGAATCCGCATGAATTGTGGGCGCGCTGCGGCGACAACGCGAGGGACTTTTTCGGCCTATCCGACTGAGCATCCCGGAGGCTCGATGATTTTCGCGCCCTGGCCCTCAAGCACTTCCCGCAGGGTCCGCTCTGCGCCGGGCGTGAAGCGCAGCTTGATCACGGCCCGGTAGCGATCGACCACGCTCATGATGGCCAGGTTGTCGTAGCCTTCGAGCAGGAAGCGATAGAGGGCGATCCGGTTGCGGGGCACCTCGGCATAAAGAACCCTGCTGGCCAGGCACGCCGGCGCGGGGTTCTTCTCCCTGCGGGGCTTTCGGGGCCGAGACTTGCGCCGTTCCGGTGATGGCTGCTCAGAGCACTTCATGACCGTCCTCGGTGACCACGACCATATGTTCCCAGCGCACTCCGCCCCACTCAGGATAATACAGGCCAGGCTCCACGGTGATGACCATGCCGGGCCGAAGCACCGTCGGACGAAGAGGGCCGACTCCCGGAGCTTCGTGCGTTTCAAGGCCGATGCCGTGCCCAAGGGAATGCGTGAAATGCCCGGCCACCCCGTGCCGCGCGAAAAACTCCCTGGCCGTGGCGTGCAGCTCATCGGTGCCAACCCCCGGAGCGACCTTGGCGATGGCCAGGGCCTGCGCCTCCTGCACCAGGGCAAGGGTGCGCTTGAACTCGTCCGTGGGATTGTCCCCGATCCACCATGTCCGGGTCTGATCCGAACAATACCCGTCCAGTCGTCCGCCCATGTCGATCAGAACCGGAGTCTGTGCCGAAAGGCGGGCATCTGCGGGCGTAGCGTGTGGCAAGGCTCCGTTGGGACCGAATCCGACAATGGGCGCAAAACTGAGGCTCTCGGCTCCCCGTTCCCGGAATTCCTTCTCCAGCATCCAGGCCACTTCCCGCTCTGTAACGCCGGGCACCAGCTTCGGCCGAAGGGCTTCGTAAACCTGGTGGTTCAATGCGCAGGAGGCCCTGAGCCGGGCCAGTTCCTCACAATCCTTGACCGTGCGCAGCTCTTCCACCAGACGCGGGGCTTGGCGCAAGGCCAGCATCCCGGCCAGCTCCAGATACATTCCCGCACACATGGCATGGGTTTCAACCCACAGTTCGCTGACGCCAAGGCTCTTTACGAACTCGGCGATCTTTTCGACGCGCGGCGCCCCGTACACATGCACATGTTCGCCTGGCCAGTGCCGCCGGGCCTCCTCCGTAAAACGGGCATCGGTCAGCAGCCAGTCCGGTTCGTTTAGACGGATCAGCAGGCAGCCCGAGCTCTCGTTGCATTGCCCGTCATGCAGCTCGAACCCCGACAGATAAAAACGGTTGGCCGGATGGACCACGAGCAGGGCATCGATGTCCTGCTTCTGCATGAGATTTTTCAGCCCCTGAAGACGCTTGGCATGGTTCATGGTCGATACGCCTTGGTTTGCTGTGAAGAAGAGATCCGCAAGCTCATTTCCTGTCCGGCACGATGGCGCCCGGACAGCAGGGCTCGGGCTTGGAATAGACCTCGACGGGCTTGAACAGATGCCGGTGGAAGAAGTCGTCCCCCAGCCATGCGACCACGCGCACCAGAAGCGCGATGACGACAAGGGTGAAGATGATCCGCGCCCAGAGCAGCCCGGAGACATGTCCTCCGATGACGACCATGAGCAGGGTGTCCTCGAACACCGAATGGGACAGGCCCATGAGGCTCAAGGACGAAAAGATGTCCTTGGAACCGACCTTGCCCGAATGCGCCTCGTGCATGATCATGCCCCCGCCGTAGGCCAGACCCATGATCATGCCGACGATGGTCAGGGTCCCGGCCTCGGAACCGATGCCGAGCAGGCGCAGGAGCGGAGCCAGCAGCCGCACGCACAGCCCCGTCAGTCCGATGGCCGTGAACACACGCATGATCGCGCTAAGGGCCACGATGATGACAAAGACCATGGCCAGATTCTGCACCTGCCCAAGTCCCCAGACCAGAAGGTCCCTGCTTTCCGGCTGGGGTTGCCAGAGCAGGACGTTGGTCTCCTGCAGCCATCCTCCCCAGGCGTAGATCCGGGACAGAAGCCAGCCCAGCATCAGGGCGCCGCCGATGCGCAGCAATGCCTGAAAGCCCATGCGCGGACCCGACTTGCGCACGATCTGCAACTCCACGGGGAGGCCGTGGGCGACCAGGATCATGACGCCAAGCACCGTGACCTGCGCCACGCTCAAAGGATGCTCTCCTGCCAGGGACACGAAAACGATCATGCTTCCATAGATGTTGCTGACCAGCGCCGTGGCCCAGACGAGCCCCATCTCCCCGGGCAGCCCGACCATCTGCATGACCGGAGCCAGTGGCCGGGCGAGCCAGACCACAAGTCCCAGTTCTTGCAGGATTTTGACCACAATGATGATGGGGACCATGATCTTGTAGAGTTCGAGGCTGATCCGCCCCGAACGCCACAAGACGCTCTTTGTTTCTTGAAGGATGTTCATGGATTTCCGTACTGTGCATAAAAACGGGTTGACGGCTCTGCCTGTCCCCTCTCCCAAGCCGCAAGGGCGAGGCGCATCATCTTTTGCGGCCCCGTGCTGCAGGGCCGGTCACGAAGAGCGCGACATCAAACAAGAACCTCTAGAAGATCTGCTTGAGCAGGCTCTCCCCGCCAGCATTGGATGAACCCGGATCGGCGTCAAGCTCATCGAGACCCACACTTGGCAACGGCTCCGTGCCGTTCGCGAAAGGCAGCATGTAGGCCTCGGTCGCGCCCGGTCCTGCCAAACGGCCGGTGCGTGCGTCCACCCGGGCCATGACGATACCGGGAGGAGCCTGGAAGTCCTGAACCGGGTAGCCGGGTTCGACCTTGCTGCGATAGTCGATCCAGATGGGCAGGGCGGCCCGTGCGCCGGTCTCGTACTTGCCCATGGGCCTGACCTGATCGTAGCCCACCCAGACCCCGGTCAGCAGATAGGGGGAGAAACCCATGAACCAGGCATCCTGCTCGTCGTTGGTGGTGCCGGTCTTGCCCGCCACGGGGCGTCCCAAAACCTTGGCGCGCGCGCCCGTTCCGTACTGCACGACCTGCTGCAGCAGATGGGAAATGATATAGGCGGTTTCCGGGGAGATGGCCTCGGTCACTTCCTCCTTGGCCGAAAAGAGCTGTTCCCCCCAGGGCGAGACCACACTTTCGATCAGCCGCGGCTTGATGCTTGTACCGCCACGGGGAAACGCCGTGTAGGCTTGGCAAAGATTGAGCGGCGTGAACTGCCCGGACCCCAGGGCCAGGGAAAGATTGGGCTCCATGACTCCGGTCAGCCCCAGGGCCTTGCCGCGCTCGACGATCTTCTGGATGCCGACCTGCTGGGCCACTCGGATGGTGACCAGGTTGCGCGATTTGACCAGGGCCGTGCGCAGCAGCGTGGGGCCGTAGAAGATGCCTTCGAAATTTTCAGGCTTCCACATCTCCCCGCTTCCGTCCTGATAGACGATGGGGGCGTCCAGGACGATGCTGGCCGCGGTGAATCCGTTGTCCAGGGCCGCCGAATAGACGATGGGCTTGAAGGCCGAGCCGGGCTGGCGCAGCGCCTGGGTCGCCCGGTTGAACTGGCTGCGGAAGAAATCGTACCCGCCGCAGAGCGCAAGCACTTCCCCGCTGCGGGGATCGATGGACACAAGCGCGCCTTCAACCTTGGGCTCCTGTTCGAGCTTGAGCTTCCAGGGCTTGTCCTGTGCAACCTCCTCCACCGAGACCCAGACCACGTCTCCGGGTTTGAGCACCTTGCGGGCGTCGCCAACCTTGCCCGCCTCTTCCGGAGCCAGCTTGGGATTGGGCACCCGGGCCCAGCTCATGGAAGCCACGGGAACGATGCCCGATTTGGTGCCGAAGCGCACCTTCGCCCCGGCCTTTTCCACGCCGGTGACCAGAACCTGCATCCAGTCCCCGGGCTTGGACTCGATGTCCTTGCGGGCGCCAAGAAATTCCTCGTACTCGCCCTCGTCAATATGCCTGACCGGCCCCTGCCAGCCATGACGCTTGGCGGTTTCGACCAAGCCAGCCTTAAGGGCCTGATCGGCAACGACCTGATGGTCCATGTCCATGGCGGTGCGTACCTGAAGACCACCGCCGTAAACCATGTCCTCGCCATAGCTCTCGACCAGCTGCCGCCGCACTTCCTCGAGATAGTAGGGGCCCACTTTCCAGGACGGATCTTCCTGCGCCCCGTAAACGAGGGGTTCGTTTACGGCGGCTTCGTATTCGCCGCGGTCGATCCAACCCAGATCCCTCAGCCGGGCGAGGACATAGAGCTGACGCTCCCTGGCCCGCTCGGGGTTGCCGTAGGGCGAATAGCGCGACGGAGCCTTGGGCAGGCCGGCCAGCAATGCGGCCTGGGCAAGACTCAGCTGGGAGGCGTTCACGCCGAAATATTCCCTTGCGGCCGCCTCCACTCCGTAGGCCTTGGCACCAAGGTAGATCTGATTGAGATAGATTGTCAGGATCTCGTCCTTGCTCAGATATTTCTCCAGGCGATAGGCCAGGATGACTTCCTTGAGCTTGCGTTCGTAGCTGCGTTCGGGCGTGAGCAGCATGGACTTGATGACCTGCTGGGTGATGGTGCTACCGCCCTGGACGATGCCCCCGGCAATGAAGTTCTTCACAGCCGCCCGGAAAATTCCCGGCAGATCCACGCCTTCGTGCTGATAGAATCCGGAATCCTCGGCCGCCAGAAAGGCTTTGACCGTGATCGGGCTCATCATCGACAGGGGAATGAGAAATCTCTTCTCGCGGTAGAAATATCCGAGAATCCGGCCATCCCGGGCCCGGACCGTCGTGGCCAGGGCCGGAGAATAGTCGCTGAGCTTCGTGAATCCGGGCAAATCCTCCTGGGCCCAGTAATAGAGGCCAATTCCCGCGCCGGCGGCAAGAAACACGCCCAGCACAATCAGCACCAGGAATATCTTCAGAACTTTCATGACTTCACCTTTGCGTCCGGCTCAAGCCCGAGCTTCGAGCACATTTCGCCAAACAGGGCCCTGACCTCCGTGCTGCTTGTATTCATGGCCTCGATCATGGTCGCAAGGGAGGGGCATTCCTCATTGGCCAGGCATTCGGCGGCGGTGAACCAGGTCAGCTGCCCGTGAAATTGCCACAGCGGAAAAAGCCGGCAGTAGATCGGCCGCACGCTCCGATTCAGAACGCATCCGTCGCGCCCCAGAAAGGTGCATTCGCCTTGCGGGGTGGTGGCCAATCGCCAATGCGAGCCCTGCCTGGGAAATGCGGCCGCGATGTCGCGCTCCGGCATGAGAAAATCGAGCTGTTCGACAAAGCCGGGTGTGTTGGCGACCAGGACGAAGGAATCTTCCCCGCCCTGCCCGGCGCCACGGATGGCGTTCATTTCAGGGATGGAGATGGGAAAACAGAATTCCTCGTCCCCGCTTGCGACCGTGCAGCAAGTCCGGCCTCTGGCAGCGCAGCGGCCGCAGACATCTGGATGTATAATGGATGTATCGTTCATATTTGTTTGGAAAAAATGTGTGTGAAAGGACGCGGCCCTCTTTTCAGGAACGCGAAAACTTGACCCGGCCCTGCCCCAGCACGTCATGCATGTGCACCATGCCGGCCAGGGTCTGGTCGGGGGCGACCACGGGCAACACGGTGATGGCCCGGGACTCCATGATATCGAGGACTTCGGCGGCTTTTTGTCCGCAGGTGGCATGCAGGGGCGACGCGGTCATGACTGAATCGATCACGGCGTCCAGAACCAGCCGGTTCGCGCAGACGAGGCGGCGCACATCGCCGTCGGTCAAAAGGCCCAGCAGATGCCCCCCTGCGTCCAGCACGCACACGCAGCCCAGGCGGCCCGCGTTGAGCACCTCAAGGGCCTGTCCCAGGGATGCCCCGCTGGGCACCACGGGCAGCTGGGAGGAACGCATCAGCTCTTCGACCTTTCGGGTCAGGCGCTGACCCAGGGCCCCCCCGGGATGAAAACGGCGAAAGTCGTCCAGGGCAAAGGACTTCCACTCGATGAGGCAGACCGCCAGGGCGTCTCCCACGGCCAGGGTGGCCGTGGTGCTGGCCGTGGGGGCAAGCCCGTGTGGGCAGGCTTCGCAAGGCACCGAGGTGTCGATGACCACGTCGGACAGCCGGGCCATGGTCGATTGCGTTCCCCCGGTCAGGGAGATGACATGCCCGGCCAGGCTCCTCAGGCTGGGCAGGATGTTGTTCAGCTCGTCGGTCTCACCGGAATTGGAGATGGCAACGATGACGTCTTCGTGACGGATCATGCCCAGATCCCCGTGCGCACCTTCCACCGGATGCAGAAAAAAGGACGGAGTGCCGGTGCTGCTCAGGGTCGCGGCGATCTTGCGCCCGACCAGGCCGGACTTGCCAAGCCCCGTGATCACCACCCGGCCCGAGCACCCGGCCATGATCCCGAGGGCGCGCACAAAGGAGTCGTCCAGACGGTCACGAACAGCGGCCAGGCCGCGAGTCTCGATGTCGAGCACCTCCCGGGCCTTGGCCAGCCAGTCTTTCTGCGTGCTTGCACTAGGCATCTAGCAACACTCCAAGGAGAGCTTGCCGATGCCTCCGTCGGGCAGAACCGGATAGGCTCCGTTGAAGCAGGCCAGACAAAAGTTTTCGGGCCCGCGCACCGCCTTGAGCAGTCCGCCGATGGTGATGTAGTGCAGGCTGTCGAGGCCCAGATAGCGCCCGATGTCGGCCACGGAATGATTGGCCGCGATGAGCTCGCCCTTGGAGGAAAAATCGATGCCGTAGTAGCAGGGATAGCGAATCGGCGGGCAGCTGACGCGCATGTGGATTTCCTTGGCGCCCAGTTCGCGGAGCTGCTTGACGCGGGTGCGGATGGTCGTGCCGCGCACGATGGAATCCTCGACAATAACCACGCGCTTGCCCTTGATCATGGACTTCACCGGATTGAGCTTCACGCGAACCGAAAAGTCACGCATGCCCTGGGTCGGCTGGATGAAAGTCCGGCCGACATAATGGTTTCTGATCATGCAGGCCTCGAACGGCAGGCCCGACTCTTGGGCGTAGCCCACGGCCGCATACACGCCCGAATCCGGAAAGGGCATGACGAAATCGCCTTCAACCGGGCATTCCTGAGCCAGAATCTTGCCCATGCTCTTGCGGGCGTTGTAGACTTCCTGGTCGAAAACCAGGGAATCAGGCCGCGCGAAATAGATGAGCTCGAAAATGCAGGAACTCTGCTTCTCGGCGGGCTCCATGTAGCGGTGCGACATCATCCGCCCGTCCTCGATGACCAGCATCTCGCCCGGGTCCAGACAGCGCAGGTACTCGGCCTCAAGCAGGTCAAAGGCGCAAGTCTCGGAGGCCAGTACGTAGGCATCTCCGACGCGGCCCAGGGACAGAGGCCGAAAACCCCACGGATCGCGCACGGCGATGAGCTTCTGATCGACCATGAAGAGCAGGCTGTAGGAGCCCTGGATGCGGCTGCAGGCCTTGGCGATGGCCTCCTCGGGAGTGCCGCCGTTCATGTATTTGGCCACCAGATGCATGATCACTTCACTGTCCATGGTGGTCTGGAAGATCGTGCCCTGATTCTCCAGCTCTTCACGCAGCGAGATGGTGTTGACCAGATTTCCGTTGTGGGCCAGGGCCAGATTGATGCCCTTGTAGGTGACCTTGAAGGGCTGTGCGTTACGGATGAGCGAGGCCCCGGTGGTGGAATAGCGGATGTGGCCCATGGCCACGCTCCCTTTGAGCTGGTGCCCGAGGTGACGTTCCTCGAACACGTCGGCGACCAGTCCCATGCCGCGCTGCTCGCGGATGGTCTGCCCGTCCCAGGTGATGATGCCGGCACTTTCCTGACCGCGATGCTGCAAGGCATAAAGACCGAAATAGGTCATGCGCGCCGCTTCCGGATGGCCATAAATTCCAAATAATCCGCAGGCTTCCTTTTTCATATTGCTTCACGTTCCGTGTAGGTGTTCTTGAATGCGCAAAAGCCCAGGGCCACGATTGGCCCTGAGCTTTGCACCAAAATCCCTGATCTCCGGTGTCCGGAGGTTAGAAATCCCGGCCAGATTCCTTGTAATATTCCTGCAGGCATTTCACGTCGAGCCCGGAGGTGCTGCGCTCCTTGATGGCCATGGCCAGCGCCTTGGCCGCGGCCAGATTGGTCGTGTAGGGCAGGCCGTACATGACCGTGGTCCGGCGGAGCTCCGAGGAGTCCTCCTTGGTGCGCTTGCCGGAAGACGTGTTGATGACCAGCTGTATGTCTCCGTTCTTGATGTGATCGATGACGTTGGGCCGCCCCTCGTAGACCTTGTTCACAACCTGGCACTCGACCCCGTGCCCGGCCAGGAAGGCCGCCGTGCCGCGAGTGGACATGATGGTGAAGCCGAGCTTCTGGAAAGTCTTGGCCGGTACGATGATCCCGCTCTTGTCATGATCGTTGACGGAAATGAACACGCACCCGGACGCAGGCAGAAACTGCCCGGCCGCGAGCTGGGCCTTCATGAAGGCCAGTCCGAGAGACGGGTCGATGCCCATGACTTCGCCGGTGGAGCGCATTTCCGGTCCGAGCAGGGCGTCCACGCCGGGAAAGCGGTTGAACGGCAGGACCGCCTCCTTGACCGCGTAATAGCCGCCCTTGCGCATGTCCCAGGGTTTCAGATCGGCAAGCTTTTCGCCCATCATGACCCGCGTGGCCAGCTTGGCCAGGGGCACGCCGGTGGCCTTGGAAACAAATGGGGAGGTGCGCGAGGCGCGGGGATTCACTTCGAGAATGTAAACCTGTTCGTCCTTGAGGGCGAACTGGATGTTCATGAGTCCGACCACGCCCAGCTCCTTGGCCAGGGCCTTGGTCTGGCGCTCGATCTCCTGAATCCACATCTTGCCGACGGTGTGCGGGGGCAGCACGCAGGCCGAATCGCCGGAATGAATGCCCGCTTCCTCGATGTGTTCCATGATCCCGGCCACGTAGGTGTCCTCACCGTCACTGACGGCGTCGACGTCGATCTCGATGGCGTTCTCCAGGAACTTGTCGATCAGGATGGGATGATCCGGCACAACGGTGACGTGCTTGTCGAAATAGGTACGCAGGTCCTTTTCGTCATAGACGATGTCCATGGCCCGGCCGCCCAGCACATAGGAGGGGCGGACCACCACCGGATAGCCGATGCGGGCGGCCACGATCACGGCCTCCTCGATGCTCATGGCGGTGCCGTTGTTGGGCTGCAGAAGGTCGAGCTTCTTGAGCAGGGCCTGGAAACGCTCGCGGTCCTCGGCGCGGTCGATGGAATCCGGCGAGGTGCCCAGAATCGGCACGCCCTCGCGCAAAAGCGGCACGGCCAGATTGAGCGGAGTCTGCCCGCCGAACTGCACGATGACGCCCTCGGGCTTTTCCTGCTCAATGATGGCCAGCACGTCCTCGCGGGTCAGGGGCTCGAAATAGAGCCGGTCCGAGGTGTCGTAGTCGGTCGAGACGGTCTCGGGGTTGGAGTTGACCATGATGGATTCGATGCCCATTTCGCGCAGGGCGTAGGAAGCATGCACGCAGCAGTAGTCGAACTCGATGCCCTGACCGATGCGATTGGGGCCACCGCCGAGGATGACCACCTTGCGCTTGTCCGAGACTCGAGCCTCGTTTTCGGTTTCGTAGGTCGAATAATAGTAGGGGGTGTAGGCCTCGAATTCGGCGGCGCAGGTATCGACCAGCTTATAGGAGGGGATGATGCCCGCTTCCTTGCGCATGGACCGGATGTCGCGCTCGCCGCGTTTCCAGATCGTGGCCAGCTGCCGGTCCGAAAAACCCATGGCCTTGGCGTCGCGCAGCACCGTCACGAAATCGGGATTGTCCACGGACAGATTTCCCTGCAGGCCGACGTTCTTGAGTACGCCCTCGAAATCCACGATGTCCTTGAACTGGCGAATGAACCAGGGATCGATGGCCGAGGCCGCGAAGATCTCCTCCTCGGAGATGCCGGACAGCAACGCGTCGCGCAGCTGATAGAGGCGGCGGGAGTTGGGCTTGCGCAGCCCGGCCAGGGTGTCCTCGATGTCGGGCAGCTGTCCGTCGAAGGTCTTGCCCAGTCCGGGGTAGCCGGTCTCAAGGGAGCGCAGACCCTTTTGCAGGGCTTCCTTGAAGGTCCGGCCGATGGCCATGGTCTCGCCCACGCTCTTCATGGCCGTGGTCAGATAATCTTCGGCGCCGGGAAATTTCTCGAAGGTGAAACGGGGAATCTTGATGACCACGTAGTCGATGGTCGGCTCGAAGGCGGCCATGGTCTCGCGGGTGATGTCGTTCTGCAGTTCGTCCAGGGTGTAGCCGATGGCCAGCTTGGCCGCGATCTTGGCGATGGGGAACCCCGTGGCCTTTGACGCCAGGGCCGAGGAACGCGACACGCGCGGATTCATCTCGATGATCATCATGTCGCCGTTGGCAGGATTCAGCGCGAACTGCACGTTGGAACCGCCGGTCTCGACGCCGATCTCGCGCATGATGGCCAGGGAGGCGTCGCGCATTTTCTGGTATTCGTCGTCGGTCAGGGTCTGGGCCGGGGCCACGGTCACGGAATCGCCGGTGTGCACGCCCATGGGATCAAGGTTTTCGATGGAGCAGATAATGACGCAGTTGTCCTTCTTGTCGCGCACGACTTCGAGCTCGTACTCCTTCCAGCCCAGAAGCGACTCCTCCAGCATGACCTCGGAGGTCAGGCTGGCCGCCAGGCCCTGCTGGGCGATGCGCTCCAGGTCTTCCTTGTTGTAGGCAACGCCGCCGCCGGTGCCGCCGAGGGTGTACGCCGGGCGGACAATGATGGGAAATTTGAGCTTGTCGCCCCACTCGCGGACGTCGTCCAGGGTGCGGGCGATGCCGCTCTTTGGAACCTTGAGGCCGATATTCTCCATGGCCTTGCGGAAAAGCTGGCGGCTCTCGGCCTTCTTGATGCTCGGCAGGGATGCGCCGATCAGTTCCACTCCGTACTTCTCCAGGACCCCGTTCTCGGCCACGGCCACCGCCGTGTTCAGGCCGGTCTGGCCGCCAAGGGTCGGAAGAAGGGCGCAGGGGCGTTCCTTTTCAATGATGCGGGCCACGGTCTCGGGCTCGATGGGCTCGATGTAGGTCCGGTCGGCCAGGTTCGGATCGGTCATGATCGTCGCCGGGTTGGAGTTGACCAGGATGACCTCGTAGCCCTCTTCTTTGAGGGCCTTCAAGGCCTGGGTCCCGGAATAGTCGAACTCGCAGGCCTGTCCGATGACGATGGGGCCCGAGCCGATGAGCATTATCTTCTTGAGATCTGTTCTCTTGGGCATGGATGATTGGGTGGGTTATATGTTGGAAATCGCTCCAGAAGCGCAGGCGGCCTGACAGCCGTCGTGCCCACACTCATGAGGCCCGGGTACATTAAACACAGTACACTGGAAGGTCAAACACTGGTTATGCACACCCCGCAGACCCATCCATCACCGCCAAATCACGGAAAAATTCACTCCCGGACCAACCCCGCCCCCGGTTCCCGAACGCGCATGTCAAATACGTAATACTCATTTCGCCGCCAAAAATTTGCGATCCGGATCCTGAATTTATTGTTTTTGAGCTTTTATTCTTTTCTTCGATGTTCTTTGCGAATATTATTCGAGATTGATCGCTTACTCACATCCGGCCCGGCAGAGCCTGGAAAGCCCTTTGCAAAGAGACACACGCAATTCTCCAATTATGGCAATCTTCATTGACGAAGATCTTCTCAAGAATTATATTCCCAAACCAAGAGGCGAACAACAATGTTAGACAGCACAGATATCGAGATCCTGAATATCCTTCAAGAGAACGGAAAGATCACCAATGCCGAACTGGCCCGCCAGATCGGCATGGCTCCGTCCGGCGTGCTGGAACGGGTCAAGAAACTCGAACAGAAGGGCGTCATCGATAAATACGAAGTGCGCCTTAACCCCAAGGCCTTAGGGATTTCCCTTTCCACCTTCATCCAGATCAAGACCTCCGATTCGGTCGGCAGCTCGGAGATCGGCAGAAAGCTGGCCGAAATCGACGAGGTGCAGGAAGTGCACTGGACCGCCGGGGAGTACAACTATCTGGTCAAGGCCCGGGTCAGCAGCACGGAAACGCTGGCCCAGCTCATGAAGCAGTTCGGCGAAATACCCGGAGTTCGTGACAGCCGGACCACCCTGGTGCTCGACACCCTAAAAGAGACCCAGGCCCTGTCCCTGCAGTTCATCGCGTGCAAAAACCCCAGGAAAGCCCCAAAATAAACCAGTTCTAAAATCCAGGAGTCAAAAATGGACAGTATGGTGTTGGACAAAAAGATCAGCGACCGTGGCAAGGAATTTTTTGCCAGCATCTCCGGCGAAGCCCCTTCCATTTTCAACAAGGGCTGGTGGACCGGCAAGGTCATGGACTGGTCCATGAAGAACGAGAACTTCAAGGTGCAGCTGTTCCGCTTTGTGGACGTCCTGCCCTACCTGAACACCTCCGACTCCCTGACCCGGCACATCGACGAATATTTCGCCGGTGACGACCAGGACGTGCCCAAAGTCCTGAAATGGGGCGCGGGGGCGATGGGCTCCGGCCTTGGCGGCAAGCTGGCCGCCGGGCTCATGGCCAAGACCATCCGCTCCAACATCGAGGGCATGGCCAAGCAGTTCATCATCGGCGAGAATACCTCCGACGCCATGAAGAACCTCAAGAAAATCCGCAAGGACGGCTTCGCCTTCACGGTGGACATCCTTGGCGAAGCGTCGGTCAGCGAGATCGAATCCGAAGCCTATCTGAACGAATACATCGAACTCCTGGACGCCCTGAAAAAGGAGCACGCCTCCTGGGCGGCCCTCGGCGGCGGAGAGCTGGACTGGGGACATGCGCCCAAGGTCAACATTTCCGTAAAGCCCACGGCTCTCTTCTCCCAGGCGTCGCCCAAGGACTTCGAGGGCTCGGTCCGGGGCATCGAAAATCGCCTGGCCACGATCCTGCGCAAGGTTAAGGAAATGAACGGCTTCATGCGCATCGACATGGAGCAGTACAAATTCAAGGACATCACTCTTGAGGTGTACCGCCGTCTGCGCTCCAGCGAGGAATTCCGCGACTACCCGCATCTGGGCATCGTGTTGCAGGCCTACCTGAAGGACACGGACAAGGATCTGGCCGATCTTCTGGCCTGGTCCAGAGCCCAGGGCCTGCCCATCTCCATCCGCCTGGTCAAGGGCGCCTACTGGGATTCCGAGACCGTCATCGCCAAGCAAAACGGCTGGGACATCCCGGTCTGGACCATCAAGGCCGAGAGCGACGCCGCCTATGAACGCCAGGCAAAGGTCATCCTGGAAAACCACGACATCTGCCATTTCGGTTGCGCCTCGCACAATATCCGCACCATCGCCGCGGTCATGGAGACTGCCAAGGCCCTGAACGTGCCCGATGAGCGCTACGAGTTCCAGGTCCTCTACGGCATGGCCGAGCCCGTGCGCAAAGGGCTAATGAAAGTGGCCAAGCGCGTGCGCCTCTATGCCCCTTATGGCGATCTGTTGCCCGGCATGGCCTATCTGGTGCGCCGCCTGCTTGAAAACACGGCCAACGAATCCTTCCTGCGCCAATCCTTTGCCGAGGAGGCCGAGGTGGAGCGCCTGATGGAAAACCCGGTGGCTACCGTCGAACGGGAAAAAGCCCAGCGCCGCCCCGGGGCCGATCCGGAGATCAAGGGCCTCACCCGCTTCGAGAACGAGCCCTTCGCCGATTTCACCCAGGAGGCCGTACGCCGGGCCTTCGTGGATGCACTCGCCGTGGTGCGCACGCAGCTGGGCAAGGAATATCCGCTGGTCATCGGCGGCCAGGAGGTGCGCACGGCCGACACGTTGCAGTCGGTCAATCCGGCCAACCCGAACGAAGTCATCGGCACCATCTGCCAGGCTTCCACCAAGGAAATCGATCTGGCCATCGAAGCCGCCAAAAAGGCCGCTCCGGCCTGGAAAGCGCTGTCTCCCGAGGAACGGGCCGGATATCTGCTCAAGGCTGCCGAAATCGCACGCACGGAGATCTTCACCCTGTGCGCCTGGCAGACCCTCGAAGTGGGCAAACAGTATGATCAGGCCCAGGCCGATGTGGCCGAAGCCATTGATTTCATGGAATACTACGCCCGCGAGATGATCCGCTTCGGCAAACCCCAGCGCATGGGCCGGGCCCCGGGCGAGATGAGCCAACTCATGTACCAGCCCAAGGGCATCGCGGCCGTCATCGCCCCCTGGAACTTCCCGCTGGCCATCAGCTGCGGCATGAGCTCGGCCGCCATCGTCGCCGGCAATCCCGTACTGTACAAGCCGGCCGGACCGTCCTCCGTGGTCGGCTTCACCCTGTCCGAAATCTTCCGCAAGGCCGGCCTACCGGCCGGGGTGTTCAACTATGTGCCGGGCAGGGGCTCGGTCATGGGCGACTACCTTGTCGAACATCCCGACGTCGCGCTGATCGCCTTCACCGGATCCATGGAAGTAGGCCACCGCATCATCAACAAGGCGTCCGTGGTTCATCCCGGCCAGAAGCAGATCAAGAAGGTCATCGCCGAACTTGGCGGCAAGAACGCCATCATCATCGATGACGACGCCGATCTGGACGAGGCCATCAGGGAAGTCCTGCACTCGGCCTTTGCCTTCCAGGGTCAGAAATGCTCGGCCTGTTCCCGTGTCATCGTCGTCGAACCCATCTATGCCAAGTTCATCGAACGTCTGGTGGAAGGAGCCAAGTCCCTGGCCATCGGACCGGCCGAGGACCCGACCTACTTCATGGGGCCGGTGGTGGACGACAAGGCCCAGCAGAACGTGCTCAAATACATCGGCATCGCCACCAGCGAAGGCAAGCTCCTGTACTCGAGCCCTGTCCCGGACAGCGGGTATTACGCGCCCCTGACCATCGTCGAGGGCATCACCCCCGAGCACCGCATCGCCCAGGAAGAGGTCTTCGGTCCCGTCCTTGCGGTCATGAAGGTCAAGAACTTCGACCAGGCCATCGAGTGGGCCAATTCCACGCGCTACTCCCTGACCGGAGCCGTATTCTCGCGCAGCCCCAAGCACCTCGAAAAGGCCCGCGAACAGTTCAACGTCGGCAACCTCTACCTCAATCGCGGCTCCACCGGCGCGCTGGTGGAACGCCACCCCTTTGGCGGCTTCAACATGTCCGGCATAGGCTCCAAGGCCGGCGGCCCGGACTACCTGCTGCAGTTCATGGACCCGAGACTCGTCTGCGAAAACACCATGCGCCGCGGCTTCGCGCCCATCGAAGAGGACGACGACTGGATCATCTGATCGCCCCTCCCCCGCGCCTGCCTTTGCGGCCCGCCAGGACTCGTTCCTGGCGGGCCTTTTTTGTTTTCCGGCGGACCCGCACGCGAATTCGCCTGATCGATACTCTTTTAAATTGAATCACCTTGCGCATGCCGCGACCGGCAGAGTCAAAGCCATTTAGCCAAACATGCGCAAAAAACCTTGCTCCGCACACACATTTTGAATAAAATTTTAAATGACAGCGCTTAAATCGAATAATCGTCAGGCAGACACTTTTTCATGCGAGCACTTGTCTCTTTTTGGAAAAAAATTGATTTTCCAACGCTTCTCATGTAGTCGAATTTTACATTTTTTACAAATTAATTCCTGCTTTATCGTTTTCCATCCCTTGTTTTTCATGCGTCCCTCAAAGGGGTTATCCGGACTCTCCGGTTTCATATCTTACCTAAAACCGGTTCGCACCCTGCGAACCCAAGGGCTCTGCAACCTTCAAGGAGGACTTCATGAAGAAAAAACTGTGTACACTTGGTTTCCTGACCCTGGCCCTCGTGGCGTTGACCCTGGGCTCCGCCTGGGCCGAAACCATCCGCATCGGCCTCATGTGCCCCCTGACGGGCTCCTGGGCCAGCGAAGGTCAGGACATGAAACAGATCGTTGAACTGCTGGCCGCCGAGACCAACAAGGCGGGCGGAATCAACGGCAACCAGGTCGAGATCGTGGTCGAGGACGACGGCGGTGATCCGCGTCAGGCAGCCCTGGCCGCAACCCGCCTGACCACCAAGGAAATTTCCGCGGTTATCGGCACCTACGGATCGTCCGTCACAGAAGCGTCCCAGAACATCTATGCCGAGTCCGGCATCCTCCAGGTCGCCACCGGTTCCACGGCCATCCGCCTGTCCGAAAAGAGCCTGCCTCTTTTCTTCCGCACCTGCCCCCGCGATGACGAGCAGGGCATGGTTGCCGCCAAGACCCTGGGCGAACTCGGTTTCAGCAAGATCGCCATCCTCCACGACAACACCTCATACGCCAAGGGTCTGGCCGACGAAGCCAAGTCCCTGCTTGAAGCCTCGGGCAAGACCATCGCCTTCTACGACGCGCTGACTCCCGGCGAGCGCGACTACAACGCAATCCTGACCAAGATCAAATCCGCCGCCCCCGAAGTCATCTTCTTCACCGGTTACTATCCCGAGGCCGGCATGCTCCTGCGCCAGAAGATGGAAATGGGCTGGAACGTGCCCATGATCGGCGGCGACGCGACCAACAACCCCGATCTGGTCAAGATCGCCGGCAACCAGGCCGCCGAGGGTTTCATGTTCCTGAGCCCCCCTGTCCCGGCTGATCTGGACACCCCCGAAGCCAAGGATTTCATGACCGCCTACAAGGCCGCCTACGGCAACGCCCCGGGTTCCGTATGGGCAGTGCTGGCCGGCGACGCCTACCGCGTCATCGCCGAAGCCGTCGCCCAGACCAAGGACACCTCCAGCGAAAAGCTGGCCGCCTACATGAAGAATGAAATGAAGGATTTTTCCGGCCTGACCGGCAAGATCTCCTTCAACGAAAAGGGTGACCGCGTTGGCGACCTGTACCGCGTGTACAAGGTCGACGCCGCCGGAGCCTTTGTTCTGCAGCCGTAAAAAGCTAGGGCTCCTCTTCAGGGAGGAGCCCTTTTTTTTCAACATCTTGCCCCGACACACATCATGGAAGAATTTTTTCAACAACTGACCAATGGACTGGCCGTCGGGGGCATCTATGCCCTGATCGCCCTCGGGTACACCATGGTCTACGGGGTCCTGAAGCTGATCAATTTCGCCCACGGCGATCTTTTCACCATCGGCGCCTACCTTGGCCTTACCCTGCTCGTCTCCATGGGCCTTTTCGACAAAATCGGACCGCTGCCCGCCGTGATTCTGCTGGCCATCATGGTCATGATCCTGGTCGCCATCATCGGCGCGATACTGGAGCGCGTGGCCTACCGCCCGCTTCGCCAGTCGCCCCGGCTTTCAGCCGTGGTTTCAGCCCTCGGTGCGTCCATCTTCTTTCAAAATGCGATCATGGCCATCTACAGCCCAAAATTCCTGGTCTATCCGCACAACATCCTGCCCAAGACGGCCGTGAACATCATGGGCCTGGACATCCCGGTCATGCGCATCATCATGTTCGCGACGTCCCTTGTGCTCATGGCGGCGCTGTATTTCTTCATACAGAAGACCAAGATCGGCACGGCCATCCGGGCCGCCGCCATCGACCAGGGCGCGGCCAAGCTGATGGGCATCAACGTCGACCGGGTCATCATGCTGGTCTTCTGCATCGGCCCGGCGCTTGGCGGCGCGGCCGGTCTCATGGTCGGCCTGTATTACGGGCAGATCAATTTCAGCATGGGCTGGATGTTCGGCCTCAAGGCCTTCACCGCGGCCATCCTGGGCGGCATCGGCAACATTCCCGGGGCCATGGTCGGCGGCTTGCTGCTGGGCGTCATCGAGGCCCTTGGCGCGGCGTATATTTCCATCGCCTGGAAAGACGCCATCGCCTTTTGCGTCTTGATCCTTATCCTCATTGTCAGGCCCACGGGCCTTCTAGGAGAAAGGGTGGCTGAGAAAGTATGAAATCACGTAATGTCCTCTACTACTTCATTTTTGCCCTGCTCATGGCCTCATGCCCGCTGTTTCTGAACGCCTATTGGACCGACGTCTTCAACAATGTCGGACTTTACGCAATTCTGGCCCTGAGCCTCAATGTCATCCTCGGCCATGCCGGCCTTTTCCACATGGGGCACGCCGCATTCTACGCCATCGGCGCCTATACCACGGCCATCCTGAACACCACCTTCGGGATTCCCGTGCTGTGGAGCATGCCTATGGCTGGGATAATGGCCGGGATCTTCGCCATGATCGTGGCCAGACCCATCATCCACCTGCGCGGGGATTATCTGCTGATCGTCACCATCGGAATCGTCGAGATCGTGCGCATCGCGCTCATCAACAACGTCTTCGACATCACCGGCGGGGCCAACGGCATCTTCGGAATCAGCCGCCCGACGGTCTTCGGGTACAAGATATCCAAACCGGACCAGTTCTTTTACCTGATCTGGGGTTTCGCGGCCGTGACCATTTTTCTCCTGCTGCGGCTTGAGCATTCCCGTTTCGGACGGGCGCTCATGTACATCAAGGAGGATGAAGTGGCCGCCGGAGGAAGCGGAATAAACGTCGCCCATCACAAGCTGGTGGCTTTCATCATCGGCGCTGTCTGGGCCGGCATGTGCGGAACCATCTACGCATCCAAGATGACCATCATCGCCCCTGAGTCGTTTTCCTTCGCCGAATCCGTGGTCCTTTTCACCATCGTCATCCTGGGAGGGGCGGGAAGCATTCCCGGCGTAATCCTGGGAGCGTTTCTCCTGGTCGGGCTGCCCGAACTGTTTCGAGGTCTGGCCGAATACCGCATGCTGGTCTTCGGCGCGGCCATGGTGCTCATGATGATCTTCCGGAATCAGGGCCTGCTTCCGCCCGGTCCCAAGAAGTATGACGTCGCCAGCCTTCTTCCCGCCGGAGGTCGCAAATGACGCTGCTCTCCATAGAAAACCTGAGCAAGAACTTTGGCGGTCTCATGGCTGTCAACGAGGTTTCCTTTGATGTCGAGGCAGGCAGCATCGTCGGTCTCATCGGCCCCAACGGCGCAGGCAAGACTACCGTTTTCAACCTCATCACCGGCAACTACCAGCCCAACACGGGCACGGTCCTCTTTGACGGCCAGAACCTTGTCGGCCTGCCCACCCACACCATCGTGGAAAGGGGCATAGCCCGCACCTTCCAGACCATTCGCCTGTTTCAGAACATGAGCGTCCTTGAAAATGTGCTCGCGGGCGGCCATTGCCGCATGCACTCGGGCTCACTGGCGGCCATGTTCCGAACACCGACCCAGCGACGCGAGGAACATGAGTCCATGCGCCAGGCAATGGCCGAACTGGAATTCGTGGGCCTGTCCCATGAATGGCAGAACAAGGCCAAAAACCTGTCCTACGGCAATCAAAGACTCCTTGAAATCGCCCGCGCCCTTGCCACCAAGCCCAAACTCATCGTGCTCGACGAACCGGCCGGAGGCATGAACGACCAGGAAACCCATGACCTCATCCGCCTGATCCGCGCCATCCAGGATCGAGGCATCACGGTCCTCTTGATCGAACACGACATGGGTCTGGTCATGCGTGTCTGCTCATCCCTGGTCGTGCTGGAACACGGCGCGAAAATCGCGTCCGGCACGCCCGCCGAGATCCAGGCAAACCCGCGTGTCATCGAAGCCTACCTCGGTGTCGACTCCGACGAATAAAGGACCACACATGCTGCTTAAAATTGAGAATCTGCGCGTGAACTATGGCAATGTCGAAGCCCTGCACGGAATCAACCTCGAAGTTGAAGAAGGCGAAATCGTTACTATCCTCGGCGCCAACGGTGCCGGGAAATCGACAACCCTCAACGCCATCAGCGGGCTGGTAAGCATCACCGGAGGGACGATCTTCTTTCGCGACACGGCCCTGCACAAGCTTCCCGCGCATGAAATCGTCAAGCACAAGATCACCCAGAGTCCTGAAGGTCGCCGTGTCTTCACGACCCTGACCGTTCAGGAGAACCTCATTCTTGGAGCGTTCACGTCCACCAACACAGAGCGCATCCAGAAGAGCCTGAAGTGGATCTACGAGCTTTTTCCACGCCTGCAGGAACGGCGCAAACAGATGGCGGGAACCCTGAGCGGAGGAGAGCAACAGATGCTGGCCATAGGCCGGGCGCTGATGGCCAATCCCAAGATCCTGCTCCTTGACGAGCCAAGCCTTGGCCTGGCCCCGATTCTGGTCAAATCCATCTTCGACACGGTCAAGGAAATCAACAAAACCGGGGTGACCGTCATCCTGGTCGAACAGAATGCCAAGGCCGCCCTCAAGCTGGCCCACAGGGGCTATGTCATGGAAGTCGGCAACATCGTACTGGCTGATACGGCGGCAAATCTGCTCAAAAACGAGCAGGTGCAGCAGGCATATCTGGGTGGGGGGCACTAGTCTCCCACGCCTCATTTCTAAAGACGTCACTGCAAAAAGGCGTCATCCCCTTGAAAACGGGGATGACGCCTTTTTAACTACCTGAAAAGAAAGGATTCCCACCTCGCGGGGACGACGCTCAGGTTCTTTCGCTGCTTTTTGCAGTGTCGTCTTTTAAAGCCAAAGCCATGTCGTGACAACGTCGCAGCTTTTTTGTCTGGACTCGCGCGCTATCTCAGGAAAGCCCCCTTGAGGCACAAAGGCAATCAGGAAAAATAAAGAAGCAGGCTCTACTGGGCGCGCCAGCGTCAATATCGAAACGCCAGTCTCACGGCGAGAGACACGCCCATGGGCCGCAGATCCGGAAAGAAATCACTGCCGCCCGAGGCGGGTGACAATCTCGAACTCTTCTTCCGTCACCGGCATGACCGAAAGCCGCGAGCCCTTCTTCAAAAGCTCCATCCCTTCCAGCCCCTTCACGCCGCGCAATGACCCGAGCGGGACCGGATGCGCAAATTTCTCTACGAACTGCACATCGACCATGAACCACAACGGATTTTCAGGCGTCGAACGCGGATCGAAATGCTGATCCCCAGGGTCCTGGGCGGTATGGTCCGGATAGCTTTCACGTGTCACCCTGGCGATACCAACCACGCCAGGATTCTTCACGCTGTGATAAAAAAGGATGAGATCGCCAACGCTCATCTGGTCGCGCATGAAATTGCGGGCCTGAAAATTACGCACGCCATCCCAACTTGAGGTCTGGTTTGGGGCGCCCTCCAGGTCATCGATGGAAAAGCACCCCGGTTCGGTCTTCATCAACCAGTATTTCATCATCGCCTCCTGCTCTCGTGATTGATCCGGCAACTTCCCAGAATCACGCCCTTCTTGCAATGCTTTCAGCCTGCGCGTGAGGCTGAAAAAAAAGGCTCCCCCCGGAGGAGGAGCCTTTGAGGCAGTGATGCAAGTGCGCTTCTACCAGTTGGAATCGGCGAAGGGGTCCTGCGATCCGCCGGAGAAACCGAAATCGGTTCCGGCAGCAGTTTCGGCAGGAGCGCCAGCGGCTTCGGCAGCGGCGGGAGCAGCAGCGCCGGCGGCAGCGGCAACGCCGGCCACGCCTGCGACAACCACGCCGGTCTTCTTCACTTCTTCGACTTCCTTCAGCAGGGCTTCGAGCTTGCCGGTGAATTCGACGATACGGGCTTCAGTGGTCACGAACAGAGCTTCGGCTTCGCCCTTCTTCTGTCCTTCGAATTCCTTGACCTTGGCGCTCAGGGCGGCGATCTCCGCGTCCTTGGCGGCCAGGGCCTTGGTCAGTTCGTCGACCTTGGCGCTCTTGGCGTTGATCTGGCCCTTGTAGTCGGCCAGCTTGGCGAAGACTTCGTCAACTTCGGCCTTGGCCTTGACAGGCATGGGCGCGACGGAGACGGACTGTCCCAGCTCGACCATCTGTCCCTTGGACATCTTGGTCAATTCGGGATGCTGCTCATAAATCCAGGCCTTGGCCAGAGCTGCGGCAAAAGGAGTGGAATCGCCATCCAGGTCTTTCTGGGTCAGGTAGCCCAGCATCTCGGCAACGGAAGCGTTGCCATCACCCTTCAGGTAGGCCACAAAAGTATCCATGGGAAAAATCTTGCGAGCTTCAGACATGGTGTCCTCCTTTAATTAAATAACAAAGATTTTGTCATCTTCGATGAGTTTTTCGTCAATGGGCAAACGACCAATATACCGTGCATAAATGAGCGCTGTGGTGCGGTACACCAAATGCCCAAGTTTGGACCAAGGCAGATACGCAATCAGCATGAAGATGCTGACCAGATGCAGATAATACGTGAAGAAGGCCAGGGGCGCGACGCCTGCCAGACGGAAGATCTGGGCGCCGATGCCGGTCAGGGTCACAACCCAGATCACACCGAGCAGATACCAGTCGTAGTAGTTGGAAACGGACTTCTTGGTGTCCGAATTCAAGCGCCGACGAGTCAGCAGAGTGAGACCGGTCACCAGCAGCACAGCGCCCACGTTGGCCAGGATCTTGACCGGGTGCCAAAGAGGCATGGGCGTATGGCCGACAGGTGCCAGCAGGGGAATGACCTTGCCGCCCCAGTGAGCCACGGCCACGATTGACGTGACAATGGCGCAGGCCACGAAACCGTAGAACAGAATCTGATGGCCCTTGACCCGTTCTTCATCCGCGGGGCTGTCCACGCAGTTCTTGAAACGGGAATGCTGGAGGACATCGTACTTGATCGTCGCGATGATCGCGTCTTTCAAGGTCGGCTTCTTGTATCCGATGACAAACGTCTCGGTCACGTTGGCCTTGAACCCGTCGATCATGTTCTTGACTCCAAGCCCGAAGCAGATGGCCACGAAGATGGCGACCAGTCCGAACAGGGGGTCAATGGTGAAATCACCGGGGAAGAGGTTGCCGTAAACGATTTTGCCGTCTTCCGTGAGCGGAAAGAAGGTGCCCACGAGAGCGGCACGAATCATCCAGATGAAGGCGAAAATAGCCATCGGAATACCTGCCAGGATGGGCAGGTGCTTGGGAGAACTCATCCACTCGCCAATAATGGCAGGCTTCACCAACTTGCGGTAGGTCATGTTGCGCAGGGCGGCCAGCAGGTCTCCCGGTTTTGCTCCGCGAGGACACAGTTCGGAACAGGTTCCGCAATTGTGACACAACCAGATGTCGATGTCGTTGACCAGCTTGTCTTTGAGACCCCACTGGGCCCAGACCATTTCCTTGCGCGGATAGGGATTGTCCGCAGGAGACATGGGGCATGCGACAGAGCAGGTAGCGCACTGGTAGCACTTCTTGAGATCCGCACCACCCACCTCCTGCAGTTCCTTGACGAACTGCAGATTAGGCTCAATCTTAATTGTTTTGGACATACATGCTCCTCCTAGTATCCCTTGAACGGGTTGGGACCAAGCTTGGTGATCGCATCAACAAACTCGTCAATCATGCCGGGAACCTTGTCGTATTCGTCAATGGCGACCTGCATCTGCTGTACCCGTTCGGTTTCGATGCCAAGCTTGCCCAGGGTCTCACCGATGTTGGCCATGCGCCGACTGCACAGGTCCGAACCCTTGACGAAATGGCACTGGTAATCTTCACCGTACTTGCAACCCAGGAGCAGGCAGCCGTCCGTGCCCTTGGACATGGCGTCGGCAATCCAGATGGTGTTGACCGAACCAAGGCAACGCACCGGAACGATGCGCACATAGGGGCTCCACTTCTTGCCGCGCAGGGCAGCCATGTCGAGGGCAGGATAGGCATCGTTCTCGCAGGCGAGAATGAGCATGCGCGGACCGCCCACTTCCATATCGTCGGGAACCTCGACCTGCTTGATCATGGATCCGATCTGGTCGACGTTGTAGTTGTCGAAGAAGATGACACGTTCAGGGCAGGCGCCCATGCACGTTCCACAACGGCGACAACGGGAGGTATTGGGCATCGGATTGCCCTTTTCGTCCTCGTCCAGGGCGCCGAAAGGACATTCTTCCGTACAACGCTTGCACTGGGTGCAGCGCACGAGGTTGAACTTCGGAAAGGACAGATCGCCCGAACGCGGGTGAACCGCCATGCCTCTGTTCGCTGATTCAAGACACTGAATCGCCTTCAGGGCGGCGCCGGAGGCATCGACCTCGGCCGTGGCCATGGTCATGGGCTGACGCACCGTGCCAGCGGCATAAATGCCGGTGCGGCGAGTTTCGTACGGGAAGCATATGTAGTTGGAATCGGCGTAACCGCTGAACAGCTCAAGGTCCGGCATGGCCGGGCCCTGCCGATATTGGAGCTTCAGGATCGGATCAAGCGCGGTGGTGGGCACCATGGCCGTGGGCAGCACAAGCATGTCCACTTCGATCTCGACCTTTGCGCCGAGAAGGGTGTCCTCAAGTACCACAACGATGTCGCCATCGCCACCATCCCGAACCTCGCGGATCACGCCCTTGGTCATCATGACGCTCGGGTCGTTCTGCGCGGCCTTGTAATACAGCTCATTCATGCCGGGGACCATCATGTGCTCATAGACCACCATGGCCACTCCGCCGGGAATGAATTCGCGTACGTAGTTCGCCTGCTTCAGGGCTGTCAGCGAAGTCAGTTCGGAGCTGTAGGACAAATGCTTGTAGGTGTCCTGCTTGACGAAGTTGGTCTTGGGGGTGTCGTCGGCCTCCTTGACCTCTGCCGCGGCCAGTGCGGCGGCGCGAGCGTCCTCTTCCTTGACCTCGAAGGGGGCGAGCTTGTCGCCGAATCCGAGCAGGAACATGACCTTCGCAGGCTTGGCGCCATCACTCTTGCGCACCACGGAGCCAGCCTTGGCCATCATCTCGAACTCACGGGAAGTGACCACGTTCTTGAGCGTTCCATAGCCGAGCGGCTTCAGGAATGCCGTATCCTGCGGCACCCATCCGGTAGCGATAACCACGGACCCGACCGCCACGACGCGCTCTTCCTTGCCAACCTTCACGGTCACTTCGTAATTGCCGGGAGCGCCGGCGATGCTGGCGATTTCGGATTCGAGAAGTACATCGATCTTTTCGGCGGCCTGCACCTGGGCAATCTTCTTTTCAACGCCCGTGGCATGAGCCGCGTCATAGGGGAATGCAAAAGGAATGGTCTTGTACATGCCGGCGGCAGCGCCACCCAGCATGTCTTTCTTTTCAACCAGCGTCACGTCGTATCCGACAGCCGCGACATCAAGAGCCGCGCTCATGCCGGCCCAACCGCCGCCGATGACCAGCACCCGGTTGACAACATCGATCCCGCCATCTTCCGGAACCGCTGCTTTCTGCAATTTGACCACGCCCATGTTCACATAGTCGTTGGCCATCTTGAAAAGCAATTCGGGAGTGGTGCCTGAAAGGACCTTTTCCTTGCTCGGATCTTCGTAACAAAGCACGCAAAGTTCGCGCAGGTTGACCCGGTCAACCAGGATCTCCCGCCCGAACTTGTAAAAATCCCAATCCACGCGAGGCGAAGAACCGCAAACGCAGACAGCATTGATCAGGCCGGCATCGATATCCGCCTGGATCATTGCCCGTCCTTCGTCGGTAGCCAGCCTCGGATGTACCTTGACTACGGGGCAGCAATCACTCCATTTTTTCTGCACTCCGTCGCACAGTCTCTGGATGTCGAGAACCCCGCCAAGGCTTGATTCATCAAAATATACACCAATCTTGTCGGCCATGACCTACCTCCCTCTCACCGTCTGGATCGCTTTCATCGCTGCCCCGGTGGCAGACTGGGCCGACTTCATAACGTCCAGAGGTTGTTTGGCACAGCCCGCGGCGAAAATACCTTTTTCCTCCCCTCCAACGATGAACCCTTCGGCATCAACCGGGACATCAATTGGCAGGGAAGCGCCGGCCAGGCTGGGCTGCATTCCTGTGGCCAGAACCACGAGATCGAAACGTTCGACAGACTTGGAGCATGACACCGCATCTTCAACGGTGAGCCACACGTCATCGCCTGCGTTGTCCTGTTCAACCGCGGCGACCTTGCCTTTGACGGCAAAGATCTTCTCATCCGCCAGAATCTTCTTGGCGAAGTTGTCGTAGCGTCCAGGAGTCCGCAAATCAATGTAATAGATGGTCACTTCAGCGTCAGGATACTGCTCGCGAACATATTGTGCCTGCTTCAGGGAAGCCATGCAGCATATGTAGGAACAATAATGCAGATGGTTCTCGTCACGGGAGCCGGCGCACTGCACAAAAGCGATCTTTTTTGGCTCACGGCCGTCGGAAGGCCGAAGAATCTTGCCGTTTGTCGGGCCATATGGCGATGCGAGGCGTTCCATCTGCATGTTGGAAATGCAGTTTCTGACCGCTCCTGCGCCAAGGTTGGACAAATTAGTCACATCGTAGGGCTTCCAACCCGTGGCGATGATGATGGAACCAACGCTCAAAGTGATGGTCTTTTCTTCTTCGGTCAGATCGAGGTAGTCGCATTTCTGGACCTTGCTCTTGTCCGAATCGCTCAGGCTGGCCTTGTCCACGACATAACGCTGTGGGAAAGCAAAAGGCGCGTCCATGTAGACTGGCTTGCGCGTAGCCAAACCGAACTCGTAGTCATTGACCACTTCCGTGGAGAGATCGTCACACAAATCGGAAAGATCGGGGCTGCTGGGACCAGCGTAGCGCGGTTTGATCTGTACCGTAACCTCATAATTTCCAACGGAGCCGTCCACCTTGGTCACTTCGGCCAAGGTAAAAAACTTCACGTTGGGGTTGTTCTTGATCCGCTGATACTGAATTTCCAAACCGCACGAAGGTGGACACAGCTTCGGGAAATATTTGTTCAGCTGCATAACACGTCCACCCAGAAATGGGGTCTTCTCGATGATGAAGACCTCATGACCGATCTCAGCGGCCTCAAGGGCGGCGGTGAGTCCGGCGAAGCCACCACCTATGACAAGTATGCTGTTGCTAGCCATTAGATTCCTCCCAGAGCACTTAAGTTGAAGGCCATAAAAATGAATAGAATGGCCCAAGCATAATCTATAACTACCAGAGGTTACAGATCATGCATAGACCATTCTATTTCCTGATACAGAAAAAAGGCTGCGGGATGGACCCGCAGCCTTTTGGCCCATAAACTAGTCAGGGATGATCTGGTAGTAATGTCTCTTGAAGATCTCGGTTTCACCAGTGGCCGGGTTGAACTTGGAGTTAACAAAGCACTTCCACTTGGCATCGTCCAGACCCATGAAGTCTGCGCGATAGTAGAAACCGGGGTAACGGCTTTCCTGACGGAAACGAATGTGCTGCATGTGCAGACGAACGGTCCACAGTCTGTGGTACTGTTCCCAGCAACGGAGCAGTTCGTGCAGGTCGCGGGCAGCCAGCTTCTTGGAGTCTTCTTCCAGCATGTCGAGCAGGCCGAAACCGGTGTCGAGCAGTCTGTCGGAAGTGGTGTACAGAGTAGCAACACCGCCGCCGTATTCATCGGTGGCCTTGATGAGGCGCATCATGAAGTTGTTGGGCGAGATGTAGTTCGGGTTGACTACCGGATCAGTGGAAGCACCCTTGAACTGCTCGTAGGTGTACCAAGGCTGGTAGATTTCCTTCTTCAGTTCTTCGGAGGACAGATTCAGCGTGGGAGTGAAATCCTTGTGATCCACAACGTAGCGAACCATCTGCTTGCCGACGATACGGCCTTCAGCATGGGAACCGGAGGAGAACTTGTGACCGGAAGCGCCAACGCCGTCAGCGCAGGTGAACAGACCGTTGACCGTGGTCATGCGGTTGTAGACCTTTCCGTTGGCTGCCTTGACCTGGTATTCTTCAGGAACCCAGGACTCTGCAGGACCGGATACCCAGATGCCGCAGCAGCCGGAGTGGGAGCCGAGCAGGTAAGGTTCGGTGGGCATGATCTCGGAGCCGCGTTCTTCGGGCTTGATGTTCATGGCTGCCCACAGGTTGGCCTGGCCAACACACATATCCAGGAAGTCTTCCCAAGCTTCGGACTCAAGATGCTTCTGCTCGGCCTTGGACAGTTCCTTGAAGGTGGTCTGCAGGGCGGTGGCGGTGTCCATGTAGATGGGGCCGCGACCTTCGCGCATTTCGCGAAGCATCATGTGGTTGCGCAGACAGGTCGGAATGACGTGACCCTTTGCGTAACCGCGATCTTCGTAGGGCTTCAGCATGGCGCGGTTGGTGACACAGTAGTCTTCACCCTTGGCGTTGGTGGCTTTGGCCTTGAAGAGCAGGAACCATGCGCCGACCGGACCGTAACCGTCTTTGAAACGGGCAGGTACGAAGCGGTTTTCCATCATGGTCATTTCAGCGCCAACCTGAGCACACATGGTGTAGGTGGAGCCGGCGTTCCATACGGGATACCATGCGCGACCAAGGCCTTCACCAGTGGAGCGGGGACGGTATACGTTAACAGCGCCACCGCAAGCCACGGACATGGTCTTGGCCTTGATGACGTACACTTTGTTTTCACGAACGGAGAAACCGACTGCGCCGGCGATCTGGTTCGGAACCTTGGCATCAAGCAGCAGCTTAACGATGAAGATGCGCTCCATGTAACGGTCGGAACCCAGAGCGTTCTTGGCGGCTTCAGCAACGATGACCTTGTAGGACTCACCGTTGATCATGATCTGCCAACGGCCGGAGCGGACAGGAGCAGCGCCGGTGCGCAGGGACATGCCCTCTTTCTTGGCCTGTGCGCCGTCGAGGTTCTTGCCGTCTTTCTTAACCCAGCAAGGCAGGCCCCACTCTTCGAACAGATGAACGGAATCATCCACGTGGCGGCCAAGGTCGAAGATCAAGTCTTCGCGAACGATGCCCATGAGGTCGGTGCGGACCATGCGGACATAGTCGTCGGACTCGTTCTCGCCGATGTAGGTGTTGATGGCGGAAAGACCCTGAGCAACCGCGCCGCCGCGATCGACAGCAGCCTTGTCAACCATGAGAATCTTGATGTCGCCGCCAACTTTGTCGGCCCAGCGCACTGCTTCAAAAGCAGTTCCGCAGTTACCCATACCACCGCCGACCATAAGAATGTCGGTATCAATCTCAACGATTTCGGGCTCTGCGCAGGCCAGACCCTTGATCACGTCTTTAACAGGAATCTGAGGCATATGTTCCTCCTGAAATTTCTTTCGTTTAAAGCGCCGAATTAGGCGACGGCCGACTTGAAGGTGACCTTCAGGTCTGCTTCACCGATTTCAATCTTCTTGCCGAGAGCTTCTTTGGGAGTGGCCAGAGCGGTCTCGGTGAACAGAAGCTCATCTTCCAGGTTCCCAGCCTCAGGCTTGCCTTCGAAGGGCTTGATGGAACCTTCCACAGTGGTGCGGATGGGGAACTTGAAGCGCTTTACTTCGCCATTGCGGAACTGAACGGTCCACATGATGTCTTCTGCGCCGCGCAGCGGGATGCAGGTACCGCCCATGGGAGCGAAGTCAGCATACGGACGAGCGGTGATCGCGCCCTGGGGACAAATCTTGATACAGGAGTAACATTCCCAGCAAGCGGCCGGCTCCTGATTGTAAGCCTTCATCTCTACAGGGTCCAGGATCATCAGGTCGTTAGGACAGATGTACATACAGGCAGTCTTTTCACCGCCCTTGCATCCATCACACTTTGCTGGATCAACAAAGGTTGGCATAATTCCTCCGAATAAAGAGTTTAAAACAACTTAGCCACAGGCCCGAAACAAACAAAAATTTTACCCAAGCTTTTCGCTTGTGAATCTTTTATCAAAGCACTTTTGCCGTGTCAAGCCGCATATTGACAATCATAGGCCTTGCCTGACTTAACGTCGCAAGACCAAATCAGCAGGGCGGACAAAAAGCCCGCCCTGTTGGTTGAAATCAAAACTACATTGCTGCGCCGGAAGCGGCACCCTGCATCTTCACTTCGACCTTCTCGGTCAGAGTGGAGTAGTATTCGCGCAGGATGACGAGGACTTCGTCACGGCCGAAGTGATCAACAACCTCGGCGCCTTCGGACAAAGCCTTGCGCAGCTTGGTGCCGGACAGAACGACGCGGTCGTCCTTGCTGTGCGGGCAGGTGCGCAGGGAAGCCATGCCGTCACACTTGTAGCAGTAGAAGGTCCAGTCGATCTTCATGGGCTGGGTGATCAGATCCTTGCCAGCGCCCAGATTCTTGGGAACGCGATCAAAGATTTCCTGAGCCTCGAACAGACCGTAGAAGTCACCGACGCCGGCATGGTCACGGCCGATCAGCATGTCGGAAACGCCGTAGTTCTGGCGGAAAGTGGCGTGCAGCAGGCCTTCGCGGGGACCGGCATAACGCATATCCAGGGGGTAGCCGCCCTGAACCACGTTGGCCTTCACGAAGTATTTGTCAATGAGGGTGTCGATGCACTTGATGCGGACTTCGGCCGGGATGTCGCCGGGCTTCAAGTTGCCGACCAGGGAGTGAATGAAAACGCCGTCACACACTTCAACAGCGATCTTGGCCAGATATTCGTGAGAGCGGTGCATGGGGTTACGCAGCTGCAGAGCGGCAACCTTGCTCCAGCCTTTCTCTTCGAAGGTGGCGCGGGCTTCGGCCGGAGACATGTAGCAACCGGGGAATCTGTCGCGGTAGTCGCCTTCGGAAAGGACTTTGACAGGGCCGGCAACGTTGTATTTCTTCTGAGCCAAAACCATCTGCACGCCGGGGTGATCCTTGGGAGCGATTTCCCAGAACTTGTCATCGGCGGACTCTTCGCCCTGACCCTTGTAGACCTTCTCGCATTCCCACTTCTTGTCGGCATCGGTCATTTCGTAAACTTCGGTGACCTTCATGGTGGCCATGAAGACGCCCTTCTTGGGATCGAACAGAGCGATCTCTTCGCCGACCTTCACTTCTTCATCTACATCCAGGGTCACGGGCACGGGCCAGAAGGTGCCGTCAGCCAGGGTGAAATTTTCACACACGGACTTCCAGTCGGCCTTGGTCATGAAGCCGCTCAGCGGGCTGAAGCCGCCGATGCCCATCATGATCAGGTCGCCCTTGGCGCGGGGGCTGATGTCGATCTTCTTCAGTCCTTCGGCCTTTTTCTGCTCGGCAGCCAGTTCGGCACCCTGAAGCAGACAGCAAACCAAACCTTTTCCACCATGCGGGGGTACGAGAGCCATAACGTGGATCCTCCTAAATATAGTTTGTTTTTATTTTCACAAATAAAAAAACGGAGACCCCTTTTTGCTTCTCAACGAGCTTCTTGTCAACCGTTTTGTGATTTTTTTATCAACCACGCAAGTATCCGCCAAACCTGACCTGTCAGAATTATCGGCATTGATGGGGCGCTATCTGACATTATTGGGTCATCTTTCAGCTTTTCCTTTTATTTTAGCATATTATATTTATATCGAACAATAACCGCTTGCAATCCCCAAAGTCTTATTGTTAATGGACATCTCTGATACCAGCTTTCATCATGCGTTCATGCACCCATGAACATCAACCTCCCTAGCCTGAAAGAATTCGCATGGCCGAAAAACATAATACTCTATCTCTGACTCAGGAACTGGCTCAACTCGACGAAAAGCTTGTTTCCCTTCTCATGTCCAGGACCAACCTTTTGTCCAGGGCGGCATCCACCAGGCGCTCCAAAAACCTCGGCATCACCGATCCCAACCAGGAAAAAGTGCTGTGGCAGGTCTGGCGCGACGCATCCAAGGCGGACAATCTGGAGCCCCAGATTCTCAAAAAAATCTTTCACCTCTCGAACAACCTGTCCTACGCCAGGGTCGAGCGCAATTCCTCCAACGAAAAACCTCTGTGCCTCTTCCCCCGGCGCAAGCCCGTGGAAATAGACCTCGATGCCCCTCGGGACCAGATCCTGCGCAGCATGATGTTTTTTCTTGGAGCTACGAATTCCTCGCCGCTGACCATTGCACCATTCCAAGGAAACGACATTTCCCTTGAACTGATCAACGCCCTTAATCTCTGCGGGTTCAAGCTCACGTTCCAGAACCGGCAATGCGAAACCCAGCCCGTCGATTCCTGGTCCATGGACAACAAGATCATCTATGCCGGACAGAGCAAATTCCACTTCTACCTCCTGCTGTGCCTTGCCCTCGGGCAGGTGACCCGGGCCAAATTCACCGGCTCCACCAAGCTCAAGATTCATGACGTCAGGCCAGTGCAGGACCTTCTGCCTCAGCTTGGCGCCCGGCTGACGGTGGTTGAACCGCACAGCTACGGCTTGCCGGTCAGGGTGGAAAGCAGTGGCCAGCTTCCGGAGACCATCTCCATCCCCAAGGGCGTTTCCAAGAAATTCGTGCTGGCTCTTGTTGTCGCGGCCACCACCTACAAATCCGGGCTTTCGATCCAGCTTCATGAATCGTTTTCAAACAGCAAGCTGCTGCGCAAGGGGATCGGGTTCCTGCAGGAGCACAATCCGGAGCTTCAGTTCGAGGGCCTGAGCATCATCGTACCTCCGGCGTCCACCAGCCTTGACCTCTCCGCGGTGGATATCCCCGTGGATCCGCTGATGAGCCTCCATCTGCTGGTCCTTCCGTTCTTTACGGACGGCAAGGTCGTCCTGCATGGAAAATGGCCTCACTACGCGCCCCACCTCCAAGACATCATGGATATCCTGCACGAATTCGGATTGCGGATCAGCGTGCAGGGCGGCCAGATCACCTCGGTCATGGGCAACAGACCCCAGAAACTATCCATAGACATAACCTCCTGCCAGGAATACCTGCCTTTGATGCTGGCCATGTCCATGGGATTGCGCGGCCAATGCGCCATCACACTGGACACCACGCGCGAGGATGTCGATTACGCCCAGGACCTGCTCGAGAATCTGGGTGCCGGATATGCCATTGAACCCGGGCTGTTGCAGCTGGGACTGCCCAACGCCAAGAAAGTCAGCGAGTCGCCCTGGCAGAGTCCCGGCCCATACTGGACGCTGGCTGGATCGCTCATATCCTTCACGCATCCGGGGGTCTGCATGACCAATGCGGACAATATCTCCTCGGCCTGGCCCTGGTTCTGGAAAATTTTCATGAACCTTCCAAGCCCTCAAAACTTCATAAATTCCTCACGGATCGAAGAACAGGTAGACGAAACTCAAGATGACAAGCCAAAGCGTAAACGAATCCGAATCACAACAGATTGAGACCATCGAAAAGGAAATCGGCAGGTTCAAGGCCGAGCAGGCCGAAGCCCAGGCCAAGGTAAAAGAGTTGCTGCAGCGCGAAGATCCCGCGCGCGGAATAACCTTTCACGAGGAGATTTTCCGGCTGCAGCAGGACAACCTGCGCCTGGATACTGAAATTCAGATTCTGAAAGTCAAGCTCAGGCGGCTTGCATCCACTTGGTAAGCCCAACGATTCAGGCTCCCAGCTCCGGCTGGGAGCCTTTTTTCAAAGATATTCAACGGCAAAATTGAAGGAGCGCGCATGAACCAGAACCTCACCCAGAAAATCATCGCGGCGCACCTCGTTGAAGGCGATATGCAGCCCGGAAACGAAGTGGCCATCAAGATAGACCAAACTTTGACCCAGGACGCCACCGGGACCATGGCCTACCTGCAGTGGGAAGCCATCGGCCTGCCCCGGGTCAAGACGGAACTGTCCGTCAGCTATGTCGATCACAACACACTGCAGATGGGCTTTCGCAACCCTGATGACCACCGTTACCTGCGCAGCGTGGCCGCCAAGTACGGCATCGTTTTCTCCCCTCCCGGCACCGGCATCTGTCACCAGCTGCATCTGGAAAATTTCGCGATTCCGGGCAAGACGCTCATCGGGTCCGACTCGCACACTCCCACTGCCGGCGGCATCGGCAGCCTGTCCATGGGCGCCGGAGGCCTCTCCGTGGCCCTGGCCATGGCCGGAGAACCCTACACCATCACCATGCCCAAGGTCTTCAAGATCCGCCTCGAAGGGCAGCTGACAGGATTCGCCTCGGCCAAGGACGTCATCCTGCACCTGCTCGGCATCCTGAGCGTCAAGGGCGGCGTGGGCGCGGTCATGGAGTACCACGGTCCGGGCGTCGCCACCTTGAGCGTTCCGGAACGCGCGACCATCACCAACATGGGCGCGGAGCTGGGCGCCACGGCGTCCATCTTTCCGAGCGACGAGCAGACCCGCGCATTTCTTGCGCTCATGGGCAGGGAAAAGGACTTCACGCCTCTGGCCGCCGACGAAGGAGCCGCCTATGACCGGGAAATCGTCATCGACCTGAGCACGCTTGCGCCCCTGGCCGCCCAGCCGCACATGCCGGACAGAGTCGTCCCCGTGGCCGAACTCGATGGAATGAATGTCGATCAGGTTGCCATCGGCTCCTGCACCAACTCCTCATACTCGGACCTGCAGAGCGTGGCCCAGATCCTCAAGGACGAACACATCGCCCCAAGCACCGACCTGCTCCTGTCCCCGGGTTCCAAACAGGTTCTCAAAATGCTCATGAGCGAAGGTCTGCTTGATCTCATTCTCGACGCCGGCGGGCGGCTCATGGAATGCTCCTGCGGCCCGTGCATCGGCATGGGCGGCTCTCCGTCCAGCGGCGGCGTCAGCGCCCGGACCTTCAACCGCAATTTCGAGGGTCGCAGCGGAACCCAGGACGGACAGGTTTATCTGGTGAGCCCCATCACCGCCGCTTTTTGCGCCCTGAACGGCAAGTTCACCGACCCGGCAACCTGGACCAAAACCGTTTCCAAACCGTCCCTGCCGGCCACGGCGCCGTCCATCCGCCATCTTTTCGCCTTCCCGCCCGAGGATGGGGGCGAGGTTGAAATCCTGCGCGGGCCCAACATCGTGCCTCTGTCGCCCTTCGACAGGCTGCCGGATGTTCTGGAGTTGCCCGTGGTGATCAAGGTTGGGGACAACATCACCACTGACCACATCATGCCTGCCGGCGCGGCCATCACCGCCCTGCGCTCCAACATTCCGGCCATCAGCAGACACGTCTTCGAGCGCGTGGACAAGGATTTCGTGACCCGGGCCGAAGCCGCCGGCCAAGGGCTCATCCTCGGCGGCGACAACTACGGACAAGGCTCCAGCCGCGAACATGCGGCGCTCGCACCCCGTCATCTCGGGGTCCGGGTGGTTCTGACCAAGTCCTTCGCCCGCATTCACAAGGCGAACCTGATCAATTTCGGCATCCTTCCTCTGATGCTCGCCAACGAGGCCGACTACGACTCACTGGCCCAGGGCGATGTCCTGCGCATCGAGCTTGGCGCTCTCGCGCCCGGGGCGACTCTTTTGGCCTCGACATCGGAAGGCAGACAGCTCACTTTGACCCATGATTTGACGGGTAATGAAATAGCCATTATCAAGGCGGGCGGTTTGCTCAATTACGTCAACGACAGGCAAAAATAAAAGCCTCTCGGGGCAGTTCCCATTATTTTTAACTTCAGACACTTTGTCGGAGATTCCATGCTAGATATCCTGCGCCAGGGCGCCCAAAGTTGGGGAATAAAAATCCTCTTCGGCATCATCATTGCCGTTTTCGTTTTGGCCTTTGGCATGAATCGCGTGCAAAACGACCAGACCACCGTCGTTGCCACGGTCAATGATTCCCCCATTCTCTTCCGGCCTTTCCAGGAACGCGTGCAGCGCAGCCTCGAACTCGCGCGCAGCCAAAACCCGAACCTGACCGCCGAAATTCTGGCTCAGATGGGATTCAAAAGGCAGATCCTTGAGCAGATGGTCATCGAAGAACTGATGATGCAGCAGGCTGCAAAGCTCGGCCTGACCGTTTCCAAGGAAGAACTGGCCAAGGAGATTCATCTCATTCCCGCCTTCCAGAACGAAAGCAACGTCTTCGATCCGGGCGCCTACCAGAACGTGCTGCGTGCCAACAACCTCACTCCCGGCAAATTCGAATCCGAATACATGCGCGGGATGACCATGGACAAGCTGCGTACCTACGTCGGCCTGCCCGGACGTCTCGGCGAGGATCAGGCCCGCGACTTCTATACCTACGGTCGCAGCACCGCGGTCATATCCTATATGATGTACCCGTGGGAACGCTACCAGAATCAGGTCAACGCCACGGAAGAGCGCATCAACGAATATTATGAGGCGCGCAAGGCCAACTATGCCGTGCCCGCCCGGGCCAAAATCGCCTACCTGCTGCTCACCCCCGCGACCTTGGCCGACCTTTCGCTCGTCTCCCCCGAGGAAACCGAAAAATACTACGCCGAGAACAAGGAACAGTTCAAGATCGAAGAGCAGGTCAGGGCCCGCCACCTTCTTGTGCGTGTTGACGAAAACGCCGATGACGCGGCTGTGAAAAAGGCCATGCAGACCATCGAGGCCGCCCAGAAGGACCTCGCGGCAGGCAAGTCCTTTGCCGAGGTCGCCGCGAAATACACCGAGGACCCCTCCGGCACCCAGACCGGCGGTGAACTTGGCTGGTTCGGACGTGGCAGGATGGTCAAACCCTTCGAAGACGCCGCCTTCGCCCTTGAAAAGGGTGCTGTCAGCGAGCCGGTCCGCACCCAGTTCGGCTTTCATCTGATAAGCGTTGAAGACGTCAAGCCTGCGGGATATCAGGACTTTGAATCTGTCGCGACCGACATCGCAAATATCATCGCCGAGGATCGCGCGGCGGAAACGCTGCAGGATCGCCTGGACCAGGCCCTGGAGATGGTGCTCGTTGGCGAGCCTCTCGATGCCGTGGCCAAGGCCATTGGCCTGAAGCTCGAAGTCCGCGAATCGGGCTACTTCGCCAAGAATCAAGGACCAAAGGAACTGCCCGGCCTTTCTCCGGAAAACGCCCAGACTCTGTTCGACCTGCCCCTGGACATCACGACACAGTCCCCGCTCCCCATTGCCGACGGATACCTGCTTGCCACCAAGCTTGAGCAGGTGGCCGAAAGCGTGAAGCCGCTGGAAGCGGTCAAGACTGAGATCGTCGCGGCCATCACTCGTGAAGAAGCCCTGAAAATGGCCAAGACCGCCGCGGAAAAGGATCTGGAAACGCTTCTCAAGGGTGAGTCCCTGGCCGACGCCACGCTGAAGGAAACGGAACCCTTCGGGCGGCAAGGATCCATATCCGGTCTGGGCATGAATCAGCTGCTGGCCAGCAAGGCCTTTGAAACTGAAGCCGGTTCATGGCTGCCCGAGGCATACGCCTTCCCCGAAGGCTACGTTCTGGCCAGGGCCGACAAGGTGACTCCTCCGGCTGAAGAAGAATGGGCCGCAGAGAAGGAATTATGGCTGACCTCCCTCAATGAGCGCGCCGAAGAGCAGACCGTGCAGGCCTTTGTCGCGGATCTGCGCGCCAAGGCGGATGTGCGCATCACCAACCCCGCGCTGCTCGAAAACTAGCGCCGCCACTGGCGTTCCCTGAAAAATGCGAAAGCCCGTCTCGACTGAGGCGGGCTTTTTTCATGCGTGTCGGCAAGATTCCTTCAGATGGTGATCCACTCCACTTCGGGCTCCTGCCCGGACGTGAGATGGAGCCGGGCCATCCCGCCCTCGCCGGACCTTGGCCAAAACAGGGAGCCGGGGTTGAGCAGGCGCACGCCTTCGGACGACAGCCGCCAGTCACGTATATGCGTGTGTCCGTAGCAGACAATGTCCACGCCCTGAAATCGGCCCGCGACGACATCTCCCACCCTGGAACGCGGCCCCCATCCATGTCCCATGCCCAGCCGAAATCCTTCCAGCTCAAGCTCGCGCAGCACGGGCAGGGTACCGTTCAGGGGGGACAGGTCGCAGTTGCCCTGCACGGAGTAGAATCTGGGATGGGAATTGAGAAACGACCATGTTTCCTCGCTCACGCAGTCCCCGCAATGCAGAAGCACGTCGGCGTCACGGCAGTGGCGTTCGAAAATCGCGGCCAGCAGGTCATCGGGTTGATCCAGGTGCGTATCGGACATGACCGCTACAATCACGAAGCCTCCTTGCGCGCCAAAGGTTGAATCACGAATTCGCATTCAATCCACAGAGATTCTCCGGGTCCGGCTGAATTGCCATACGTGGATTTGAGCGTGGACAGAAACAAGAGCAGAAAGGCCTGGAACTCCTGGTCGCCGGAAACACGATTGACCACAAACTCGCCGATCCTGCCGTCTTCGAGAATGCTCAGGCTGACCAGAGCGTAGCCGGTACTGTCAGAAGACATGTTTTCCCACAGGGAGCGGATGGCTCGCTGCACAGCCCTGGCGCGTTTCAGATCCGCTTCGCTGCGAGGCTTCGAGACTCGCTTGCGCGTATCGGGACGCGCCTGCACATCCACGGAGATATGCAATGGCGCCGAATCCAAACGGGAAACGCCCTGGGCTTGCTGCTCGCGAAAAATTCGTTCGCGGTACATGTTGATGGTGTCGAGGTTGAGTTCAAGAACGCTTGGCAGACCGTAAAGAGGTCCGAAAACGACAAACCAGGCAGGAATGACGTGCAGGCAAAGAGCCAGAAAAAAGCTGAGTGCGGCCCTCCCGTGACGGAATCTGCTTGCTTCTGGCGCTGTCATGGTCCGCTAGGGGCGGGGCTTGCCGTTCCCCTTGCGCCACCAGGACTCATCCGGCCGCACAAACCACCAGTCCGACTGGTCCGTGGTCTGTATGGCCCGGGCAAGCTCCAGGGCCGGGTCCGTTTTGAGTCGCAACACCGCATGGTCCAGCCATTTGGACGCATAGGGATTGCCCAAATCCTGTTCTTCCTTCAGGTTGGCGATGAAATCGAGCTGGTCCGCATCTTGCGCCAATCTGGACTCAAGCGTCACGCCAGCCTCCAGCTCGTGCCAGAGCCCGAGCGCCTCCTCCCGCAGGCCGGTGCCCTCCAGGGCGTGCGTGATGGCCAGAACCGGGTTGCTCGTGTTGTAGATGCGATTCACGTAGTTGAAATCGCCGATACGGGCCTCGTGCACATCATGGAAGAGGCACAGGAATACGGTCCTGGCCACGTCCGCACCGGCCTTGCGCGCCAGCATGTAGCCGATCATGGCCGTGCGGAAGGAATGCTCGGCCACGTTTTCGGCTCCCGAACCCAGAAACTGGTATCCGGTGCGCGGCGTCTTGCGCAACATGCCAAGCTCGAAAACAAAATCGGCCAGACGCTTCCAGGTTTGGTCCGTCATGGTATTGGCTTCAGGTTCGGTATTCAGCATTGATCTTTATGTACTCCTCGGTAAAATCGGACGCCATGAGCATAAGCTCGGCCTCTCCGGCATGAAGCTCCAGGTCGATATCGACAACGTCCCGGCGCAGGGCCGAGGCCAGAAGGCTGTCCCAGTCCGCCTTGACCGGAGTGCCCTGACGGAAAATGGTCATGCCCGCGATGCGCACGACCACATCTTCGGGCGTGAACGCGGCTCCGCTGCGGCCCAGGGCGGCCACAATCCGGCCCCAGTTGGGATCGCGGCCATACAGAGCGGTCTTGACCAGCGGAGAATTGCCCACCGCCCGCGCGGCAAGCTGCGCGTCGGCCATGCTGGCCGCGCCGCTAACATTGATACGCATGACCTTGGTTCCGCCCTCGGCGTCCTGCACGATCATGTAGGCCAGATCCTGACAGATTTCGAGCAGCGCTTCCTCCAGAAGGTCCAGATCCGCTCCCCGCGCCTCGGCTGCAGTGCCGTTGGCCAAGGCCAGAACACAATCATTGGTGCTGGTATCGCCGTCAACGGTGATGGCGTTGAAGCTCCTGTCCACGCAGCGGGCCAGGGCGGCCTGCCACCACTCCTGTTCGACACCGGCGTCGCACAGGATGAAGCCGAGCATCGTGGCCATGTTCGGGCAGATCATGCCCGCACCCTTGCAGAACCCGGCCAGACGGACCGTGCCGGAGGAAAGCCGGGCCTCGCGCACGGCGAGTTTGGGAAAAGTGTCCGTGGTCATGATCGCCCGGGCCATGTCCACCAGCCCCATCCGGCCAAGATTGTCGCGCAGGGCGGGGATTCCCTTTTCCCAGAGCTCCATCTTGAGCTGGTCGCCGATAACTCCCGTGGATGCCGGCAGAATCGCCGTAGCTTCAAGGCCGAGGGCGGACAGCATTTCAAGGGTGGCCCGGCAGTTCGCAATGCCTTCCTGCCCTGTACAGGCGTTGGCCTGTCCGGAATTGACCACGATGGCGCGGATGCCCGAAGGCCCTTTTTCAAGGATCTCCCGGGCCACGAGCACGGGAGCGGCCTGAAAACGATTGGTGGTGAAGACTCCGGCCGCAACCGCCGGAACCGTGCTGACCACCAGCCCCAGATCGGAGCGCCCAGGTCGCTTGAAACCGCACTGCGCGGTTGAAAATTGGAATCCCGAAGGAATGTTCATTGTGCCTCCAGCTACAGAAAGTTCCGCCCAAAAATGCGGAACCTCGAATTCTGACAGGGGGAAAAATCTTTGTCAAACAGGGAGCTAGCTGTCGCGCTCGAAATAGTCGTCGGACAGCTGGCAGCAATTGGGCGCGCCCTTGGCCAACTCGGCCAGGCTGATGGTGTCCAGCTCGCGCAGCATGGCATCCGTGGCCCGCTGCCAGGCCGCTCGGGTAGGACAGACATCCGTCTTTTCGCACAGATCCGGTGCGCTCAAGCAGGCCGAAAGCTCCACCGAGCCTTCCATGATGCGCACGATGTCTCCCAGGGAGATATTCTCCGGCGAACGGCTCAGCTGGTGCCCGCCTGATGCGCCGCGCTTGCTCGTGACCATCCCGGCGTGCTTCAGGGGCTTGATGATTTGTTCGATGAACGGCACTGTGATGCCCGTGCGTTCTGAAATGTCGTTCACGCGATGGGGCACGCCCTCGTTGTGCAGGGCCAGGTCAAGCAGGATACGGGACGCATATCTGGATTTCGCAGAAAGCTTCATAATAATCTCGAATGATTGGAATTTTATTTTGAATCGACGATAACTCAAGAATGCGTCAAACCCATGCCGGTTCCTGCTTTCGCAAACACCGCGCATTCCAATTTGACCGGCATGGTTTAGTGTTCCCTACATGGTCAACGGCCGCACCGCAATATTGCACCCTTCAGGCAGCGGGAGTACTTAGGCACAAAGCATGAAGCACCTCCAAAACGTCCCCCTCAAGAACTATTGCACCTTCCGTATCGGAGGCGTGGCAAAAGATATCTTTTTCCCGGAAAACGCGCAGGAATTGGCGGAAATCGTGCTCCGTCATCGCTCCGAAAACACTGCTTTCTGGATTCACGGCGGCGGGGCCAACACCCTTTTCCCGGACGACGAAATCCTCCTGCCCGTCATCTCCACCAGCGAAATGACGGCCTGCGTCCGTGATGGCGGCACCGTGCGCGCGGAAGCCGGAAAGACCATGGACGCCTGGGTTCTGGAATGCCTGCGCGAGGGTCTGGGAGGAATCGAATGCCTGTCGGGCATTCCAGGAACTCTCGGCGGCGCGCTGTACATGAACGCCGGTGCCTACGGCCACGAAATCTCGGACCACCTCGTCTGCGTCACGATCCTGACCAAAGGCGGACGCGTGATCGACATTCCCAAAGAGGAATGCGGGTTCGGCTACCGCCAGGCCCTGGCCCTGCGCGAAGCGGTCGTGCTGGCCGGAACCTGGAATCTGCCGCAATCCGACCCTAGCCCCCTGCTGATCAAGCGCAAGGAAATACTGGCCCGGCGCAAGGAAAAGCAGCCGCTTGAATTTCCATCCGCCGGCAGCGTCTTCAAACGTCCCACAGGAGCCTACGCTTCCCAGCTCATCGATCAGGCGGGCCTCAAGGGCCTGCGCGTGGGCGGAGCGCAGGTTTCGGAAAAACACGCAGGATTCATCGTCAACGTCGACAACGCCACATGCCGGGATGTGCTCGACCTGGTCGAGATTTGCCGCAAAACCGTGCGGGAGCGTTTCGGCTACGAACTCGAACTCGAACAGTGCCTCTGCCCCTTCTGCCCCGATCACAAATAAGCCAGGAGAGCCCCATGCCCAAGGCCGTGCAGTCCGACATCGACATCGCCCAAAAAGCCAAGATGCATCACATCCGCGACATCGCGGCAAAACTCGGCCTCGGGGACGACCAGCTCGAACCCTATGGCAAATACAAGGCCAAGCTCCCGCTGGCCCTGGCCGAAAAGGACCAGTGCAAATACGGCAAGCTCATCCTCGTTTCGGCCATCACCCCAACCCCGGCCGGTGAGGGCAAGACCACCGTGTCCATCGGGTTGAACGACGGGCTGAACCGCATCGGCAAGAAGTCCATGGTCGTGCTGCGCGAACCGTCGCTCGGCCCGGTGTTCGGCATCAAGGGCGGCGCCACCGGCGGCGGCTATTCGCAGCTTTTGCCCATGGAGGACATCAACCTCCACTTCACCGGGGACTTCGCCGCCATCGAAAAAGCCAACAACCTGCTGGCCGCCCTCATCGACAACAATCTGCAGAGCAAAAACCGCTCGCTCAATCTCGACGGCCGGACCGTGGCCTGGAAGCGGGTCATGGACATGAACGACCGCTCGCTTCGGCGTCTGGTCTGCGGTCTGGGAGGCCTGGCACACGGCGTACCCCGCGAAACCGGCTTCGACATCACGGCGGCCTCGGAGATCATGGCCATCCTCTGCCTGGCCGACGATCTGCCGGACCTCAAACGCCGCCTGGGTGACATCTTTCTCGGGTTCACCTTTGCCCGCGAACCCATCCACGCCCGGGACCTGAACGCCCAGGGAGCCATGGCCGCCCTGCTCAAGGAAGCCGTCAAGCCCAACCTCATCCAGTCCCTGGAAGGCAACCCGGCCATCATGCACGGCGGTCCCTTCGCCAACATCGCCCAAGGCACCAACACGGTCATCGCCACCCGCACGGGCCTTTGCCTGGCCGACTACGTGGTCACGGAGGCGGGTTTCGGCTTTGACCTTGGCGGTGAAAAGTTTCTGGACATCAAGTGCCAGTCCGCCGGATTCGACCCCTGCGCAGTGGTCCTGGTGGCCACGGTGCGGGCGCTCAAATACCATGGAGGGGTCGAGCTTGCGCACCTGCCCGTGCCCAATGCCAAGGCCATCAGCCGGGGGCTTGAGAATCTCACCAAGCAGATCGAGAACGTGCGCCTCTTCCATCTCACGCCCATCGTGGCCATCAACCGCTTCGCCACGGACACGGATGAAGAGCATCAGGTCATCCTCGACCACTGTCAGTTCATGGGGGTGCAGGCCGCCGTCATGGAAGCCTGGGAGAAGGGCGGGGAAGGGGCCGAAGAACTGGCGGAACTTGTCGCGGCCACGGCCGACCAGTGCACCGCGCACTACAAGCCGCTGTACGACTGGAACCAGAGCGTGCGCGAAAAGATCGAGATCATCGCCACCCGCGTCTACGGCGCGGCCTCGGTGGAATATGCGCCCGGCGCGCTGAAGGATCTGGAAAAAGTCAAGCAACTGGGCCTTGAGGGATTGCCCGTGTGCATCGCCAAGACCCAAAGCTCCCTCTCGGACCAGCCGGGGCTGCGCGGCCGCCCACGGGATTTCGTAGCCACCGTGCGCGAAGTCGAGATCGCCTCTGGAGCGGGGTTTCTGGTCCCCATCACCGGCAACATGATGCGCATGCCCGGCCTGCCGGAAGTGCCCTCGGCGGAAAAAATCGACATCGACGAAAAGGGTGTGATCAGCGGACTTTTCTAGGAAGCCAGCAAAAAAACGGGCCCGCACCAAATGATGGCGCGGGCCCGTCGGATAAGTCTGGAAGATGGATTCCCGCCTTCGCGGGAATGACGCGGGCGCAAGGCGGCTGGTCGGGGTTCCGGCCAGCGCCCTGGCCACTCGCTTCACCATTATTTCATCCCCGCGAAGGCGGGGATTCTGCTTTTCAAATCAAGAATCCGGGGCTGCGGCCCTGATCAGGATACCTTGCCACCGTTGGCCACTTCCGAACTCGGCCCAAGCAAAGCAAGGCCCCCTTCCTTCTTCACCGCCAGCACCATGCCCTGGGAAACCAGGCCACGCAGCTTGCGCGGTTTCAGATTGGCGACCACGACCACTTGCCGGCCCACCAGTTCCTCGGGCTTGAAGAACTCGGCGATACCGGCCACGACCTGACGCGGCGTTTCGTCGGCGGTATCGATCTTGAGCACCAGCAGGCGGTCCGCTTCGGGATGAGGATTCGCCTCAAGCACCGTGCCTACACGCAGATCGACCTTGGCAAAATCCTCGAACTCGATGCATTCCGGGCAGGCCATCGCAATCTTGGGTTCAGGCTTTGGCTCCTTGGCGGGCTTGGCCTTCTTGGGCTCGACGGCCTTCTCCTCCCGCTGCTCCAGATCCTGGCGGGGGAAAAGGTTGGAACGCTCCGCGACGGGCGTGCCGGGAGCCAGGCCAAACCAGGAGGAAGTCTCGGACTCGAGGTCCGTGCTCTCGACGCTGAACTTCACCCCGAGCTGGGCCAGCATGGTCTCGCTCGTGCTCGGCATGACGGGCCACAGATGCACGGCCACCTTGCGCATGCCTTCGAGGATGACGTAGAGTACCGTCCCCAGGCGATTCATGTCCTTGTTCTTGTAGAGGGTCCAGGGAGCCGAAGAATCGATGTATTTGTTCAGATGGCGGACCAGCTCCCACAGGGATTTGAGCGCTCTTGAAAACTGGAAGTGTTCGAACTGGGTCTGATAATTGGCCATGGCATTGTGCCCGAGTTCAAGCACCTCCCGATCGAGATCGAGCAGCTCCCCGCATTCAGGCACCACCCCTCCGAAATACTTGTGGGTCATGGACAGGCTGCGCGAAAAGAGATTGCCCAGATCGTTGGCCAGGTCGGCGTTGAAGCGTCCAACCAGGGCGTCCTCGCTGAAAGAGGAGTCCTGGCCGAAGCTCATCTCCGACAGCAGAAAGTAGCGAAAAGCGCTGAGGCCGTATTTCTGGGCCATGTCCAGCGGGGCGACGACGTTGCCTATGCTCTTGGACATCTTGGTCTCGTTCACGGTCCAGTACCCATGCACGCGCAGCCCCTTGTAGAGCGGAATCCCCGCCGACATGAGCATGGTCGGCCAGAACACGGCGTGCGGCTTCAGGATGTCCTTGGCCACCAGATGATGCGCCCCGGACCAGTATTTGCGGAAATCCTCGCCGTCGGGATAGCCAAGAGCCGAAATGTAGTTGATGAGCGCGTCGAACCACACATAGGTGACAAAATCGGAATCGAAGGGCAGCTCGATGCCCCAGGTCAGCCGCGTCTTCGGCCGGGAAATGCACAGATCGCCCAGGTCCTCCTTGAGCATGGACAGGACCTCGTTACGATAGCGCTCGGGCTGGATGAAGTCCGGATTGGCCTCGATATGCTCGCGCAGCGGCTCCAGATACTTGCTCATGCGGAAAAAGTAGTTCTTTTCCTTGATGAACGTGGGCACGGTCTGATGGTCCGGGCACTTGCCGTCCACCAGCTCCTTGTCCGTGTAGAAACGCTCGCACCCGAAGCAGTAGTGCCCGCCGTACTCGTCGAAGTAGATGTCTCCCTTGTCGTACACGGTCTGCAAGACGTGACGCACGCACGCCTTGTGCTTCAGGTCCGTGGTCCGGATGAACTGATCGTTGGTCACTTCCAGCACGGGCCAGAGGTCCTTGAAGAGCTGGCTGATGGTGTCGGAATAGGCCTTGGGATCCTGTCCGGCCGCCTCGGCGGCCTGCACGATCTTGTCGCCATGCTCGTCCGTGCCGGTCAGAAAAAATGTCGCGTCGCCCTTGAGGCGATGGAAACGGCTCACGCTGTCGGCGACAATGGTCGTATATCCGTGCCCCAGATGGGGCCGGGCGTTCACGTAGTATATGGGTGTGGATATGAAAAACGGTTTCAAGCGATTCTCCTTGTCTGCCGGAATTTATTGCTGCCCGGAGGGCTTGGGTGAATGATCCTTGCGCCCGGGACCTGACCTTCGCCGCTTGTCCCTGGGCCGGTATTCCTTGCGTTCGCGCTGCTGATCGGAACCCTCCGGCCGGCTCTCGGGGCGGTCTGCGGGCGGCGTCGGCGCATCGTCGCTTTTGGGACGGGAAGGACCACGATCGGGCCGATCAGGACGGTCTGGCCGATCGGAACGAGCGGGGCGATCGGAACGATCTGGACGATCTGGGCGATCTGGGCGATCTGGGCGATCTGAACGTTCGGAACGATCAGTCCGTTCGGAACGCTCCGGGCGATCCGTTTTGGGGCCGGAGGGGCGCTCACCGCCGGAGCGGGGACGCTGATCCCTGCGAGGGGGTTTGGGCCTGCGCTCCGGGCGCGCGGTCTTGTTTCTGAGCTCCGGGTCCATGAGCGCGGCCAGCTCGGCCGGGACGTCCTCGGGGGCATCGTCACGGGTGGTCATGCGCGGCTGATCCGGCAGGACCATGGCCGCCCAGTCGGCCAGGGAAAAATCCAGCTCATCCCCGACCTCGTTCAGAACGCTGACGGAATCTCGAAACATGTTGGCCCGCAGGGTTTTCATGGGGCCCTGCGTGGTCATGTAGCGGCGGCCCAGCTTGGGGGCACGGCGCTGAAAATCCGCATAATTTTCTTTCTCGTAGGCCAGGCAGCACAGCAGGCGCCCACAAACCCCGGAAATCTTCGCCGGATTCAAAAAGAGGTTCTGGTCCTTGGCCATCTTGATGGTCACCGGCTCGAAGCGCCGCAGGTAGCGGCGGCAGCAGCACATCTGTCCGCAATTGCCGAGCGCCCCGATCATCTGCGTTTCATGACGCACGCCGATCTGGCGTAACTCGATGCGGGTGCGGTAATTTCGCACCAGATCCTTGACCAGTTCCCGAAAATCGACCCGGCCCGGAGCCGTGAAGTAGAAGATCATCTTGCTTTTGTCGAAGTAGATCTCAACGTCCACAAGCTTCATGTCCAGATTCATCCGCGCCATGGATTTCTGGCAGTACTTGCGGGCGTCTTTGGCCAGCTCGTCATTTTCACGGCCAATCTCCACATCTTCGGCCGTGGCCGGGCGATAGATCGGTTTGATCGACTCCAGGTCCAGGCCTTCGGGCAGACTGTCGCGCAAGGCCACTATCTCCCCGAATCCGATCCCTTCCTCGGTTTTGACCAGGACCATGTCATGCAGGGAAAGCACGAACGGCGTTGCCAAAAAATAATATATCTGTCCCTGGCGTCTGAAAGAAACACCAACGTATTGAGCCATAACATATCCTAAAATTTGCCTGTCGACGGCAACGGAAAAACGGTAACGGATTCACGGTGCGCAAAGGCGCAAGCAACCGGTTCCGAGCGAATACCCGGAACCGGTTGTGTATCGGGAGAATACGAAAGTGACAAGCTGGAGAAGTCCCGGCCTTCGCGCGATTTCCGGGGCCGTGGCACCCACGCCCCATGGCAAAGGGCTTATGCGCCTTTGCCCGAAGACGCGTTGATGACGTCCTCAAAGACGGCGATATCTGCCCCAGGTAGCGTACGCTCCCGGACTCCGCATGCTTCAAGCCGCACAGCTTGCCATGCAAGTTGCCGGGAAGGCGGCATTTTTCTCGTGCTTGTCAAAATCCCCCGGCAATCGTAAGCAGTACTAAAATCCCGTGCAGGAAGGACTTCCCCATGACCGTCGATCCCCTAAATTCATATTCCAGTCAGAGCCTTGGCTCCGACGCGAAGTGGAATGGCGGGCAGTCGCGGGAAATGCTCATGGCGAAGGTATCCACCCGCACCGTTGCCGTGCAGCTCGGCAAGCTCGGCGTAAGCCTGAGCACCCAAAACATCTCCCTGGACGAACCCGCGCCAAAAATCCTCAAGGATTTCGCGCAGGAACTGGAACTACAGTATCTGACCCAGCACGTTTCCCCGTACAGACCCGCCGGAGACTATTCCCAAAACGCGAACCTGCAGCGCCTCCGCGCAGGAGCCTACAGCCAACAAGCCTTTCAGACCCGCACCGTCAATTCCATGATCAGCGTGACGGTGTAGTCCTTCGGACCGCACCCGGCAACGCATTGTAAAACCTGACAAATCCCGCCGCGCGAAGCGCTTCGATGCGTCCGCGAGGCAAATTCGCGCCCCCGGGCTTGCCTAAAAAAAAGAGCCGCCATGTTCGGCGGCTCCTTGCTTTTACTTGGCGAGGAAGGCTTCCAGCTTCGCCAGCGCCCGGTCTATGCCCTCTGGCTCCGAGCCTCCGGCCTGAGCCAGGTCGGGCCGGCCGCCGCCGCCGCCCTTGATCTCCCCCGAGACTTCCTTGATGAGCGCCGGGGCCGTGTAGCGCCCGTGCAGATCCTTGCTGACCGCGAGCACGAGCATGGCCTTGCCGTCGATCTCGGCGGCCAGGGCGATGATGCCGCTTGAGAGCTTGGAGCGCAGATCGTCCATGAGATTCCTGAGTGCGTTCATGTCCGGTGCGTCGATCTTTCTGGCCAGCACCTTCATTCCGGCGATGTCCTTGGCCTCCGAGGCCAGATCCTTGCCGCTCTCGGACATGACTTTGGCCTGCAGGGTTTGCAGCTCGCGGGCCAGCGCCTTGGACTGATCCTGCAGGGCGATGATCTTCTTGCCCAGCTCATGAGGCGCGGCCTTGAGCGCGACTGCCGCCGAGCGCACTTCCTCGCGCTGCGCCTGCCAGTGACGCAGGGCGTCCCAGCCGGTCAGGGCCTCGATGCGGCGCACGCCCGCGGCGATGCCCGCCTCGGAAAGAATGACGAACGTTCCGGCCTGCCCCGTGGAGGACAAATGGGTTCCGCCGCAGAGTTCAACGGATTCGCCCGCCATCTCGACCACGCGCACGTCGGCCTCGTATTTTTCCCCGAAAAGGGCCATGGCCTGCTTCTGCTGCACGGCCGCATCATAGGACATGACCTGGGTGACGATGGGCGCATCGGCCAGGATGGCCCGGTTGACCTCGTCCTCGACCTTTTGCAGTTCTTCCGCCGAAAGGCCGCTTATGTGCGTAAAGTCGAAGCGAAGCCGTGAAGGCCCGACCAGGGACCCGGCCTGCTTGACATGTTCGCCCAGCACCCGGCGCAGGGCCGCGTGCAGCAGGTGAGTGGCGGAGTGGTTGCGCGCCGTGGCGATACGCTCGCCCTCCTCGACAAAAAGTTCCACTTCCTGGTCGGCCAGAATCTCTCCGCCTCCGACTTCGATCTTGTGCACGATGAGTCCGGCAGCGGGCTTCAGGGTGTCCAGGACCCTGGCACTGCCCGTGGGCGCCTGCACGCGGCCGGTGTCTCCCATCTGTCCGCCCGACTCGCCGTAGAAAGGAGTCTTCAAGGTGACCATGAAGCCCGTGCCTGAATTCAAACGCTCGACCGGCTGCCCCTCGGCGTCAAGCAATGCGACAATGCGGCTGGTCGCGGCCAGGCAGTCGTAGCCGATGAATTCCGACTCCAGCCCCGCTCCCGTGAGGGATGCGAATTGTCCGGCCAGCCCCTTGTCGCCGGAACCCGCCCAAGCCTGCTTGGATTTCTTTTTCTGCACGGCCATGTGCTCGCGAAAACCGGCTTCATCCACGCTGAAACCCTGCTTTTCAGCGATATCGTTGACGATATCGAGCGGGAAACCGTAGGTGTCATAGAGCTTGAAAGCCGTCTCGCCGCTGATGGTCGAAAGGCCGCCCGCCTTGAGGCTGGCCATCTCGTCCTCCAGAATGCGCAGGCCCTTGTCCAAGGTTTCGCCGAAACGCTCTTCTTCCTGGCGCACGACGCGGACCATGAACTCCCTGCTGGCGACGAGCTCCGGAAAAGTGCCACCCATCTCGCTCACGACCTGGTCAGCGGTGTCGCACAGAAAGGGCTCGTCAAAACCAAGCAGCTTGCCGAAACGATAGGCGCGGCGGATCAGACGGCGCAGCACGTAGCCGCGCCCTTCATTGGAAGGCAGCATGCCGTCGGCCAGCAGAAAGGCGATGGAACGGCTGTGGTCGGCGATGACGCGCAGCGCCGTGTCCGAGTCCTCGCCCTGATGGTAGGCCACGCCTGCCTTTTTGGCCATGGTCTGGATGAGGCCCTGGAAAAGGTCGGTGTCGAAGTTGGAGCGCTTGCCCTGACAAACGGCCGTGATGCGCTCAAGACCCATGCCCGTGTCGATGCTGGGCTTGGGAAGGGGGGTCAGAGTTCCGTCATCGGAACGATTGAACTGCATGAAGACCAGGTTCCAGATTTCAAGGTACCTGTCGCAGTCGCACTTGCCGATGCCGCAGTCCGGGCCGCAGGCCATGTCCGCGCCCTGGTCCACATAGATTTCGGAACACGGGCCGCAGGGGCCGGTGTCGCCCATGGCCCAGAAATTGTCCTTCTCGCCCAGGCGGAAGATGCGCTCCGCAGGCACGCCGGCCACCTTGCGCCACAGCTCTCCTGCTTCGTCGTCATCGCGGAAGATGGACACAAAGAGCTTTTCCTTATCGAGGCCCAGCTCCACGGTCACGAAATTCCAGGCCAGACGGATGGCGTCTTCCTTGAAATAATCGCCAAAGGAAAAATTGCCGAGCATCTCGAAAAAGGTGTGGTGGCGCGCAGTGCGTCCCACGTTTTCAAGATCGTTGTGCTTGCCGCCGACACGCAGACATTTCTGGGATGTGGCCGCCCTTGTGTAGTCGCGCTTTTCCTGGCCCAGGAAGATTTTCTTGAATTGGACCATGCCCGCGTTGGTGAACAGAAGGGTCGGGTCGTCCTGGGGCACCAGGGATGAGCTGGGCTGCACGCTGTGTCCGTGCTCCCGGAAATATTCCAAAAACCGTTTGCGAATTTCGCCGGCACTGATCACTTTATCCACCTCGTTTCACCCTGCCTGTTCCTTGCAGGGCCTAGATATTTATAAAAAAGGCACAGACTCAAGCCTTGACGGAAATGACGCATCCCTGACGCGGCAGTTTGTCGTCATCCCCGCGAAGGCGGAAATCCATGCTTTTCACTTTACGTTCAACGAAAAATTCAGCCGAAAAGAGCTATTCGACGGGCGCAAGCTCAACCGGCGCTTCCTGCTCCGGAACGGGCATGCCCAGGTGTTCGAGCAGGGCGCGTTCGATCTGCATGCGCAAATCGTCGTTGTCCTGCAAAAAGGCGCGGACATTCTCCTTGCCCTGGCCCAGCCGTTCCGAACCAAAGGCGTACCAGGCGCCGCTCTTGTCGACGATGCCCTGCTCGACGCCAAGGTCGAGCAGTTCTCCGACACGCGAGATGCCGGTGCCGAAAAGCACGTCGTACTCGGCTTCGCGGAAGGGCGGAGCCATCTTGTTCTTGACGACCTTGACCCGCACCCGGTTGCCGTAGGACTCTTCCTTGTCCTTGAGGGTCTGGATGCGGCGCAGGTCCAGACGCACGGAAGCGTAGAACTTCAGCGCGTTGCCGCCTGTGGTGGTCTCGGGGCTGCCGTAACCGGTCATGCCGATCTTCATGCGCAGCTGATTGATGAAAATGATGGATGTGCGCGACTTGTGGATCGTGCCGGTCAGCTTGCGCATGGCATGAGACATGAGCCGGGCCTGCCCGCCGACCTGGGTCTCGCCCATGCTCCCTTCCAGTTCGGCCTGGGGGATGAGGGCGGCCACGGAGTCGACCACGACCACGTCCACGGCGCTGGAGCGGACCAGCATGTCCGCGATCTCCAGGGCCTGCTCGCCGTAGTCGGGCTGTGAAATGAGCAGATCCTCGGTCTTGACCCCGAGCCTGCGGGCGTAATTGATATCCAGGGCGTGCTCGGCGTCGATGAAGGCCGCCACGCCGCCGCGCTTCTGGGCTTCGGCGATGATGTGCAGGGCCTGGGTGGTTTTACCGGAGGATTCAGGCCCGAAAATTTCAGTGACCCTGCCGCGCGGAATGCCGCCCACGCCCAGCGCCAGATCGAGACCGATGGAGCCCGTGGGAATGACCGGGACCACCTGATGGGATGTATCGGAAAGACGCATGACCGAGCCCAGGCCGTAGCGGCGCTCGATTGTTGCCAGCGCGGTTTCCAGCGCTTCGCGGCGGGCATCTTCGGGAGAAACGTTTTTTGGTCGGGCCATGAGCAGCTCCATGAAAGTTGGGGTTTCCGAAAAACGGACAAGCAGTGATTCGTAGCAAATATGGTTTTGGAAGACAATTATTCAGGTCGCCGGGAAATTCGTACAATTCCCGCGCAGTGCGTGAAAATGGGGGGCACGTATGTATTTTCATCCTTGCGCCGCCCCCGGGCTTTGGCTAGCAGCACGGGCATGAACACCTTTGACGCGCTCTCCCTTTTCTCCGGCGGCCTGGACAGCATCCTGGCCAGCAAGCTGATGCAAAGCCTCGGACACAAGGTTCTGGGGCTGCATTTCGTCAGCCCTTTTTTCGGCAAGCCGGAGCAGGTGCCCGAATGGGAACGGGAATACGGCATCCCCATCACGGCCATCGACGTGGGTCAGGAGTTCGTGGACCTCATGGCCGCGTTCCCCCCCCACGGCTTCGGCAAGGTCCTGAACCCCTGTGTGGACTGCAAGATCCTGATGCTGCGCCGGGCCAAAAAGCTGCTGCCGGTCTACGAGGCATCATACATAATCTCCGGCGAGGTTCTCGGACAGCGCCCCATGTCGCAACGCGCCGACACCCTGAACATCATCCGCAACGACGCCGATGTCCGCGAAGTGCTGCTGCGCCCCTTGAGCGCCGGCCTGCTTCCCGTCACGCCTATGGAGGAATCAGGGCTGATCGATCGCGCCAAGCTGCGCTCTCTGGTCGGCCGCGGGCGCAAAGGACAATACGCCCTGGCCAAGGAGATGGGCGTGACCAAGATTCCGACCCAGGCAGGTGGATGCCGCCTCGGAGAGCGGGAATCGGCCCGGCGCTACTGGCCCATCCTGCGCACATTCCCAAAACCCCTCGCCCCGTATTTCGATCTGGCCAACGTCGGACGCCAACTCTGGCGCAGGGAAGCCGACACGGTCACCGGCCACTGGATGGTCATGGGCCGGGACTACAGGGATAACCAGAAACTCCTGAAGCTGGTCAGCCCCGAGCAGTACGTCTTCGAACTCAAAAGCTTCCCCGGGCCCAGCGCCGTCGGCGTCCCGATTCCCGGACTGAACTGGACCGATGAGATCCTGGCCGAAGCGGCGGCCTGCCTGGCATCCTTTTCCCCCAAGGCCAGAATGCACGGTGATGCCGTGGAAGTTTCCATCGAGCGCCACGGCGCGGAACGCATCATTTCAGTCCGCCCCGACAGGCCCCACGGCTTCGAGGACAATCTGACCTGGCCCCAGACCCGGGCGCAACAGAAGATTTGGGAGCGAACGCTGGCCGAAATCTGACCGTTTCGACATTTTCCGCCTCGAATCTCCCATTCTTTGCCTCCAGCCCTCATTTTTCGTATCCTTGCGCCATAAAATCCCGTATCAAGGCTCGAAAAGCGCAGGGCTTTTCGTATCATTTCGGCCGGTACCCTTGACTCGTATCAATAAATTCGCCAATAGTAATGCCTATCAAAACCATCAACATTGTGACTGAGTCCTAGTCACAACATATGGAGAGTAATCATGAAAATGCTGATAATTTATTATTCGGCCTACGGTCATATCTGCACCATGGCAGAAGCAGCCGCTGCTGCGGCCCTTGAAATTCCGGGAGTAGAGGTGACCCTGCGCCGCGTGAGCGAAACGTTGAGCGATGACATCCTGGCCAAAATGGGGGCGCTGGAAGCGGCCAAGGCACAGGCCGATGTACCGGTGGTCACGGTCGAGGAATTGGCGGAAGCCGATGCCGTGCTGTTCGGCACCCCGACACGCTTTGGCAACATGACCGCCCAGATGAGGCAATTTTTGGACTCGACCGGTGGGCTGTGGATGAAGGGTGCCCTGGTCGGCAAACCCGGCGGAGTGTTCGCGTCCAGCGCGACCCAGCACGGCGGGCAGGAATCGACGATCCTGTCCTTTCACACCTATCTGCTGCATCAGGGCATGGTGGTGGTCGGTCTGCCCTATGCATTCCAGGGTCAGATGCGCATTGACGAGATCACCGGCGGCTCACCCTACGGAGCCAGCACCATCGCCGGTGGCGACGGCTCCCGTCAGCCCTCGGAGAACGAGCTTGAGGGAGTACGCTTCCAGGCCAGGCACCTGGCCGAAATCGGCTTGAAGCTCAAGGGCTGAAAACCGCTGCAGGCATGAACCGACCCCGCGCATCTTTTGATCGCGGGGTCTTTTTTTCCCCTGAGCCTGCCGAGTTGAAGCTGTTTCGGTGCAAAGAAGAGCAGCTTGAAGAACTATCCTTGATACGGCCACCCGCCAGCCAATGATCACCTGGAAGCAGCGTACCCACTGCCTATGGCGGAAAAAGGCAGGTCCAGGCCCAGTTCCGGGACTTGTCTGCCGATCCAGGCCACGAAGGTGTTGCTGTTGGGGCCGGGGAAGGCCTTGTATTCCGTAGGCCACGGATAATTTCTGGCGGCGCGGTCCACGGCGTCAATCATCTCGTCCACACCTGGCCCCCTGTGTTCCACGAGCAGACGGGGCGGGGCTCCGTACCAGTGGCGGTCGGGAGCGTCCTTGGCAATGCCCACGACTGGGTTACCCCTGTGCGCCCTCCAGCCGACCACGTCGTAGACCGTGTAGGAATCTTCCCCGGTGCGTTTGGCCGCGACCCAGGTATGGATAGCGAACCAGCCCCGCCAGCCCCAGGCGTCGGCTCCGTAGACATGCAGCACGGCCTCGGGGGTTTGGGCCGGGTCGGGGGCGATCCCGGCAGGTTCGCGGCTGGCCGTGCGCCAATCCTGGTTGGAGGAACAGGAAAAGAGCAACACCATCATGCACAGCAGAGCCAGACGAATCCTCATTCTTCCCCCTTCGTGTTTTCAGCGTCCTTGCCGGGTTCGAATCCGCCAGTGAGGACGCGCACGACCTCGCTGGCCACGTAGAGCCCGAACATGCCCGTCAGGTACGAAATGGACCCGATGGGCGCACGCGGACGGCCGCTGACGCCCTGTTCAAGCCCCTCGTCGATAACCGGAGCGTTCTTGTTCAGCGCAGCCTCGGTGGAGAAGACGCAGCGCACACCCGTGGTCACACCCCGGCGACGCAGGCGCTTGCGGATGATCTGGGCCAGGGGGCACATGAAGGACTTTGAAATATCCGCAGCCAGGATCTTGGAGGGATCCAGCTTGGCCGCCGCGCCCATGCTGACCACAACGGGCAGGCCCGCCTCGCGCGCCGCCACGATGAGGTTGACCTTGGAGTTGACGCCGTCGATGGCGTCCACCACCACGTCGAAGCGCGGCTCCATGAGCCCGGCCACGTTGTCGCCGTCCACGAACTGGACCCTAGCCTCGACACGACAGTCCGGGTTGATGTCCAGCACCCGCTCCCGAGCCACATCCGCCTTGTGTCTGCCCACGGTCGAGTGCAGGGCGAAGAGTTGCCGATTGATGTTGGAGAGCCCTACGGTATCGTGGTCAAAGAGAACGAGGCTCCCCACCCCGGCCCGAGCCAGAGCCTCCACCACATAGGACCCCACGGCCCCCAGCCCGAACACGGCCACCGTCCCCCCCTGCAGGCGGGCCAGGCCATCCTCGCCAATGAGCTGCATGGTCCGGGCGAATCGCATCATATTTACTTCACCTTCTATTTCCCAATAATATCGATAAATTCATTGTAATCCACGCCCCCTCTCCCGAACTTCGAATCCCGGTCCACGGCCTGACGGTCTGCCTTGCCATTTTCCCTGAAATCCGATTCTCCGCTCAAGGTCTGTCGGTTTGCGGCGTCCGCGTCGGATCGACTGTCTGACTGAGCCAGGCATCGTTTGACGGATCATCGCCTCCCGGACGGAGCGCAGGCGTCTGTTCGAAGAAGCGATGATCCGTCTCTACGAGGCCCGCGAAGGAGTTTCGGTCCGGCGCGGGCGCCGTAAAGCGGCAGACCGACGCGCCACATCGATCCTCTTCATGCCCCGCACCCAGCCTCTTCAACCTGACGCGCCACCACAACTCCGCTCTCAATCTCCCTTTCCGCCACTCTCGCAGCACCAAAAAAACTCCCGCGCATTGGCAGCCGTCCGTGCCGCCACCTCCTCCGGTCTCTCCCCCCGTAACTCCGCCAGAACCTCAATCACCATGGGCAGGTAAGCCGGTTCGTTGCGCTCAAAATCCACTCCGACCGGAGCGATGGCCGGACTGTCGGACTCCACCAGTAAGCGCTCTGGTGAAATCCTTACACAGGCGGTACGCGCCTTGCGATTGGCCGTCCTCGTTATGGAAGCGCAAATGGAGATGTGAAAACCCAGTTTCTCAAAAACCGGAACCATCTCATGCGACCCGGCATAGGCGTGCAGCATCATGAATGGCGGCCGTCTTTGCATCTCTCCGACCAGATCCGCCAACCGGCCAAAAGCCTTGCGGCAATGCACCGTCACGGGCCTTCCGTACCGCGCCGCCAGTTCCATCTGGGCCAGAAACACTTCTTCCTGTTCGGCGTCATTGCGTTCCTCCAGGGCGTTGTCCAGCCCGATTTCGCCGACGCCGACAGGGTTGTCCGCTACCAGACCTTCAAGCCGCGCAAGCCAGCCCGATCCGCGCTTGGCCACGTACCAGGGGTGAAGGCCCAAAGATACGCAGATATCCGCATGGCTGCGGCCAAGCCCCAGCACATAATCCCAATCCCCCTCGTGGGTGCCGTTGCAGCACATCATGCGCACCCCGGCTGCTCGGGCCCGGATCAGGGCCGGTTCCAGGGCGTGACGCAAAAAGCCGTCCTGCAGGTGGCAGTGGGCATCGACCAGCCCGGGCGCATCCGAAACATGAAATGAATTTGCCTTGCTCATGCCGAGAATTGTGTCACATGAGTTGACGCCGCCCCCAGGCGTGCGCATGAAAGAGGTTCGAAGTGCAACCTCAAGGAGGATGACATGGAAAGCATATTGTACCTGCTGCTCTTGGTGGGCATATGGGTGGTCTTGATCAAGGTCGTATTCCCCAAAATCGGCATTCACGGCTGAGGACCGGCATCAAAGAGCTGCAGTTGGCAGCCCAAGGACAAAGACAAGTCATGAACCGGACTCGCGCAAGAAGGCCATGATCAGGCCCGTAAACCCGTCCCCCGCGCCGCGATATTCCCAGCCGAGATGGACGGCGCACCGACGGCACATGGCATAACGCCACGCATAACCCGCGAACCAGCTGAAATCATGCGTGAACTCACCTTCAAAGCGGCATCCCGGCGCAACGGCGAAGCAGCCGACTTCGAAGAGGATGCCGGCAGGATTGAACAAGGCATGCACATGCTTGCCGCCCACTGAAATCCGGTCCCGAATCCGGGTCACGGGCTGGCCGCAGGTGCGGCAAAGCAGGGCCCCGCGACCGGACTCGTCCAGCTCGGGGCTATCCAAGTCCGCCAAAACCGGGGATTGGGCGGGGAAATCGCTTTCCCGAAAATACGCGGGAACATCCATTGCAGGCATGCCCCGCCCAGTACCTCAAGACTCTACTGAAAGCAAAGAGGCCCCATGAGCATGATCGCCACCCGCACGGCCCAGGCCGGGCTTGCCGCCCGAATCTTCACGTCCCTGAAAGCGCATCTCGACCCCTCGCTGGCCGTAAAAATTCTGGCCGAAGCCATCCAGACCGACGCCATGGCCGCAGGACAGGCATTTGCCCGTCAGGCTCCCGAAGGGCCAAACCTTGAACACTTCGCAACCGTTCTCGAACGATGGCAGGAGGACAACGCTCTTGTCATTGAAGATGTGAAACTCAGCGACGACACTCTCGCTTTTGTCGTCACGGGCTGCGCCTACGCCCGCGTCTATGAGCAAATGCGCCTTGAGCCTGAACTGGGTTTCATGCTGTCCTGCGCCCGGGACGAGCCTTTCGCCCAGGGCTATAGCCCCTGCCTGAGCATGCAGCGCTCCGAAACCATAATGCAAGGCCGACCCTGCTGCAGATTCACCTTCACGTGGCGGAAATGACGTGAATGTTCGTAAAATATTCTCATCATTTTAGATTGTTACCTATAATACGAACAAACTGACAACCCGTCCCGCTCATCACCCCCCTCAAAGCAGACCGTTGCCATCCAACTGCCACCTTTTCTGGATTGTATATATTTAATATCATTATTTCAGGATATTAGATATATTACAAACATTGCAAACAACAACCCCAACGCGAATCCTCACCCGGACTCTCATTGTGCTGCAAGCTGTTCCCTTGCTGTTCGTAACTTTGAAACTTCTAGTGACACCGGTAGTGGGCTTCTTTTATGAACACCTGCGCAGATCCGACGGACGGAAAAACCGCGCCCTTACCTTAACTTTCTGTTTAATTTCATAATGTTAACTCAATTACAAACAAACCTACAAGCTACTTTCGGCCAGCCTTTTTCCTGTCACCAAGCCTGTTCGTATCGTGTTCAAAAATTGTCCCTGATTGCACGGGCATGTTCTGAACATGTTCTTTTACGCTCAGGCTTGATTATGAACAGCAAACGTAACACGCTGGAATAAAAACGTAAAAAAGGGCCGCTCTTCGCAGGAAGAACGGCCCTTGATTTTGGATTGTCTGGAACTCAAGCCTTGGATTTGACCTCGATGGTCCCGTCACCGGGACGCATGTGCACATCCATCTGCGGGAAGGGAATCTCCACTCCGTGTTCACGAAACTTGGCTTCGATGGCTTCGCGAATCTCCGAGCACGAGGAAAGAGCAAAATCAACGTGCCGCACCCAGAAGCGCAGGATGAAATCCAGGGAACTGGCTCCGAAGTCGTTGAAAATGACCCACGGCTCGGGGCTTGAAAGGACAGCCGGGTGTTCTCGGGCAATCTCCAGCAGGATCTTCTTGACCTGCTGCACATCGGATCCGTAGGCCACGCCCACAAGCACGTCCCGCCTGATGCTCACGTCGTTGCGATGCGTCCAGTTTGTGACCTGGTTGGCGATGAGGGTGGAATTGGGCAGAAAGATCTTGGCATTGTCGAAGGTCTGGACCTCGGTGTTGCGGATGTTGACGCTCATGACCTTGGCCCAGATCCCGTTGACCTCGATGATGTCGCCGGGCTGAATGGCGCGGTCAAAGAGGAGAATGAGACCGCTTATGAAGTTGCTGATGATGGTCTGCATGCCGAAACCGATACCCACCGAAAGACCACCGGCGATGACCGCGAAGTTGGTCAGGCTGATGCCGAGCAGGTTCACGCTGACCAGGCCGAAGAGCAACCACAGACAATAGATGCCGATACGCTGGAGCGACGCCGCCGCGCCGTGATCGATGTTTTTCCAGCGCAGATTCTCGCTGTCCAGGACCGTTTTCCAAGCCAGAGCCAGCGAGCGGACAACCTGGAAGAGCAGCAGGACAACCCCAAGGCGCAGGAAATTGAAGGAGAAATCCCCCCAGTTCAATTCCAGTGTCGACAGTTTTTCATAAACAACGTTGGTGCCAAGATTGATCGAGACCCAGGCCATGATACCGAGCACCACGACCAGCCAGACCAGCAACGTCAGGAAGGTCACGGCCAAATCCGCCACCAGGGCCCTGAAGCCGCCCTTGTCGAGTTTTTCGAACACCACCCGCACCACGCTCGACGCTCCGATCCCCAGTTGCACGGCCAAGGCCAGAACGCCCCACAACGTGCTGGCCAACACGGCCAGATTGCCCCAACCGAGCACGGCCATGGCCACCAGAATCGCCATTGCGTAGGGATGCACCCTGCGGATGAGACGCTCGTAGCGTAGCGAGGGCTGAATCATGCCAAAGAAAAGACTGCTCAAAACCACAAGACCGACCCAGGCGAGGTGCTCCATCCATTGCGGCAGGCGCAACAGATCCAGCACCGCCACGCTGATGGACAGAAAGACCAGCGGCAGCAACGGCTGCAAGCTCTTCTTTTCCAACCTTCCGCGCACGTTGCGAAAAACCCAGGCCAGGGCCTGCACACCCATCAGCATGAGCACATGCGTGGCGGCCAGAAGCAGGGATGTCTGCTTGACCTGCCCGGCCAGGAACGCTGCAAGCAGCGAAAGCGCCAGAGACAGGCAGAGAATGCCGAAAGCCGAAGTCAAACGTCCGCCGGCGTAGGCATTCTGAAACACCCGTTCCAGAAATCTGTAGGCGGCAAAACCGACAAAGACGAAGGGCAGCCAGAACAGCACAAGCATTCCGATCCAATCCCCACGCTCCTGCGCCACGGTGGAATATTGGCTGATGAACAAGATCTTGAGGTTCGAAAACCAGTCCACGAGATCCTTGCGGACGTCCACTCCTGTTGCCGGCAACAGACGAAATTCCTTGGCATCCAGAAATTCAGCCCGCCAGATGAGAGGAAGCTGGGTCTGAAAGTTGCTTACCCATTCAGCGGCTCGGGTCTGAATTTCAGCCATCTGGGTCTGCAATTTCTCCACCCGGTCCTGCAAGTCCGTCACCTTTCGATCCACGGCAGTGACATTCCGGCGCATGGCCTGCACATCATCGCGCACGGCCTTGTCGAGGCCGGTCGCCCATTTGCGATCCAGATCCTCCTGCAGGGTGTCGACAGTGATCGCCTTGGTCCGAACCTCCCTGACCAAAGCCTCAAGCGGCTGCGATTCCTTGGCCAGGGTCAATTGCAGATACGTGGCCTCGGCCAGGGCCACGCGCATGTCGTAAGGATTCGTCTTGACCATGCGCGCCATGACTTCAATGGTCTGCAAACGCGTCCGGGCTGTTTCGAGGGCGGTCTTGAATCCTGCCTCCTGCCTGTCCAGCTCCTGCTGCAACAGGTCCACTTCCCGTTGCAGGCCATCTATTTCCTTGGCCTTGGTTTGAAAAAAGGAAGAGAGCACCGTTACGCTTTCGGAAACCGGCGGCTCCTCTTCGGCCCGGCCGGAGGTGCCAGAACATAAAAGGCTCGCAAGCAGAAGCGTCAAAACCAATATCTTCAATCTCATAGATTCCTCAAACAAAGAGGCCACCCGTTCCCAAGTGGCCTCCTGTGCAGTCTGCCGTCAGGTTTACAGGTATCCCCAGGTCTTGAGCCTGGAATAGGCATGCTGGGCCATTTCGCCCTGGGTCACGACCTTGAGGTAGCGGTGGTATTCCCGGGCCGCATCTTGTTTGTTCTTCATGCCCTCATAGGAAAAACCCTTCATGAAGACCGTCGTCGGATTGCCGGGCAAAACCCGCTCATAGGATGAAAAATCCGCCAGGGCGCTTGCGTAATCCTTGTTCAGGATGGAGGCCACGCCGTGCATGTGATGGGCCTGGGCTTCCGTGGGATAGACCCGTCTCGCCCTGGCAGCGTAATCCGCCGCCGCTTTTGCCTTTTTCTGGGCAATCAGGCACTTGGACATCATGACCAGCCCTGCATAGTCATCTGGAGAAAACTTGAGACCTTCGGCGTACAGCCCTTGGGCGACCGCGTATTCCCTGGCGCCCATGGCCTTGTCCCCTTCCTGAAAACGCTTGAACATGGGCGCGAGCTTGCGCAACCGGGCCGTGGAATCCATGTAGCGTTCCCTGTAAACCGGAAGATTCTGGCTGCCCCCGAAACGGGTGTGCGAACGGGCCACGGCGGTGTCGTAGCGCTCGGTGCTCATGGGATGAGAGGAGAACATGGCTTCGATGGCACTGGGCTGGCTCCTGCCCATGGAACGCAGCACATCCATAAGCCCGACCATGCCTTGGGGGGAATATCCGGCCCCGACCATGTACTCCATGCCCAGATCATCGGCCTGACGCTCATCCTCGCGGCTGTACTTGGCCAGGAAAAGACTTGCGCCGAGCCCGCCCACGGTCCCGGCCAGGTTGCCAAGACTCTGGCTGGCCGAACCCGCGATGAGCGAAGCGCCGCCGACCAGCGCGCCAAGAATCTTGCTCTTGGACATGCGCGCCGCCGTGTGTCTGGCGTTGACGTGCCCGAGCTCATGGCCGATCAGGCCGGCCAGCTCCGCCTCGCTGTCCAGCTCGGCCAGGATGCCGCGCGTAATGGCGATGCTCCCTCCGGGAAAGGCGTAGGCGTTGACATAGGTCGCGTTCACTACATTGAACTTGTAAGGCATGTGCGCGCGATGCGTGACCCTGGCCAGACGGGCGCCCACGCCGCTGACGTAGCCGACCAAGGCCGCGTCCTGACTTATGCCGTAATCGGCTGAAAACTGATGAGGCGCGTTGACCCTGTCGATCTGGACTTCCTCGCCTTCCCCCATGAGCATGAGCTGGCTTTGGCCGGTCACGGGATTGGCCGCGCAGCCCGCCACGGCCGTGGACATGGTGGCCAGGGCGGCAAGTTTGATGAAATCCCGGCGGGTCAGGGTGCCGCGGTAGGCACGATCGTCAAATACAGAGCTCATGTTCGACTCCTTCAATAAAATTCATGCGCAAAGCCTACACCAATGGCCCGCACGCTGACAACCCGCCCGGCCAGGACAACGCCTCATTCCCGGCTCTGACGATCAAGGCCCCTGTAATTGATGGCTTCGGCCAGATGTATGGTCGAAAGATCCCGGTCTCCGGCCAGATCGGCAATGGTGCGGGAGATGCGCAGCACGCGCACAAAGGCCCGCGCCGACATGCCAAGACGCTGCACCGCGCCTTCCAGAAAGTCATGTTCGTTTTCGGTCAGAGGGCAAAACCGCTCCAGCCATTTGCCCGTGAGTTCCGAATTCGAGGAGAAATGCAGACCCGCGTAGCGCTCCTGCTGCACCTGCCGGGCGGCGTTGATGCGCTCCTGCATGACGGCGGAGCTGATGCTGCCCTGTTCCTGCTTCAGGTCACGGTATGGAACGGCCGGGACCTCGACGTGCAGATCGATGCGATCCAAAAGCGGACCAGAGAGGCGGGAACGGTAGCGCTGGATCTGCATGGGCGTGCAGGAACAGTGGTGCTTCTCATCGCCCAGATAGCCGCACGGGCAAGGGTTCATGGCCGCCACGAGCATGACGTCGCCGGGGTATTCAAGCGACACGGCGGCGCGTGAGATGGTCACGCGGCCCTCTTCCAGGGGCTGGCGCAGCACTTCGAGGACGTGCTTCTTGAACTCCGGGAGTTCGTCCAGAAACAGCACGCCCCGATGGGCCAGGGACAGCTCTCCGGGACGAGGATATTGTCCGCCGCCGATAAGCCCCGCGTCGGAAATGGTGTGATGCGGCGACCTGAAAGGGCGGGTCACCACCAACGGCTGATCCGGAGGCAGCTTCCCGGCCACGGAATAGACCTTGGTGACTTCCAGGGCCTCGTCGAAACCGAGCGGCGGCAGGACGGTCGGGATGCGGCTTGAGAGCATGGTCTTGCCGCTGCCAGGAGGGCCTATGAAAAGCATGTTGTGCGAGCCTGCACAGGCGATCTCTATGGCCCGCTTGGCCCGCTCCTGGCCCTTGACCTCCGAGAAGTCCCGCCGGAACTGTTCCTGCTCGCCCCACAGCCCCGCAACGTCGCAGACCAAAGGATCGATATCCTCTTCGCCGAGCACGAAACGCACAACCTGGGCCAGACTTCTGCACCCGTACACCGGCAAACCCTGCACCACGGCGGCCTCCCTGCCGTTGGCCTCGGGCACGATCATGCCCCGGGCGCCGGCTTCGCGGGCCCGGAGTGCCAGGGGCAAGGCGCCCGGCACGGGTTTGAGTTCCCCGGAAAGTGAAAGCTCCCCGGCCAGATAGAGGCCGGAGAGCTTTTCCCCGGGGATGACTTCGGCCCCGGCCAAAAGGCCAAGGGCCAGGGGGAGGTCGTAGCCCGAGCCCTCCTTGCGGATGTCGGCAGGGGCGATGTTCACCGTGATGCGGCTGGGCGGCAGCTTGAAGCCCGAATTCTTGAGCGCCGAAAAAACGCGCTCCTTGGCCTCGCGCACCGCGCCTTCGGCCAGCCCGACCATGATGAAGGCAGGCATGCCCGAACGCGCCAGGTCCACCTCTAGCTCGATGGAGAATCCGTCGATTCCCAGCAAGGCGGCGGTAGAGACCTTGGCGATCATGCCTATTCCACCAGCTGCCCGATGCGTTCCCAGCGGATGTCGGTCAGGCTGGCCCAGGACCAGTAAAGGATGAGCGCCTTGCCTTCGATGGTGTTGCGCTCGACAAAACCCCAGAAACGCGAATCGTAGGATTCGTCGCGGTTGTCGCCCATGACGAAGTATTTGTTCTCGGGCACCATGACCGGTCCGAAATTGTCCCGCCGGGGCACGGACGTCGAGGTGTCGACATGCTGGATGTAGGGCTCCTGAAGTTCCACGCCGTTGCGAAAGACCTTCTTTTCCCGGACCTCGATGACGTCGCCCGGCAGGCCTATGACCCGCTTGATGAAGTCCTTGGAAGGATCCTCGGGAAACTCAAACACGATGATGTCCCCGTGCTCGGGGCCTTCGCGCTCGATGATCATGGTGTTGGTGAAGGGAATTTTCACGCCGTATGCGAACTTGGTGACCAGCAGATGGTCGCCGATCTGCAAGGTCTGGAGCATGGATCCGGACGGAATCTTGAACGCCTGGACTACGAAAGAACGAATGAAGAACGCCAGGATGAGCGCCACGATGAGGGCTTCGGCGTATTCCTTGAGCATTGTCTGCCAACGAGGGTTCATGTGTTTACCTGCCTGATACGTAATCTGCCAATGCAGTTGTTATCGAAAGTAAGAATCTATTCGTCCGACTGGAGGGCAGCCAGGAATGCTTCCTGCGGAATCTCCACGCTGCCCATGCGCTTCATGCGCTTTTTGCCTTCTTTCTGTTTTTCCAGGAGCTTGCGCTTTCTGGTAATGTCACCGCCGTAACATTTGGCCGTGACGTTCTTGCGCATGGGCGAAACTCGCTCACGCGCGATGATCTTGCTGCCCACGGCCGCCTGGATGATGATCTCGAATAGCTGGCGGTGGATGACCCGCTTGAGCTTCAGCGCCAGGGCGCGGCCCCGGTACGCCGCGTTGGAGCGGTGCACGATGACGGCCATGGCGTCCACGGGTTCGCTGTTGATGAGCACATCCAGCTTGACCAGATCGGCCACCCGGTAGTCAATGACCTCGTAGTCCAGGGAGGCGAAGCCCTTGGTCACCGACTTGAGGCGGTCGAAGAAGTCATAGACGATCTCCGAGAAGGGCAGCTCGTAGCTGATGACCACGCGGGTGGACGTCATGTAGCGCATGTCCTTCTGGATGCCGCGCTTCTCCTCGCAAAGGCCCAGCACGTTGCCGACATAATCGTTCGGGACGTGAATCTCCATGCGGACAAAGGGTTCGGCAATGGACTGGATCTTCTCCTGCGGCGGCAGGTTGCTCGGATTGTCGATGTCAAAGGTCACGCCGTCAATACGGGTCACTCGGTAGATGACCGAAGGAGCCGTGGCGATGAGCTTGGCCTGAAACTCGCGCTCAAGCCGTTCCTGGATGACCTCCATGTGCAGGAGCCCCAGAAACCCGCAACGGAACCCGAATCCGAGCGCCTGCGAGGTCTCGGGCTCGTAGTACAGGGCGGCGTCGTTGAGTTGCAGCTTCTCCAGCGCGGACTTCAGGGTGTCGTATTCCGCCGGCTCCACAGGATAGAGACCACAGAAAACCATGGGCTTGATGGTCTTGAATCCGGGGAAAGGGGAGGCCGTGGGATTGTCGGGGTCGGTGATGGTATCGCCGACCTGGGCATCTTTAAGCTCCTTGATGGCTCCGCACATGAAGCCGACCTCGCCCGCCGCGAGCTGTTTTATGTCCGTGGGCTCCGGCGAAAAAACGCCGAGCTTGGTGACCTCGAACTTCTTGCCCGTGGCGCACATCTGCACGCGCTGCCCGGTCTTGATCCGCCCTTCCAGAATCCTGAAAAGCACGACCACGCCCTGATACGAATCGTACCAGGAGTCGAAGATCAGGGCCTTGAGCGGCGCGTCAGTGTCGCCTTTCGGCGGTGGTACCCGTTCGACAAGACGTTCGAGCAGGTCTTCCACGCCAAGCCCGGACTTGGCCGAAACCTTGATGATGTCGGTGCAATCGATGCCGATGACTTCCTCGATCTCCTCAGCCACCCGTTCGGGTTCGGCGCTGGGCAGATCGATCTTGTTCAGGACCGGCAGCACTTCGAGGTCATTGTCCAGGGCCATGTAGACGTTGGCCAGGGTCTGGGCTTCCACGCCCTGGGTGGCGTCGACAACCAGCAGCGCCCCGTCGCACGCGGCCAGACTGCGCGAAACCTCATAGGAAAAGTCGACATGACCGGGCGTGTCGATGAGATTGAGGATATAGTTGCGGCCATCTTTCGCCTTGTACGGAATGCGTACGCTCTGGGCCTTGATGGTGATGCCGCGCTCCTGTTCCAGCTCCATGCGATCCAGATACTGATCCTTTTTCTGGCGATCGGAGATAAGCCCCGTCTTTTCCATGATCCGGTCGGCCAGGGTGGACTTTCCGTGATCTATGTGGGCTATAATACTGAAATTTCTGATATTTTCTTGTGTAGCCATATGTCCTGTGTTGGGAGAGAGACTTGCGTTCGTTACGGGTAAAACGTTTATTGATATTTGATTTTCTTTGGGATGTCCATTGAACGCAAGGTGGGGAAAAATTCGGAGAGAAGCAACAAAAGGCAATAGATTCAGTCGCTTGAAATATGGAGGCACAAGCAAAAACAAGCCCGCTCCAAGGCCGGCATCGAAAGCGGGGACAGCGCTTGAGAACTTTTGAAATCAAGGATATATGATCGTTTTCCCACTACCTGCGACCAGGCTGGCGCCATGTCCAAACTCAAAGCGTTGCTTCTTCACCCGGATCCCGAAGTCAGGTCTCAATTGCGAGACATGCTCTCTCCTGTCAAGGAGATTGCCGTGCTCGGGGAGGCCGTGTCCTCGTTCGAGGCCCTGGAGATGCTGGCTTTCATTCCCTACGATGTCTTTTTCATGGGCACCGATCTCCCGCATGGAGTCAGCGGCATGGAACTGGCCGCGCATCTGGCCCAGGGCGACGACCCGCCCGCGCTCATTTTTCTGGCCACGGAAGAGGATCAGGCCTTCACCGCCTTCGAACTCGGCGCCGCCGACTACCTGCTCTGGCCCGCCAACGCGAACCGCTTCGCGCGCTCCATCGAGCGCCTGCGCCCGCTGCTTCCGCGCAAGAAGGCATCGCCGCCGACCCAGCCCCTGCAGGCCCGTCAGCACATAAGTGAAGAGACCGTGCAATTGTCCATGGGCGACGACGAGGAAGAGGTCTTCGTCAACGCCCTGCGCCAGGCGTGGGACATGAGCCGGGAGCGCTCTCCGGAGATCGAGAAGCTGCCGGTCAATCAGGAGGGTCGCCACATCCTCATTCCCTACACGCAGATCGTGTATGTGGAAGCCTACGAGGACTACAGCTTCGTGCACACGGCCCAGGACCGCTTCCTGACATCCTACCGTCTCAAGAACCTGGAAGCGCGCCTGCGGCCACATCGATTCTGCCGGGTACACCGCAAGTATCTGGTCAACCTGGACATGGTCACGGAGATCGCATCCATGCCCGGCGGCAATTTCATGCTGCGCACGGCCGGGCGCAAGAAGATCGAGCTTCCGGTCAGCAGGCGGCGCATCGGTGAACTGAAGAAAATTTTGCAGCTCTAGCGGCGCTTACCTGCCCCAAAAGGCCACTAGCCGAGAATGGGCTTTCCCCGAATACTAAAACGAGTACACAATATGGAACGACGCACCGGCATGAAACGCGGCCTGCCGCGCAAGGAGAACGCCATGAAAGAAACCGACATGGCCTATGGCGAAGAACTCGTCTTCCGCCCCCTGCCCCAACTGGTCATCGAGGCCAATGTCAATCCGCAGGAATTTGCCACGGCCCAGGCATCGGCCAAGGCCGACAACCTGGGGTATTGGGAAGACGCGGCCCAGGAGCTGGACTGGTTCAACAAGTGGGATGTGGTTCTGGATGACTCCGAGGCCCCTCGCTACCAGTGGTTCAAGGGCGCCCAGTGCAACATCGTGTACAACGCCCTCGACCGGCACATCGCCACGGCCAACAAGAACAAGCTGGCCTTGATCTGGGAAGGCGAGGCCGGAGACACCAAAAAATACACCTATTATGAACTCTACCGCGAGGTGAACAAGCTGGCCAACGCCATGCGTTCACTGGGCCTTGGCAAGGGCGATCGGGTGGTGCTCTACATGCCGCTCATCCCCCAGACCATGATGGCCATGCTCGCCTGCGCCAAGATCGGGGCCGTGCATTGCGCGGTCTTCGCCGGCTTTTCGGCCAAGGCCCTGCGCCAGCGCATCACCGAGGTCGAGGCCAAGCTGGTCGTCACGGCCGACGGGTTCTACCGCAACGGGCGCATCGTCAACCTCAAAGCCACCGTGGACGAGGCGCTGGTGGGCGGGTGCGACTGCGTGGAGACCGTGGTCGTGGTCAACCGCGCCAAGCTGGACGTGGACATGGGCGAGGCCCGCGACATCTGGTACGACGCCCTGGTCCGCCAGGAGCGCTCCGACGCGGCCACGGAGATCATGAACTCCGATGATCCGCTCTTCATCCTGCACACCTCCGGGACCACGGGTGAGCCCAAGGGCATCGTGCACGGCCACGCCGGATACATGGTCGGACTGCACCGCTCGCTGGACTGGGTCTTCGACATCAAGCCCACGGACATCTTCTGGTGCACCGGCGACATGGGCTGGATCACCGGCCACAGCTACGTGGTCTATGGCCCGCTCATCGCCGGGACGACCACGGTCATGTACGAAGGGCATCCCCTCTATCCCCAGGCCGACCGCATGTGGGACATCGTGGCCCGTTACGGCGTGACCATCCTGTACACCGCGCCCACGGTCATCCGCATGCTCATGCGCTACGGCAACCAGTATCCGCGCATGCACGACCTCTCGACCCTGCGCCTCCTGGCCAGCGTGGGCGAACCCATTTCACCCGACACGTGGCTCTGGTTCTACAAATTCATCGGCCACTCCCAATGCCCCATCCTCGACACCTGGTGGCAGACCGAAACCGGCGGATGCATGATCAGCCCCTTTCCGGTCTCGGTCCTGAAACCGGGCTCCGTGCACCGCCCCATGCCCGGCATAGAGGTGGACATCGTCGATGAGGACGGCAATCCCGTGGAAGCCGGAGTCGCGGGCAATCTCATCGTGACCAAACCCTGGCCGTCCATGCTGCTTGATATTTTCGGCAAGCCCGAACTCCGCGACGCGACCTACTGGCCCCTGGGTCCCGGCAAATACTGGGCGGGCGATATCGCCACCCGCGACGAAGACGGCCTGATCTGGATCCACGGCCGCTCCGACGACGTCATGAACATAGCCGGGCACCGCATCGGCAACGTCGAACTCGAAAACGCCTTCCTGACCCACAAGGCCGTAGCCGATGCGGCCGTGATCGGCATCCCGGACAAGATAAAGGGGGAGGTGGCCAAGGCCTACATCGTGCTGCAGGCGGAATTCGCGGCCCTGGACGACCGCAACGAGATCATCCGCATGCTCAAGACCCATATCCGCAAGGAAGTGGGTCCCGTGGCCGTGATCCGGTCCATGGAATTCGTGGAGACCCTGCCCCGGACCAGCAGCGGCAAGATCGTGCGCCGGGTCTTGAAGGCCAGGGAGGCCGGGGTTCAGGTAGATCTGACGGCAGTCGTGGAAGACTAGGCCGCACAGAAGGTCATGGTCGAAGCGCTCATTCCAAAGCACGGCGGGTAGCGAAGCCTCAAAAATTTTCAGGTAGCGCTACTGGCCTACGACGTGACAGTGCTATTCTGTGAAAAATTCGTGGCCAAACGCAGCCGCACCCACGACCAGATGGTCCAGGCCGCACGCTCCGGCGTCCAGAACATCGCCGAAGGCAGCCAGGCATCGGGCACGTCGAAAAAGATGGAGCTCAAGCTCACCAACGTGGCCCGTGCCAGCCTGGAAGAGTTGCGCCTGGACTATGAAGATTTCCTGCGCCAGCGCGGTTTGCCACTGCTGGAACCTGAGCATCCGTCGCTGAAGCGATTCAAAGAGAAGCGCTGCGCGAAGCTGGATGATGTTCGGCGGTGGGTGAAAGAAGAAACAGAAAGGCAGAAAGCGGTGGGCGAACACGGACTTTCAAGGACCGCCACGGACAAAGCACAAAACATCCAGTCAGGTCCGGGGTCCGTGCCCGTCCGTGTCAGTCAGTGCCAGTCCACCACACCCTTCAGCCCTCTTTCCCCCGAAACCCTGGCCGCCAACGCCGCCCTTTCCCTCCTGAACCTGGCCTGCCATCTCCTGGATCGACAGCTTGCTGCCCAGGCTAAGGCCTTTATTCAAGAGGGCGGCTTCACCGAGCGGTTGCACCGCGTCCGATCACGGCAGCGCAGTTCCAAATAACAAACCTACCCCAACCCGCCCCTTAGCAGATCGGCATAAAGCCGAGCCTGAATATATTGGGCCAGGGCGGACACCGCGCGGTCGCAGACCGGGAAAACAGGCACGCCCTCGGCCATGAGCACGTCGCGCAATGCGTCATAGAGGCGACCGCCGTCGATGACGCCGATGATGGGCTTGTCGCTCTGCCGGACCACTTCCGGCAGCAAGCGTGCAATGCTGCCTTCGGCGTGCAGGTCAAAAACCGCGACATCGGTATCGGCCAGCGTGTGCATGGCCGGGGAAAGCGGGTCCAGACCCAGAACCACGGCGTCCACACCAGTATCGGCGGCCAGGATGGCGGCAATGCGGGCGTGGGCGTCATCGTCGGCGGCGGGGTTGATGTCCAGCGGGTTGACGATGCTGACCAGTGCGTCCAGCCGCTTCTCCCGCAACACCCCGGCGATCTCCTCCACGCTTTCCGGGGCGAATGGCGCAAGCTGCATGGAATAATCGTCGCTCTGGATGGAATCTGCCATGCCCACCGCCTCGAATCCCGCGCCGCTCACGGCCGCCAGCCGATTGCCCCGGATCTTCTTGCCGTTCAGGGTTTCAGCCAGCAGAAAAAGATCCTGAAACTGGTTGAAATTCTGGGCCACGATGGCTCCGGCCTGGCGCACGCAGCTCTCGCAGACCATGAAGTCCCCGGCCAGTGAAGCGGTGTGCCCGCTGGTGGCGGACTTGCCTTCGGGTGTACGGCCCGCCTTGTAGAAGACCACCTCCTTGCCTGCCATGACCGCCTCACGCACGGCCCGGCAAAAAGCCAGCCCGTCAAGATCGCTGAAGCCTTCGGCATAGACCGCGATGACATCCACCTGATCCGAATCCTTGAAATAGCTGACCATGTCGCCAAGGGTCAGATCGGTCTGGTTCCCCATGGAAATCATGTAGGCTGGCACCAGTTCCGGGCACTGACTGCTGCGATGCAGCATGAAAGCTCCGCTCTGACTGACCAGGGCCGCGCGGCGATAAGGCTTGCCCCGGTCGCGGGGCAATTTCTCCTCGGGGATGAACCAGGTGTCGTAGCGCCCGGGGCGGGAGACCACGCCCATGCAGTTGGCTCCGAGGAAAATCGGCCCGCCGTCGCCTTCCCCGTGGGCCTGATTGATCCGCGCCACCACCTGCGCGGCCCGCTCACGACTGTCCTCGGTCTCGCCCATGCCGCCGGGAATGAGCATGACCGCGTGGGCCACGTCCCTGCTGATGATTTCCTCCACCAGATCAGGCACCTGAGCCGCGCCGACGGCCACGACCAAAAGATCGAGCTTGTGCGGCAGCGCGGCCAGATCAGGCACGCACCGCACCCCGCTCTGATCCGGGGCACCTTCGCGCAGGATGGTCACGTTTTCCGGGGCAAAGCCCTGGGCCAGGATGTTTTCCACAATGATGCGCCCGAAATTTCTCCGCGAAGCCGAAACCCCGACAATGCCGATGCGCTCCGGGTGCAGCAGCTTGTGGATCTTGCCCACCGGCCGACATGCGGGTTGCGGCTCGGGCAGGGAAAAACGGCACATGCCGTCCAGAGGTACCATCAGATAATCGGTGAAGGCGAAGGGATTGACCTCCAGTTCCTCGATGATGAAGGGCGCATCCGGATTGTCCGGCGAATAAAAATTGGCCATGCCCACGAAACTTTCAAAGCACTCGATGAGCTGCTCGTCAGTGACGATGCGGCGCTGCCCCCGGGTCAGGCCGGCCAATTTCTTGTAGGAGATGGTCTGGCGGAAAAGTTCGAAAAATGTCTGTCCATCGATCATGGCCGTGGACGCCGCCACAATGGCCTGCCCCTTGCGAAAGCGCTGGGCGTAAAGCTCGGTGTCGGTCCCGCCGAGCCCGGCGCTTAAAACCATGCCGAACTCACGCGTCCGCCGCAGGCCCACGATGAGCTCATGGCCAAAGGTGTCGGAGTCCGGAGGCATGAACTGCACCTGCAACACACCCTTCAAATCCCGGCTGATGGCGGCGACCAGAGCCTGCCCGCCAAGTCCCCGGTAGGAGGGCGGCGCGGCGTCAGGATTGCGCCCGATCCAGGCTGCATAGTTCTCGGGCACCTCATAGAGCATGCGCCGCTGAGCCGACCGAACCCCCTGCGCCGTCTTACCCACAATCCGCACCCCGCCGACCTCGGTCTTGTGCACGATGGTCGGGGAAACGATCTTGAGCACCGCCTTGTCCCCGGGAATGGCTATCAACTCCTCATCCGAAACCCGCGCCCCGCGAACAAGCAAATGGGCCCGAGGAGGAGTCTCGGCGCCGGATTTGGAGAGAAGTGTGTAGACTTCGTATTCGTAGAGAAAGTTTCGGAATTCGGCGTGGGCTTGTTGGAGGAGGGTGGTGATGGCTTCAAAGTCAATAAAAGCATAAGTTTGCATTGACAATCTCTATCTCAAACAGTGTCATGAAAACACTTACAGAGCTACTACAAGGTATCATGTAAACACAAAGATTATTGCATTTTTAAAAAAATAACCCCCTCCTGCAGATAGGAGAGGGTTATCAAACCACTCTTAGCCCGAAACAAACATCAATCTACAATAAAAATCAAAAAAACTACTTGGCTTCACACTCAATCGTGGCCGTTGCATTTTTATAAGTACCATTAAGTTCGTATCCACTATCTGTATTAGCTTTCACAATAAGAAAATTAAAATCTTGTATTTCGCCATCGTCATCAATCGTAACTAAATTTTGCTGATTAAAACCATCAATAGTACAGTTCGCAACACGCTGAGCGCTATCCTCAGTATATTCAGCAGCAAGTTCCGTCATGCAAACCTTGACAGAACCAACACATGCCTTTTCTGCCGCATTTTTCTTATACTTCGTAAACTGCGGAATCGCAATCGCGGCCAAGATACCGATAATCGCCACAACGATCAAAAGTTCGACCAAGGTGAAGCCTTTTTCATTTTTTCTGAACCGGTTCATACAATCCTCCAATAAAGTTGGGTTGAGATATCCATGCTTGTAGTGGGCTACTATCATTATCCGTGCCAAGGTGTCATTTCTTTTGTTTTGGGTTGGGCGGCGGTCTGGCGCAGAGTTATCCCTGCGGGGGCGGGCCAAGTTGGGTTTTGGCAGGAAACTCCTTTTTTTCATGATGTTGGGAAAGGCATGGATCCCCGCCTTCGCGGGGATGACCGGGGTGTGGCGGGGGGATCTTTTTTGTTGCGGATGGATAATTATCTGTGTTCGTGGTGACCGGAGCAAGAAAAATTATGTTGATTCATGGCACGGGTGACAAAATTTGTCAGTTCGGACCCATTTTTGGGCCAAGTTCGTCAATTACGGTTCAATGCGCGAAGATGGGGGGGGCATCCTGCGGGCCGGGTCATCGGCAGAGAGGTATAACCTAGGCAGCGTGCTTGACGGCGCGACGGGTCCGAAAAAACCGCAGACCACAAACCGATACAGTCATCGCAATTCGTTTTGGAGCTCACTGGGAGAAAGGATGATCACTTCGGGTACGAGGCCCTTGAGTTTCAGTAGATGCCTATCCCCGGAAACAAGAAACTCGGCTCCCGCCTGTCTGGCCAGGTGAATGAAGACAGCGTCGTCTCTGTCACGCAAGAATTCCAGCTCATCAACGGGCACGAAGAGCTTTACCATTCTCGCCCAGGGCAGAAATTCCCCGAGCAGACTTTCGATCTCTTTCTTCTCCAGCCGGAACTTGGGGTAGGCGAGCACACGCATCAACTCCCGGATCGTTTCTCCGCACACAACGGGAACAATAACTCCCCTCTGCCAGCTCAACCGCAACCAGCTCAGCCTTCCGGAAGAAAAGATAAGCGCGGATACGAGACAATTGGTGTCCAAAACGACACCAAGCCCCTTCATGCGCGTTCCTGACGCGCCCAAGCAACGGCATCCTCTACATCAGTCTCGGAAATTCCCAGGGCGGCGAGCTTGTTGCGCACCAGATCCGCCGGCTGCACCCTCATAGGCGTGAGCATTATGCGCCCATTTTCAATCTGCACTTCAAAATATTGTGTCGGCTCAACCTGTTGCACAATTGCCTTGGGCAAAGTGATCTGATTTTTGCTGGTCAGTTTAGCAAGCATGATCGCCTCCTTTTTATACGAAAGTAATGATTCCTTACTTTGTAATTAAGTCCATACGCAAAACCGGTCAAGCGTACGAACAAACTTCCTTGCAAGGCCATTCCGCATGCCCGCCTGAGGCCAATCCTTGACTTGCGCCCCAGATGACCTAAATCAGAAGGGCTTATTTAAATTCGTAAGGCATACAGGCTGCAGATTTGCATTGATGCACCAAAATCACCTGCCTTGCCAACACACTCAAAGCCAAAAAAAACAATAATGAGGAGGAACAATGAACTTCCAGACTGTTTCCCAGACCCGCACCGATGTGCAGGCAACGAACCTTTTCCTGCGCGGGGTCTACAATTGGATGAGCCTGGGCCTGGGGCTGACCGCTGTGGTCGCATACGTCGTGGCCACCACGCCCGCCATCGCGCAAGTCATCTTTGCCAATCCCATAATTTTCTGGGGCCTGATCATCGCCCAGTTCGGCCTGGTCCTGGCCATATCCGGGGGCGTTCATCGCATGTCCGCCGGAACCGCAACGGGACTTTTCCTGCTGTACAGCGCCCTGACCGGCGCCACACTGTCGTCCATCCTGCTGGTCTACACGGCGGCCTCCATCTTCAAGGCCTTCATCGTCTGCACCGGCATGTTCGCAGCCATGAGCGTCTACGGCGCCACCACCAAAAAGGACCTGACCGGCTGGGGCAGCTTCTTGTTCATGGGGCTCATCGGCATCATCATCGCCTCCATCGTGAACATCTTCATGGCCAGCTCCGCCCTTGATTTCGTCATCAGCGGCATTGGCGTGCTCATCTTCACCGGTCTCACCGCCTACGACACCCAGAAGCTTAAGGTCATGGGCGAGTCCGCGCCCATGGACGATACCGTGGCCGTCCGTCGCGGCACCATCCTCGGAGCGCTGACCCTTTACCTGGACTTTATCAACCTGTTTCTCTTTTTGCTGCGATTCTTCGGATCTTCCCGAAACTAATCCAGGGGCGGCTGCTAGCCGCCCTTTTCCTTTTTCGGCGCCCATACCATGACTCCTGACCGCATCTCTCGTCTGCAAAGCCAGTTCCCACACATACTGGGCCCCTTAAGCAAGGCCTACGCCCGGCTCATGCGCTTGCGCGCCAGGCTCTACGCCTCGGGCAAGCGCGTGTCCTGGCGGCCCCCAGCTCCCTGCATCAGCGTGGGCAACATTTCCTGGGGCGGCACGGGCAAGACCCCGGTCGTATCCTGGCTGCTGGACTGGGCCCGCGACGAGGGACTCCGCCCCACGGTGCTGACTCGCGGCTATGGCGGCAAACCGCCGCACCTGCCCTATGCGGTCCAACTTTTGAGTCCGCCTCACGAGGCGGGTGACGAGCCGCTGCTGCTCAAACGCACGCACCCCCAGGCCCAAATCCTGGTCGATCCCAACCGCGTCCGGGCGGGCAAGATCGCGGCCAGAAAAATGGCCGATCTCTTTGTCCTCGACGACGGGTACCAGCACCTGCGCATCCAGCGCGACCTGAACCTGTGCCTCCTGTGCCCGCGCGATCTGGACATGGAATGGAACCGGGTCATCCCCGCCGGATCATGGCGCGAGGACACCTCCGCCCTGGCCAGGGCCGATGCGTTTCTGATCAACACCATGTTCGACGATGACGGGTGCCTTGAGACCATCGCCCACATCAAGCTGGCGATCCTGGGCAAGCCCATCTTCTTTTTTCGTGTCACGGCCCGGGGCGTGGCCAACGCCTTGACCGGCGAGACACAGGACACGCTGGACGGCCAGCGCTTTCTGCTGGTCACGGCTATCGCCAATCCGGACAAAGTGTGCCAGACTTGCAAGACTGATCTTGGAGAAAAGCCGGTCCGTCACCTGATCTATCCCGATCATCACCCCTTTGGCATCTCCGACTGGCAGGCCATTGTCGCGGCCGCCGAACGCAACAACTGCGCGCACATCGTCTGCACGCCCAAAGACGCCGTCAAACTTGCGCCCTTTGCCGATGAACGGCTGTGGACTCCGCAGCTGACGACATCCTTTTCAACCGCCGGCCCCCTGTCGTTTCGCGACTGGCTCGGCGATCGTTTTCACAACCTACCATGGACTTTACATGCCCCCGAAAAAGCAAGCTAAACAAACCAAATTTTCCAAGAAAAACCTCCTTACCGCCCTGCACCAGGCCGGTGCGCCCATGCGCAGCAAGAACATCTACGATCTGTTCGACGCCGACGCCTCCCTCAAGAAGGTCATCAAATCAACGCTGGCCCAGATGGTCGAGAGCGGCGAAATCGTGCAGATGGGCAAGAGCTACGGGCTCCTGGACAACCTGCCGCGCATGACCGGCACCCTCGACGTGCGCCGCTCGGGAGTGGGCTACCTCATTTCCGAAGACAAAAAGCAGAAGGATCTCTTCATCCACCCCAGCAACTTCGGCGGAGCCTGGCCCGGCGACAGGGTCGTCGCCGTCATCGACAGCTCGCGCAAGAAGGACTCCCCGGAAGGACGCGTCGTCGAGGTTCTGGACCGGGCCACGCGGGAGCTTCTGGTCAGGGTCAGCCGACGCATCCATCAAGACAGCTATTTCTGCCATCCCACGGACTCGCGCATGCCCTTCTACACTGTGGTCGATACCAGCGGCATTCCAAGCCCCGAAAAAGGCGACATCCTGAGCGTCGCGCCGGTGGAGGAGCAGGAAAAGGGACTTTGGCGCTGCACGGCCCTGCGCCGTCTGGGAGAAGAGCGGGATCTGGCCACCCAGGAACTGCTCGTCAAGACCGGCTATTCCATTCCCGAAGTCTTTCCGGTCCCGGCGCTGCGGCAGGCCGAAGCCCTGCCGGACGCCCCCGCTCCCAAGGACTGGGCGGGCCGCAACGACCTGCGCCGCCTCGCACTGGTGACCATCGACGGCGAAACGGCCAAGGATTTCGACGACGCGGTCTACGTCGAACGGCAGGAGAACGGATACCGCTTGGTCGTAGCCATTGCCGACGTGGCCCACTACGTGCCCGAAGGCTCCCCGCTGGACGTCGAGGCGCTGGCCCGGGGCAATTCCTATTATTTCCCGCTCTCCGTCGAGCCCATGTTCCCCGAGGCCCTGTCCAACGGACTGTGCAGCCTGCGGCCGATGGTTCCGCGCCTGGCCATGGTCGTGGACACGCCCTATTCGCTTGACGGAGAACCCGGCGCGCCAAGCCTCTACAACGCCGTGATCATGAGTCAGGCCCGCCTGACCTATAATCAGGTGCAGGCCGCCCTGGACGGCTCGCCGGACCAGGACACGGCCCCGCTTCTGCCCATGCTACGCGACGCCGAGGAACTGGCCAGAATTTTCATGAAGCGCCGCATGGATCGCGGCTGCCTGGATTTCGACATCCCCGAGGCCCAGGTCCGCGTGGTCGAGGACATCATCAGCGTCCACGCCGGAACCCGACTCTTCAGCCACCGCCTGATCGAGGAGTTCATGATCGCGGCCAATGAACGCGTGGCCGAATACATGGGCGCGCGCCAGCGCGTCTTCCCGTACCGCATCCATCCCCAGCCCGACGAAAAAAAGCTGGAGACCCTGCTGCGCATGCTCTCGCACACCAGCCTGGTGGACCGCCTGCCCAAGGAAATGAACCAGATGGGCCTGCAGCAGATCTCGCATGCGGCCAAGGGCACGGACATCGAATATCTGGTCAACCGCCTCATCCTGCGCACCATGATGCAGGCGCAATATTCGCCGGACAACGACGGCCATTACGGACTGGCCTCGGTCGCCTACTGTCATTTCACCTCGCCCATCCGCCGCTACGCGGATCTTCTGGTGCACAGGTCACTCAAAAGGTTGTTGGCGGGCGAAGCGGAAACAATGAGCGTGGGAGACGTGCAAGGCATCTGCGAAGGACTGAACGCCCTTGAACGCAAGGCCATGGAGGCGGAGCGGGAGATTCAGAAGAGATCGGCCATTCTGGCCCTTGAGGATCGGATTGGAGAGGAGATGCGCGGGGTTGTTTCCGGAGTGGCCGATTTCGGCTTCTGGGTGGAGCTTCTGGACATGCCCGTGGATGGGCTGGTGCGACTCGCCACCCTGGACGACTTCTTCGTCTTCGACCCGGAACGCCAGGACCTGCTCGGACAGCGCACCGGAAAAACCTTCGCCATGGGCCAGACCTTGAACGTGATCCTTGAGGCCGTAAGTCTGGAAAGGGTGGAGATCAACTTCACGTTGCCCTGAAGTCACTTCCCAATGCAAAATCCGTCGAACACGGCGCTCAGCACCTCCTGGGAGGAAATCTCACCCGTGATTTCCGCCAGAAGAACACAGGCCGTGTCCAGACGGACGGAGAGGATGTCATAGGGCTGTCCGTCCGCGAGTTCGTCCAGCATTTGCGCAAGCTCTTCGCCAGCACGGACCAGGGCCGTGTGCTGGCGCAGGTTGGGCACCAGCGCACCGGCTTCTGGAGCGCCCGTGGCGGCCACGATCCGGCGGATTGCCGCCAGCAGGTCAGACACGCCCTGGCCATGCTTGGCGGATAGCGGACACAACTCCCGTTCATTCCATGGGCTCTCCCCAAGCCAGGCAGGCTCGCCGCCCACAAGATCCATCTTGTTGGCCACAACGAGCAGATTGTCCGTATTCAGGGCCAGGTCCAGATCCTCGGCTCCGGGCCCGAGCTCGGAATCGATGACCAGCAAAACCAGATCGGCCCTTCCGAGAAGTTCGCGGCTGCGCTCGATGCCCAGGAGTTCAACGCTGTCGAGAGACGCGCGCAGGCCCGCCGTGTCCACCAGCCGCACAGGCAGGCCGTCAATCTGCACGGATTCCTCCAGATAGTCCCGCGTCGTACCCGGAATGTCGGTCACTATGGCCCGGTTGATCCCGAGAATCGCGTTCATCAGGCTCGACTTGCCCGCGTTGACCTGCCCCGCCAGAACCACCAGGGCCCCGTCGCGCCAGCAGCGGCCGCGATCGTAATTGTCGGCCAGCTCGGCCATGGCCTCGCGGACCTCGGCAACACCTGCAGCCAGATCCTCGGGGGCCAGGCACTCGACCTCGTCCTCGGGAAAATCCACGGCCACGCAGAGTTGCACGCGCAAGGCCTCAAGACCGGCCCGAAGCTCGCCGATGCGACGCGCCAGCAAACCCTCAAGCTTGCTCCCGGCCAGACCAACGGCAACGGCCGTGGGCGCGCCAACCAGCTCCATGATGGCCTCGGCCTGGGTCAGATCCATGCGTGAATTGAGAAAGGCCCGCTTGGAAAATTCGCCCGGCGCCGCCAGCCGCGCGCCATGCTCCAGACATTCCTCCACCACCCGGCGCAGAACGGCGCCGCCGCCATGACACTGCAGCTCAACGACGTCCTCTCCTGTGAAAGAACCCGGACCTGGCATGAAAGCCGCCAGCACCTCATCCAGAAAATTCCCTCCAGCGTCTCGCAGTTGCCCGTGATGCAGATGGTAGGGTCTAAAAGCCGTGAAGCCCGGACGAGAGGAATGAAAAAGACCGCGCGCGATTTCCCCGGCGGCCGGGCCGCTCAGGCGGACAATGCCGATGGCGCCCTGGCCGGGAGGAGTGGCGATGGCCACGATGGTGTCGGAATTTGTGTTCATGATAAAAAAAAGCGGGCCGAAGGCCCGCAAAGTTTAGGATTGACGAGCCTGGGCGGCTTCCTGACGTCTGGGTGGCCGACCGCCGGGTTTGCCGCGCTTGACCGGCAGGATGAGAACCCGCTTCATGTGCCCTTCGCCCTTGCTGCGCGTCTGCACGCCACGATCGTCCTGCAAGGCCATGTGCACGACCCGGCGATGAAAGGAAGACAGCGGCCTGGTGCTCTGCACCCGTCCGGATTTCTTTGCTTTTTCCGACAGGAACTGGGCAATGCCGAGGAGCTGCTCCTCCTGCTTCTGGCGATAATCGCCCGCATCCAGCTGGATGCGCGGACTCTGGGGCCAGGATTTGGAGACGATGCGGTTGGCCAGATACTGGAGCGCGGTGATGGTCTGCCCGTCGCGGCCAATGATCAGGCCCGAGTTGTCCTCGTCCTCGATGAGCACGGTGATGGGGCTTGACGCCACGTCGATGGCCAGGGTCACGTTGACCGCGATGGGCTTTATGAGGGCGGTCATGATCGTTCGGATATCCGCTTCCAACCGGACCATCTCCTCGGGGGAAAGCGTCGTGACGGGGCGAGGTTCATCTTCCTCGTCGAAATCAATGACTGCATCCGTCTCAAGGGCGGCATCGTCGGCCAGGACCACTTCCTCATGCAAAGCCGGAGCGACTGCCTGCACGGCACGCACCGGTTCGGCCACAGCGGGCACTATAGGCTCGTCCACAGCCGGATACAGGCGACGCCTTTTGGCCCGGATGGTCGCCTTTTTGGCGCCAAGGCCGAATATTCCGGATGATCCGCCACTGACGATTTCAATTTCCAGTGCCTCGCGCTGAGTGGCGAAAAACCGGCATGCGTCATCAATGGCCTGGTCCACGGTCTTGGCCTGAAAATCCTTGTATGTATTCATCCAGCTCTCCTTCACGTTCCTGAAAAAATCAAAAAACGCATCACGGCATGCCCGGCGGCGTCCACGAACGGACGCCGCCGGGCATGATCTCAATGCTACTTCGACTTTTTGATCATGTACGACTGCTGAGCGATGGACAGCAGGTTGTTGATCAACCAGTACACGACCAGACCGGAAGGAAAGTTCAGGAAAAGGAAGGTGAATATGACAGGCATGAACATCATGATCTTGGCCTGCATCGGGTCGCCCATGGGCGGAGACAGACGCTGCTGCAGGAACATGGTCGCGCCCATGATCAGCGGCGTGATGTAGTAGGGGTCCTTGGCTGAGAGGTCGGCCAGCCAGACCAGGTCCGTAAAGGGCAGGGTCGGGATGAAGGCCGCATGCCTGAGCTCGATGGCGCCAAGCAGGGCCTGGTACAGGGCGAAAAACACGGGAATCTGCAGCAGCATGGGCACACAACCGCCAGCCGGGTTGACCTTGTAGGTCTTGTAGAGCTGCATGATCTCGGAGTTCATCTTTTCGCGGTCGTCGGCGTACTTTTCACGAATCTTGGCCATCATGGGCTGCAACTTCTTCATCTGCTCCATGGACTTGTAGCTCTTGTGCGACAAGGGCCAGAAGAGGAGCTTGATGATGATGGTCAGGATGATGATCGCGATACCGTAGTTGCCTACATAACCGTACAGAAATTTCAGAAACTGATTGAGCGGCTTGGCGATGATGTCGAAAAAGCCGTAGTGCATGCTGCCTTTGAGGTCCTTAGGCATGATGGCCAGGTCCTTGTCCGTCTTGGGCCCGAAATAGTAGGACACGGTGCGCAGCTGTGTGATGCCTGGATCAAGCAGGACCTGATCGGCGACGGTCATGCGGTAGACATTGTCCTCAAGCTTGGCGCGGGCAAACATGTCCGAAGAGGTCGGCACCATGGCCAGCAGGAAGTAGTTACTCTCGATGCCGCCCCACTGGGCCGGAGTGGGGGATTCAACACCGATCTGCAGATCCTTCTGGCTGTCTTCCTCGGTCAGGCTTCCGGCGGCCATGTAGGCGATCTTTGTCATGTTGTACTTGTCGCTCTCGGCCGTGAGCGGAACGCTGGACACGGAAAAGGCCAGATGTCCCTGAACCTGTGCCGCGGTGACGTTGGTGATCTTGACCTCTTCCTTGACCTCGTACGTGCCGCCGGTGAAGGTCAGCACCCGGTCCATCTGCACGCCGCCGACGACGCCGCTCAGCTGGATGGTACCGCTCTGACCGTCGGAAAGATCCAGATCTCCGCCCTGTACGGTCCATTCGCCCTGGGCCCAGGTCGGCATGGAATTCCAGATCAGACCCATGGGTGCCTTGGTCACGGACTGCGCCGTGACCAGATCGATGTTTTTGGCGCCCGGATCAATGGTTTCCTTGTAATCCTTGAGCTCGAAACTCTCCAGCACGCCACCGGAAGCGTTGATCACGGCGTGATACAGGGGCGTTTCAATGGAAATCTTTTCCCCTGTGGAAGGAGCGAACTGCACGGTTGGCGAGGAAGGCATCACCGGCGTCCCATCCTGGGGAGCGGGAGCCTCGGTCTGATTGGGTGACGTAATATTCTGGGGTGCCGTTTCCAGGGGCGTGACCGGCGGAAACATGTAATTCCAGCCCAGAAGCACCAGCAGCGACAGGGAAACAGCGAGGATGACGCGTTTATTGCTATCCATTGATTTCAATCTCTCTTTGACAAGTTAGGGGAGGGAACCGGATCGTAACCACCGGCACACAGGGGATGACAACGCAACAACCGCCAGATGGCAAGGCCCATCCCCCGAAAAATTCCATGAGACAAGACGGCTTGCCGGGCATATTCGGAACACGAAGGAGTGAAACGGCAACAGGGAGAATAGAGCGGGGATATCAGATACTGATACAGGGAAAGGATGTATACGAAGGCTTGGCGCATGAAAACTCCGGAAAGGCCTAGGCCGCTCCAACCCGGGACACGATTTTTGTCATCAGTGGACCAAGTTCCGAGGACACCTGCGCAAGGTCCATGGAATCCACGCAAACGCCCCGCTTGGGCACCACGACAATGTCCGCGCGCAGGTGAAAATCATGCCTGTGAAGCCGGAAGTACTCCCGGACCAAACGCTTGACCCGATTGCGCCGCACGGACTTGCCAATTTTTCTGCTCACCGTAAGCCCAAGACGCCAGGACTCCCCGGCATCTTCCCGCTCGAGCACAAAGAGGGTGAAACTCTTTGAAAAAAAACGACGGCCCCGGTCATAACAGCTACAAAACTGGGGCCGTCTCTTCAGTCGATACGAGGGAGGGTAGGCTAGACGGCTAATCTTTTTCTTCCCTTTGCTCTTCTGCGGCGCAGCACGGCCTGGCCGTTCTTGGTCCGTGAACGAACCAGAAACCCGTGACTTCTCTTACGCTTGGTGGTGCTCGGTTGATATGTTCTCTTGCTCATTTCATTTCTCCTTCAAAAAAAGTAAACTGGGAATGTAGCCGCAAATACTTAACGCGTCAAGATGCATTGCGCTCTTGCCCGCTGGACAATTCCGCCCGCATCCACCAAACTGGCCAGACCAAGGAGGAGTACATGTTTTTTCATACCCCTGACTGGGAAATGACCCTGTTTCGGTGGATCAATCAGAGCTGGCAAAACCCGCCCTTCGATTATCTCATGCCCCTGTTCTCAAGCTCGGCCTTCCTGTGGGTCCTGGCCATCACCATGGTCGCCTTCGGCCTCAGACAGGGGCGCGTGTCCATGGTCGTCGTGCTTGCCCTGGCCGCAAGCATCGGCGTCTCCGACCTGACCTGTTCCCTGATCAAGGACAGCGTGGGCCGCGTGCGCCCCTACAAGAGCATCGGCGAAACCCGCTACCAGGATTCGGGATCATGGGCGACCCTGCCGCAGGACTTCACGACCACCAAACAACGGGGCTCGTCCTTTCCTTCCGCCCACGCGGCCAACTCCGCAGCGGCTGCTCTCGTCCTTTTCGCCACATTCCGCAAGAAGGCAATATGGGCCCTTCCGCTGGTCATCGGATACTCGCGGATCTATCTTGGAAAACACTTCCCCATGGACGTTCTGGCGGGCTGGGCCACGGGACTGGCCGTGGCCGGAGTCCTGCTCCCGCTCTATCCGTTGCTCTGGAGCCGCTTGCGCTCTCGATGGATCAGATAGAGGTTCCGGGTATAAATGATGGAACCCGTCGACTGGCCGACAATGAAAACGATGTCCTTGCGCAGAATGGCATAGGTCAGCAGAAAAAAACTGCCCAGCAAGCTGAAGTACCAGAAACTTATGGGGATGACGCTTTTCTTCTCCCTCTCGGAGACGATCCACTGCCAGAAAAAACGCATGAAGAAAAATCCCTGGCCCGTAAAACCGATGGCCAGCAACCACCACTGTGTCGTTAATTCCATGTTCCGCCCAAGGCGCACCTGCGCCGTATAAAAAAATCTTCCCGTCTCCACCGTTCGCCCCTATCCATATAATGCAGGGCGCGCCGGCAAAGGCGCGAGAAAAAAGGGTCAAGCCCGAAATGTTATTTCACGTTCGTATCGGAGACCACGTATCCGATATGCCGCTTCTGCATCCAGCGCACCGCGAGCAGATCATAGGCAGATGACCAGGCCCGGTCCCATATGCCGTACTTGGAGACGCCCTTGCTGCGTGGACGATGGTTGACGCGCACCTCCGCCACCCGTGCCCCCTCAAGCTTCATGAGAGTGGGCAAAAAGCGGTGCATGCCCGTGAACATGGGAATCCGCTTGACCATCTGCGCACGCATTACTTTAAGAGAGCAGCCCGTGTCACGGACAGTTTCACGGCTGATCCTGTTGCGCACCCAGTTGGCAAAACGCGAGGCGTAGCGCTTGACCACGCTGTCCTGACGCTTGGCCCTCCAGCCAATGACCATGTCGACGCCCTGGGCATAGACCTGAAGCATGGCCGGAATGTCGGCGGGATCGTTCTGCAGGTCCGCATCCAGGGTCACGACCACGTCGCCGGAGGCATAGCGAAAGCCGGCGGCAAAGGCGGCGGACTGCCCGCAGTTCCGGGCAAAGGACAAGAAGCGGACACGCTCATCCGCCCCGGCCAGGTCCCGAATGACGGCTAGACTGGAGTCCGTGCTGCCGTCATCCACCAGGACAAGCTCCCAGGGGTAGGTCAATCCTGACAGGCTGCGGGTTATCTCGGAGTACAGATCGCGAAGATTTTCTTCTTCGTTATACACTGGAATAATTAAAGAAATTTTATTAATTGTGTTTTTCATAAGAAAAAAGTGAATATAGCATTTGACAAGGCTTGTAAACCTACATAGAAAGCTCTTCTCACATGGCGCGGGGTGGAGCAGCATGGTAGCTCGTCGGGCTCATAACCCGAAGGCCGTAGGTTCAAATCCTGCCCCCGCTACCAAAGAAATCTAAGGCTTAAGAGCAAAACTCTTAAGCCTTTTTCTTTTGTGCCCCTCTTGCCATCCAGAGATTTTCCGCTTTTTTGTTCACCGCCCGAAATAATATCTTCTCCTTTGCACGATGCTTGACGAAGCCGTTCACGGTGAATTTGCCATGACGAATTCGGCCCGAGCCTGGGGGCGGGCAGGCAAATTCAGCCAGGAGAACCAATCATGGCCCGCCATGAGCAAAAAGGCATGCCCCATCTTCGGCCGGTATTTGCCCGTTCTGTAAATGCGCGAGGCAAAAAATCCGGGCCGCCGGTCAGCTCAGTCTCCTCCCGGCAAAGGCCGCCGCAAGAATGACCGCCATGCCGATCACGGCGTGCGGGGTCACGGTGGCGCCCCGGATCAGGGCGGCCAGCAGCACGGCCAGAGGCGGGGTCAGGTATGAAAGATAGCCGATGAGGGTCATGTTGCCTGTGGTCACGGCACGGTTCCAGAGCGTGAAGGATAGCCCCAGCGGCACCAGGCCCAGATAAAGGGCCGAGAACAGGGCCCCCGCCGGAGGCAGGGCCTGCGGAGCGCTTGCGGCGTAGACCAGGGTGGAAAAGAGGGCGGCCAGGACCGTGAAGGCCGGCATGTAGTCACGGGTGAGTCGAAGACGGGACAGCGCAACCGAGAAGCTGCTCCAGACCAGTCCGCAACCGAGGGCCATGAGGTAGCCGGGCAGATAGCGCGTTTCAAAATGCAGGCCTTTGCCTCCGGACACGACCAGGCCCGCACCCACGAGTCCGACCAGCGCCACGCCCAGAACAGGAAGGGACAGGCGCTTGTTGGCCAGAATGGAGGACATGACGACTATCCAGAAAGACCAGGTCGTGGTCAGAATGGCTCCCTCCACCAGGGGCGCGTGGTCGAGGGCCAGGTAGTACAGCGCGTGGTAGCCGAAGATGCCGGCCACGCCCAGCGCCGTGAGCTTCAGGTCCGGCCAGGGGATGGCCCGCCGCCGGGAGATGATCATCTCCTGCGCCACGAGATAAAGCGCCGCCGGGACAAAGCTGAAAAAAAGCAGCTCCGTGACATCGAGCCCGTCCAGACCGCTGCCCGTGGCCGCCGGCAGACTCGCCCAGCACAGCACCGCGCCGAATGCGTAGAGATAGGGTTTCATGGTCGTCCTAGAAAAGCTTGCTGCCGATCTTGGCGTTGACCGCCGGGGAGACAAAGGTCGCTTCGCCGCTGTCCCTTCCCGGGTACTGCACGCCAAGGACCAGCACTTCGGAGACAACCTCCCCCATCCGGCGCGGCGGGAAGTTGAGCACCGCGAGCACCAGCCGGCCTGCCACCTCTTCCGGCGGATGCGCGGTGAAGCGACCGTAACTGACGCGTCGGCCGTATTTTCCGAAATCGACGACCATCCTGTAGGTGGGCTTTGGCGTCGCGTCGCAGGGTTCAGCCGAAACGACACGCCCGACGCGAATGTCCAAAAGTCCCAGGGATTCTTCAAAATTCACTGACGGTTTGAGTTCCGAAGCCACAAAAATCCTCCTTGGCTGATGAACACAGAGTCAAGGGGCCACCCCACGCGAACGTGGCCAGGGCCAGATCAACCCTGATGGAACATGCCCGCCTGAAGGGCAAGTTCTTACGCCCTGGCCCGTGCCTAGCGCAAGCCCAGGGTTCTTGCGGCTTGTACCTGTCAAGGAACTCGGGTAATCTTTATCGTTATTGATTGCATCGTCGGTTCAAGGAGTCTTCATGTCCGTCCGCGCCAAAGTGTTCACCATCATCCTTGTCCTGTTCGCCTCTCTGGGCGTGGCGGATTTTTTCGTCCAGCGTTTCGTCGTCTACCCCAGCTTTCTGGAGCTCGAGCATCAGCAGGCGGGGCAGAACCTGCAACGCATATTTCACGCCATCGACAGGGAAAACTACCATCTGGAGCGCATCTGCCGCGACTGGGCGACCTGGGACGACACCTACGACTTCATGAACACACGTTCCGAGACCTACAAAACAAGCAATCTCTACGACGAAGCGCTGGACAGCATCTCGGTGAATGTAATGATCTATTGCGCGCAGGATGGAACGATCGTCTGGAGCAATGCCCGCGACACGATTCAAAAAAGTGCCATCTCTCTTGACCTGCTGACGCAGGGACGCATCGCCCCGGACCACCCGCTGCTGAAAATTCCGGGCGCGAAAGAAGGACAAAAAGGCATAACCGGAGTCGTCAATACCGAGCGTGGCCCCCTGCTTTTTGCCACACGACAGATCCTGCGTTCGGATGGAAGCGGTCCCGGTAACGGCTTCCTGGTCATTGGACGAATCTTGAACCAGGACATGGTCAAAACCCTGGGTGAACAGACCCGCATCGCCTTTGAAATCGTCTATCCCTACGCAAAAGAACAGACGCTGTGCGGCAAAAAAGAAGTCACTTACGCCAGCATCGACAACCTCGATTACTTCACCCTGGACGAAGGCGAATTCGTCAAGGTTTGCGGGGCATATCTCGATCCGACAGGGTTGCCCATCTTCGGCATCCACTACCTGTTCCCCCGGGATATTACCCAAAAGGGCATCTCGAGCATCCGCTACGCCATGGTCCTGGTGGTCTCGTCCGGACTTTTGGTGCTCGTATTGCTGAATGTTTTGCTGCAGGCCGTTGTGCTCAGGCCCCTGCAAAGGCTGACCAGGCATGCGGCCAGGCTGCAACAGGAAGGGGATTATTCCCTGCGCATTGATCTGCAGCGCAACGACGAGGTCGGAATCCTGGCCAAAAGCTTCGACAACATGGTGCAAACCATCCGCGAACGCACCGAGGATCTCAAGCGCGCCAACGAACAGTTGAAGCAGCTGTCCCTCCTGGACGGCTTGACGGGAGTCGCCAACCGCCGCATGTTTGACAATTGCCTGAAGCAGGAATGGCGGCGGGCCATGCGCGATCAGACTCCCATCGGCATCATCCTGGCAGATGTTGATTTTTTCAAGGATTACAACGATAAACATGGACATCTGCAGGGTGATCAGTGCCTTATCGCCGTGGCGGCAGTCATGCAGCGCATGATGCAGCGCCCGGCGGATCTGGTCACACGCTTCGGCGGCGAGGAATTTGCCGTCATCCTGGCCGACACTGACGCCGAGGGCGTGACGCATGTGGCCGAGGCCATGCGCCAGGCGGTGCTGGACCTGCACCTGGAGCATGGCGCATCCCAGGTGGGGCCCTTCGTGACCGTGAGCTTTGGCGTGGCCTCCATGACCCCTCGGCTTGAAGACGGTGATGACGGCATGGCGAAGCTGCTGCAGAAGGCGGACAATGCCATGTACCAGGCCAAAAGATCGGGGCGCAACCGGGTCGTGGCTTCGAGTGATGACCAACCCGCCATGCCTTCCGAATGATTTTTCCTCCGCTCCGGATGTTCCGGCGCGGTTCCTTTTCTTCATCGTCACGGCTCCATGCCGACAAGGATATATATGTCTTTTGATTCCCTTGGGCTCCCGCCCGCTCTGGTTCAGGCCCTGCAGACCCGCAAGCTCGACACGCCCCTGCCCGTGCAGGAGGCCGCGCTGCCGGTGCTGATGGCCGGAAAATCGGCCATGCTCGTTTCTCGAACCGGTTCGGGCAAGACGCTTGCCTATCTGCTGCCCATTCTGGCGGGCATCAACGCCGAGAGCATGCACGTGCAGGCCGTGGTGCTGGCTCCCACCCACGAGCTGGCCATGCAGATCCACCGCGTGGCCACGGACCTGTCCCGCGACGCCGGCCTTGGCGTGCGGGTGCAGTCCCTCATCGGCGGGGCAGCGGTCAGCCGCCAGATCGAGGGGCTCAAGAAAAAACCCCATCTGGTGATCGGCTCCGCCGGCCGCATGACGCACCTCATGGAGCTTGGAAAACTCAAGCTGAAAGAAACCGTATGGCTGGTCCTCGACGAAGCGGATCGTCTGCTCATCGAGGAAGGGTTGGAGCACATCCGCAAGATCACGGGCCAGCTTGGTCCCGAGACCCGTTTCGTCTTCGTCTCCGCCACCGAGGGCCCGGCCACGACCCGCATCGCTCGCGGGCTGGCCCCGAACCTTGACTTCGTGCGCGCGCAGGACGGAATCAGCCCGGCCATCCGGCACTGCTATCTGGTATGCGAGGAACGCGACAAGACCGACTGGCTGCGCAAGGTGCTGCGCGGCCTTTCCCCCGAGCGGGCCTTGGTCTTCGTGCACCGGGGAGCCAGCGCCGAACGCATGTCCGAACGCCTGGAACATCACCAGCTGGCCGTGGCCGATCTGCACGGCGCGCACGACAAGTTCGAACGCCAGGCCGCCCTGGATGATTTCCGCAAAGGCAAGGCCCAGACGCTCATCGCTTCGGACATCGCAGCCCGGGGGCTCGATATTTTCGGGGTGGAACTGGTGGTCAACGTGGACGTGCCAAGCCAGAGCCGCGATTATCTGCACCGCGCCGGGCGCACGGGACGAGCCGGCGCCGAGGGCCTTGTGCTGTCCCTCATGACCGAGGCTGAGAGCCGTCTGGCCAAGCGCTACGCCCAGGATCTGGACATCGTCCTGGAACAGGTACAGCTCGTGCGCGGCGCCCTTGTCCCGGCCACGGGCGACTCCGCGCAGACCCTGCGCCCGGCTCCGCGTCCTTTCGGCCCCAGCCGGGGCGGCAAGAAAAGGCCGGCCCCCGCAGGCCCTGAAACCCGCAAGGAATCCACCGCCACGACCCCGCCCGCTTCCGCCAGGCAACCACAATCCCACGACAAGGCCGCGCCACCCGTGGCCCGCAAACGCGGGCCCGCGCTCCCCGGCGCAAAGTCCGGCAAGACCGGACAAAAAGTATGGTCGGGACCCAAGCGGAACAAACCCGCCTGATCCTTGCCCGCCCGGCGCTAAACACACGCGCCGGGCCCTTTCTGCCTGCACCGCCCTTGAGCCGCCTTCGACAAACCAAGCCCCCGCGCCCCCACATATCTTCGCATCCAGACTGCCAATAAAATCCGGTTGTTGACAAAAATACGGATTCCCGGATAGCTATGCCCATTGATGTTATTATTTTTCAATTAGTGCTATTCTTGAGGCCGGTTTTCCAATTCCATAGTTTCAACTCGCAAACCCTGGCGCGATCCGTATTGCCAAAGACCGGCCAGGAGGGGAGGTACATTTCCATGTTCAGAACTCTCGCGCTTTGTCTCACCATGCTTTTCTGCCTTTCGGGCGTGGCCCTGGCCCATTTCGGAATGGTCATCCCTTCATCAAGCATCGTCATGGAGAAAAAGGATGCGACCGTCTCCTTTGCCCTGTCCTTTTCCCATCCCATGGAAATGGTCGGCATGCCTCTTGTCGCTCCGGCCTCGTTCAAGGTTTTCGTGGACGGAGAGGCGCAGGAGATGAAGGATGCCCTGAAACCCGCCACGATCATGGAACATCCATCCTGGACCGCCGAGTACACGATTAAAAGACCCGGCGTGTACCAGTTTGTCATGGAACCCACCCCTTACTGGGAACCGGCCGAGGACTGCTTCATCGTCCATTACACCAAGACCGTCATCGCCTCCTTCGGCGAGGAAGAGGGCTGGGGCGAACCCCTTGGCCTCAAGACCGAAATCGTCCCCCTGACCAGGCCCTTCGGCAACTATGCCGGCAATGTCTTCCAGGGCCGGGTGCTCCTCGACGGTAAACCCGTTGCGGGCGCGGACGTCGAGGTGGAATTCTACAACAAGGACAAAAAGTACGAAGCGCCAAGCGACTACATGATCACCCAGGTAGTCAGGACCGACGCCGACGGCGTATTCACCTATGCCGTGCCTTTCGCCGGATGGTGGGGTTTTGCGGCCCTCAATACGGCGGCTGAAAAGATGGATCACGAAGGTACGCCCAAGGATGTGGAGCTGGGCGCAGTGCTGTGGGCTCAGTTTCTCGATCCCGTGCGCAAATAGGGGGTCCATGCCGGGGCCCGCTCCGGGACCCGTAACATGTGCCGGGCATGGACACATGCCCGGCTTTTTGTCATGCCTCGCCGAACCACTTGAAGAGAGGGCAGAAAAGTGCACATTTCCGAAGGGGTTCTATCTCCCGCCATACTGGGCCTGGGCGCGGTCCTGACCGTCGGCGGCACGGCCCTTGGCCTGCGCCGTCTCGATTATGACAGGCTCATGACCGTGGCCATCCTGGCCGCGGCCTTTTTCGTCGGCTCGCTCGTCCACATCCCCATCGGGCCCTCCAGCGCCCACCTGATCCTGAACGGCCTCCTCGGGGCCATTCTCGGCTGGGCCGCTTTTCCGGCCATCCTGGTGGCGCTCATGCTGCAATCCGTGCTCTTTCAGTACGGAGGCTTCACGGTGCTGGGCGTGAACGCCTTCAACATGGCCTTTCCGGCCGTGCTCTGCTTTTTGCTCCTGCGTCCGCTCCTGTCCCGCCCCGGACGGATACGCACGGTGGCGGCGTTTTGCTGCGGGGCCCTGTCCGTGGCCGGCGCGGGCCTGCTCACGGCCCTCTCCCTGGCCCAGACGGACGAAGGCTTCCTCCAGGCCGCACGGCTGCTCTTCCTGGCCCATGTCCCGGTCATGATCGTCGAGGGCATCGTGACCACGCTGGCCGTATCCTTTCTGTCCAGGATCCGACCCGAACTCCTGCATTTTGCATCAAATTTTGAAGGAGAAACACGTGCGTAGCCTTTTCCTGCTCCTTGTCTTCGCCTTGCTGGCTTCGGGCCCGGCCCTGGCGCACCGGGTCAACATCTTCGCCTATGTGGAGGGCGGCGAGGTCGTCGCCGAGTGCAGCTACAGCAAATCCAAACGGGTCAGGCACGGCACCATCGAAGTCCGTGACGCCGTCACCGGACGGACGCTGCTGCAGGGAACGACCGACGAGGAGGGACTCTTCCGTTTCCCCGTCCCGGACCAGGCGCGAAAAGCAGGAGCCGACCTGCGCATCCTGCTTCAGGCCGGAGAAGGGCATCAAAACGAGTGGATCGTGGAAGCAGCTGAATTCATGGACGCGCCGGTTCCCAGGGCCCCTGCGCCGGATGCGGGAAAAGCCGCTGAGCCCGCCGCTGCGGGGAGTCCGGATGACTCAGGCACAAAGACGCGGGCGCTATCGCGGGCCGACGTGGAAGAAGTGGTGAGCGCCGCCCTCGACGCCAAGCTTGCCCCCATCAAGCGCACTCTGCTCGAACAAAGCCAGGCCGGGCCGGGAATGCGGGAAATTATCGGCGGCATCGGCTGGATTTTCGGACTGGTCGGCATAGCCGCCTATTTCAAGAGCCGCCCCCGTGTTTGACGAACCTTTTGCCCGTGGCCGCTCCCTGGTGCACGATCTCGACCCCAGGATGCGCCTGGCCATGGCGGCGCTTTTCTCCGTCTGCGTGGCCCTGCTCAAGGACCCTCTCGCGGCCGGCGCGGCGCTGATTCCGGCCGTGACTGTCCTGAGCCTGAGCGCGCCGCCCCTGCACGTGCTTTGCAAACGCGTGGCCCTGGTCAACGTCTTCATTCTTTTCCTGTGGCTGACCGTGCCCCTGACCATGCCCGGCACGCCCTTGGCGACCCTTGGCCCGCTGACGGCAAGCCGTGAGGGCGCCGAGCTGGTTTTGCTCGCCACACTCAAGTCCAACGCCATCCTGCTGACCTTCCTGGCCCTGGTCACGACCATGGATTCTCCGACCATGGGGCACGCCCTGGACCGCCTCGGCGTGCCGTCCAAGCTGGTATTCCTGTTCCTTTTCACTTACCGCTACCTGCACGTCATCGCCGACGAATGGCAGCGGCTGGTCACGGCGGCCAGGTTGCGCGGGTTCACCCCCCGCACCGGCATGCACACCTACCGCACCATCGGGAACCTTCTGGCCATGGTCCTGGTCAACAGCTTCGACCGTTCGAGCCGGGTCTATCAGGCCATGGTCCTGCGCGGATTTCAGGGCCGTTTCGTCTCCGTGGTCCGCTTCAAGGCGCAACCTAAAGACGCGATCTTTGCCTTTTTGTGGATGGCGGCCACGGCCGGCATCGTGCTCATGGACTTTTTTCCGGAGATACGCCTTGTCTGAAACGCCCATTTTCGCCCTGCAGGACGTGTCCTTTGCCTATCCTTCCGGCCACGCGGTGCTGCACGACGTGAACTTCGCCTTTGAACCCGGACAGCAAATCGGGCTCTACGGGACCAACGGCAGCGGCAAGACCACTCTTTTCCACATTGTCATGGGCCTCATGGCTCCGCAACGCGGCAAGGTCCTCTTCCATGGCAGGCCGGTGCGCGGTGAAAAGGAATTTCAGGCCCTGCGCCGCGAGGTCGGCATGGTCCTGCAGAACGCCGAAGACCAGCTCTTCAACCCCACAGTGCTCGACGACGTGGCTTTTGGCCCGCTGAATCTTGGAATGTCCGTGGACGAAGCACGGGAGAGGTCTCTTGCGACCCTGAAGGAGTTGGGCCTGGACGGGTTCGAGGATCGCCTGACCCACCGCCTGTCCGGAGGAGAAAAGAAGCTGGTGTCGCTGGCCACGATCCTGTCCATGCAGCCCAAAGTTCTGCTGCTGGACGAGCCCACCAACGGCCTGGACCCGCAGACCAGGGAGCGCATCATCGAGATCCTTGCCGCCCTGCCCACGGCCCGCATCATCATTTCGCATGACTGGGACTTTCTGGCGCAAACAACCTCGCGGTTCATGACCATAAAGGACGGCCGCCTCGTAACCGACGTGCCGCACTTGCCGCACCGGCATGTGCATGCCCACCCCCTGGGCGACGAGCCGCATCATCACCACGACTAGAGCGCTCGCCATGCGGGCGCGAATGGGCATTTCCTCGGGCTACCCGGCGCAGGAGGGAAAAGCCCCGGGAACGATGGAGACTTCAGAAGAATTTCAAGGCAGGGCGGAGCCTTGCGTAAACGGCGCGCGCCTCTTCCATGCGTCCGCGCTTGCCGGCCAGCTCCATGTCCCGGGCCAGATCCCCGAGTTCCAGCAGCCCCATGTTGAAAAGAGCCCCTTTGAGCATGTGTCCCGCGTCCGCGATCTCCCGCGCGTCCCCCTCGCCGGAAAAGGCGATTTCAAGGCGGCTCAGCGTGGCGCCCACCGTCTGACAACCAATACCGTAAAGTTCATCGATGTCATCCATGCCCAACCCATAGACCCTGCATAAATGTTCCTTGACCCGCTGCTTCATGCTTTTCTCCGCGCATAGTTTGTCCGGACAAAATCCTTTAAATGTTGAATCAGCACCATGTAGAGAGCCTGGGAGCGACTGACAAGCATCTCGTCAAAACGAAGACCGAGCCCCCATCATGCCCGCCCAGAAGCGAGACGAAGAGTCCCTGGCCTGAAGTGTTTCGCGGACATCGAAACCTTTCTGCCCGCCAAAAAATCCAGGACTTGCTCCCGTCTTGTGGTTGACCCCGGCCACAAATTTTCTTTATGAAATTCCACGGTGTGAAGTTTTTCCACCCACGCACCCCCCAAGGAGAATCACATGGACCCTTCGCTGGCCAAACCCTTCATAAAAGCAACGAAAGATGTTCTCGCCGCCATGGCCGCCCTCGAAGTCGTGGCCGGCACGCCTTACGTCAAAAAAGACAAGATGGCCCGGGGCGATGTTTCCGCCGTGATCGGCATCACCGGAGACAAGCAGGGCACCTTCTCCATATCCTTTGACCGCAAGACCGCCGTGCACATCGTCAAGCAGATGCTCGGCGACGCCATCGAGGACATCCTCCAGGACGTGCAGGACGCCATGGGCGAGATCACGAACATGATCTCCGGCCAGGCCCGCGTCGGACTGGTGGACATGGGCCTCAAGCTGCAGGGCTCCACCCCTTCGGTCATCATGGGTGACAACCACACCATCGCGCACATGAGCTCGGCCCTGGCCATCGCCATCCCCTTTTCCTGTGAAGCCGGGACCTTCACCCTGGAATTCTGCTTCGAATAGGCCCATGAACGGCGCGGGCAACATCAATGAACAGGTTGCCGAGCTCCTGCTCGGGGCCAGTGCCAGGTCGCTGACGGCTCCCAAGGAATTCGACCTCATGGAGATGCCGCTGGAGGGAGTGGCCGCTTTTTGGCTGTCTGTTAAAAAAACCATGGACTCCAAGAAAAAGGGCGACGAATTCCTGCTTGAGGAGGCAAAACACACCCGCGAACCCCACGTCAGATTTCTCCTGGAACTGGCCGCCTCCTCGTTTTCGCCCGCCCGCTGCGAAGAGCTGGCTCAGGTCAGAAAGAAAAACATCCTGGGCGAGCTACACCGCAAATACGTACTCATGGCCATCGGCCTCTTGGGCATCGTGTCCAAGGAAAACCCGCAAAAGGTGATGGTCCGCTTTTTGTCCAAATTTCACATCGCGCCCATTTTCGAGAAACAGGTCTTCGAGGTCGCCCAGCTCATGCTCAGGAATCTGGACAACGCCGAGCTGAACAAGACCAAGTTTCTCAATATCGACCACAAGCTAAAAATCGAGGCGCTCATCATAAACCTCATCTTCTACTGCATGCTGGCCAGAAGAAACGGGGTGGAGCATCTCCTTGGGTTTCAGGAATACATCTCCTCCCAGTATTTCAAGGACGGCCTGATGCTCATCCATGACGGATTCGACTACGACTTCGTCAAATTCCGGCTCAATCTGGTCAAGAAAGAAATCCTCGAAGCCACGGAAACAAAGATGGACCTGTCCATGCAGATGATGTCCGCCATCAAATCCGGGACGCCCTTCAACGACCTCTACCTCATCGCCAAGGCCTTCCTGCCCTGACCTGTCCGCAAAACAGATCCAAATTGCATTATGGCGGCGTACGCTCCTCCACGACCCGGCCATGCCGGACTTATCCTCTTGCGCGCCAAAGACGTGTGCCCCGCTTCAAAGATCCATGATCATAAGTAGCAGCTCCTCTCCCCAGAGCAGCGTCAGGACCGCCCCGAGACAGAGAAACGGACCGAAGGGGACGGCCGTGCGCAGCCCCTGCCCTTCGGGACGGCGCAGGTAGACCACGGCGAGCGCAAGGGCGCACAGGGCGGATAGAAGGATCATGAGCGGCAGCAGGGACAGCCCGACCAACGCACCAAGACTGAGCATGAGCTTTATGTCGCCGGTGCCCAGGGCATCGATCCCGCGCAGACGCAGGTAGGCCTGCTGCAGGAGGAGAAATATCCCCGCGCCGAAAAGAGCGCCAAGCAGGGTTTCAAGCCAGTCGACGGGCAGAAAGAGTGGGGTGGACAAGGCCAGGACGGCCGCCGGATAGGTCAGGACGTCGGGCAGGATGAAGACCTCCAGATCGATGAAGGAAGCCACCAGAAAAATTCCCAGAAAGACCATGTAGGTCAGCCACTCGCCCGTCGGGCCGAATTTGACCGCAAAGAGCACTGCCAGGACTCCGGAGAGAAGCTCCACGGCCGGATAGCGCCAGTGGATCTTCCCCTTGCAGGAGCGGCATTTGGCTCCAAGCAGAAAGTAGGACAGGACCGGGATGTTTTCCCACCAGGACAGCACGTGACCGCAGGCCGGACAATGCGAGCCGGGGCTGATCACGGACTTGCCCACCAGATAGCGGTGCACGCAGACGTTGTAGAAGCTGCCCAGGCACAGTCCCAGAATGAGGGCCATGGTGTAAAAAAACGCGGGGTACGAAAAAAGCTCAACCATGCGAACACCTTGGAAGATAATTTAATATGGAATACTTGTAAATTCTTACGCATTTCATGGGCACGAGCTCAGCTCGTGACCCAGACCGCCCAGATCGAGGCTTCGGCGGATAGCCTGTTGACGAGGGTGATGGGCACCCCGAGCTGCTCGGCCTTCCTGTTCAGACGTCTCCAGTTGCAGCGGTCTATTTCATCAAGCAGGGCTAGCCAGACCGCGTTGGCGTCGTCCGGATCGGTCAGCGCCCGCTTGATGGCGGGGTCCAGGGGGATCTCCTCCAGCACCAGGTCCATGGACTGGTCCAGAATGGCGTCGAGCAGGGAAAAAAAGCCCAGAAGAAACATGCCGTCCCGGTCGAACACCGTAGGACGGCTCATTGCCAAAAGATGCAGAAAGCGGGCCCGCTGCACGGAAATGCGGACCAGCTCTTGAGCCTTGTCCTCGGTGCCGACATCGGACAGGACGACCACCTGAAGCCACTGCCGCAGGTTCCGGGAACCGAGCATGGAAGCCGCGCGCGGGATGGAGGTGATCTTGACCTGCAGGCCGAAGAATGCGGAATTTATGTATCTGAGCAATCTGTAGGAAATGGACAGATCCGTCTGGATGATTTCCACCAGCCGGGAAGAATCCACGTCCGGGGCGCTCAATTCCTTTAACAGCTTGACCTTGTTGATTTGCGAGGCGGAAAGTTTTCGACCGGGTATAAGCTCGGGACGATTGAAGAAAAAGCCTTGAAAATACGTAAAGCCCAGCTTCCTGCACACCTTGAAGACGTCGTGGTTCTCCACTTTCTCGGCCAACAGCAGCGCATCGAATTTTTTGACCCCCGTGGCGATGGCCTCGACCTGCGCCGGAGTCTTGCCGAGGACGTCGACCTTGATGATATCGACGATCTCGCACAGGGGTTCAAGGCCCGGGCCCCCTTCGAAATCGTCCAGGGCCAGCATGTAGCCGCGCCTCTTGAGCTCCCGGCAGGCGCTGATGACTTCGGCTTCCGGCAGGACGGTTTCAAGGATCTCCACCACGCACTGGTCGGCAGGCAGGACATAGGGAGCCTCGCCGAGGAGCACGCTGCGGGGAAAATTGACCAGCGCCCTGGCTCCCTGACGCAACCCCTGCACCGCGAGATTGTAGCCGTCGGCTATGATCTGTGTCGTGGCCTGATCCCCATCGGCGAACACGGCCTCCTGGATGTTTTCGCCGTGCCGGAAAAGAAGCTCGTAGCCCCATATCTGCATCCGTGCCGTGAATATGGGCTGCCGGGCGACAAAAAACTTGTCGTAAAGCTGTTCCGGATACGTCTCTTCCATCACCGGGTCCTCTTTGAAAGGCGCATGGTGCGCCCCCTGCCGCTTCACAGACCTTGAACAGTGAAAGGCTCCCAAAAATCAAACCGCAAGTATCCAAAGCCCTCCCTAGGACGCACCTCCCATGACTTCATCGGTCCACATCGCGGCCTCGATGGCGGCGTTGTCGACCAGCTCCATGGGAATGCCCATCTGTCCCGCCTTGTCCTCAAGTCCGGCCCAACTGCCGCGATCAAGCTCGTTCAAGAGCTCGATCCAGACGGAGTGCTCGCTTTGAGGATCAACCAGGGTGGTCTTGATGTCCGGGTCAAGGGAAATCTCGTCGAGAACCTGCTCCATTTGCTGATCGAGGATGGCGTCGAGCACGGAAAAAAAGCCCATCACGAACATGCTGTCCGGGGAAAACGGCGCGGCGCCGGATGTCGCCAGAAGCTGGAGGAAGCGACCACGCAGCACGGATATGCGGACCAGTTCCTGGCCCTTGTCCGTGGAATTGACATCGGACAAAATGATCACCTGCAGCCATTGACGCAGATTCTGACGACCGAGCATGTTCACGGCGCGCTGGATGGATTCGATCTTGCCGCGCAGGCTGAAGCGGGCGGAATTGATGTATTTGAGCAGGCGATAGGAAATGGACAGGTCCGTCTGAATGATTTCCACCAATCGGGCCAGCTCCGCCTCGGATTCGTTGAGTTCCTTAAGGAGCTTGATCTTGGTACTCTGGCTGGCGGAGAGCTTGCGCCCGGGGACGATCTCGGGCTTGCTGAAAAAATATCCCTGAAAATAATCGAAGCCGAGGCGCTTGCAGACGTTGAACATGTTGATGTTCTCGACCTTCTCGGCCAGGAGCCGGGCCTTGTATCCTTTCAGGCCGTTGACGATGGACATGACCTCGGTCGGCGTCTTGCCCAGAATATCGACCTTTATGATGTCCGCTATCTCGCACAACGGCTCAAAACCCGGATCTCCCACGAAATCATCCAGGGCCAGGGTGTAGCCGTTTGCCTTCAGCTCCCGGCACGCCTCCATGACATCATCCTCGGGCAGCACCGTCTCCAGGATCTCCACCACGCAACGCTCGGATGGAAGTACGTATGGCGCTTGGCCAAGAAGGACATTGCGCGGAAAATTGATCAGCGCCTTGACCTTGCTCCCCATGCCCCGGACTCCCAGAGCGAAGCCGTCGGCGATGACCTGTGTCGTGGCCTGGTCGCCGTCCGTGAACACGGCGGACGGGGTTTCTCCATGCCGAAAAAGGAGCTCGTAGCCCCAAATCTTCATTTCTGCAGTGAAAATGGGCTGCCTGGCGACAAAGATCTTGTCGTAAAACTGTTCAGGCATTTGCTCTGTCATTAAACGCCTCTAAGGCATGAGTGGCGCAAAAGGAAGACCGGCACCCTCTTCCAGGCCCAGCATGAGGTTGGCATTGGCAACGGCCTGACCCGAAGCGCCGCGGCAAAGGTTGTCTATGGCCGAAACCACGATGAGTCTGTCCGTGCGCGGGTCCGTGACCAGCCCGAGATCGCAGAAATTGGTGCCGCGCACCCATCTGGTTTCCGGCAGGGTGCCCTGGGGCAGAAGGCGCACCCACCGTTTGCCCGCATAAAACTCCTGGTAGCAGGCCCGGATTTGTTCCAGATCCGCACCGGGGGAAAGTTTGGCGTAGGCGGTGGTCAGGATGCCGCGATTGATGGGCAGCAGGTGCGTGTTGAAGGAGAGGCGTATTTCCCGCCCGACGGCCACGCCCAGCTCCTGCTCGATTTCGGGGGTGTGACGGTGTTTGGTCAGGTTGTAGGCCCGAAACGTGTCCGAGACCTCGCAGAAGAGAGTGCCGACCCCGGCCTTGCGTCCGGCCCCGGTGGTTCCGGACTTGGAATCGACGACCAGATCCTCGGGCGAGATGAGTCCCGCGGCCAGCGCCGGATACAGGGCCAGGATGGCGGATGTCGGATAACAGCCGGGATTGGCCACCAACCCGGCCCCGGCGATGCGTTCGGCGTAGAGTTCGGGCAGTCCGTAAACGGCCTCGGCCAGCAGGGCGGACTGCGTGTGCGGGACCTGATACCAGCTCTCGTAGACCGCGTGGTCGCGCAGACGAAAATCCGCGCTCAAGTCAACGACCCTGGTGCCGAGCCCGCGCAGCTCGGCGGCCATCTCCATGGCCGTGCAGTGAGGGACGGCCAGGAAGACGAGGTCGCACTCAGCGGCCAGCACCGTGCAGTCCGGAGCTGTTATCTCAAGATCGCCAAGCTTTGTACCCTGCAGGAAGGGATAAATCTTTTGCAGGGGCTGCCCGGCCTCCTTGCGCGACGTGACCTTGGTCAGGCGCAGGCCGGGATGGCCAAGCAGGATGCGGGTCAACTCCATTCCCGTGTAGCCGGTAACCCCGACCAGACCGACGCGCTTCATCATCCTCGATCCCCCTATTTCGCCTTCTGCACGTATTTCATGCGCAGTTCAAAAAGCATGTCCCGAAGCAGCCGGGCTTCCTGATCCGTCAGATTGCCCCTGGTCTTGCTTTCGAGCATGCACAGGATGTCGATGGTCTGCTTGGCGGCCAGCACGTTTTCCATAACCTGACCGGTCTCGGGCTCGGGTACCTCGCCCAGATAGACCAGGGCGGAAGAGCTCATGGACAGGACAAAGGTCCCAAAATCCAGCTGAGGCATTTCCGGACAGGAACAGGACAATTCCTCATATTCTTCGGCCAATTTCTTCTCTTCGCTCATATTCACTCCTTACGCCCGAATTTCGGGGCAACCGTCGCGCAGCGCTTCTTCATAGGCATTCACGGCATCTTCCAGATACGTCCTGGCGGCGCAATATCCACCGGCCGCATGCAAGCCCACGCGCAGGGCGTGAAGTCCCGCCAGGACGTCGCTCCAATCCACATGGCCCATGTGGCCGAGCCTGACCAGGCTCTTCTTGAGTTCGCCCTGGCCCCCGGCCATGATCACTCCGCAGCGTTCCGCCGCCACCTTGAGCACTTCGCTTCCATCGACGCCCACCGGCAGCTTGATGGAGGTCAGACCCCAAGTGAAATGTGTCTTGGCCAGAAGTTCAAGGCCCATGCTCACCGCTCCGGCCCGGGCCATGGAGGTCAGGGCCCATTGCTTGGCGTACACAGCCTCAAGGGTCTGTTCCCTGAACAGATCGAGACTCACGGCCAGCCCTTGCAGCAGGTTGACCGGGGACGTGAAGAGGGTCTGGTGGCCCAGACTCTTGTCCCGCTCGGCCAGCAGGTTGAAATAGAAATTGGAGGAACCGACCGCGCGCACCCTGTCCCAGGCGCGCTCGCTTAGGGCGAGCAAGGCCAGGCCGGGCGGAAGCATGAGGCCCTTCTGGGACCCGGTCAGCAGGCAGTCGATGCTCCAGGCGTCCATGGGGCAAGGCGAAATTCCGACAGCCGAGATGCCGTCGACGACAAGAAGCACGTCTTTGTCCCTAGTCACCACTCCAAGCTCGTGCACGGGATGCAGCACCCCGGTGGAGGTCTCCGAGGCCTGGACCAGCACGCCGCGAAGCGAGGGGTCCGCCTCCAAGGCCGCTCGCACATCCCCGGCGGCAACGGCGTCGCCGTTTTCAAGGACCAGGGAGGTGACCACAAGGCCATGAGCCTGGGCGATCTCGCGCCAGCGCTCTCCGAACTTCCCGCCCTCGACAACGAGCACCTTTTCGCCGGGCGCGAAGAGGTTGGTCACGGCCGCGTGCATGGCTCCCGTGCCGGAACAGGACAGAGGCAGGACCTGCTGCGTGGTGCCGAAGAGATACTTGAGGCCGGGCTGAATGCGCTCCATGACCTGCACGAAATCGCGCTTGCGGTGATGGACCATGTCCTTGGCCAGGGCCAGGCGAACCTCCTCCGGCAAGGGAGTGGGGCCGGGTGTCAGCAATCTTGATTTATTGAGCATATCGTATCCGCAAAAGATGTTTGCAAATGTTTATTGATGAGCCGCGCTCCAGTCCTCGCCAACGCCCCAATCAACCACGAGGGGCACGGAGAGGCTGTACACGCAGGACATGATCCCGGCGACGGCCTGGCCTACTTCCCGGGCCTTTGCCGCCGGGGCTTCGAGCAGAAGTTCGTCGTGAATCTGCAGGATCAGGCTCGCGTCTAATTCGCCAATAACCGGGCTCTTGTCCACTTCGAGCATGGCCTTTTTGATGATATCCGCCGCCGAGCCCTGGACCACGGTGTTGATGGCCATGCGCCGGGCCTGCTGCGCCATGTTCACGTTGCGGGAATTGATCCCGGGCAGCATGCGCCTTCTCCCGGCCAGGGTGGTGACATAGCCCAGAGACTTGGCTCCGGCCTCGATCTCCTCGTAGAACTCCCGCACGCGGGACAGTTTGCTGAAGTAGACCGCGATGAACTCCTTGGCCTCCTTCAGGCTGATGCCAAGCTCCCGCCCCAGCTTCTGCGGACCCATGCCGTAGAGCAGGCCGAAATTGATGGTCTTGGCCTTGCGCCGCTCGTCGGCACTGACCTCGGCCTTGTCGAAGAGAATCCCGGCCGTGCGGGCGTGGATGTCGTGACCGGCGGCAAAGGCGTCCGTGAGGGTCGGATCCCCGGACATGTGCGCCAGCACCCTGAGCTCGACCTGCGAATAGTCCGCGGCCACAAGCCGGTTACCCGGCGCGGCCACGAAACAGGAGCGCATGCGCGGGCCGAGCACTCCCCTGATGGGTATGTTCTGCAGGTTGGGATTGCTGCTCGAAAGGCGGCCGGTGGCCGTGGCCAGCTGGTTGAAGGTGGTGTGGATGCGCCCGTTCTTGTCGGCCAGCCGGGGCATGGGCTCAAGATATGTGGAGCGCAGCTTCTCGTACATCCTGAATTCAAGCACGTCGGCGACGATGGGATGCTCTCCGGCCAACCCTTCAAGCACGCTGCTGGACGTGGATTGAGCCCCGCCCGGAGTCTTCTGCTTGCTGGCCAGGCCCAGCCTTGAAAAAAGCACCTCGCCCAATTGCTGGCTGGAGCGGATGTTGAATTCTTCTCCGGCCTGCCCATGAATTTTCTGCGTCAGCCGATCCAGCTCGGTCTGGACCATGGAGAGAAAATCCTGAAACCTGGCCTCGTCGATGCGGATGCCGCGTTTCTGCATGCGCACCAGCACCTCGGTCAGAGGCAGCTCAAGGTCCTGCATGAGTCCGAGCAGCTCCGAACCGGCAAGCCGCGCACGCAGCAGGCGGCCTACGGCAAGCACTGCCTGTCCGTGATTTTCACGGTGCACGTCGATCTCGTCACCCAGGCCGTCGCGAATCCGCTCCAGGGTGTAATTGCGCTCTTCAGGGCTCAAAAGATATGCGGCAAGCTCTATGTCGAAGACTTCGGCGCAGGCCGAGAGATCAAGACGGCCCTGTTCGAGCACGCCCTTGTAGGAAGTCACGAACACATGCGCCCCGGTCAGCGCACGGCACAGATCCGAGGCCGCGCCCATGTACAGGAGCTCTTCGGCGTCCGTGCCCAGAATCCATTTTTCGCCCTCGGCGTAAAGGCCCACGTCCTTGCCGGCCATGGCCTCAAGACTTGGAACCAGACGCGGTTCAACCCGCGCCGGGCCGGGATTTTCATCACCGTCCGGGACCGGATCGGTCTTGACGGCCGCTTCCGGCTGGGTACCGGCCGTATTGGCGCGCCCGTTCTTGCGGGCCAGGGCCTGAAATTCCGACAACAGGGAGCGGAACTCATATTCCTTGAAAAAATCCAGCGCCCCGCCGTCAACCTCGCCCACGGCCAGATCGTCAAGGCCGTACTCCATGCACATGTCCGTGCGCAGGGTGGTCAGCTCCCGATACACGAAGACCTGCTCCATGTGCGGGGCGAGCAGGGTCTGCTCCTTGGCCGTGAGCCGGTCGAAATTTTTCTTGAGCTCATCAAGGCTCGGAAAGCGCCGCAGAAAGCCCATGGCCGTCTTCGGGCCCACTTTCGGGATGCCGGGGATGTTGTCCGCCGCGTCACCGGTCATGGCCTGAAAATCCGCCCACTGGTCCGGCTTGAGGCCCGTCTCCTCCACAAAGCCTTCGCGGGTGATGAGCTTCTCCTTACCCTGGGCGGGGTCCCACATGACCACGTTCTCATCCAGGCACTGCCGCAGATCCTTGTCCGCGCCGACAATGACCACGCTGCGGTCTTCCTTGAAACGGGCGGCCAGGGAGGCGATGCAATCGTCGGCCTCTCCGCCTTCGGCTTCAAGCACGCGAATGCCCAAAAGCCTGAGTCCGGCCTTCAAGGGTTCGAGCTGCGCGGCAAGCCCTTCGGGCATGCGGGGCCGATTGGCCTTGTAGGAGGGCAGAAGCTCGTGCCGGAAGGTGGGGGCACGGCCGTCGGTGACGAAAACGAGGTGGGACGGGTTCTCTTCGCGCAGGAGTTTCAAGACCAGCTTGAAGACGATATACATGGCGCTGGTCGGAAACCCGTCGGAGCGCTTGAAATCGGGATAGGCGTAAAAACCGCGATAGATGAAGGCGTGGCCGTCGATCAAAAAAAGCGGCTCGGTTTTGAGTCCGAGCCTTGTTTGCAAACTCATGCGCCCTCCGGTTTGGTGGAAGCGGGGCCGGTTACGAGGCCCCGTTCGGTGCTGTCTCCAGCTCTTTCTTCTTTTTCTTCACATCCGCTCCGCCATGCAGGCGCTCCCACACAAACTGGCTGGCATGCTGACAGCCCAGCTTCTCCATGGGAATCTCGGCCCGGGCCATGGACTTGTGTCCTCCGGCCGAACCCACGTCGCCGAAAAGGCGCTTGGCGAACTTGCCCATGTCACGGCGCAGGCCGTCACCGCGAAACACGACAACGAGCTTGTCCTCGCTGATGCCGCTGATCATGGTCGTGGACAGCCCGTGCACGCGCAGGAAAAAATCGGCCAGGACGACCAGGATGTCGGAAGAATCGACCTTGCCCATGAAAATGGTGATGGTCTTGCCGGTGACGCGCATCTTGCGGAAAGCCTGGGTGAAGTACTTGAGCCACTCCAGGCGGAATTCCGAGCGGATGATCTTGTGCAGCAGGGGTTTATTGTAGAATTTCGAGAGATAGCGAAAAGCCTTCATGTCGTTGTCATGAAACTCGCGCTCGAAACTCTGGGTGTCGGTCTTGATCCCGTACAAAAGGGCGGTGGCCAGCAGCTTCCCCGGGCGCAGGCCCAGATTGTAGAGATACTCGGTCATGATGGTCGCGTTGGAACCGTACTCGGAAACGATCTCGACGAAATCGGCTTCCACGGGTGTCCCCGCGACCTTGGGATGATGGTCGATGACCACGGAAAAATGGATGTTCGCGAAATCCGGGTGGTGGTGCGGCTGGGAATCGACCAGCGCAAAGCGGTCGTACTGGGCCAGAAGAAGCGGATTGAGCTTTTTGGTCGCGATGCGCAAAAGACGGATCATGGCCAGGTTGTCGGGCCTGGTGATCTCGTTGACATGGGCGATGGCGACCTGCTCCACGCGACCGGCGAGGATGCGCTTCAATGCCATGGCCGAAGCCAGGGCGTCAGGATCGGCATTGATGAGGATCAGCCAGCGCTCATTTTTATTCAGCAATTCTTGAAGCTTGGCTAGCTTCGGATCCAGCTTTCGAAAATAGGCCATGACCTTCTCACTTGAGTTTTTGGGCCAACCCGGCAACGACCAGATACACACTTGTACTGACACTGGCAATTTCACGGTTGAGTTGGCCCAGATCACGGGCAAATGCCCGTATTTCGCCATCGAATGCAAGAGGCCCAAGCCCCATTTCAGTCGAGACTAAAATCAGATTTCCGCCTTCGTGGAACTGAAGGCGGGCAAAAAAATCATCTCTCTTGCGCCTGGCGTCTTCCCGGCTTTGGCCCGCCAGCGAAAACATCCAGAAATCAAGACTGTCCACCAGGACACTGCCGCCAAGGGGGGCCAGGGCTCCAAGCGCGCCTGCCAGGTCGGTGTCCACTTCCTGTACCGCTATTTCCGCATCCCGGCTCAGACGATGGGTAATGATCTGCCGCCGAAAGGCAAGGTCCCGGGATTTCCCCGTGGCCACAAGCGTCCAGGGGCGCGGCCCCCGGCACAACAGCTCAAGTCCGAAATCGGATTTGCCGGACTTGTTCCCGCCAAGGATCAGATCAATCATGATGCATGCCCCACCCAAGCAGCCAGGACTGAAGCAAATTCAGGGAACGCCCGAGCTCTTCAAGGGAAAAGATTTCAACCACCAGCGTTTCATCCCCCTTCAGGCGTAACAGGATATCGCGCAACAGGTTCGGATCGGGCAACTGCCCAAGGCCCGCATGTCCGCGCTCCGATTCTCCGCCGTAAATGTGGAGAATGCGCACGCGCTCGAAAAATCCTGGCAGGTCCATCACTCTTTCCTGCCCGTAACTGACCATGTGCCCCACATCCAGACAGACTCCAAGCCCAAGGGCGCCTATCTCGTCCCAGAGCTCGCAAAGATCCCTCTCGCGCGTGTTTTCCAGCCAGAGCCTGGAAGACAGGCCGGGCCTGTGCCGCAGCAGTCCGGAAAGGTCCCCGGGCTCAGGAGGATGGAGCACATAACCGCGTGGGCGCAGAAAGGCAATTTTTTGCTCAAGGGCGAAAATGACGTCGCCGACGGCGGCCGGACCGTCCTTCCAGGGCAGGTCGAGGGGCAGATGGGCATGATAGCCAAGGCCAAGCCCTGGCAGATCCACGGGCAGATCAAGCTCATCGTACTCCAGGCAACCGCGAGTCTCAAGAAGCATGAGCGCGACCTCCCCCACCATGGAAGAAAGTGCCCGGCAATTGGGCCCGACCCGGTCGGGAATGACGCAGGATGGGGCAGCCAGTCGAAAGCGCATGGGGGTCAAAAGAGACTCAGCTGCCGTTCACTCAGGCGCACATGACGCTTGATGGCGCTCTTGCGCAGCATGTCCTGGGGCAAACGGCGCACCAGGGACGACAGGGCGAGTTTCAAGGTCTTGCCGAAAACGCGCCGGCTGGCGCAATGGCTCAGAAAGAGCATGGACTTGGCCCGGGTCAGGCCGACGTAGAAGAGGCGGCGTTCCTCGTCCATGTCGAGCACATTGTCGTCGCCGGGCTTGCCAAGGAGCATGTCCATGCCCGCAAAGGGCAGGATGCCCTCTTCAAGGCCAGGCAGAAACACGACCTCGAATTCAAGCCCCTTGGCCCCGTGCATGGTCATGATCTGTACTTTCTGCGCCTTGGCCCTGATGGCGCAGAGCTCGGTTTCAAGCCTGACCATGTTCAAAAGCCCGCGCCAGCCCGAGCAGACCTGGAAGGCCTTGACCAGGTCCACGAAAGCCTTGCTCTTCCAGAACAGCGCGTCAAAAGGCGGGGTCGCGGAGAAATGGACGGCCATGGCCAGCGGGCCCTTCTCGACCACGTCCTCGGGACAGGACGGGATCTGTTCGTCCAGGGCGTCGGGCAGCCCGAGCACGTTTCCGGCAATACGCAAGATGAGGTCCACCCGGGCATCGACAAAAAAGGATTCCTGTTCGGGCACGGAAACGGGTATCCCGGCACTCTCAAGAGCCTTGGCGATGGGCGGAATGAGAGCCTTGAAGCGCACCAGAACGGCGATGTCGCCGGGGGAAATGTTCTTTCCCTCGTGCGTGTCGGCCTGCCAATGCCCCGTGCCTCCCAGAAGCTCGCGCACCCGCCCCGCGATCCAGCCCGCCTCCTGCTCGGCGCCCTGGGCTTCGAACAGCACAAGGGACGCCGACAGGGATTTCCGGGCCACCAGGGTCTGCCTCTCCGTAAAAAGATGCGCCGCAAGGCTCAGGATCTGCTGCGCCGAGCGGTAGTTGTGCACCAGCCTGATCCTCTTGAGATCCGGCCACAGATCGCGCAGCCTGGCCTCGACATTGCGCACCGCGCCACGAAATCCGTAAATGGCCTGGTTCGGGTCCCCGATGGCAAAAAAACCCCGCCCGCCCTGGGAGCAAAGCATCGTGACCAGTCCGAGTTGCAGCGCGGAGAGATCCTGCACCTCGTCGATCAGAACGTGATCGTAGTCCGGGACGCATTGGCCAAGCTCCAGGTGTTCAAACCAGAATTCGAGCAGGTCGGTATAATCGACCAGATTGAAGCGGACCTTGTCATCCAGATAGCGTCTGGTGTGTTCGCCGGGAATGCGCACCCCGTCTTCGCGGGCCAGGGACTGCTCGTTCCACGCGGTCCTTAGCTCCTTGCCCTGCAGATCGGGATTGGCCGCCGCGAAAAGCCTGCGGCTGCTCTCCTCGGAAAGAAGGATCGGGGCCTCTCCCATGACGGAGGTCCAGTACTCAAGCCCCAGGGCGTGCAGGGTGTCGGTCTTGGGCAGCACGGGCAGGCCTGGACAAAGCCGCTGCAGGCGGTCTTTCAATTCCCGCGCGGCCTTGCGGGTGAAGGTCAGGATCAGGATTCGCGCCGGATCGGCGCCCTGTTCGAGCAGGTGCCGCACCCGTCCCATGAGGGTCTGGGTCTTGCCCGTGCCGGGACCGGCCAGGACCAGCACCGGCCCGGGTCCGGCAAGAATCGCGGCCATCTGCATTTCATTGGCCGCCAGGACCGTGTCCTCCGGCAAGGGGGACGCCTCCGCGCTGGTCTTCCGCCAGCGCTGTCCCAAGACTTCCGGCGGCGCGGACCGGGCGGCCATGGACAACATGCGTCCGTGTTTGAATTCGAGCAGTTCCTGAGGGGCGAACATGGAAATGCGCCCATACTCGCCGTCATAGCCCGAATGCCTGTGCACCACGCCCTGACGCATCCTGCGCACTGCCTCGGCCAAAACCGTGGAGGAGCGCCGCAGATCCTCTTCGGGGACGCAGCGCAATATGTTGAACTCTGAATCGAAATCCCGCACCAGCTGATTGTACATGCCGAGCACTTTCTTTGTGCCTGGACCCACTCCCAGAATTTCCGAAAGGACTTCGGTCAGGGGCACCATGGACGAGAATCCCGGATGATGGGCGGGCCGCGCGGGCAGATCCCGGTCCGAGAGGGCAAAGATGCGGTTGAGCACGCCGATTGTCAGAGGCTTGCCGCAGACCGGACAAAGCCCCCGATGCGCGGCCGTCTCCTGGGGTTCAAGCACCACCCCGCATTTACGGTGGCCGTCGAGATGGTATTTCCCTTCCTCGGGATAGAATTCAAGGGTGCCTTCAAAACGCGTCGTCTCGCTCTTGCGCCCCAGGGCGGCGCGAATGCCCGCAAAAGACATTTCCCCTGAAAAGACATTGACTTCCCGACCCAGTTTTTCCCCGGAATGGGCGTCGGAATTCGACACCAGAGTAAAGCGGTCCAGGGCGCTGACCATCCAGTTCATCTCGGGATCGGAGGACAGGCCGGTTTCCAGGGCGAAGATTTCTGCACTCAAATCCTCGAAACAGTCTTCGATACGATCAAAGCCGGACTTCGAGCCGAAAAGGGAAAACCACGGAGTCCAGATATGGGCGGGAATGAGATAGGCCAGCGGATCGGTTTCCAGAACCATTTCGAGAAGATCATGCGCATCGAGCCCGAGAATGGGGCGGCCGTCCGAGGCGAGATTGCCAACCTGCGCCAGGCGGGTGTTGAACCTGAGGGCCGCGTCGATGCTCGGCATGAAAACCAGATTGTGGATTTTTCGGACCTTGCCCCTCTTCTTGTAGATGGAGCTGATTTCGGTGCAGAGCATGAAACGGATGTGCGCCGTGTTCATGCTCCCGGAATACCAGGGCAGCTCCTGTTCGAGCGCCCTGTCGTCGCGCAGGCGCAGCAGCCCGCTTTCCTCGGCTTCGAGCTGTTCGGTGATGATGTCCATCCAACCCGGATGGGTGAAGTCGCCCGTGGCCAGGATGTCGATGCCCTTGATCCCGGCCCAGGCCACCAGATTTCTGGGGGTGAGGTTCTTGCTCGTGGCCCGGGAAAATTTGGAATGAATGTGCAGGTCGGCGATGAAATTGTTCACGTTGTATCCTGGGGATCCTTTTGGGTCCGGAAAAAGGAGAGGTCCTGAACCAGCACGGCCCGGGTTCCTCCCGAGGGAATATTGACAAGATCAATGAATGTTCCGTTCTGAGCCGCGAGCCTGCGGGCGATGGCCAAGCCCAGACCCGAGCCCACGGCCTTGCTGGTCACGAAAGGATCGAAACACTTGTCCAGCATGTCCGACGCCAGCCCCGGACCATTGTCGGCAATGATCAGGGTTCTGCTGTCCTGTCCCTGCGTCTCACGGATGCTGATCTTCGGATCTTCCGTAGTTTCAAGAGCCTGCAAGGCATTGACCACAAGATTTATGAGGATCTGGTGCAACTGGTTGCGATCAAAATAAAACGGCTCGTCCCCGACTTCAATGTCGATGGCAACTCCTTCATATCGCAGGCGAAGGGGCATGAGCACATGCTCCAGCTCCCTTCCCAGATCAAGGGCTTCCGGCTCGGGCGCCTTGGGGCGGGCAAAGATCAAAAAATCCATGAGCAGAAAATCAAGCCGGTCGATGTCACGCAGTATGACTCGTGAGAGCCTGTCGGAAAATTCCTTTTCCAGATCATCCGAGAGAAGAAGCTGAAGACTGGTCTTGATCCCGGCCAGCGGGTTCTTCATTTCATGGGCCAAACCGGCTGCCAGTTCGCCGACGCTGGCCAGCTTCTCCATTTCCTTGACCTGCCGTTCCAGTCTCTGCACTTCGGTGATGTCGGAAAAAAGAATCATCCAGCCCTGATTCTCGGGCAATTCAGTGATCTTGAACCCGAAAACCAGTCCACGCTCATTGCTTATGACCATGTTCCGACGCAGACAGGCAAGTTCGCGATCATTCCAGAAGGGAAGAAACTCGGGGAAATAGACATCAAATCTGGTGCCGATCATCTCGTTGCGATCGTGTCCGGGAAGCCAGTTCAGGGTACGTTGATTCACGGTCGTGATTCTGCCGTCATTGTTCACGACCAGAAGTCCGGCATCGATCCAGTCAAAAACGCGGTATTTAATCTCCTCGGCTTTACGCAGGGCTTCTTCCTGTTCGATGATCCTGTATAAAAGACGATTCTCCGCCGTTCGGCTCAATTTGACCAGAGAACTGACCAGAATGAGCGCCAGCGTCAGCAAGCTGTAGTTATAGGCAAGGTCGGAACCGCGAATATGAGCTTGAGCCCAATAGTGTGGAAAGTAGAATTGAAAACAGGATATGATGAAAAGAAGAATCCAGACAAGAAAAGAGGAAATTATTATGGTTTTAAGTCCGATGATTCTGCCATAGAAAAAAAGACATAATATATAAAGAAAAACAAATGCGCTAAACGATCCACCAGTTAATACAACCCACCAAGTCGTTAGAAAAATATCTGCAAAAAGCTGAATTCTGAATAATAGAAAAGAACTGATGAATCTTTTTGTTGCCAGCAGATATATGATACTTAATGAAAAACCGCTTATAAAAAAGAGAATGTACTGAAAATCCCGGTTTACTTCCAGTCTCATGCCTCTATCCGAGATATTGACGATCTCGGCCAAGGCCAAAACCAAAAGAAAAACCATGATCCCGAGACGGATCACGGAGAATTTGATGTAGAAATTTTTGAATTCGTCAGAAGGTTTCAGTTCAGGGTTATTGTCCACAATCCCTAGGGTCTCCCTGCAGTTTTTCCACCGCATGCTTGAGCGCGGGCAAGATGGCGTGCAGATTTTCTCGCACGGCCTTGGGGCTTCCGGGCAGATTGACGATCAGGGAGAGGCCCAGGACTCCGGCCACGGCGCGGGAAATCATGGCATGCGGGGTCTTGGCGAGGGAGGTTTGGGTCATGGCGCGTTCAAATCCGGGCAGACGCTTGTCCAAAAGAGGCAGGGTCACTTCGGGCGTGATGTCCCGGGGGCCGACTCCGGTTCCGCCGGTAGTGAAGACAAGATCGAAACCCTGGAAGAGGCAACAGTCCACAAGGGCTGTCTTCAGGATTTCAGGCTCGTCGGGAATGATCATTCCCCGGGCAAGGCCTATCTCCATGGCTTCCATGGCCGCATCGCGAATGGCCGGGCCGCTGGCATCGACGCGCTCGCCCCGAGAACCCTTGTCGCTCAGGGTGATCCAGGCCAGGGAAAAACCCCGCCGGGAGCGCGTGCATGAAAATTCTCCCGGTACGAACACGCCCTTTTCCTTTCGTGCAACCCAGGCAGGCATGAAAAGTCCGTCTTCCCGGCAGAGCCGAATCCGGTTTTCAAGCTGCACGGAACAGTTTGGATCGTGAATCATGTCTCCGGCCCGCAGTTCCGCATCAGCATCGAACCAGCCGTGAATCAGCGGATGATCCAGCCCCTGACCAATGATCACCGTACCGGCGGTATAGGCATCCTTCCAGGTAACGTGCATGCAGGCCCCTTGTGCTTCGAATTTTTTTGTATTGACCTGTTTTGCCTACCAAACCCCGGCGCAGTTGTCATTACCGCAATCAGTCGGCACTTGTCCGTGAAGTGGGTCTGGAGTAGTGCTTTGCTGTCTTGAAACAGCACCAAAAGGATCAACCCCATGAAAGGAATCATTCTGGCCGGAGGCTCGGGCACACGCCTCTATCCCCTGACTCTCGGCACCAGCAAGCAGCTTCTCCCCGTTTATGACAAGCCCCTCATCTACTATCCCCTGTCCATTCTCATGCTGGCGGGGATAAGGGACATTCTCATCATTTCCACTCCCCAGGACCTGCCGCGCTTCAAGGACGTGCTCGGAGACGGCAGTGAACTTGGCCTTAAGTTCTCCTATATTGTACAGCCCTCGCCCGACGGATTGGCCCAGGCCTTCATCCTTGGCGCGGACTTCATCGGTACGGACAGCGTCTGCCTCGTCCTGGGCGACAACATCATCTACGGGGAAGGCCTGTCCAAGGTTCTTAAACGCTGCGCCAGGATCGACAAGGGCGGCATCGTCTTCGGCTATCCGGTCAAGGATCCGCAACGCTATGGAGTCGTCGAATTCAACGCCTCGGGCGAGGTGGTCAGCATCGAGGAAAAACCGCAGAAACCGAAGTCCAAATACGTTATTCCGGGCATTTACTTCTATGACAACGAAGTCGTCGAAATCTCGAAAAACCTGCGCCCCTCCCCTCGCGGGGAACTTGAGATCACCGATGTCAATCGCGAGTACCTGCGCCGCGGCAGCCTCAATGTCCAATTGCTCGGCCGGGGATATGCCTGGCTCGACGCCGGAACCCACGAATCCCTGCAACAGGCGGGCAATTTTGTTCAGGCCGTCCAGGACAGGCAGGGTTTCAAGATCGCCTGCATCGAGGAAATCGCTTTTTCAAAAGGGTTCATTGATGCAGGCCAACTCAAACTGCTGGCCGCTCGATTCAAAAAAAACGAGTACGGTAAATATCTCGATGAAATCGCTGATGAGCCTGTTTAAAATCATATAAATCAAATTGTTATCATACAAAGGAACACCTGGTGAAAACTTTGTTCCAAACATGTCCCCATGTTCCTTGTTTTTCAGGAAGCCCAAATCAGACAACCTGGAAAACAATCAACCTGAAAAATACCAAACTATTAATTTATAAATATTTCAGCATGTTAACAATGAAGCGCACATAAGGTGCCCACTAATAATCCCAATAACCTAATCTTTTCTTTATTTAAGAGACGAAGAAGGCCTTGAAGATTGAGCTCTTTTTCTCACGATTGAAGTCTGGGGCCTTCTCCAGTACAGAGAAAAACCGATCAAGAAGAATCAATTATTTTCAATAGCTATATAATAATTTCAAGGAAAGTGAGGTATCCATGGACGTTATGAAAATGCCGGCTGATCTGCCCGACGTGAATCTCAATTCCAACGCCGAGTTGGTGCTGAAAAAACGTTATCAGCGAAAGGGACTGGACGGGACGCCCATCGAGTCCGCCAAGGAAATGTTCTGGAGGGTGGCGGCAAGCATAGCATCCATGGAAAAGAACTACCCCTCTTCGCCGTTCAAGACCGAGGATCTGGCCCGCACATTCTATACGTTGATGACACAGTACGATTTTCTGCCCAATTCCCCGACGCTCATGAACGCCGGCACGGAACTGGGACAGCTGGCGGCCTGTTTCGTTCTGCCTGTCGGCGACTCCATGGACGAGATTTTCGATGCGGTGAAACACGCGGCGCTGATCCACAAGTCCGGCGGCGGAACGGGTTTTTCCTTCACCCGCCTGCGCCCCAAGGACAGCCGGGTCGGTTCAACCGGCGGCGTCGCTTCCGGACCCATCTCCTTTCTCAAGATTTTCAACACCGCGACCGAGCAGGTCAAACAGGGCGGAACCAGACGCGGGGCCAACATGGGCATCCTGCGCGTCGACCATCCCGATATCCTGGAATTCATCCGGGCCAAGGAACGCGAGGGGGACCTCAACAATTTCAACCTGTCCGTGGCGTTGACCGAAAAATTCATGCAGGCCGTTGAAAATGATGAGGAATATCCGCTTATCGCCCCGCAGTCGCAGGAGGTCGTCGAAACGCTGAAGGCACGCGAGGTATTCGAGCTTCTGGTGCGCAAGGCCTGGGAGAGCGGAGATCCTGGGATCATATTCATCGACCGCATCAATCGCGACAACCCCAACCCCGACCAGGGCGAGATCGAGAGCACCAATCCGTGCGGCGAGCAGCCCCTGCTGCCTTACGAAGCCTGTAACCTCGGCTCCATCAATCTGGCTCGGTTCGTGCTCGAAAAGGACGGCGGGATCGAGGTCGACTGGGACAGGTTGCGTGAAGTGGTGCACCTCAGCGTCCGTTTTCTGGACAACGTCATCGACGCTTCGGAATATCCGTTGGAACGCATCACGGAGACCGTGCGCAAGAACAGGAAGATCGGACTTGGCGTCATGGGCTGGGCAGATCTTCTGTACCAGCTGGGACTGCCCTACGACAGCCGCCGGGCCATCGTGCTCGCCGAGCAGATGATGGATTTCATCCAGAAGGAATCAAGGTCGGCGTCCAAGAAACTCGCCATGGAGCGCGGACCCTTTCCGTCCTACGAGACCTCCATCTACAAGGAACAGAATCTGGGGCCCTACCGCCACGCCACGACCACGACCATCGCCCCCACGGGCACCCTGTCCATCATCGCCGGATGCTCGTCCGGGGTGGAGCCTCTTTTTGCCCTGTGCTTCGTGCGCCAGGTCATGGACGGCGAAAAGCTGACCGAGGCCAACAGCTTCTTCGTCAAGGCCTTGCACGATCAGGGCTGTTATTCCGAAAAACTCATGGCCGAGGTGATCGAAAAGGGCTCGGTCCGGAACATGGAATTTCTCCCCGAGGAACTGCGCAGCGTCTATGTCACCTCCATGGACATCGATCCGCAGTGGCATCTCAAGATGCAGGCGGCCTTCCAGAAGCATACCGACAATGCCGTATCCAAGACGGTCAACCTGCCCAATTCAGCCACCCAGGAAGACATCTACAAAATCTACTGGATGGCCTATGAAGAGGGCTGCAAAGGCGTCACGGTCTACCGCGACGGCTGCAAGAGCGTGCAGGTCCTGTGCACCGGAGAAGGCCAGAAGGATGAAAAGGGCGATGACCATTGCCGCCCCATGGACCGGCCCGACATCGTTTATGGATTCACGCAGAAGGTGCGCACCGGCCTTGGCGATCTTTACCTGACGGTCAACGAGGTCAACGGCAAGCCCTTCGAGGTTTTTACCACCATCGGCCGGTCGGGCAGATCCATCACGGCCAAGGCCGAAGCCATTGGACGGCTGGTTTCCCTGGCGCTGCGCTCCGGAGTGCATGTTCGTGAAATAGTCAAGCAGCTCAAGGGGATCGGCGGAGAGCATCCGGTTTTTCAGAAAAAGGGCATGCTCCTCTCCATTCCCGACGCCGTGTCCTGGGTGCTTGAAAACAAGTATCTGCAGGGAACGACACCGAGCAGTTCCTATAAATCCCTGTCCAAGACCGAGTGCCCGGAATGCACCACGGAGCTGGTCTTTCAGGAAGGGTGTTTTGTCTGTCCGTCCTGCGGCTTCACCAAGTGTGGATGATCGGACAGGATCATGGAGCAGTCTAACGGGATAGAGCAGTTTCTGCGCAGCATGATGGCCATTCTGGCCAGCAGGGCCATGAGCGCGGCCGAAAAACTGCATTGCGGCGGCATGCTCATCCAGACAAGGATCAAGAGCCGCAACGCCTCGGTCATGCTGTTCGACGAGGACAAGCTGGAACTGAAAGTCGTCGCCGCCAGCAGAAAGGAGATAGTGGGGCTGACTCAGCCCCTCTCTCCGGAAAGCATCTCCGGGTATGTCTGCACGCACAAGGTTCCGCTTCTGATCGAGGATATCGAAACCGATCATCGGTTTTGCTGCCGCAACGGCAACTACAAGACCAAATCGCTCATTTCCGTGCCCCTGCTCTCCGAGCAGGATCGGGTCATCGGGGTCATAAACGTTTCCGACAAGGAAGGCGGGGGGCCTTTCACCAAGTCCGATTTGTCCGCCCTCCTCGAATACGCGGGCTGGATCACTCCCCTGATCGAGAGTCTGGCCATGTTTGAAAGGCTGGAGGCGGAAAAGGAGCGGTATCAGGAATTGGCGCAGGAGCTTGAGATCAAGCAAAAAGAGCTGATCATCGCCTCCACCGAGCGCTCCGAACTGGTGCAGATGGTGGTCCACGATTTTAAAAGCCCCCTTTCGGCCGTCATCTCCAACATGGATCTGTTGTCGTATCTCGGGCCCAGCGAATCCCAGAAACCGATCATCGAGACGGCCTTCAAGGGCGCGAGCAAGCTTCTGGAAATGATCGACGAATTCCTGCACATAGCGCGTGTCGATGAATGTCAGGAGCGTGGAGTCATCCCCTGTCCGGTCTCTTTTCTGCCCCTTGTGCATGAGCAGATTGAAGATCTCATGCCCTTGGCCCGTGAAAAGAACATGACCATTGAAAACCTGTGCGAGCTTGATGTTCAGGTTTTGGGCGATCCCATGCTGCTTGGACATCTGGTTCAGAACCTGATTTCAAACGCCATAAAGTATACGCCTGTGAATGGACGGATCAGGATTGGAATGGGCACCTGGGAATCGCGCAGAACCGCGGACCCGACGCATACGGTGCTCAAGTTCTGGGTCGAGGATGATGGCGAGGGGATCGAGGATCGCTACAAGGAATCCATTTTCGACAAGTTCGTGCGCACGGAAAAATCAGTCGAAAGCGGGATAAAAGGAACCGGTATCGGGCTTTTCATCTGTCGCAAGATAGTGAACATGTTTCAAGGCAAAATCTGGGTGGAGGATGTCACTCCGCATGGCAGCAGATTTTGCGTCATTCTTTTCATCCCCGAGGAAAATTGAGATGGACAAAAATATCACCGTGATGGTGGTTGAAGATATCCTGTCTGCCAGGGAGACGGTCTTGAACCTTTTGCGGGCCCTTGGCTTCACTCATTTTCTGGAGGCGGAGAACGGGGAGGAGGCTCTTGAAAAAATCAAGGACGGCGTTCCGGGCCTGATCATTTCCGACTGGAACATGCCGAAGATGAACGGTCTGAACCTGTTGCGCGCTGTGCGTTCAAGGCCGGAAACCCCCTACATACCCTTCATATTTCTGACTTCCAAATCCGAGGTGGAGGACGTGGCTCTGGCTTCGGACGGCGGCGCCTCGGCCTATCTGGTCAAGCCCGTGACCATCAAGGCTTTGTCCGAGGCCTTGAACACGGTTTTCGAGGGGGGCTTTGAACAGGATTTTGAACTGCTCAAGGCGGAGATCCAGAATTTGTGCGCGGCAAAGGAACAGGCCAAGGCCCTCGATCTTTTGCGCCGCTTTGAACTGCTCTATCCTTCCCAGATGCATAGAATACGGCTTGCGCATGTGCGGGTGCTGATGGAATTTTCGGATTTTCCCAAGGCCGAGGAGATACTCTGCGAAATTCTGGCCGCGAATCCGCTTTTCGCCAGAGGCTGGGAAACCATGGCCAAGATTCAGTGTTGGCAGGGAAATAATGATCAGGCTTTGGCCGCCGTGGACAAGGCTGTCTCCATCAGTCCCAACAACACCGAATATTACATTCTGCGCGGCTCCATCAACCTGCACAAGGAAGATCTGCACGCGGCCCGGAATAATTTCATGACCGCTCTCAACATCGATCGCAAGAACGATCAGATCAAGCAGGATATCTGGAACGCCTATGTCGATCTGGACATGGTCGATGAAGTGCAGCGCGATTTCGGTTCGTATATTTTTTCATCCCTGACCTGCGACACCCTGAACAACATGGCCGTGGCCTACCGGCGCAAGGGTGAACTGGCTCGGGCAATAGAAATCTACCGCGCGGCGCTGGCCAAGGAACCTGACAATCCCAAGATTCTCTTCAACGCCGCCGTGGCCTATGTGAACAGAAAACAATACGGAAAGGCCAAATCGCTTTTGGCCCACGCCCTGGGCAATGATCCTGATTTTGAAAAAGCCAAGGCACTCCTGAAGCAAATCAGCGCTCATGAGCACAAAAACGACGAAGCCGAGAAATCCGGGGACGAAAAATGATCAGCATTTCCAAACTTTCCTACTCCTTCGGCAGGCAACTGGCGTTGAAGGACATAAATTTCTGCATGAAGCCCGGCGAGTTCGTCTTTCTGTGCGGTCCCTCCGGCGCCGGGAAGACGACCTTCATGCGCATCCTGCACGGCGCGCTTCCGGTGCAACGCGGCAAGGCCGATGTGGCCGGCTATGATTTGAACACGCTGCCCGAGAGCCGCAAACATTTGCTCCGCCGCGACGTGAGCGTTGTTTTTCAGGATTTCAAGATTCTGACCAACCAGACCGTTTTCGCCAACGTGGCCCTGCCGTTGAAGGTGCGCGGCATCGGGCAGCACATCATCGAGAAGCGTGTCCGGGCGGTGCTCAGAAGCCTGCACCTTGATCACAAGACCGGGGCGCCCTGCGAGGAACTGTCCGGTGGCGAACAGCAGCGGGTGGCCGTGGCCCGGGCCGTGGTGGTCAAGCCCAAGCTGCTCCTGGCCGATGAGCCCACCGGGAACCTCGACCACGAACTGTCCATGCGCATGATGGATATTTTTCAACAATTTCATAAGTTTGGAACTTCAATCATGATAGCGACCCATAACCGTGAAATCATGGAACGCATGGCCGATGCGCGCATCGTGACTCTGGAGGACGGGGTCATGCGCGAAGGCTGCGCCCAGACCGGAGGGCGGCCATGAACGTATTTTTTCAGCTCATCGGGCAAGGCGTGCGGGATCTGTTCCGGGCTCCGTGGTCCCTGTGCATGACCATCGCGGCCATCACCCTGGTGTCCTTTCTGGGCGGGGCTTTTCTCATGCTCGTGCACAATCTCGACCTGCAGATCGGCAACAGGCAGGGCAATGTCCAGTTCCAGGTCTTCTGGCAGGCCGATGTCGCTTCCGATGAATTGAAGGAGGTCTGGTCCGGACTGTCCTCCATGGAGGGCGTGGTCAACGTGCGCACTTTCACCCCGGATCAGGCTCTTGGCGTGCTTGAGGAGTCGTTCCAGAAAAATGTGGACCTGGATTGGATGAAAGGCAGAAGCCCCTTGCCGCCGACGGCTCTGGTCGAATGCGATCTGCCCGCCGAAGACGGAAAAAAATGGGCCGCAGGCATGGTCAGGCGTCTTGAAGGCTTGCCCAAGGTCGAGAAGGTGACCTTCAATCCCCTGCAGGTCGATCTGTTGACCTCTTGGGTCGGATTGACCAAGATGGCTTTCTGGCCGGTGACCGGATTTTTGCTTGTGGTTGTCGGCCTTGTGGTGGGCAACACCATAAAACTCGCTCTTCTGGCCCGGCGCGATGAATTGGAAATTCTGCGTTTTGTGGGCGCGAGCCGGGCATACATACAGTTCCCGCTGCTCGTGGGCGGAGCCTTTCAGGGACTTTTGGGCGCAGGCCTCGCCCTTGGCCTGCTAAAGCTTTTGCACCACGGCATCGAGGACATGTTCAATGTTCCTCCGCTGTGGATCACCATCTCCTTTCTGCCCCAGATACACAGCCTGGCCATTCTTGCCATTTTGGCGTCAGTTGGAGTCTTGAGCTCCCTGGTCGCTTTTCGCAATTAATCTACTCGAGGATATTTCAATGAATCGCAGCGATAAAATGATCAAAGGTTTGGAAAAGGCACCGCACCGCTCCCTGCTTTTTGCCCTGGGCATGACCCGCGAGGAGATGAGGCGCCCACTGATCGGCGTGGTCAATTCGGCCAATGAGATCGTGCCCGGACACATGCATCTTGATATCATCGCCCAGGCCGTCAAGGACGGTGTGCGCATGGCCGGAGGCACGCCCATGGAGTTTCCCACCATCGGCGTGTGCGACGGGCTGGCCATGAATCATGAAGGCATGAAGATGAGCCTGCCCAGCCGCGAGCTCATCGCCGACTCCATTGAAATTTCCGCCACGGCCGTGCCTTTCGACGGGTTGGTTTTCATTCCGAATTGCGACAAGATCGTGCCCGGCATGCTCATGGCCATGCTGCGCCTCAACATCCCCTCGATCATGATCAGCGGCGGCCCCATGCTCCCGGGCAAGTTCGAGGGCCAAACCGTCGATCTGATCACGGTCTTCGAGGGCGTGGGCAAGGTCAAGAGCGGCAGCATGACCGAAGCGGAACTTGAGCGCATGGAGGAATGCGCCTGTCCCGGCTGCGGTTCCTGCGCGGGCATGTTCACGGCCAATTCCATGAATTGCCTGTCCGAGGCCCTTGGGTTGTCCCTGCCCGGCAACGGAACCATCCCCGCCCCGACCAGCGCGCGCATCCGTCTGGCCAAGGATGCGGGAATGCAGGTCATGAGCCTGGTCGAAAAGAACATTCGCCCGCGCGACATCGTCACGGAAAAGAGCGTGGCCAACGGCGTGACCGTGGACATGGCCCTAGGCTGCTCCACCAACACGGTCCTGCACCTGCCCGCGATTTTCCGCGAGGCCGAGCTCGATCTGACCCTGGACATTTTTGACAACATCAGCCGCAAGACCCCCAATCTTTGCAGGCTTTCCCCCGCCGGACCGCACCATATCGCCGACCTGCACGAGGCGGGCGGCATCCCGGCCGTCATGAACGAATTGGCGCAGAGCGGGCGCATCGATCTTGATGTCATGACCGTGACCGGCCGGACCCTGGGACAGAACATCGAGGCCCTGAAGCCGCGCATCCTGCGCCCGGAAGTCATCCGCACCGTGGCCGATCCGTATTCCCGTGAAGGCGGCATCGCCATCCTGAAGGGCAACCTGGCTCTGGACGGCGCGGTGGTCAAACAGTCCGCCGTGGCGCCTGAAATGATGCAGCGCACGGGCGTTGCCCGAGTCTTCGAGAGCGAGGAAGACGCCGTGAGCGCGATCATGGGCAACAGGATAAAGGCCGGCGACGTGGTCGTCATCCGTAATGAAGGCCCGGTGGGCGGCCCCGGCATGCGCGAGATGCTGACCCCGACCTCGGCCATCTCCGGTCTTGGCCTTGGCGGCGAAGTGGCGCTTTTGACGGACGGCCGTTTCAGCGGCGGAACGCGTGGGGCGGCCATCGGACATATCAGTCCCGAAGCGGCCGAAGGCGGAATCATAGGGCTGGTCCAGGAAGGGGACCTGATCAGGATAGACATTCCCGCACGCAGCCTTGAGCTTCTGGTTGACGAGGCGGAACTTGAAAAGCGCCGCCAGAACTTCAAACCCTTTGTGAAGGAAATCCGTTCCTCCATTCTGCGTCGCTACAGCCGCATGGCTTCGTCCGCGGCCAAGGGAGCGGTGACCAAAATCTGATGCGTTGGAACCGGGAAAGCGCGGTCCGCTACGACAAATGGGCCGGAACCGTGCGGGGAAGCTTCGCCCTGCAGCAGGAAAAAAAACTGCTGCAGGGTGTCATAGCACCCTGGCCCAGACGCAAGCAGAAGCTCCTGGACATCGGCTGCGGAACGGGAATGTTTCTGGAGTTTTTCTGGTCCTGCGGGTTTGATCTGACGGGCATGGACAAAAGTCCGGACATGCTGGCCCGGGCCCGGGAAAAGATAGGCCATCGCGCCGATCTCCACCTTGGAAGCGCCGAGCATTTGCCCTTCGAGGATCGCGAGTTTGATTACGCCTCGCTCATGACCGTGTTCGAATTCCTGGAAGATCCGGCCCTGGCCCTGCGTGAAGCGGCGCGTGTGGCGCGCAAGGGCCTTTTGATCTGTTTTTTGAACCGGATGTCCCTGTACGGGCTATCCCTAAGGCTGGAAAAAAGAAAATCCCCGCTTGGCGAGGCGCGCTGGTTCACCTGGCCCGAAATGCGCGCGCTGATCCAGCAAAATCTATCCCCGGGCGGCATCGAAGCCAGGTCCATTCTTCTGGGCCCGCCCTGCACCTGGAATTCTGCTCCGGTCATCCGCTATCTGAACAGCACGCCCGCCTTTCCATGGATGGGAGCCTTCACGGCGGTGCGCGTCGATCTGACCGCCCCTCGCGCCCAGACTCCCCTCATGGCCTGGAATACCGAACCCACAACGTAATTGCCTATGCCTTTCCGTGCACGAGATTGCATATTTCTTCCAGGGCCTTGGCAGGGTTTTCCTGCTGGAAGACGTTGCGTCCGATGCACATCCCGGCCACTCCGGCGTCCAGGCTTTCGCGCACCGAGCGCAGGAAGGATTTGAAATCGCCACTGCGCGGTCCGCCGCCCATGACCACGGGCACGGGACAGGCCGCTATGGCCCGGGCGAAGCTCTGATTGTTCCCGCAATAAGGCACCTTGACCACGTCCGCGCCCAGTTCCGCGCCGATGCGGATGCTGTGCGCGACCAGGGATGGATCGTTCTCGTTTACGATCTGTCCGCCTCGGGCGTAGATCATGGCCAGCAGCGGCAGGCCGAGCTGGTGCGCCTCTTCAACGCAGGCGCCAAGATCCGAGAGCATGCGGTCTTCGAGGTCATTGCCGATATTTATGTGCATGGAGACCATGTCCGCGCCAAGCCGCAGCGCTTCCTGCACGGAACAGACCAGGGCCTTGTTGTACGAGGGCAGGCCGTGCCGGGTTCCGGCAGAGAGATGCACGATCAGGGACTGGTCCAGGCGGATCTCCCCGGCGTGGGCCATGACCATGCCCTTGTGCAGGATCACGCCCTGGGTGGGCAGATGCCGCACTTCGCGTAGCAGGCTGCCCAGATCTTCCAAACCCGGGATGTTTCCTTCGGAAATTCCATGATCCAGAGGCAGGATGATGGTTCGTTTGGATCCCGGATGAAAAAGGCGGGCCGCCTTGCGCAGGTATCCGATCATGATGCTCTCCTGTTTTTGTTATCGATCCGACCACAGGCAACGATTGCCCTTGATCGTCAAAAAACCCAAGGGAAGTCCCTTGAAATAGAACGCGAGGCGCTTTCCCGGCCCGGCCCAGGACAGACTTTGCCCGGACAGGAGTTCCCGAATGGTGGATACCTGTTCAAGGACGAGGCTTTTTTCGTCCGGCCTCGGCGGAACGAACATGCGTAGCGTGGCGTCGGCCAGGATGGAATCCCCGGCGCTCTTGCCCACGGCGAAACCCTGCCAGCGCAGTTCCGCCGGAAGCTCTGCCGCCTGTTCCAAGATGAGATAGACCCGGCCGCCCACGCGCAGGAAACAGTGCTCCGGGAGCCAGCCCGTGTCCAGTCCGGTGCGGGACGAAAATTCGTGCCGTGAGACAAGCTCGCCGGGCAATTCCGCCTTGGTTGCGCGGACGCTCTTTTCCGCCTGGCCCGGCTTTTTCAGGGCGGCCAGGAAAAATCCCTGTGCAAGACTGCCCTCGCCGTCCACGAGCAGGCATCCCGGCAGGGATGGGGCAAACCTGAATCCGGGGAATTCCGCCAAGGGCTCGGTCACAAGACCCAGGTGCTCCGTGGCGAAACGGACCTGATCCTCGTTTTCACGCTCATTTGTGGTGCAGGTCGAATAAAGAAGTCGTCCTCCCGGGGCAAGAAGCCCGGCGGCTCTGGTCAGGAGTTCCCGTTGCAGGATTTCCAGCGGCGCGGTCTTCTCCCCCGCCCACATCTGGGCGGCCTTGGGGTTCTTGTCCACCGTGCCCCAACCGCTGCAGGGCGCGTCGAGCAGGATGCGCGGCCATGAGTCATCCTGAAGGGGCAGGGACTGGCCTTCATATTTGCAGGTGGCCACGTTGTAGCAGCCAAGATGGCGCATATTCACGCGCAGGGTGGCCAGACGGTCCGGACTTGGCTCGTTGGCCAGCACCAGCCCCGTGGGCCCGACCAGGCTTGAGAGGATGCCGGTCTTGCTGCCGGGACTGGCGCAGAAGTCGAGCACGCGGTCCCCGGATTCGGGTGCCAGAGCCAGGGGCGGCAGCATGGAGGACTTGTCCTGGATGTAGATATAGCCGAACCTGGCCGCGATGCTCCGGCCAAGCGGCATGGGTTCGGCGGTGAGGGTCCGCGCCAGGGCGAAGCAGGGCTGCGGCTCGAAGCGAAAGCCTTCGGCGTGAAGCAGGGACTCCACATCGTTGACCTGGTCCTGCGCGCACACCAGCCTGAAAGAGCGAGTGGTATTTTTCATAGGGGGGTGGTTAAGGGCTTATTTGACAAGAGCCCCTGTAGCCATCAAGAAAGGGCCTGTCAAAGCGGAGGGTCCATGCAGTCGGAAAGGACGTCGGTTCAGGTGGTGGAGGTCGGGCGCGAGGAAAACGGTCGCAAGCTCATCTCCTTTCTGGAGGCACGGCTGGGGAGCCTTCCGACGGGTCTGCTCATGCGTCTGGTGCGCACGGGCCAGGTGCGCATCGACGGTCGTCGCTGCAAGCCCTTCGATCGCGTTCTCACGGGCCAGATGGTGCGCGTTCCGCCCGTGAACGTGGAACGCGGGGAAAAGCCCGCGCGCGACCTGCCGGGACTTCAACGCGTGTTCGAGAACGATGAGATGATCGTGATCGACAAGCCCGCGGGGCTGCCCGTCCACGGCGGCACGGGCTGGACCGATTCCGTGCACGACCGGCTCAAGGGCTGTTTCGAAGGGCAGACCTTTGTGCCCGTCCCGGTGCACCGGCTGGATCGCGACACATCCGGGCTGTTGCTCTGCGCCAAGACCCATGATTTTCTGCGCTCGATGCACGCGGCATGGCCCACGCTGACCAAGGCGTATCTGTGCTGGGTGGAAGGGACATGGGAATCGACCGGCTGGCGGACCATCGTCTCGAAGATGGCCAAGGCCGAAACGGGGCGCGGCGAGCAGGTGGTCTCCGGACAGGGCAAGCGGGCCGTCTCCCACGTGCATCCATTGCTTACGGACGGGCGTAAAAGCCTGCTGCTGGTCGTTCTCGGCACCGGGCGCACCCATCAGATCCGGGTCCATCTGGCCGATCTCGGACATGCCATTGTCGGCGATCCCCGATATGGCCGGGGCGGAGGGCTTTTGCTGCACGCGGCCGCCCTTTCCTGGCCCGGACATGAATTTTTCGTCCTGCCGTCCTGGCGGGGAGAGTTTCGGATTGAGCGCATTTGCGCGCAGGACATGAAGGATATTCTCGCAACCGCTCCCGCCAAGGAGGGGGCCATATGACCAACCGTCAAGAATCCGCACTGTATTGGGCTTTGAGTCTTCTTCTGATAACGGCGGCAACTCTGGCCAGATACTGGTTCGTGGCCTCGGGACAGCTCAATCTTGCGCCCGATGAAGCCCAGTATTGGGACTGGAGCCGGAGTCTGCAGTGGTCCTATTATTCCAAGGGGCCGCTTATAGCGTTCATCAATTACGTGGGCACGGCCTTTCTGGGCGCGACGGAACTTGGCGTGCGCTCCGGCGCCATGGTCGGGGCGCTGATCATGCAACTGGCCGTACTGGGTTGGATCGGCATCTATATGAAGCGCATCCGCACCGCCTTCTGGACGCTGCTGGTGCTGAACACGACCATGCTTTTCATGGCCGGGGGCCTGCTCATGACCACGGACAATCCGCTCCTGGTCTTCTGGCTTCTGGGCATGATCTGCCTTGGCGTTGCCGTGGACAAGGGACATCTCGCGGCGTTTGTCATGCTCGGGCTGTGCCTCACGCTTGGGATCACGGCCAAATACACCATGGTGCTGTTCATGCCCCTGGCTCTTGCGGCCGCGTTCTGGATCGGGCGCAAGCAGGACATGCCCGCCCTTTTTTGGCCGCGGCTTTTAAAGACGCTTGGGATCGGGGGAGTGGCCGGGTTGCTGCCCATCCTGATCTGGAACGCCACCAACGATTGGGTCGGGATCAAGCACGTCCTCTATCGCGGGGCCATGGCCGGGGACAAGGCCAAGATCTTTTTCGAGCTGAAGAACTTTCCCGAATATCTGGGCAGCCAGCTGGGCGTGGTCACCCCTTGGTGGTTCGTTTTTCTGTTCATCGGGGCCTGGCTGGTCGGTCGGCAGCTCTTGAAACGCGACCAGGAGCCCGTGTTCCCCTGGCTTTCCCGGTCCATGTGCATCATTTTGACCGTCTTCTTCTGGCCCGTGTGGCTCTTTTTCCTGTTCTGGAGCCTGCACACCAAGGTCGAAGCCAACTGGTCGGCCACGGCCTATCCGGCGGGCATCATGCTTGCGGCCCTGGCCGTGGAGCGGTTCGTGCACCGCGATCCTCGACCCAAATGGCGCTTCGCCTGGCCTGCCTTGGGCGCCGTCGTTTTCATCCTCTTGCATTTGCAGGGATTCATTCCCTTCGACAGTCCAAGGAATCCGGTGCACCGGCTCATGGGCTGGCAGGATCTGGGCGTGCAGGTGGCGCAGGCCAGGGAGGAGCTTGGCGGAGAGGAAACCGTTTTTCTCTTCGGGAGCGAATACGGTGTCACGGCGGAGCTGGCCTTTTACGTCCCGGGCCAGAAGCGGGCATTCTGCCTGGCCGGAGGGCGCAAGATGAACCAGTATGATCTGTGGCCCGGTCCGGACAGCGGGATGCAAAATGCGGTCTTTGTCTACAAGGGTGAAAAGGACAAGGTTTCAGACAGGGTGCTGCCCCTGTTCGAGAGCGTGGATGAGCCACGGGTGGTGGTCAGCGCTCACGGAAAACGCACCGGACAGACGTTCACCATCTTTCTTTGTCGGGGCTACAAGGGCGTGTGGCCGGAGCAGGAAGGCCGTTCGTTTTGACGTTGCGGGGACCCTGTCCCCGCCGCGTTTTATTTCATCGTGAGTTTAACGTCGCCCCGGATGCAGAACGACCGGGGCGGCACATCGATGGCCCGCACTCTGCGACGGGGCATTTCCCGGATCACAAGAGCTTTCTCGCTTCCCGCCACGCTTCGAATTCGGAAAGCCGGAGCCGATATCTGGCCAGCGTTCCCGGGTGCAGACGCTTTAATTCGTCCTGAACCATCTCGACAAAGGCATCCTGGTCCCGGGCCTCGATATGTTCAGCCGCAAATCGCTCCATGGCCTCCAGTACATCCTGTCGTCTGGAGCGCACGATATCGATGACAATCTCCCTCAACTGCGGCCTGTAGCGCAGGCGCAGCGGATCCGGGTCGGCCAGACTCTTGCGCACTGCCACGTACTCCTTCGCCGAGCGTTCGTACGCCCAGACAAAAAGATCCCGCAGCAATTCGATGCGGTTCATTTCATATACGCCCAGGATAGCATCAACATACGTCCGATCAGGAACGTCGATGAATGTCAGCGGCGAAAGGTTGTTCTTGATAAGCGGAATATTGGCCGCAAGGCGTGAGACGCGCTTGTTCACATCCTCGAACGGCTGCAGATACGGAAGCTGGACCAGCATGAAAAACGCTTGCTCGAAAGGATCCGAAATGGCCGCCGCCTTGCCCAGAGTGCCATGAAAACATTCTTCGATGACCTGTGGCATGGCCAGGGGAATGAAGACTGATCCGCTGATCTGCACCGGGCGGAAGCGCAGGCGTCCGGATGCATCCGGATCAGGCATCAGGTTCTCCGAAAGCAGGCCGTGCAGGCTGAGCAGGGTATGTACGTCAAAGCCCACGGACTCGGCGTCATCGAGTAACAGTTCGATGGCCGCCTTGTGGTTGAGGATCATCTGGGCGTCCTGGGCGCCCTTGCCTTGCGCATGCCGACCGAACTCGATCAGTTTTTGCGTATCGAGCCTGGAATAGGTGTTGCCTTCCAGACGGCTTGAGGCCCAGGACAAGTCAATCAGAAGCCGGTTCAAGATGGCCCGGCCATGCGTGCCTGCCGGTCGGCCGAACGCGTCCGTCTCCCCAATGTTCCGCAAATGCCTTCTGGTTGCCTCGTTCAGATACCAGGTCTGGCTTGGAACGTAATCGTCAAGAAAGTTTCGGTCATAACCAATCGGGGTCCGGCCTGTGCGGGGGCGCCTGACGTAGGCATAAATCTCTCTGCCTTGCTCCGACAGGGGAATGCCGTCCGTGGTGTCAAACGGCGCCGATGGCTCCGACAGTAGCGCAGGAGCTGGCTTGATCGGGGCGGTCAACTGATAGACGGTGGCTCTTGCGCGGCCGGAAACGGTCACGATTCCGGTCGCAGCGAGTTCGGCCAGCCAGCGCTGCACCGTGCGTGGATGGGGCGGATTTCGCAAAAAAGCGCAGATGGCGGTGCTGGTCAGCCCGTCAGGATATTGAAGCAGAAGCTGCCGGATCTCTTCATGTCTTAGGGCTGAAATGTGCATGCGTGAACCTTGACGTGACAAATGATGACGAATCACGACATGGAATATGTCATGATATGTCGCGATTTACAAGGTGTGTCGTGATTCGTGTCGCGATCTGCGCGGCTCAGAGCTTCGGGCCGTTGGCGCGCAGGTAGTCCTGGGTGGCCAGGAACGCGGCCTCGGTGTGCGGTTCGAAGGTGGCCGAGGCCTTCCGGCCGGCCAGGCCGCACCAGAGCTGGTCCCAGGGTATCGTCCCCTGGCCCAGGCCAAGGTGGGCGTCGGACTCGCCATCGTTGTCGTGCAGGTGCAGGTGCAGGCGGAAGGGAGCCAGGGCCGCAAGCCACTCCGCAAGATTTTGGCGTTTGCGTCCTTTAGCGAAACAGTGCCAATGCCCCACGTCCAGACAGGCTCCGGCCTTGCCGGAAAGTCCCCGCAGCACGCGCACATGTTGATCAGGGCTCAGCTCGAACACGTTTTCAAGATAGAGCGGCGTATCTGCTGTCTGGCCCAACACCATCTCCCAGGTGCGCAGGGAGTTTTCAAGCCACGCTTCCTCGAAATGGGAATAGATGACGCTGTTGTAGTCCAGATGGGCGATGAAATGGACCGGGGCATAGATCCGGGCGGTGTCGACGGCTTGCAGCAGGCGCTCCCTGCTCGCCTTGCGGATCATGTGGTCGAGGCTTCCCGGACGCAGGTCGAAAAAGGGCAGATGCACGGCGCAGGTCAGTCCGGCATCATGAAAGATGCGGGCGGTTTTTTTGTGCCATTCGGGCGAAAACGTGTCGAGGGCCAGGGCGTCAAGGCCAAGTTCGGGGCTTAGCCCACGGGTTAAAAAGAGGTCCAGATATCGCGGGTGCTCTTCAATGTAGCGCAGGGGCAGGTTGGTGAAGGTCATGGCTGCGGCGCCGTCTCGTCGCTTGCAATGAGCCAGGCGTCAAAGGCCCCGGGCAGAAAGAGGATGCTCCGGGAATTCCCGTCCGCCATGAGTTTGGCCTCGATGCCTTTTTTGGTGACGCGCACCACGGGTTCGGCGCTGTAGGGATTTTCCTTTTTGGCCGCCATGTCGCGCTCAAGCGATGCGGCGATGGCTTCGCGGCCCTTTGCGCCGTTTCGACTGCCGGTCCGGTCGTAGGTCCGCACCAGGGTTTTGAGATCACCCTTGTCCCAAGCCTCTGCGCATTCCTGCAATCGTTCGCGAATCTCCTTGCCGACCAGCCCGGCGTAGTCCTCGCTTCCGCCCAGGTTCTGAGGAATCCACTCTTCGCCAACGATCTTCCAGAGCTCCACCTGGCGCATCCAGTACAACCTGCGCAGGCCCTGTTCCCCATGAGGAAAGGTGCGCTGGGCAAAGACCGAGACCATGTAGTTCGGCCCCTGCAGGACCTGCAGATTTTCCATGCGGATATCGACCCACTTTGCGCCGGCGAATTCCTGCAGGGTTTTCTGCCGGAAACGGGCAAAGCTCATGTTTGATGATTTTTCAAAACGCGCGGGATCGTAGATCTCGAAAAAAGCATTCTCGCGTCGTTCACGGGCCTTGATCCAGCCCCAGGTGCCAAGAACTATCTCCGGGGGAGGCCCTGCCTTGCCCGTCAGGCTCACCGACTCCGCGATGACGACAGGCGTGGCGTGGATGCGCACATGCCGGTCCAGGGTGTCCACATCGTCGTTTTCAAGAACCACGCATCCAAGAGTCTGGCGCGGGCCGAAGCTGCGTCCCCGGCCGTGGATCATGATCCCGTTTCCGGTCTTGCCGTGGATGCGGTCCACGGGGTTGGGATAATTCAGCGGAAAGGCCGTGTTGCCGAAACTGTCGAAATCAAGGCCCCCTGTGGCCTTGCCCTCCAGAAAATAGACGCCTTCAGGGGTTTTGCGGTCGCCCTCCAGGAGCTTGCCGCCGCCGCGCATGCCTGTCGTGCAGGGCATATCCCTCATTTTTTTGAGTTCGCCGTTTTTGTTTCGGACCAGAAAGGCGCGTTGCCGACCCATGTCCACGGCCATGAATGCCGCAGGAGTGCTTGGATGCGCGGAAAAGGATGCAGTCCAGCTCTGGGAGCTGGCCGGAGCGGCGAAGAGGACGGACAGGAACGCCGCGAGCAGGATGAAGGTGCGGGAACCCATTTTTTTGGGGGGGAGGCCGAAGCCTCCCTAGCTTTTCGCGGTTTCGAGCAGTTCTTTGCGGGTGAAGATGGTCTGCAGGTCGAATCCGGCTTTTTCCAGATTTTCCCGGCCACCCTGTTCGCGGTCGAGCACGCCCATGATGCCGACGATGTTGAGGCCCTGGTCGCGCACCCGTTCCACCGCCGTGAGCAGCGTGCCGCCGGTGGTGATGACATCTTCGAGCAGGCACACGTTATGGCCCGGTTCGAAGTTCTTGAGGCCTTCGAGGTACTGGTTGGTGCCGTGACCCTTGGACTGCTTGCGGATGATGAATCCGGGCAGGGGATAGCCCTCCAGATGGGAGACCACGGTCACGCTCGATACCAGCGGGTCCGCGCCCAAAGTCATGCCGCCCACGCCCTTGACCCCGCCCTTGGCGCGGATCATGTCCAAAAAGAGCTTGCCGATGAGCCATGCCCCTTCGGGATGCAGGGCCGTGTGCTTGCAGTCGAAATAATAGTCGCTCTTCTTGCCCGAGGTCAGGGTGAAGTCGCCCTCGAGATAGGACTTCTCGATGAGCAGCCTGGCCAGACGTCTCTTCAGATCAATCATTTTTTTTCTCCTTAAGAGAAAACGCGGTTGAACACGGTTTGTTCGTGCCGCAGATAATAGTTCAGATCAAAGGCCTGGTCCAGTCGGGCGGAGTCGAGATGGGCGGTGATGTCGGCGCTGTCGCGCACGGCAGCCTCGAACGAGGTCCGGTCCTTCCAGCAGTCCATGGCCACGGCCTGGACCATGACATATGCCTCCTGACGCGGGAGACCCGCTTCCACCAGGGCGATGAGCACGCGCTGGGAGAAGAAGAGGCCGTAGGAACCCATCAGGTTGCGCTCCATGTTCTCGGGGATGATGCGCAGGTTCGCGAGCAGCCCGTTCAAACGGTTCAGCATGTAGTTCACCATGATGGTCGAGTCGGGCATGATGACGCGCTCGACGGATGAATGGCTGATGTCCCGCTCGTGCCACAGGGCCATGTTCTCCATGGCGGCCACGGCGTTGGTGCGCACCAGACGGGAGAGGCCGGTCAGGTTCTCGGCGGAGATGGGGTTCTTCTTGTGCGGCATGGCCGACGAGCCCTTCTGCCCCTTGCCGAAACCCTCTTCCACTTCCAGGACCTCGGTGCGCTGCAGGTGCCGAAGCTCCACGCAGATGCGTTCGATGCCGCCGGCGATGAGCGCCAGGGTGGTGAAATACTGGGCGTAGCGGTCGCGCTGGATGACCTGGGTGGAGATGGGATCGACCTCAAGACCGAGGATGGTCAGGGCGCGCTCCTCAAGCTCGGGTTCGAGCTGGGCGTAGGTGCCCACGGCGCCGGAGATCTTGCCGAAGCGGATGTTCTCCAGGGCGTCCACCCAGCGCTGTCTGTGGCGCTGGAATTCCGCATGAAATACCGCCATCTTGAGGCCGAAGCTGGTCGGCTCGGCGTGGATGCCGTGGGTGCGGCCCATGCAAAGCCTGCCCTGGTGGGTCTTGGCCATCGTCTCAAGGGTGCCGAGCAGCCTGTCCAGATCGGCCAGGATGATCCGGCCCGCCCTGGTCAGGAGCACGGCGTTGGCCGTGTCCACGATATCCGAGGACGTGCAGCCGAGGTGAATGTATCTGGCCGAAGGGCCAACCTTTTCTTCCACGGCGGTCAGGAAGGCGATGACATCGTGCTTGGTGGTTTCTTCGAGTTCGAGGATCCGGTCCAGTTCGAAATCGGCCTTTTCCCTGATGGTGGCCATGTCCGTGGCCGGAATGACATTCATGGCGTGCCAGCCTTCGCAGATGGCCAGTTCCACTTCGAGCCAGACCCGGAACTTTTGTTCAAGGGTCCAAATGTCGCCCATTTCCTTGCGGGTATAACGATCAATCATGATGGTGGGGGGTGGGTTGATGTTTGGAGTCGCGTGGAGATCATCCGCGACTGAAAATGAAAAAGGCAGCCGGAGCTGCCTTGGTCAGGACGCCGAAGAGGTTGTGTCCGGGGCCGGAGTGGACGAGGTGTCCTTTTTCTTGCCGTTGCCGCCGGATTCCTTGCTGTAGCCGGAAGCGTACCAGCCGCCTCCTTTCAACACGAAGGAGGTGTTGGAGATAAGCCTCTGGGACGTGCCCCCGCAGACCGGACAGACTTTTTCCCTGTCCTTGAAATCCTTCTGCCACTCTTCGAAGATCTGGCGACAGTCTTCACAGCAGTATTCGTAAATGGGCATGGTTACCTCCCTAAAAACAGGGCCTACTTCTTGGCAGCGGCCTTGGCTTCCTTGATGCGTTCCTTGATGCGCTCGGCACGACGTTTGCGGCGACGATCAATCTCTTTTTTGCGTTCGATTTTCTTCTGAGCCATTATGTATTCCTCCAATGGGATAAAATTTTAAGCTGATTCAAAGAAAGGGCACATATAATAGCGTCACGCCCTTTGTCCAGTCTCAATGTGTGTCAAAAAGCCTGTCTCATACGGGCTGAAGCGCATATTCCCGGGAGCCGAGCCCGAGGCTTGCCGCGTACTCCAGAAGATGGACGCCTCTTACGTGTCCGTGGATGGCCTCGAATTTGTCCTGTCCGGGCATGATGCCTTCGGGAAGGGCGCTCGGATGCAGGGGCTGGGCCTGGTTGACCAGGTCCAGGCAGGCCTGGTCGAGGGCCACCGGGTCCCAGGAGGCCAGCAGGCCCAGATCGGGACAGATGGGCGCATCGGAGAAGCCCGTGCAATCGCATCCGGGGCTGACCTGCTGGATGAAGCTCATGTGGAAGGTCCGCCTCGGCCTGGCCAAAAGCGCGGCCGCCGCATACTCGGCCATGCGCTCAAGAAATGTGTTCACATCCACCCGCCAGTCCACTTCCAGACCTCCTGCGCGGCAGACCAGGAAGCAGGCCGCGCAGCCCGCGCACTTGTCGCGGTCGATGGTGATCCTGCCGCTTGGGTCAAGGGTCAGGGCGCCGTGGCTGCATACTTCCACGCAGTTTCCGCAGCCGGTGCAATGCTCGGGATGGATGGTCGGACCTAGGCCGCAGTGCTGCTGCATCTTGCCCTTGCGCGTGGCGCAGCCCATGCCCACGTTCTTGATGGCACCGCCGAACCCGGCCAGATCGTGGCCCTTGAAGTGACTGATCGTGACCATCATGTCCGCGTCGACTATGTCTCCGCCCAGATAGGCGAACTCGAAATGCCTGCCGGGACAGGGGATGGCCCGTTCGTTGCCGCTTTTAAGTCCGTCGGCGATGATGACCGGGGCACCCAGGACATTGGGGTCGTAACCGTGGGCGGCGGCCTGTAGCCCGTGGGAAACGGATTCACCGCGCTGGCCGACGTAGAGCGTGTTGGTGTCGGTCAGAAACGGCTTGGCTCCGCATTTGCGGACAAAGGCCAAAATGGGCGCGAGCTGCAAGGGACGCACATGGCCCGTGCCTCCGCCCTCGCCGAAATGAAGCTTGATCGCGGCCAGATCGCCGGAGCGAAGCTCCGCGCCCAGTCCGGCCAGCTTCAGCAGGCGCTTGACCTTGGCTTCATACGGAGCCTTGCGCGAGGCGCGCAGATTCCAGAAATAAACGGGTTCGGCCATGACTCACCTTGCGGGAATGGGTTCCTGGGCTTCGGTCAGCAGGAATCGGCCTTCCTGGATCCAGCGCTTGAGCTCTTCGGCGACTTCCCAGGAGAGAGTGTGGCTGGTCAGGGGCGTGGTGGGCACGTCCTTGCCTTCCACGCGGATGACTCCTTTCTTCAGGTCGGCGAAGCTGGCGTGTCCGTACTTGGATGGATATCCGTTGGGATAGTCCTCTCCGTAATCGACAATGGGCACGAGGATGTCCTCGTCGGCCACGCCGGTGAACCAGGCCATCTCCTCGTTCAGGATGGGGATGGGAATGCCCAGGCCCACGGCCAGGGAGCTGCCGTAGCCGACGATGCTCACCCCGCGCAGGTAGCGGGCGTTCATGCCTTTGAGGTCGCCCTTGACCATGAGGGTGCCCGAGGCGCTCATGGGCACTCCGCGCTCGTTGCGCTGGGGATCGGGAACATGCTGGGTGCCTTCGCCGATGACGTAGCCCACACCCCCGCCGAGGAAGATGCGGGTACCCAGCCCGATGGTTCTAAAATACGGGTCATTAAGTAATGGGCTCAGCTCGCCGGCCGTGGCATAGTTGGCGTTGCCGATGTTTGATTTGAGCGGGCCCATGTAAGTGTACTTGAGCTTGTCCGTGCGGTTTATGGCGCAGTTGTAATTCTGGTAGCAGTTGCGCGGATTGAAGAGGATGGCGTTGCGCAGCTCTGCCAGGGAGACGTTCTTCTCGATGGCCTTGCGCGGGTAGCAGTCCGTGCCGTAGGCTTCGGCTTTCAGGTGTACGCGCTTGCCCTTGACCAGATCCTCGATGACATGGCCGCCGCCGTATTTGAACTGGCCGGGGTAGACCTTGTTCAAGGGGTCCTCTTCCGTCGGTTCGGTGGCGCCAAGATAGGAGTCCACCGCTGCAAGACCGGCATAGCAGGGCACGCCGTTGAGCCAGACCTTGGAGGTTTTGATGGTCGGAGGCTGCTGGCCGATATTGAAGATCAGGCCGGAGGAGCACATGGGCGAGAAAGTGCCGGTGGTGACGACATCGACTTGCCTGGCGGCCTTGACCTTGCCTTCCTTGCGAACTAAACTGGTCATTTCGCTGGCGTTGAGGACGACCGCTTTGCCTTGTCGGATTTTTTCATTGATCTCGGCGATGGTTCTGTGGACTTCAAATGGTGCGCTCATGCATGTCCTCCAAAATATATTATCGGGCCGCAGGCGGTCCGCAAGGGATGACTATGTCTGATTTGTACGCCGGAGTAAACCAGCCGCGGGCCGTGACCCATGCGGGGGGCAAGTGAGCAGCGCGCGGGTCGATGCGGCGCTGGCGCAGGCCTTTGCCCCGGAAGAGCTGGACAAATGGCGTTCATCCCTGGGTTTGAGCGTGGATGGCTCGGTGCTCACGGTGCGCTTTCCGCACAGATTTTTTGCCGACTGGTTTGAGAATCACACGCGGGCCCGTTTCGAGCAGGCCCTGGCCGGTTCCGATCTGACCATCTCCTATGAATGCCGGGACGGAAGCCGCTCCCGCATCGTGCGCGAGTCCCGGCCGGCGGCCCAGGCCCTGCCCTTTGGGTCCGAGTTCATTTTCGACAACTTCCTGGTCAACAACAAGAACTACTTCCCTCTGGCTTCGGCCCAGGAAGTTGCCCAGAGCCGGGAAGCTCCGTATAATCCGTTCGTGCTTTGCGGAGAAAGCGGGTCGGGCAAGTCCTTTTTGCTGCGGGCCATCGCCAACGCCAGGAGCGAGCATGGCGGGGACGGGACCTATGTGGGCGGCATTGAGGATCTGCACGAACTGTACTCGTCCCGGTCCGACGCGCGGAAATTTCTGACGTCCATGCAGCTTCTGGCGGTGGACGACCTGCAGGAGATTGCCCGCTATCGCTACCTGCAGGGCGAGCTTTTGGCGCTCTTCGATCACTTCCATCTGCAGCGCAAGCAGATGGTTTTTGCCTGTTCGGGCAAGGTCGGCGGGTTCACGTTTCTGGCGCCCAAGCTCAAGTCGCGCCTTGAGTGGGGCCTTAGCGTCATGCTCAAGGCTCCGGACCTGGACATTCGCACCCAATACGCCCAGTCTCGTTGCCGGGAGCGCCGTCTGGATCTCTCCAGGGACAGAATTCTGCTCCTTGCCCAGCGTTTTTCCGATTTGCGCAATCTGGAAGGATGTCTTCTGAAGCTTTGGGCCTACCGGGAGCTGGTCCATGACCATATTTCCGATGAAGAGTTTGACAATATTCTCAATTATCTGGACGATCGCGCGGTAACGAGCCTGAGTGTCGAGCAGATTCTCGACCAGGTTTGCGCCAGGCTCAACCTGAAGCCCGAGGACATCCTGTCCTCCGGCCGCAGGCACGACCTCGTTTTTGCCCGTCAGGTGGCCATGTACCTGTGCCGCAAGCATCTGGGGCTGTCGTTTCCGGAGCTTGGCCGGGCCTTTGGCGGGAGGGACCATTCGACGGTTCTCTACAGCTGCCGAAAAGTCGAACAATTGCAAAGAGATGATAAAAGCATAAAAAACATGTTACATGAGCTGAGCGATAAATGCCTGGCCATGAACGAAACAACCCTTGCCTAGTCAGGAGAAGGAGTCGGCGATGTTTTTGAAAGTGCGTAAGGAAGAGGTCATTGACGGACTGCTCAAGGCCGCGAACATCATTCCGTCAAAAACCGGCGCGGCCTATCTGCGCACGGTCTGGCTCAAGGCCGAAGGCGACACCATTTCCATCCTGGCCACGGATTCGAGCATCGAGTTCGTGGGCGTCTATCCGGCCGTGATCAGCGATGGCGGACTGGTCGGCGTGCAGGGCAAGAAGTTCTGCGAACTGATGCGCCGCCTCCCCCCCGGCGAGATCACCCTCAAGCTCGACCCGAGCGCCAAGCATCTGCACATCGAACAGGGCCGCCGCAAGTACAAGCTTCCCGCCAACGAATCCTCCTGGTTCCAGGACTTCAATCCGTTCCCGGCGGAAAACGCCGTGCTCTGGTCCGGAGACCTCTTCAAGGAGATCATCGACCGCATCGCCTTCTGCATCGCCGACGACGAAGACCTGACCAGCATGAACTGCATCAAGTTCGCGCCCGTGGAGAACGACGACGTGGAGATCTGCGGCCTGAACGGGCACCAGTTCGGCCTGCTCCGTTTCTCCAACCCTGATATCCGCGCCGTTCTGGGGCAGGACGGGTTTCTGGTCTCCAAGAAGTACCTGCTCGAAATCCGCAAGTGGCTGACCAACGACGAGATCGAGATCAGCCTTTCGGACAAGCGTTTGTTTCTGCGCACCGAGAACCGCAAGGAATCATTTAGCCTTCCGCTCAAGGCCTACGTTTTTGCCGACTACCGCAATTTCATCAACCAGTACAAGGATCGCTTCGCCTCCAACTTGGTGGTGGACCGGCACGAGCTGACCGACGCCCTGGACCGCATCTTCGTCTTCAACACCGAAGCCAACAAGGCCACGTTCTTCGATTTCGGCCCGGAAGAGCTGTCCCTCTACTGCCAGGGCCAGGACATCGGCGAGGGCACGGAGCTGATCAGCTGCCAGTATCAGGGCGAACTGTCCAAGATCGCCCTGCCGACCAAGGTCATCCTTGAAATCCTGGGGCACTTCGTGTCCGACTCCCTGACCTTTTCCTTCGTGGGCCCCTCCGAACCCTGCCGCATCACCGGCAAGGACGACCCCAACTACATGATCATCACCATGCCCGTGGAGATCACCGAAGACACCTATTACAGCGAGGAAGAAATCTAGGCTTTCCTAATGGCATTCACAGTACTTTTCGAACTGGATGATGACGTTAAAGGAGAGTTTGAATGAACACCGCGCGTGAAAAGAAAGGTGGCTGGAATAAAGGCTTTAAGTTTAAACTGAATTTTTGCGGCATCCCTTTTGGTCTCCCCTTTGATGCCGGAATTGAATTTGAAAAATGGGATGTAAATCAATCAGAAGAGAGCGCAAGTAATTGTAAGCGCTTAGAGAAACGGGATATTGTAAATATATGACAAAAACATCTACCTACACCGCAGACAACATTACCGTCCTTGAAGGTTTGTCCGCTGTGCGCATGCGTCCGGCCATGTACATCGGCTCGACCAACACCAACGGCCTGCATCACCTGGTCTACGAAGTCATCGACAACTCCATCGACGAGGCCATGGCCGGCTATTGCGACCATATCAAGGTCGTCGTGCACATGGACAACTCGGTCAGCATCGTGGACAACGGCCGCGGCATTCCCGTGGACATGCATCCCAAGGAAAAAAAGCCCGCTCTCGAAGTGGTCATGACCGTCCTGCATGCCGGCGGCAAGTTCGACAACGACACCTACAAGGTTTCGGGCGGCTTGCACGGCGTGGGCGTGTCCGTGGTCAACGCCCTGTCCGAGTACCTGGAGGTCACGGTCAGCCGCGGCGGCCATCGCCACTACCAGCGGTATTGCCGAGGCGTGCCGCAGGCCCCCCTGGCGGTGATCGGCGAGACCGACAAGAGCGGGACCCTGGTCCGTTTCAGGCCCGACGAGGAGATCTTCGAGGAGCTTGATTTCCAGTACGACGTGCTGGCCAAGCGCTTCGAGGAACTGGCCTATCTCAATCCCGGCATCAAGATCGAATTTTTCGACGAGAAGACCCAGAACCGGGACGTGTTCAAGTACGAAGGCGGCATCATCTCCTTCGTCAAGAACAAGAACCAGGACAACGGGATTCACAAGGTCATCGGCGGCACCGGCGAGATGGAAGGGGTGAGCATCGATTTCGCTCTCCAATATACCGCCGGTTACAAGGAAAACGTCTTTACCTTCGCCAACAACATCCGCACCAAGGAAGGCGGCACGCACCTGCAGGGCTTCAAGACGGCCCTGACCCGCGCCATCAACACCTACATCCAGAACAGCGACGTGCCCAAGAAGCTCAAGCAGAAGGTGTCCGGCGATGACGTGCGCGAGGGGCTGACCGCCATCATCAGCGTCAAGATCCCCAACCCGCAGTTCGAGGGCCAGACCAAGACCAAGCTCGGCAACTCCGAGGTGGCCGGATACGTGGCGACCATGGTCTACGAGGCGCTGAACCAGTTCTTCGGTGAAAATCCCAAGGACGTTCGGCTGATCATCGAGAAAGTCATCGACGCCGCACGGGCCCGCGACGCGGCAAGGCGGGCCAAGGATCTGGTGCGACGCAAGGGCGCGTTGTCCGACAACGCCCTGCCCGGCAAGCTGGCGGACTGCCAGAGCAAGGATCCCGCCGAGTGCGAAGTCTTCATTGTCGAGGGTGATTCGGCCGGCGGCTCCGCCAAGCAGGGCCGCAACCCCAAGTTCCAGGCCATCCTGCCCCTGCGCGGCAAGATTCTGAACGTGGAGAAGACCCGCTTCGACAAGATGCTCCAGAACAAGGAGATAAAAGCCCTCATCACGGCCATGGGTGCCGGCATCGGCGAAGACGACGTGGATCTTGCGCGGCTTCGCTACCACAAGATCGTCATCATGACCGACGCCGACGTGGACGGGGCGCATATCCGCACCCTGATCCTGACCTTCTTCTTCCGCCACTACGAGGAGCTCATCAAGCAGGGCTATCTCTACATCGCCCAGCCGCCGCTCTACCGGGTGCACAAGGGTTCTTTCGAGCGCTACATCAAGGACGAGGAAGAGATGAGCCAGTTCCTGATCCAGCGCGTGACCGAAGAGGTCGCCCTGGTTGTCCCGGACCGGGAACCCGTCACTGGCGAGGAGCTCAAAGGGCTTTTGAACACCATCCTGGCCCTGCGTGAACTGGCCATTGATGTCTCCAACATGGGCATCCCGGACGGATTGTTCATGCAGGTGGTCAACGCCCCCTGTGTCATCGAGCCCGATGAGCTGCGCGCAAGCGGGCCGGACGAGGCCTTGACTGCCCACATGGCCGCAGGCGGCTTTTCCCTTGAGCTCATCAGCGAGCAGGACGAGCCCCAGAACGGCGAGGCGCTGGACAGCGAGGCGCGTCATTACCTGCGCTTCATCGATGCCAACAACCATGTCATCCGTCTTGGCGTCGAATTCTTCTATTCCAAGCGTTATCGTCGGGCCGTGGAGCTTTTGGGCAGGATCAGGGAAGTCGGTTCCGGACAGGTCTGGACCATCCGGCACAAGGATACGGAGCTGGAGGCGACGGGTCCCTTCGACCTGCTGCGCCAGGTCCTGGATCTGGCCCAGAAGGGGATCAACGTGCAGCGCTACAAGGGTTTGGGCGAGATGAATCCGGAGCAGCTCTGGAGCACGACCATGGATCCCGAAGCGCGTACCTTTCTGCAGGTGACCATTGACGATGCGGTCGAAGCCGACGAGCTGTTCACCAAGCTCATGGGCGACAAGGTAGAACCCCGGCGTGAATTCATCGAGCGTAATGCCCTTCTGGTTTCGGACCTTGACATTTAGCTCGGGTTCAACAGCTTTTACAAGAAATTGAGGTGGATGTGTCCAACATCAGTATCGAAAAAGAACTTCAGAAATCATATCTGGAATATTCGCTGAGCGTCATCATCGGCCGGGCCATCCCGGACGTGCGCGATGGCCTCAAACCTGTGCACCGGCGTATCCTTTTCGCCATGCACGAACTCGGCAACACGTACAACCGGGCCTACAAGAAGTCCGCCCGCGTGGTCGGTGACGTCATCGGTAAGTTTCATCCCCATGGCGACTCGGCCGTGTACGACGCCTTGGTGCGCATGGCCCAGGAATTCAACATGCGCGATCCCCTGGTCGACGGCCAGGGCAACTTCGGCTCCATCGACGGCGATTCCGCGGCAGCCATGCGTTACACCGAGGTGCGCATGTCCCGTCTGGCCAGTTCCTTTCTGGCCGACATCGAAAAGGACACGGTGGAGTTTCGTCCCAACTACGACAACTCCCTGCAGGAGCCCTCGGTGCTGCCGACCAAGGTCCCGAACCTGCTGGTCAACGGCTCATCGGGCATCGCCGTGGGCATGGCCACCAACATTCCGCCCCACAACCTGGGCGAGGTGGTGGACGGAACCCTGCGCCTGCTCGACGACCCCAAGATGTCCATCGACGATCTGATGCAGTACATCAAGGCCCCGGATTTTCCCACGGGCGCGCTCATCTACGGCAAGGCCGGCATCCGCGAGGCCTACCGCACGGGTCGCGGCTCGGTGCGCATCCGTTCGCGCATCGAGATAGAAAAGCGAAAAGGGGACCTCGAATCCATCGTCGTGAAAGAGATTCCCTACGCCCTGAACAAATCCACTCTGGTGGAAAAGATCGCCATGCTGGTCAACGAGCGCAAGATCGAGGGCATCTCGGACCTGCGCGACGAATCGGACATGAAGGGCATTCGCATCGTCATGGATTTGAAGAAGGGCGTCTTCTCCGATGTGATCATCAATCAGCTCTTCAAGTTCACATCCCTTGAGACCAGCTTCGGCATCAACATGATGGCCGTGGTCAACAACCGTCCCCAGCTTTTGAACCTGAAGCAGGTGCTCGAGTATTTTCTCGACTATCGCCGCGAAGTGGTCATCCGCCGCTCCCGGTTCGACCTCAGGAAGGCCCAGCATCGGGCGCACATCCTTGAGGGCCTGCGCATCGCCCTTGATTTCATCGACGAGGTTGTCGCGCTCATCCGCGCCTCCAAGACTCCGCAGGAGGCCAAGGAGCGCCTGCGCGAGCGCTTCGGCCTGTCCGATATCCAGGCTCAGGCCATTCTCGACATGCGCCTGCAGCGGCTGACCAACCTGGAGCGTGAAAAGCTCCTGGAGGAATATGCCGAGCTCCTGAAGCAGATCGAGTATCTGACCAGCGTCATCGAGAATCCCGAAGTCCTGAAGTCCGTCATCCGTCAGGAACTCGAAGACCTGCGCGAGACCTTCGTCACGCCCCGCAAGTCCGAGCTTCTGGCCCATGATCCCGACTCCATCGACATCGAGGACATCATCCCCGACGAGCCGGTGGTCATCACCCTGTCCCGCAACGGGTATCTGAAGCGCACCAGCCTGGACAACTATCGCCAGCAGCGCCGGGGCGGAACGGGCATCACCGGGGTGCAGGTCGCGGAGGAGGATTTCATCACCTTCATCCTCACGACCTCGAACCACCAGTACATGAATCTGTTCAGCAACAAGGGCAAGATGTACCAGGTCAAGGTGCACCAGATTCCCGAGGGCGGCCGCACGGCCCGGGGCAAGCACGTGGCCAACCTGCTCCCGCTGGACAGCAACGAATACATCGCCGCGGCCATGACCTGCCGTGATCTGGATCAGGAGAAATTCTACTTCTTCTACACCAAGCTCGGCGTGGTCAAACGCAGCTCCATTCACCTCTATCGCAACATCCGCGCCGTGGGTCTCATCGCCCTTGGCATGCGGGACGACGATGAACTCATCGGCGTGCGCGAGGTGGAGACCGACGACGAAATGGTGCTGGTCACCATGGACGGCTACTCCATCCGCTTCGCCTGCTCCGATGTGCGCGCCATGGGCCGCACCGCCACGGGCGTGAAGGGCCTGGCCCTGCGCAAGGGCGATCAGGTCGTGGCCGGCGTGGTGGTCAACAAGGACACCCAGCAGGAGCTCTTGACCATCGCGGAGAACGGCTACGGCAAGCGTACCCAGGTCGAGCACTTCCGGGCCCAGTCGCGCGGCGGCAAGGGCATCATCAACATGCGCATCACGCCCAAGACCGGCAAGGTGGTCGGGGCCATGATGGTCTATCCCACGGATGAGCTCATCCTTCTGACTTCGGGCAGCAAGATCATCCGCATCGGCATCTCCGACATCAGCCTGGTCGGCCGGGCCACCCAGGGCGTGCGCCTGGTCCGCCTTGAAGACGATCAGACCGTGGTCTGCTTCGATCATGTGCCGACCGATGCCCCGGAAGTGAGCGGCGTGCCTCGTGCCACCGTGCCTGCCGAAAAGACGGCCCCGGACGATTCCGAGGTCTTGGACGATGATACGGATCTGCCCGATGACGACGAGGCGCTGGACGAATCCGAGGATTTGCAGGAATAGATCGCTTGGTTTTTGAATGAAGATATGGGCGCGCTCCGATGGGGGCGCGCCTTTTTTTGAGCGCCCGCCCATGTTTGCCGTCGCACTGGACGTCAAGAGGCGGGTCGTGTAAGGGCCCATGGCATGAAACGTGTACGAAAGACCGTGCGTGACGCAAGCAACAGGGACGGGCGAGAAGCCGGGTCCCTTTTTTTTGGTCACGATGCAATCACAACCCCCGCAGGGGCGGCAAGGCGGAGCTATGAATTGGCGGCATAAGGACCTTTTGGAGATTTCCCAGCTCGATCCCGATGAGATCGCCCATATTTTCGAGACGGCGGCCCGGTTCGCGGAAGTGAATCAGCGGCCCATCAAGAAGGTGCCCATCCTGAAGGGCAAGAGCGTGGTCCTCTTCTTTGCCGAGGCCTCCACGCGCACCAAAACCTCGTTCGACATGGCCGGCAAGCGCCTGTCCGCCGACACCTTCAGCCTGACCAAGTCGGGCAGCTCCCTGCAGAAGGGCGAGAGCCTGAAAGACACGGCCCTGACCCTGCAGGCCATGAACCCCGACGCCATCGTCATCCGACACTGGGACAGCGGGGCGGCACGGTTCCTGGCCGAACGCCTCGACTGCTCCATCATCAACGCCGGGGACGGCTGGCATGCCCATCCGACCCAGGCCCTGCTGGACGGCTTCACCCTGCATCAGGTCTGGGGCTCCTTTGCGGGCAAGACCGTGTGCATCCTCGGCGACGTCGCCCACAGCCGGGTGGCCCGTTCGGATGTGGAACTGCTGACCATGCTCGGGGCCCGGGTCCGCATTTGCGCTCCGCGCACACTGCTGCCGGCCATGGTCCAAACCTGGCCGGTGGAGGTTTTTTCCGACGTGGCCAAGGCCTGCGAGGGAGTGGACGCGGTCATCTGCCTGCGCCTGCAACTGGAGCGCCAGCAGGCGGGGCTGCTGCCGGATCTGCGCGAGTACGCCTGCACCTACGGACTCAGCCCCAGGCATCTGGAAAAGGCCAAAGCGGATGTGAAGATCATGCATCCAGGGCCCATGAATAGGGGCCTTGAGATCGCTTCCGAGCTGGCCGATTGCGGGGCGAGCCTGGTCCTGGATCAGGTCGCCTCGGGCGTGGCCGTGCGCATGACCCTTTTGCATCTCTATCTGACCAGGGCTCGGATTTCGGCATGATAAATTTCAGGATGGTGGTACCATGGCACATGTAGACTTTTTTATTCGCAATGTTTCCTGGCAGGATCGCACCTGCGACCTGCTCATCGGCGAGGGCCGCGTTCTCGAACTTGCCGAGGCCGGAACTGTTGCCGCGCCCCAAGGCGCGTCCGGGACCGAGATCTTCGATGCCGCCGGGTTGACCCTTCTGCCGAGCCTCATCGACGCCCACGTGCATCTGCGCGAGCCCGGTCAGGAATACAAGGAGGACATCGCCTCGGGCCTGTCCGCAGCGGCCGGGGGAGGCTTCGGCCAGGTCATGGCCATGGCCAATACCAGCCCCGTCAACGACAACGCCTCCGTGACCCGCTTCATGCTGCAAAAAGCCGCCGAGAGCTTTGCGCACGGTCCCTGGGTGCGGCCCGTCGGGGCGCTTACCGTGGGCCTTCTGGGCAAGGAGCTGGCCGCGGCCGGGGAATTGGCCCGGGCCGGATGCGTGGCCCTGTCCAACGACGGCCTGCCTGTCGAGAATACGGAACTTTTCCGGCGGGCCATGGAATACGCGGCGGATTTCGGCCTGAAGGTCATCGATCACTGCGAGGATCCATGGCTGGGCAAGGGCGGAGTCATGAACGAGGGCGAGGTATCGAGCCGTCTCGGCCTGAAGGGCATTCCGACCGTGTCCGAGGCCATGCAGGTCGCCCGCGACATCCTGCTGGCCTCCTATCTGGACCTGCCCATCCATCTGGCCCACATCAGTTGCCGGCAGTCCGTGGAGCTCATCGCGGGAGCCAAGGAGCGCGGCGTCAAGGTCACGGCCGAGACCTGCCCGCACTATCTGCTCTGGGACGAATCGCGGGTCGAGGGATATGACACCAGCGTGCGCGTCAATCCGCCCCTGCGCACCCGCGACGACGTGCTGGCCCTGCGCCAGGCTGTGCGCACGGGAGTCATCGACATTCTGGTCACGGACCACGCGCCCCACGCGGCTCACGAAAAGGAAGTGACCTTCGCCGATGCGCCCAGCGGCATCTCCGGCCTCGATACGGCCCTGTCCCTGACCTATGAACTGGTGCGCAGCGGAGAGCTTGAATTTGCCGACATAAGCCGCCTGTGGTGCTGGAACACGGCCGCCATCTTCGGCCTGCCCGCCAACCGCATGCAGCCCGGCGATCCTGCGGACTTTGTGCTTTTTGATCCTGATCTGGCCTGGGTGGCCACGGCCGGGGCCCTTTTGTCCAAGGGCAAGAACACGCCCTGTCTCGACAAGGAGATTCCGGGCCGGGTCATGGCCCACTTTCTGGGCGGCCGGGCCGTTTTTTCCAGGCTGGAGGCGATCACCCTGAAGCGCCCCTGACGAGGGGGCGGGCCTGAACCGATTTTGCAATCAGGGGGCACGGAAAGAATATGGCCAACATACTTATCGTAGATGACGACCTGAGCCTGCGCGAAGTCCTTGAAATCGCCCTGATCAAGAAGGGGCATTCGGTCTGGACCGCGCCCGATTCGGCTTCGGCCCTGGCCGTGCTGCAGCAGCATTCCATCGGCCTCATCCTGCTGGATCTGCGTCTGGGCCGGGAAAGCGGTATCGATCTGCTGGTCCGCATCCGCGAGACCTGGGCCGATGTGCCCGTGCTCATGGTCACGGCCTATGCCGACGCCAAGAGCGCCATCAAGGCCATGAAGCACGGCGCCAAGGACTACATCTCCAAACCCTTTGAACTCGACGACCTGCTCTACACGGTGGAGCGCACTCTTGAGACGGCCCGCCTCAAGGAGGAAAACGACTGGCTCAAGGGGCAAATCAGCAAACAGTACGGCGAGATCATCGGCCAGAGCCGTCAGATGCAGGCTGTCTTCGATCTGGTGCGGCGCATCGCCCCGACAAACATCAGCGTGCTCGTGACCGGTGAGTCGGGCACGGGCAAGGAGCTTTTCGCCCGCTGCATTCACAGCCAGAGCCAGCGCGCCAAGCAACCTTTTCTGGCCATCAACTGCGGCGGATTGCCGGAGAATCTGGTGGAGAGCGAGCTGTTCGGCTTTCGCAAAGGCGCCTTCACCAGCGCCGATCGGGCCAAGAAGGGCCTCCTGGAAATGGCCGAGGGCGGCACCCTTTTTCTGGACGAGGTGGGCGAACTGGCCCATTCGACCCAGGTCAAACTGCTGCGCTACGTGCAGGAGCGCTGCTTCATTCCTCTTGGCGGGACCGAAGAGATGCGCTCGGATGTGCGCATCATCGCGGCGACCAACCGCAACGTCGAGCAAAGCGTGGCCGACGGCGATTTTCGCGAGGATCTTTACTACCGTCTGAGCGGGGTCAAGGTGCATCTTCCGCCTCTGCGCGAACGGGGGGACGACGTCCTGGCCCTGGCCGAGCATTTTCTGGAGAAGGCCTGCCGCGCCCAGAAACGTCAGTTGCGGGGCTTTACGGCCGAAGCGCGCAAAAAACTCCTGGCCTACGGATATCCCGGCAACGTGCGTGAACTCGAAAACATCGTGGAGCGCGCCGTGGCTCTTGAACCCGGGGACACCGTCACGGCGGATTCCCTGGTCATCTACGAGAAAATCACTTCCACGGATCAGGATGGCGGAATCCAGAAGGTCCTGTCCGGGCAGATGACCCTCGACGAATATCTCGCCGTGCACGAGCACAAGGTCATTTCCGAGGCGCTGCGGCGCTGTGGAGGGCACAAGGGGCGGGCTGCGGAGATGGTCGGACTCAACTTCCGGCAGTTCCGCTACCGCTTGACCAAGTCGGGGGAAAAAGATGAAGATATTTAGATTGCATCCGATTATCCGATGCAGACCTTTTCACGAACACGACCACTCAAGGAGACCTTGATGCCTCAGCCGATAAAAGAAGCCGCCTCCATCTGTAAAACCATCATGCGCAACGGCTACGACGCCTACGTCATCAACGCCGCGCTGCAGCGCAAGATTCTTGGAACCTCCAAGGATGCCGAGGTGGAGATCTGCACGGATATCGATCTTGCCGGCCTCAAAAATCTTTTTCCCGAAGTCTCCGCAGGCAGCGGGGATATCGTGGCCAGGATGAACCAGGGTAGCGCGACCTTCCTCTTTCATCCCGCCGACATGGCCGACGCTTCCCATCCCGAGGCCTGCGTTGCCCAGATCACGTCCAATATGTTGAGAAAGCTCGACAAGGACGAAGGTTTTCCCGTGAGCCTGGCCTGTCCGTTCATTCCCCGCTCCCGCGACGTTTACGATGGCTTCGAAAACATCTCCGGCGGTCAGATCAAGTTTCAGGGCATCCCCGACGAGACCCTCAAGCACGACTACCTGCGGGCCATCCGCGCCCTGCGCTTCTCGGCCAACTACCACCTGCCCATTGAGGAAAATTCCTGGATGTCCATCATTCGCGCTTCGCGTCGGGTGCTTGACTATGTCTCGGTCACGGACATCATGGACGAATGGCGCAAGGTCGAGGCCGAGAACATGTGGCGTTTCGCCGAGCTCCTTTTCGATTCCATGATCCTGCATGGGCTGGTGCCCGAGCTTGCGGCCTTGAGCCGGATCTTTCAGGTTTTCGACGAGGAGACCGGACCGTCGTCCATCTGGGAACACACCTTGAAGGTCATGCAGCACTATCCCGAGGAGTTGCCCTACGACTGGTACGGCACCCTTGGCTGCCTCTTCCTCAATTGCGGCAAGCTGTACGCCGGGGAAGTCTACGAGGATCGCACCACCTTCTACCAGCACCACCGCATCGGCGCCAAGGTCGCGCGGAAGATCCTGAAGCGCCTGCGCCTCAACACCGAGGAAGTGGACATGATCGTGAATCTGGTCCGCAACCACATGCGCTTTCATTTCATGCTCACGGACAAGGGCATCCGCCGCTTCAAGGCCGTGGACGACTATCCGCGCCTTATCGAGATGGCCCGGGCCGACATCAAGGCCAGAAATGCCAACTACACGGAATTCAATCACAACATGAAGATGCTGGAGCGGGCGGACATCCGCGAGGAGCTGCTCGAACCCCTGCTGAACGGCAAGCAGATCATGGATATCGCGCGCATCAAGCCTGGCCCGGCCGTGGGTCTGATTCGCGACAACCTGCTCCAGGCCCAGATCTCCGGCGACGTGAACACGATCGAAGAGGCCGAGCGTTTCGTGGCCGCCTACAAAGCCAAGGAGCAGCTCTAGGCGACCCGGTTCGCGGAGCTTGTATCCTGCCGAAGGCACGAGGGGCGGCTTTGTAACGCCCTTTGTGCCTTTGCGATTCCAGACAGTGGAGCATCATGCGCAACATTCTTGAATTGACCTGCCCCGAGCTCGAAGAAGCCGTAAAAGCCATGGGCCACCAGGGCTTTCGGGCGCGCCAGCTGTGGCAATGGCTGTGGCGCAAGGGCGTGCGCGAGTTTTCGGCCATGACCAACCTGGCCCGGGATTTCAGGGAACAGCTCGTGCGCGAGTGGGCCCTTGTCTGGCCTGAAGTGCATGAGGTGCAGACCAGCAGCGACGGGACGGTCAAGCTGCTGCTGCGTCTGGCTGACGGGGCATTGGTCGAGACCGTGCTCATTCCGGACAAGGAGCGCTACACCCAGTGCCTGTCGTGCCAGATCGGCTGCCCCATGGGCTGCACCTTCTGCAGCACCGGGCTCATGGGTTTTTCCCGCAACATGACGGGTGGGGAGATCGCGGCCCAGGTGCTCGTGGCCAGGGACTACCTGCGCACCCACGGCCTTGGCGATGAGGTGAAGAATCTGGTTTACATGGGCATGGGCGAGCCCCTCACCAACTGGGACGAGGTGCGGCGCAGCCTGGAAATTCTCTCCAACGCCGAGGGACTTGAATTTTCGCGTCGGCGCATCACGCTCTCGACCTGCGCCATCAAGGGCCGGATGGACGTCTTCGGGATCGAAGGCCTCGCTCTGCCGGCCATCTCCCTGCATGCCCCGACCCAGGAGATCCGGGAGCGGCTCATGCCCGGCGCGGCGCGCTGGAGCATCGAAGAGCTGATCGAGACCCTGCAGGGTCTTGAGCTCAAGGCCCGGGAGCGGGTGACCATCGAATACATTTTGATCAAAGGGGTGAACGACAGCCTCCAGCATGCCCGGCAGCTGGTGCGGCTGCTTTCGCACCTGAAATGCAAGATCAACCTCATCGCCTACAATCCCGGCCCGGGCATCGAGTATGCAGCCCCGGAACCGGAGGACGTGCTGGCCTTTGAGGGACTCCTGCGCAAGAAGGGCTTTACCGTGACCTTGCGCAAGAGCAAGGGGCAGGATATCGCGGCTGCCTGCGGTCAGCTCAAGACCGAGGTTCAGGACCGCATGAATTCGACGACGAGCAACGAAGGACCAAAAAATGGAACAGCCTGATTTTGATAAATGCGGTGGACTTCTTCCGGTCATCGCCCAGGAGGCGGCGAGCGGCGAAGTGCTCATGCTCGCCTACATGAACGAAGAAGCCTGGAACGAGACCCTGCGTACCGGCGAGGTACATTATTACAGCCGCAGCCGGAAAACGCTGTGGCACAAGGGCGGCACTTCCGGGCATGTGCAGAAGGTGCGCTCAATACGAATGGACTGCGACAGGGACACGGTGCTGGTCCAGGTCGAGCAGATCGGCGGGGCGGCCTGTCACACGGGCCGCAGAAGTTGTTTTTATCGTGAACGAGACGCACAGGGGCGGTGGACGGACTGCTCCCCCATGGTGTTCGATCCCAAGGAGGTTTACAAATAATGGTTGATGGAAAACAGATGCGCATCGGAATACCGAAGGGTTCCCTGGAAGAGGCCACAGTCAAGCTTTTCGCCAAGGCCGGCTGGAAGGTGACCTCGCACCACCGGAACTACTTCCCGGAAATAAACGACCCTGAACTGACCTGTTCACTGTGCCGGGCCCAGGAAATGGCCCGCTACGTGGAAAACGGTCTCCTCGACGCCGGTCTGACCGGCAAGGACTGGATCCTCGAGAATCAGTCGGACGTCGTCATCGTGGATGACCTCATCTATTCCAAGGCCAGCAATCGTCCGGCCAAGTGGGTGCTGGCCGTGGCCGGCGACTCTCCGTACAAGCGGCCTGAAGATCTGGCCGGGAAGAAGATCGCCACGGAATTTCTGAGCTTCACCAAGCGCTATTTCGAGGAAGCGGGAATCCCCGTGGAAGTCGAATATTCCTGGGGTGCAACCGAGGCCAAGGTTGTCGAGGGACTGGTGGACGCCATCGTCGAGATCACCGAGACCGGCACGACCATCAAGGCCCACGGCCTGCGCATCATCGCGGAGCTTTTGCAGACCAACACCCAGCTCATCGCCAACAAGGAATCCTGGAAGGATCCCTGGAAGCGGGCCAAGATCGAAAACATGAACACCCTCCTGCAGGGAGCGCTCAGAGCCGACAAGCTGGTGGCCCTGAAAATGAACGCCCCAGCCGATGTCGTGGACAAGGTCATGGCGCTGCTGCCGAGCATGAACTCCCCGACCATCGCCCATCTGCACAACTCCGACTGGCTGTCCATCGAGACCGTCGTCGAGACCTGCCAGGTTCGGGATCTGGTGCCGAAACTGCAGTCGGTGGGTGCTCAGGCCATCATCGAGTACTCCCTCAACAAGGTCATCTAATGCGAGAGCCCCCAAAAGGGGGCTGTCAAGGAGCACGGCCATGAAGACATGCACGATGGTTCTCATTTTATGCTTCGTCCTGGCTGGGTGCGGAGCCCGTGGGGCTTCCAGGGGCGCATCGTCGAATATGGGCTCCAAGGAAGTGGATTTGCGCTTCAACCTGATTGAATCGTACATCAACAGCGATCAGCCCCAGCTGGCCTTGCAGGAGCTTCTTCAGGTGGAACCCGCCGCCAGTCATCTGTCACGGTTTCATTTTGATTCGGGCATGATCTACATCGGGCTGCAGGAGCTTGAGCAGGCCCGGGACGGCTTTACCCGCGCCGTTGAAATCGACGAGGACTTCGGGGAGGCCTGGAACAATCTGGGCAAGGTCGAGGAAGCACTGGGGCGGGACAAGGAGGCCGAGGCCGCGTACCGCAAGGCGCTCAGCATTCTGACCTATGTCACTCCCGAGTTCCCGGCCTATAATCTGGGCCTGCTCCTGCTGCGTCAGGGCCGGGCGCGGGAGGCCGAGGAGTTCGGGCGCAAGGCGCTGGCCCGCAATTGGCGCTACATCCCGGCCTACAAGCTCCTGTCGGACGCCTTCGTGGCCCAGAATCGTCTTGATGATGCCGAGGCGGTGCTCAAGAGCGGCCTTGAGGCGGACATGGACAGCACCGCGACCATCCTGGCCCTGGCGGAGCATCAGATGCGCATGGGCAAGACGGTGGAAGCCAGGGAGCTTTTCGCGCGCATCGTCAAACAGTATCCCAAGTCCGGCGAGGCCAAGGCCGCCAAGGATTATCTGGACTTTCTGCAGTGATGCCCCGGGGATGCCCGAGGCATCCCCGGCATCAATCTCTTGATTTCCGATTTCGCGACCATCCGTATTTGACCACGATCGGCCTGTCTGCCGGCATGCTCCACTCCGGCTCATAACCTCCCGTGCATCCCCGGCCGTGGTTCGGCTGCGGGCTTTTTTCAACCGCCGAAGAGATTTTGCCGCGCATGCGCGCTCACGGCCATGACGGCGGGATGCTTGAGGCGTCTTTCCGCGGAAATGGCGAAATAGCGCACATCGACGTCCGCCGCCTCTCCCACCTCCTCCACGTCGTAAACGCGACGAACCTCCTCTCTCATCACGCTTGGCGCCGGAAAGAGCCCAAGGCCGGCCTGGCCGAAGGTTTTCAGCAAGGCCGTGTCGTCGAACTCTCCCACCACGCGCGGGTGAATCCCCTGCTCGGCAAACCATCCGCCCAGCGCGCCGCGTGCGCTTCCCGTCGGCATGAGCATGGGCGCCCCTTCCAGGGAGCGCGGAAAATCGGGCCGGTAGCGCCGGGCAAGGTCCTGCACTCCGAAAAACGTCATCGAACAGTTGCCAAGGGGATGGTTGAACGCCTTTACCCCGAGACCGGAAGGCAACTGCTGGTCGGCAATGACAAGTTCGAGCTTGTGTATGGCCAATTCGGCAAACAGGTTTTCCAGCCTGTCCCGGTGACACAAAAGCCGGATGGGGGTCGCCAGCTCAAAGGCCGGGGCCAGGAGGCGAAAAGCGATGGATTTGGGCACCGAATCCGCCAGCCCTACGCGGAAGGGCAAGGCTTCTTCTGGAGGGGAATCCTTGAGCATTTCGGTCAGTTCGTTGCCGATCTGGAAGATTTCATCGGCGCGGGCCAGGGCGAGTTTGCCTGCCTCGGTGATTTCGAGCCGCCGCCCGGAGCGTACGAAGAGCTTGACGCCAAGGTCCCGCTCCAGTTCGCCGATCTGTCCGCTGAGCGTCTGCGGCGTCAGGTGCATGCGTTCGGCCGCGCGCCTGATGCCGCCTGCCGTGGCCACGTTCCAGAAATAGTGGAGTTGCCTGTAGTTGAGCATGCCTGCCGCCTTTTGTCAGTTATTCACGAACAATTAATCCATTAATTACGAATATACTTGCTGCTGAAAATAGACAAGTAGGGGTTCTCAAATGGTCTGACGGCCGGGAGCGCATACGGGCCGTCGTGTTCACAATGCATTGCGGCACAGCCATGCCCCCGCTCCCGGGCTTGTTCGGCTCGGCCTGCGCAATAACCAATGGAGCACAACATGGCCCCTTCAGTTGGTGTCATCATGGGATCTTCCTCGGACTGGGAGACAATGCAGCACTGTTCCCGGACCCTTGAAATGTTGATGGTCCCGCACGAGACGCAGGTGGTTTCCGCGCACAGGACCCCGGGCCTGCTTTTTGAATACGCTTCCGGGGCCGAGGCGCGCGGTCTGCGCGTGATCATTGCCGGGGCCGGAGGCGCGGCCCACCTGCCGGGCATGGCGGCGGCCATGACTCTGCTCCCGGTCATCGGAGTGCCTGTGCGCTCCAAGGCCTTAAGCGGTATGGACTCCCTGCTTTCCATCGCCCAGATGCCGGCGGGGGTGCCGGTGGGAACCATGGCCATCGGAAGGGCCGGAGCCGTCAACGCAGCCCTGCTGGCCGCTGCCATCCTCGCCCCGCAGCATCCAGAGATCCGTGAGGCTTTGGCGGAGTATCGGCGCAGGCAGACACATGCCGTCCTGGACAATCCCGTGCCGGGAGATCCGCAATGATCATCGGCGTGCTCGGAGGCGGCCAGCTTGCGCGCATGCTCGCCCTGGCGGGCCTGCCCCTGGGCTTTGATTTCGTGTTCTACGACCCCGCGCCTGCTCCGTGCGTCGCCTCTCTTGGCGAACATTTGCGCGGGGAATATTCCGACCGCGTCATGCTCTCCCGATTTGCCCGGCAGGTGGACGTCATCACCTACGAGTCCGAGAACATTCCCATTGAGTGTGTTGAATTTCTTTCGCTGATCACGCCTGTGCGCCCTGGCGCGCAGGCATTGACCTGCTCCGGCGACAGACTGCGCGAGAAAGGGATTTTTCAGGAGCTGGGCATTCCCGCCCCGGCGTTCAGGGCGGTGGATTCTTTGTCGGCGCTGAACGAGGCGATCGGGGAAATCGGTCTGCCCGCCGTGCTGAAGACCCGCACCCTCGGCTATGACGGAAAGGGGCAGTTCGTGTTGCGCAGCCGTGACGATGTCGGCAGGGCTTGGGAGATGTTGGGCGGTTTTTCCCTGGTGCTGGAGAGTCTGGTCGCGTTCGATCGCGAAATCTCTGTTCTCGGGGTTCGGGACCAGGCGGGAAAGATCCTGTTTTATCCGCTCAGCGAGAACGTCCATCATGACGGGGTGTTGCGGTTTTCCAGGAGCCGCCCTCGCGATCCGATGCAAAAGTCGGCGGAGGAGCTGGCCGGAAAACTGCTCCGGCATCTGGATTATGTGGGAGTGCTGGCCCTGGAATTGTTTCAGGTCGGGTCCATGCTGCTGGCCAACGAGATGGCGCCGCGAGTGCACAATTCCGGCCACTGGACCATCGAGGGGGCCATGACGAGTCAGTTCGAGAATCATTTGCGGGCCATCGCGGGGCTGCCTCTGGGCAAGACTTCCGTTACCGGGCATTCGGCCATGGTCAATTTTATCGGAAGACAGCCTGATCTGGCAGGACTGTTGGCGCTGCGCGGTCTGCATGTCCACCTTTACGGCAAGGCGGAACGCCCCGGGCGCAAAGTCGGACACGCCACGCTGTGGAGCGGAAGCGGGGCCTCTTTCGAGGAGGGGTGCAGGACCCTGCGGTCGTTGCTGTGACGGTGGTCGCGGAAAAGGTGGGCTGAACGGGCGTTTTTTCAGCAGGGGAGACTGGGGCGGGACTGCATGCAGTCCCGCTGGCTATTCCTCGTCGACCCGCAGCAGGTCTTCCTCGTCCAGGTCTTCGGGATATTCGCCGGAGTCCAGATCGCAGAATCCGAAGCCGACGGAACACATGGGCAGGCCCAGAAGTTCCACCAGGCTCAGGTGGCGATCAACGGCCAGGGCAAAGCTGCAATCGTGATCCGGGCAGTGCAGGATGTCGATGATTTCTTCGCGGGTGGCGTCGGTGTTGAAGAGCTGGGCCAGAAGTTCGGGCTTGCCGCCCTGGCTTTTGGAGTTGCCCTTGCCCTCGGGGTCCAGGGACTGGGATGGCGACTTGTAGGTGTCGAGCAACTCCCCGTCCGCGTAGAGCCAGTAGTTAAGAAGCTCCTCGTCCAGGGTCTGGACGGCCAGGGCCGGGCATCCGAAATAGCCCGACAGGTCTTCGGCCAGATCGGTGAGGGCGGTGGAATCCCCTTCGTCACTGTCCATTTCATAGACAGTGGTCAGGTCGTCCTCTGTTGGAGAAACAAAGGCGGAGCGTCCCTGGTTGCCGAGCTCCTGCAGAATGTCCTGCGCCTTTGGCCCTTTGAGCGTGATGTTGGCGTACGTGGTTCCCATATGGAGTTTCTTCAAACAGATTATGGTTCAAGATGCAAGCTTCTGATCGAAGAGTCTTTGAAAATGTGAAGGGGCTGTTTTTTTCGGAACTTGCAGTGCTGCGTGGCCCTTGCAAGCCCTTTGCAGGGGCTTTGCGCGCGGCCTTTGTTTCGCTTGGGACTTGAGAAAGGGCGGGGCTTCGCGTACCGGCAGACGACAGGGCGCGAACACGTTCGGGGCATTCATGCCCGGACGGGCGCCTGAATGTTTGCCGTCACGCCCTTGAGCAGGGTGCTTCTTTAAGACATATTTTTTTTGGAGGATTCATGAGTGCAGTGAAGGCGATGTGTGTCGCAGAGGCGGGCAAGGGTGTGGTCATTCAGGGCAACATGGCTTTTGCCGTGGGCTGCGTGAGGGCCGGAATCCACGCAGCGGACGGTTATCCCGGGACGCCCAGCACCGAGGTCATCGACAAGGGCCTCTCCCAGGTCCAGGACATGATCACCGTGGGCTGGTCCGTGAACGAGGCCGTGGCGGCGGGAGTGGGATTCGGCCATACCCTGGCCGGTAGCGACTGTGTCGTGACCATGAAGATTCCGGGCCTGTTCCAGGCCGCCGACGTGATCACGAGCGCCGCCTTCTATACCGGCCAGCGCGGCAGTCTGGTCTATTACATCGCCAGCGATTACACGCCAAGCTCCACCCAGCATCTGGTCGACCCGCGCTACATGCTCAAAAGTTGCTGCATTCCGGTCTTCGAGCCGCGCAACCACCAGGAGATGCACGAGGCGGCCCGCATCGCGGCGGATCTTGGACGGCAGTTCAACACGCCCGTGGCCGTCATCGCCAGCGGAGTGCTCTGTCACAGCGAGGGCCTGGTGCGCCTGATGGAAACGGCCACGCGCGAAAAGGCTCCCCTGCCCGAGAAAATGAGCGATTTCATCACCCTGCCCGTGCGTGCGCGGATGTTTCATGATCAGGTCCGCACCTCCCGCATCCCGGCCCTGCGCGGGATGGTCGAGGAGAGCCCGCTCAATGTCCTGACCAGAGGCGACGGCAAGATCGGCATCATCACCCACGGCGTGAACGACCTCTTCGTGGAGGAGGTCCGGGCCGCCACGGGAAAGAACGTGGATGTCCTGTCGCTGGGCTTCACCTATCCCCTGCCCATGGATCTCATCCGTCGCTTCTGCGAAAGCATCGACGGTCCCGTTTACGTCATCGAGGACGGCTATCGCTTCATCCAGGAGGCTATCCAGGCCGAAGGAATCGCGGTTCAGGGCAAGGGCGCGGACGAGACCGTCACCGAATGGACCCCGGCACTTATCTCCGCCCGTCTTGGTCTGGCCGAGCCGGCCGGAAAATCCGCGGTGGCCAGCCTGCCGCGTCCGCCCATGATCTGCGCGGGCTGTCCGTACCGTCTTTTCGGCCAGATCGTCGGCAAGATGCGCAAGAAGGGCAAGCTTGAAGCGGTGTTCGGCGATATCGGCTGCAACACCCTGCTGCACTTTCTGAACGCCATGGACACCGCCCTGGCCATGGGCGCCAGCGAAGCCAAGCGGTTGGGCTATGTGCTGTCCCGGCCCGAGGCCGCGAGCAAATGCCTGGCCGTGCTCGGCGACGGCACGGAGTGTCACAGCGGCATGGACGCGACCCGCAACACGATTTTCAGGAACATCCCCGGCGTCAAGGTCATCCTGAACAACGAATGGACTGCCATGACCGGCGGACAGCCTTCGCCCACGTCTCCCGCCAACCTGGCCGGGGATCCCAATGTCTTCGACCTGAACGCAAGCCTGAAGGCGCACGGGGCCAATGTGGTCGAGGTCAGCGGCTATGACAAGAAAGCCCTGGAAAAAGCGCTCAAGGACGCTCTTGCGGCCGCCGAGACCGGCACCTTCACTACCCTTGTGGTCACGGGCGTGTGCATTCGCAAGATGCCCAAGGAGTCCTACGGCGTCAAAATGGCCGTGGACCCGGAATTGTGCATCCGCTGCGGCATGTGCCAGATCTGCTCCGGCATAGAGGCCGACGCCGAGGGACTGCCCTTCTTCAACAACATCTGCACCGGCTGCGTGAGCCAGAACCCGGCCTGCGCCCAGATGTGCCCCAAGGGCGCCATCGCCCCGGCCAAGGATCAGAGCGCCTGCGGCCTGACCAGCTGTCCGGATCTGCCCGTTCCGCCCGAGACCATCGACCTGCCCGCCACCGGCGGCCTGCCCGCCTTCTTGTCCGTGGCCATCCGTGGCGTCGGCGGTCAGGGCAATCTCTTCTTCGGCCGGGTGCTGACCCAGCTCGCGTACCTGCTCGGCTACGACAAGCAGAACATCGTCAAGGGCGAGACCCACGGCATGGCCCAGATGGGCGGCCCGGTCATCAGCACCTTCGCCTGCGGCGCGGTCCATTCCCCCGTGCTCATGCCCGGCACCACCCAGTGCCTGGTCTGCATGGAGCGCAGCGAAGTGTTCCGTCCCGGCTTCCTGGACATGCTGAAGCCCGGCGGCACGGTCATCCTGGCCGACACGGCCATCATGCCCCCGCTTTTCAAGGCCGAGAACTATCCGACGGTGGAAGCCGTGCGCGAAGCCTTAAGCGGGTACAAGGTCATCGACGTCGATGTGCTCGCAACGGCCCTTGGCCTTGGCGATCCCACGGGCCGCAGCGCCAACGTGGTCATGATCGGAGTCCTGAGCACCCTGGCTCCCTTTGATTCATTCCCCAACGAGTACTGGCTGCAGGCCCTCAAGAACGTCAGCCCCAAGCCGGCCATCTGGCAGGCCAATTACGCGGCCTTCCTGGCAGGACGGGAGCTGGGTGTGAAATAGGCTGGAGGATGTCTCCGGGTGGAACTCCGGAAGATGAATTGAAAAAGGGCGCCTGTCGGTTGACGGGCGCCCTTTTTTGCGGGTGTCCTAGAGGCCCTGATAGCGCTGCAGGCCCATGAGTTTGTGGAAGTCTTCGGGTTGCTCGACCGGCCTTGCGTCCAGTTTGCGCGCCCAGCCGAAGTCGCTGAAGCGCGAACCCTGGATCTGGATCAGGGCCCGCGTGCCGCCGGGGCCAAGGACCATGGTCTCGTAGGCGCGCACGACTTCGGGCAGGGTGATTTTCTTCAGGGCATCCACCAAGAGGTCGCGGCTGTCGAAGTTCCGGTTGCCCAGGCGCAGGTCCGTTTCAAGCCAGCCGAACTCCTCTTCCAGGGTGTCCGGGCTCTTGGTCAACGAGGCCAGCACGCCCTGACGCACGTCTTCGAATTCCTCTTTTGTCACTCCGCGCATCTGTTCGAGCGCCCGGAAGTAGAAGGATTCAAATCTGTCCGCCAGACCCGCCGTGCCCTGCACCGGGCTTTGCACGCCGAATCCGATCCCGGCATTGTGCGCGAACATTACCGGAAAGCTCGTCGCCACGTAGCCCAGCTGCTCCTCGGTGCGCAGCCGGCTGTAGAAGCGGGTGGACAGGAGCCCCTCAAGGAGCAGCATGCGCGCCTTGGCGTTTGGGCCGGGCGCTGGGTCGAGGAAGAGTTCGACCAGCGCGCTGTCCTCCAGCACGCTGTGCTTGCGATAATCCGCCGTCACGCCCTGCCTGGGCGCGATGCGCGTGGCCGTCGGAGGTGCGCCGGCTTCGGGGCCGACAAACTGCTCAAGGTCCGCCGTCAGCCTTTGCAGGGCATCTTCCGTGACGTTGCCGAAGCCAAAGACCGTGAGACGCATATCCCGGCGCACGGCGCTCAGGTATTGGCGGAAGTCCGTCAGGGTCAGTCCCTTTGTCGCCTCTTCGAGCGCCCGATGATCCCACGACGGAGCCTTGAGAAGATTGCGCATTGCGCTCATGGCCTGGCCGAACAGACCCTGCTTTTCCATGTTGGCAAGCTCGCGCAGCTGTTCCGCCCTGGCCTGTTCAAAGTCTTCCGGCGTTGTTTCCTGTTCCAGGAAGCCCAGCACCCGGGGCAAGAGGTCGGTCTGGTGCTGGCTGAAGCCGTCGATGCGGATCACGACACCTTCGTCCCCGGATATCGACAGTCCGAGCCCCGCCTCGATGGCTTGATAGCGCAGTCCCGCCTGCTTCTGGTCCCACAGTTCGAGCAGCACGCCCTGCTGGGCCGCCTGCTCGATGGTGGAAGCGAACCGGGCGGACTGCAGCCGGGTCATGAGGATGGCCCTTGGCTCCTGGCGGAATGCGGAGTGGGCGTGCCAGAGGGAGAGGCCGGGTCTGTCCGCGAGCTCGCGGGGTCGTGCGTCGCCCTTGGGCGCGACCAGGGAGAAATTGTCCGGCAGGAAGGGGTTGAGGTCCGGAAGGCGCAGGTCCATCCCGGCGGAAAGCCCGGCCCAGCGGGAGATGTCGTCTGCATTGACGGGTCTTGTGCTGTACGGCGTCTGGTAGAAAAAAGCCTCCCTGTCCACGGGCTGGTCCGGGCCGACCTGGAAGATCCGCGCGTTTTCGGGCCGCAGCGCCTCGATCACGGTGTTTACGGCCTCGCGGTCGTAGGAATCCAGGCGATAGAAACCGAAATTTACATCCTCGACCGGGTGCAGGAGCATCCGCCTGGCGGCGGAGGCGACATAGTCGAAGCCGCTGGTCAGGGGGGCGAAGCGGAATTCCATGTCCCAGATGCGCCGCAGTTGCTCAAAATAGGCCTGGTTCAGGCCCTGGGTGCGCAGCAGGTCGAAGTAGGCAAAGATCGTGGCCAGGACCTCGTCGCGGCGCCTGTCGCCCTCTTCGGTGAGTTGCACGTAGAGGGACAGGGTCACGCCGTTGCGAAGACTGGTGGTATCGCCGCCGGCGCTCAAGGACAGCGCCAGGCCCTTGTCGCGCAGGACCTCGATCAGGGAATGCGAGGTCTCCGTGCCGAGCACGGCGGACACGACCTGCATGGGCTTGGTGCGGTAGTCGTCCAGGGCCTGGGGCAGGACGAAATCGATGCTCAGGCTGCGGGTCTCGCGCACGGGACGCACCCCGATGATCACGCCCTTTTCGTTGTCCGTGGCCGGAGGCGCCGTGGGAACGACCACCTTGGCCTGGCGGTCGGGGATCACGGCGAGTTCCCGTCTGGCCAGGGCTTCCAGTTCGTCCAGGCTCTGGGGCCCGTAGAGCACGCCTTTCATCAGGTTCGCCGAGTACCAGGTGGCGTGGAAGCGCACCAGTTCCTCGTGCAGGAGGCTGCCCGGCTTGTCGGACAGGGTCTCCAGATTTCCGCCCGTGAAGCGGGTGCCGGGATGCTCGGGGTTCAGGGTCGAGAGCGTCAGCATGGCCAGGCGTCGGCCGTCGCTGTGCTTCTTGGATTCCATCTCGGCGTTGACGGCGTTTCGCTCCTTGTCCGCATAGACCGGGTCAAGCCTCGGGTGGGCCAGGGTGTCGGCCATGCGCCGCAGGGCTTCGGCAAAGGCGGGCGGATCTACCTCCATCATGTACGTGGTGGAGGTGTAGCCCGTGGCCGCGTTGGTCTGGCCGCCGTTTCTGGTGATGAAGGACTGGTACTCCTCGGGGCCGGGATAGGACTTGGAGCCCAGAAAGAGCATATGCTCCAGATAATGGGCCAGTCCGGGCTGGGAGTCCGGGTTATCGAGGCTGCCCACGGGCAGGGCCAGGGCGGCGGCGGCCTTGGAGGCGCGCTCGTCCTGCACCAGCAGCACCTGAAGGCCCGAATCCAGGGTCAGGGCCCGGTAGGCGCGGTAATCCGTGTCGGAAACGCGCACCTGGGCCGCAAGGGCCTGGGTGGCGATGAACAGGAAGAAAAGAACAAAACGCAATATGGGCATGGGGCCTCCTCGAATACGTTGTTGATTCAGTGCTGACGGTTACGTTCTCTGCAGCAGCTGCTCGATTTCGGGCAGCATGGGCGCGACGCATTTTCTGCCCTCTTCGATGGCCTCCTCGGCCCTGAAGAACTCAAGCAAGCCGATGTGCGAGAGCTTGGGCGTGAACAGGATCTCCGGAGGGTCTCCGGCCAGGCGGCTGCGTGTGATGCGCTCCTGGGCGATGTTCACGGAGCCGGCGATGGCGTCGAAAAGTCCCGGGGGTTCGTCTTCCTCTTCGGTAAAGGAAAAGAGAGAGCCTGCGTATTCCTTGACCAGATTCGAGAACGCTTCGGCCATGCCGTTTCTTTTTTCCTTTTTTGGCGTCTTTTCCAGATGCTTGCCCACGATGTCGCCATTGAGGTTGACGGCTATGACCACGTCGGCCCCGAGGGCGCGGCAGACCGAGACCGGCACCGGGTTGACCAGGCCGCCGTCCACGAGCCAGCGGCCTTCATGCCGGATGGCCGGGAACAGCCCCGGCAGGGAGATGGAAGCCCACACGGCCTCCAGCATCGGCCCCTTGGTGAACCATATCTCCCGGCCCGATTCCAGGCTGGTGGCCACGGAGCCGTATTGCAGCTCAAGGTCCTCGATGCGTACATCCGCCCCGACCACGTGCTTCTGCAGAAATTTGCGTAGCCTGGAGGTGTTCACGAATCCCGTGAAGGAGGAATTGATTTCAAAGAAGCTTGCGGTCTCAAGCCGTGTCAGGGAGCGGACCCATTCTTCGAGCCTGTCCAGGTTGCCTGCGACGTGGGCCGCGCCGACAAGGGCTCCGACAGAGGTTCCGCAGACGATGTCGGGCCTTATGCCCTGTTCCGCCAGAGCCCTGATGATGCCGATGTGGGCCCAGCCACGCGATGAGCCGCTGCCCAGGGCAAGGCCGATCTTGAGATGGGGATTGGAATGTGTGCTCATCAGCTTGTCTCCGTGAAACAGGTCGTCCGGCCGCAAACAAAGAGGGTAAATCCGCCGGGGGGCGCGTCAAGGTCTAGTCGGAAAAAGCCAGCCGTGCCCCGAGTCCGACGAGCAGTCCTCCGCCCAGGCGTCTGAGCCGGATGGCGCCCGAACCGCCGGTCAGCCGCCGGTGCAATGCTCCTGCGGCCACGGCCAAGACAAGGCTCCAGATCGTGCTGGTGGCGACGAAGGTCAAGCCCAGCGCCAGAAAGGACAGGCCGGGATGGGCGGCACTAGGCGCGATGAATTGCGGGATGAGGGCCAGGAAGAAGAGCGCCACCTTGGGATTGAGCACGCAGGTGATCACGCCCTGGATATAGATGCGGCCCGGGGATTGCCTTTTGGGTCCGGCATGGGACGCTCCTTCGGGGCGCGACCATATCATGGTCAGGCCGAGATAGACGAGGTACGCCGCTCCGGCCCATTTGATCATCTGATAGGCCGTGGCCGAGGCCATGACCACGGCGGCCAGTCCCAGGGCCCCGAGCAGCGCGTGGATCACGCATCCGCTGGAGATCCCAAGGGCCGAGGCGATGCCCGCTGCGCGGCCTTGCGTTGTGCTGCGGCTCAGTATGTAGAGGGTGTCCGGACCGGGATAGAGATTCAGGGTCACGGCGGTGATGATGAAAAGCGGGTAATGCATGATGTCGATCATTCTGGTCCTCGATTGCAGGGCCTTGCGCCGGAGTCGGGCTGTGTGTAGCGCAGAGCCCATGCATGAATTCATGAAACTTCTGAAAAACTCTCCGTCCGGGGCGGTGTTCAATCCCTGGCATCACCGGGATTCCGCGCACGACGCCGCGCCCGGCGCTCCGGCCGTGCGGCGGGAGCAGCTCGCCTCCTACCTCGGCGAACGGCAAAAGGCCACGGTCATTCTTCTGGCCGAGGCCCTGGGCTATCAGGGGGGGCATTTCTCGGGCATCGCCATGACCTCCGAGCGTCTGCTTCTGGGGCACCTGCGCCACAAGGGCCTTGGCCCCGAAATGGTCCTGGCGGGCAAGCCCCGGCGCACCAGCCGCGAGGACGTGAAGCCGGACGGCTTCACCGAACCCACGGCCACCATCGTCTGGGGGGCCATGGCGACGCTTGGCGTGGACACGCGCGACGTGATCCTGTGGAACGCCTTTCCCTGGCATCCCTACAAGCCGGACAAGGGTTTCCTGAGCAACCGCACCCCCTGCGACACGGAGGTCATGCTTGGACAGCCCGTGCTGCGGGCGCTCATGGCCTACGCCTCCGGGGCCCGGATTCTGGCCGTGGGGCAAAAATCCGCCGCGCTGCTTGCGGCCATGGGCATCACCGCCCCGGCCCTCCGGCATCCGGCCAACGGCGGAGCCGGTCAGTTCAGGGAGCAGTTCGGGCGGATCATGAAAAATCTCCGGAGATGATCGGTCACGTTGACATGCCCGCCCCGTCAGGGGATATGTCTCGGGAAGCGTGAACACCCTGCCTGGCTGTTGAAAAATTCATAATTCGCAGGCCGTTTTGGGGCGGCCTGCCACCCCCGGAGGATATCATGAAATACCCGTCCCCCTATGCTCCCGATTTCAGCAATCGCGATCCCCTGACAGGCGTGGCCGAAGACTTCCCGACCCGCTGGTCCCCGCGTTCCTTCGTAAAGACCGCCATTCCCGCCGAAGACCTTGAAGTCATCTTCGACGCGGCCCGCTGGGCGCCGTCGGCCTACAACGAACAGCCCTGGAACATCCTGACCTCCACGGACGAGACCTTCGAGACCTTCCTTGGCCTTTTGGTCGAAGCCAACCGGAAGTGGGCCGTGAACGCGTCCCTCATCGGCTTCATGGTCGCCCGCAGGAATTTCACCCAGTCCGGCAAGCCCAATCCCACGGCATTGTACGATTGCGGCTCGGCCTGGATGTCCCTGACCCTGCAGGCCAGAAAGCTCGGCCTCTACACCCACGGCATGTCCGGGATCAGAAGAGACGCCATTTACGAGGCTTTCGGCATCGACAGGGATGACTTTGAAGTCGTGGCCGGATTCACCATCGGCGTCCTTGATCTGAAGGAAAATCTGGGCAAACCGTATGTCGACTGGGAAAGCCCATCCCCGCGCAAGCCCCTGGCCGAGATCTGGAAACAGGGCGTCTGGTAGGAAACCGCTTTGATAACGGCGAAGGGCCGCGATCCCCTGGGAACGCGGCCCTTCGCCGTTTTTTGGCGCATGAGCTTCATGCGCCCATGAGTTTCTTGCGGAACATGAAGAAGGCCGCGCCAAGGATGCACAGTCCGGCCCAGACGTAGTCCATGCCCGGCTTCTCCTTCATGTACAGGATGGAGAAGGGGATGAAGACGGACAGGGCGATGCACTCTTGCAGAATCTTGAGCTGGCCGATGTTCATGACCTGGTGGCCGATGCGGTTGGCCGGGACCTGGAGCAGGTATTCCATGAGCGCGATGCCCCAGCTGGCGAACGCCGCTATGATCCAGGGGGTCTGCGACAGGTTGCGCAGGTGCCCGTACCAGGCAAAGGTCATGAAGATGTTGCTGAGCGACAGCAGGATGATGGTGGTGAGATAAAAGCGCATGAGATCCGCCTTGCCCCGGAGGGGCTTTGACCGCGAAATTTGGATTGCGGCCTGATGTAGCAGGGCCACGGAAAAACACAACGCTTTCCACTAAAAATAAGTTCTTTCATTTCAAAGTGATAAGATGGAGTCTGCGCTTTGCGACGCCTTTTTCAGGGACGCCTTAGAAAAATGTCCTCATTGAGCCGTCCGCATGGGTCGAAGGCCACCTTCCGGGCGAAGTGCACGGCCAGAAACGACGAGACCGTGGCGGCGGTGAAAATCGCGATCATGATCATGATCTGGTAGACGATGGCCACGGCCGGGGATGAGCCGCCCAGAATCTGACCTGTCATCATGCCCGGCAGAGAGACGATGCCCATGGTCGCCACCGTCCCGATCTGCGGCCCGACGGCGGCGCGCAGGGCGTTGCGCAGAAAGGGGCGCACCGCTTCCGCGCGGCTTGCACCCAGGGTCAGGTACTGGATGTGCACATCGACCCCCGCGCGCAATTCGGAGAAAAAGCGGTCCAGAGCCACGACGTTGCTGCGCAGAATGTTGCCCAGCACCATGCCCATGAGCGGGACCAGATAGCGGGCCGAGGAGATGGTGGCCAGATCGAAGACCAGCAGGAAACCGGCCAGGATCAGCAGCGCGGTCAGCAGGTGGGCGGGCAGGATCGTCCACAGGCATTTCCTCCACGACAGCAGGCTCTGGCGCAGGATCGACCCCGTGGCCACGACGATCATGACCAGCACCCAGGCCACGTTGACCGGCAGCATGTCGAGCCTGAAGATGTACTCCAGATAGACGGCCACCAGCGCCAGTTGCACGGACATGCGCACCATTGAGATGAGCAGGTCCCGGGTCAGGCGCAGGCGCAGATGACGGAAGATGAGCACCGGGAATACCAGGATCACGGAAAACATGAGCAGGGCCGGGATGGAAATGACCATTGTCTCGTTCATTCGCGCCTCCAGAGCTTTCCGGATTCAAGGCTGACCTCGGCGAAGCCGAACTCCAGCCATTCGCGGTTGTGGGTCACGGCCAGCACCGTTCGGGCCTTGTCCCGGGCAAAAAAGCCGACCACGGCGCGCATGGATTCCTGATCCAGGCTGGAGGTGATCTCGTCCAAGAGGCAGAAGCCGCGCTCAAGTTGCAGGCCCTGGATGATGGTCAGGCGCTGCTGTTCTCCTCCGGACAGCCTGGTGTACGGGCTTTTCTTCAAGGCCGGGTCAAGTCCCAGGGCCTCCATGAGCCGGTCCTGCTCCACCTGGTCCGCATGCAGGGCGTGATTGGCGGCAAAGGTGAAAGGCAGGTTCAGATATTCCCCGGCCGTGCCTTCGAAGGGCAGGGGCTTCTGGCCGATGTACAGAAAGCGGGAGCGATGGGCCCCGAGGTCTGCTACCGTGACCTCCTGTCCGTTCCACAGGACGGCGCCTGCATCCACGGGCTCGAACAGGAGGGCGACCTTGAGCAGCGTGGATTTGCCGGCACCCGACGGTCCGGTCAGGGCCAGATGTTCACCCGGGGACACGGTGAGGTTCACCCGGTCCAATATCACTCTCCCGGCGCGGCGCAGGGTCACCTCGCGAAATTCCAGCATGCGTTCTCCATTTTTCAGGACTGTTTCCCCCGGCCACATGGCAACCATCCCGGAGCGGGTCAAGGCCGGGATGGAACGGGGCGGATTTTGCCCGGACCTCAGGGGCCCTTGCGCGTACGGGCCATCGAGGCCTTGCTTGGCAGGTCGTGCGCGTGACTGCCATCCGGGTCGATTGCCAAAGGTGTGGCCTCGGGCGGCTGTCGGTCAAAATGGAAATTTAGTTTATAACTTGGAAATATATATAACCACTAACGAATTGCGCCTTATTTACCGAATTTAAAGGATTATTTTAAATAATGGCAATATTTTGTTCCAGCCATGTCGGATTCTTACGGATTCGCGAAGGGTTTACCGGGTGCCCCGATGCGGCCGCGCGTGCCGCAAGCCTTGCCGATTCGGGATTTGCGCGGAATCTTGGTGAATGTTTGCCCCGGGCTGTGTTTGTGGTAAGCTTTTTGCCAGTAAGAGATTTTTCCACCTTACTCAACATGGCACAGGCATAAGGAGCAGGCATATGATTGTCGGAGTTCTCAAGGAAATCAAGGCGCAGGAAAACCGGGTCTGCATGACTCCGGCCGGGGTTGAAGTCATGAAGCAGCACGGGCACGAGGTGCTGGTGGAGGCTTCGGCCGGTATCGGCAGCGGGTTTTCCGACGCCGACTACGCGGCGGCGGGCGCACGAATCGTCACGGCTCCGGCCGAGGTCTATGCCCAGTCCGACATGGTCATGCACGTCAAGGAGCCGCAGCCGTCCGAGTACGCGATGGTCAAGCCCGGGCAGATCGTCTTCACCTATTTTCACTTCGCGGCCGACGAGAAGCTGACCCGCGAATTCATGAAGACCGGCTCCGTGGCCATTGCCTACGAGACCGTGACCGGCCCTCACGGCGGTCTGCCGCTCTTGACCCCCATGAGCGAGGTGGCCGGGCGCATGGCGGCCCAGGAAGCGGCCAAGTACAATGAGCGCGTGCACGGCGGGCGCGGCATCCTGCTCGGCGGCGTGACCGGCGTGGCCCCGGCCACGGTGCTGGTCATCGGCGGCGGCATCGTCGGGACCAACGCGGCCATGATGGCGGCCGGTCTTGGCGCCAAGGTCTACATTCTGGACATGAACCTCGACCGCCTGCGCTACCTGTCCGAAATCATGCCCAAGAACTGCACGCCGCTGATGAGCTCCCCGGCCATGATCCGCGAGCTGGCCGCTCAGGCCGACGCCATCATCGGAGCGGTATTGGTGGTGGGGGCCAAGGCTCCAAAGCTCATCACCCGGGAGATGTTCAAGGACATGAAACCCGGCTGCGTGCTCGTGGACGTGGCCATCGACCAGGGCGGCTGCTTCGAGACCTCCAAGGCGACCACCCATTCCGACCCGATCTATGAAGTGGACGGCATCATCCACTACTGCGTGGCCAACATGCCCGGAGCGGTTCCGATCACCTCGACCATGGCCCTGACCAACGCGACCCTGCCGTACGCCCTGCAGATCGCGGACAAGGGCTGGAAGACCGCCTGCAAGGAAAACGCGGGCCTGAAAAACGGTCTGAACATGGTCGGCGATAAGATCACCTTCAAGGGCGTGGCCGAAGCCTTCGGCCTGGCCTACACCCCCGCCGACTCCTGCCTCTAGGCGACCTGCCGGGCACCTCCTCCCGGTTTGGCCGCGACAAACTTCAGGCCCGAAGCGCATTGGAAAATGCACTTCGGGCCTGAAGTTTTTTCAAAAAACGCCGCCCTGATTTCAAGGCAAGTTCGAAATCATCCTGCTCTGGACGTGAAGAGAGCGGACGCTCCTGTGCCCCGGCTCAATTCTGCAGAGGTATCTGAAGCTCCGTCAGGTTGTCCTCGCTGTTCATGCCCTCCCAGTGCACGTAAACCTCGCGGCCCAGAGGCTGCAGGGCAAGTCCCTGCTGCAGGGCCTGCGGGGTGAAGGCGGTCCAGGCGATGCCGACTCCGCTTATGGGCCCCCTGTAGTCCGTGCACAGGCATTCGTGGGCGGGAACCTCGTGGCAGATGAACGCGCCCTGACCACGGCAGGCGTCCACGGGGAAGGATACCTTCAGGGAAAATTCCTTGTCGGGGGAGCCGTCGCAGCCATCGTACGTGAAGATGCACGGACCGGTCAGGGCCATGCCTCTGTTTTCGATCTCCGCCAGGAGCATGGGGATGATCTTGCCGGCAAAGGCCGCGATTTCCGGGATTGTCAGCGTGGCTGCGGCTTCAAGGACCGTGGCGGCGGGGATGTTCTTGCGCTTGATTTGCATGTTCTCTCCTTCAGGGTCGAGGTTGAGTTCACTGAAACGCACCCATGATAAGGCCGAGCTGGGTCTCGATGCGGACCGCGATGTCGGCCATCTGCTCAGGCTGGATCGGTACGATGTCCATGACCTCCGGGCGGGCTTCGGGCGGACCGCATTCACCGCTGCAGCCCAGGCCCATGGCGTGGGTCAAGAGGTCTGCCAGATGCACGATGCCTGCGAGGGGCAGGCCCGTGGCCCGCACGGGATCGTGGTGGCAGCCCACGGCCCGGCTCAGGCCGGGGGGCATCCGCCATCCGTCCAGAAGGCGCTCGCCCATGTCCGCATGGTCGATGCCGAAGAAAAGAGCTTCCTCGGTCATCAGCGGGCGCTTGTGCCTTAGGGCGCTGTCAATGCAATAGCGGGAGCGCTCGGGAAAGGACGTGAAGAAATAGAGCCGCCCGATGTCGTGCAGAAGCCCGGCTACAAACGCCTGTTCCGGCTGTGCCAGTCCGGTGCTTTCCGCCAGCGCCTTGCAGGTCAGGGCGCAGCCGAGACTGTGTTCGAGAAAGGTCCGCATCTCGATCAATGATTTCGGGATGACGCCGAACTGGTCGACCATGAGCAGGCTGGAGGCGAGCATGCCCACTTCGCGCAGGCCGACGATGGACACAGCCCTGGAAACGGTTTCGACCTTGCGCTGGAAGCCGTAGATCGGGGTATTCACGAGCCGCAGGAGCTTGGCCGTGAGTCCGGGGCTACGGGTAATGATCTCGACGATCTTCTTGCTGGAGGGGTCGGGCTCGCTCAATGCCAGATTGAGGTCCTGGGCCACGGCGGCCAGCTGCGGGGGATCGAAGCTGTCCAGGCAGAACATGGGCAGTTCCCGGGGCAAATGCACCGGTCCGGCGGGCCCCCTGCAATCGCGCAGCAGCGGGGGGAGTCCTCTTTCGATGCGTTGGGCTTCGGCTTCGGTGCGCAGGCCGAGCAGGATCGGGCCGGGCGGGACGCCAAGGTCGTGCCCGGCATAGAATCTGCGTGCATGCTCGGCGGCCAGTCTCAACTGTTCGGCGCTCAGGGTCACGCGTTCGTCCTCGATCTCGACGTCCGCGACCCCACGTTGCCCAAGGGCCGCGATGGCGCTTTCCGACAGCGTCGCCCCCTTGGGAAAGAGCAGGCGGCCTGCCGGGTCCATGAGGTCGGCCGCCAGGACTTCACCGGGCAGGACCTGCTCGATGCGTTTAAGCATGGTGTCCACTCCCTACAGGTTTCATGGCCGTGCAGTTTTTATGAATACTACATTTATGCACGGGGAGGAACAAAAAAACGCAATCGCAAGGCGTTCGTGACCACCAATACCGAGCTCATGGCCATGGCGCCTCCCGCGAGCATGGGGCTCATGGTCGGCCCCCCGAAGACGTGCAGAAGCCCTGCCGCGATGGGAAGCCCGATGGTGTTGAAGGCAAAGGCCCAGAACAGGTTCTGGCGGATGTTGCGCATCACCGCGCGGCTCAGGGCCAGGGCCGTGAGCACGCCAAAGAGGTCTTCGCGCATGAGCACGACATCACCGGACTCCATGGCCACGTCCATGCCGCCGCCCATGGCCACCCCCAGATCGGCCCGGGCCAGGGCCGGGGCGTCGTTGATCCCGTCGCCGACCATTCCGACAACGCGTCCTTCCTGTTGAAGCTCGATGATGACCTCGGCCTTGCGGTCCGGCAGCACCCCGGCGATGACCCGGTCGATGTCGAGGCGCGCGGCCACGGCCCGGGCGGCCCGTTCGGAGTCGCCGGTCAGGAGCACGATTTCCATGCCCAGATCGCGCAGACGCTGCACCGCCTTCTCCGATTCAGGCCTGAGCTGGTCGCTTATGGCCAGCAAGCCCGCCAGAACGTTGTCCACCGCCACGTGCACCACGGTGGCGCCGCTTTCCTCCAAGCGCTCGCGCGCGGCCCTGGCCGTTTCCAGGTTCAGATTTCGGGCCTGCATCAGCCGCTCGTTGCCGATGGCGACGGTGCGGCCTTCGACCGTGGCTGTCACGCCTTGGCCGGGGACGGACAGAAAGTCCCCGGCTTTGGGCAGAGGGCCCTGTGCGGCCGCGACCACGGCCTGGGCCAGGGGATGCTCGGACTGGGCCTCGATCGATGCGGCCAGGCGCAACAGGGCGTCCCTGTCGAGCCCGGCGGACGGGTCGACCCAGACCTCGGCCAGCACCGGTTTGCCGATGGTCAGGGTCCCGGTCTTGTCGAAGACCAGGGTGCCAAGCTCCCCGGCGCGTTGCAGGGCCCGGCCGGATTTGATCAGCACACCGAGTTGCGCGCCCCGGCCGGTGCCGACCATGATCGACGTCGGCGTGGCCAGGCCCATGGCGCACGGGCAGGCGATGACCAGCACGGAGATGGCGATGCGCAGGGCGAAGACGAAGGGCTCGTCGCTCAGCAGGTACCAGGCCAGGCCCGAAGCCAGGGCCAGGGCCATGACCACGGGCACGAAATAGTAGCTGATGGTGTCGGCCAGGTTGGCGATGGGGGCCTTTGACCCCTGGGCGTCCCGGACCAGACGCACGATGCGGGCGAGCATGGTGTCCTCGCCCACCAGGGAGGCGCGCATGACGAACGCGCCCGTGGTGTTGAGCGTGCCGCCGTAAACTCGGTCACCGGGGCCGCGCCGTGCAGGCAGGGGTTCGCCCGTGAGCATGGATTCGTCCACATGGCTCTGTCCTTCCGCCACCTCGCCGTCCACGGGCAGGCGTTCGCCGGGACGGATGCGCAGCAGATCGCCGGGCTCGATCTCTTCCACCGGGATCTTGCGCTCCTCCTCGCCGTCCACGAGGGTGGCGGTGTCCGGCGCCAGCGCCATGAGCGCCCGGACCGCGCCGGTGGTCTTCGACACGGAGCGGGCCTCGAAGAATTTGCCCAGCGAGATCATGGCGATGAGCACCGCCGCCGATTCGTAATACAGGTCCATGGCGCGGGCCTGGGCGTCCACTCCGAGCCAGATCTCGATGGTGTTCCACAGCGAGTAGACCAGGGCCGCGCCCGTGCCCACGGCCACCAGCGAGTCCATGTTCGGGGCGCGCCTGGCCAGGGCCGGGAAGCCGATCAGATAGAAGCTCCGCCCGCTCCATACCACGGGCAGGGTCAGCAGCAGCTGGGCCAGGGCAAAAGTTCCCGGCGCGTGCATGGGGTCGAGGAAGTTCGGCAGGGGCATGCCCCACATGTGGCCCATGGAAAGGACCAGAAGTGGCAGGGCAAAGGCCATGGACCAGCGCACGACCCGCTTTTTCTCCTCAAGCCGCGCGGCGATTCGCGCCTCTTCGTCTCCTGCGCTTTGTTTTTGCGGAATGCTCGTGGTGAAGCCTGCGTCGTGGATGGTCTGACGGAGCGTGCGTTGCGAGACCAGGGCCGGGTCGAAGACGAAACGGCCGCTCTCGGCGCCCAGATTGACGCTGGCTTCCTTTACCCCTTCCAGGCGGCCGGTGACGCGTTCGATGCGCGAGGAGCAGGCCGCGCAGTGCATGCCGCCGATCTTGAGGTCCAGCACGCTTTGCTCCTGCGGGGCCTCGACGGAAAAACCGAGTTCCCGCACCTGCTCCAGCACTTTTTCCAGGGGCGCGTCTTGCGGGTCATGGAGCAGATCCATCTCTTCGCTGGCCAGATTGACGGAGATTCTTTCAACCCCCGGCATGGCGCCAACCACTTTTTCGATGCGGGTAGAGCATGCCGCGCAGTGCATTCCGCCGACGGGTAAACGTACTGAACGTGATTTTGAGCTCATCTTTCTCTCCGGGATATATTCCAATCGTTTCGAACCTTTTTGTACCTTTTGACGCATGTCTTGCAAGTGCGTTGTTACGGCATGTGATTGACTGATCAATTGTATTCGCGTAGCCAACATGCCTACAAAAATTCTTTTCCGAAAGTCTTCAGACTCCCATCGTTTCTTGAAAAACAAATTGGTTGTTCAACCAGGAGTCAGCAGTGCATTGGCTCCGCAACTTCGGAGGAAGTATGTCCGTTGATGCCACCATGCATGTCGTGCGTCCGGGACGCCGGGATGCGTACCTCGACTGGCTTCAGATGCTCACCGGAGCGGGTCTTGTCCTGTTCATGTGGTGCCACATGCTGCTGGTCTCGTCCGTTGTCCTGTCCCCGAAAATCATGGACGCCATCGCCTGGTTCTTTGAGGCTTCCTACATGGCCCAGGTCGGCGGGCCCGTCATTTTCATCACCATGATCGTTCATTTCATCCTGGCCGCGCGCAAGATTCCATTCCGCGCCGAGGGACAGAAAACTATCTGGGCTCACGCCAAGATGATGCATCACGCCGATACCTGGCTGTGGGTCGTTCAGGCCGTGACGGCCATGATCGTGCTGATCATGGGCTCCGTGCACATGTTCGTGGTTCTGTCCGATCTGCCCATCACCGCCCTCAAATCCGCCGCGCGGGTGCAGGAAGGGTGGGGCTGGTTCTACCTGATCCTGCTGCCGAGCATCGAGCTGCATGTCTCCGTCGGTTTCTATCGCATCGGCGTCAAATGGGGCTTCATCAAGACCGATGGCCGACCCAAGGCCAAAAAGGCCGAAAACATCATGTTCGCCGTGTTCATGACCATCGGCCTTGTCACCTTGTTGCGTTTCGCATTTTTGGGCTAAAGGGGGAAGGCATGCAAACCTATTATTCTGATCTTCTGGTTATCGGCGCGGGCCTTGCCGGCGAGCGCGTGGCCGTGGAATCCGCGTTGGCCGGTTTCAACGTCATCTGCCTGTCCATCGTTCCGGCCCGGCGTTCTCATTCCTCCGCTGCCCAGGGCGGCATGCAGGCTGCGCTTGGCAACTGCGCCATGGGCGAGGGTGACAATGTGGATGTGCATTTCATGGACACGGTCAAGGGCTCGGACTGGGGCTGCGACCAGGAAGTTGCCCGCCTCTTCGCCGACGCCGCGCCCATCGAGATGCGCCGCCTGGCCCACTGGGGCGTGCCGTGGAACCGCGTCGTTCCGGGCACATCCTCCTATTTCAAGGGCGGAGAGAAATTCGAGAAATTCGAGAAGCCCGAAAAGGAGGGCCTCATCACGGCCCGCTCCTTCGGCGGCACGGCCAAGTGGCGCACCTGCTACACCTCCGACGGCACGGGCCACGCGGTCATGTGCACCATGGACAACAAGTGCGCGGAGCTGGGCATAAGCGTCCTGGACCGCAAGGAGGCCATCTCCCTCATCCACGACGGCCAGCAGTGCATGGGCGCCATCGTGCGCTGCCTGCGCACCGGCAAGCTCGAAACCTATCTGGCCAAGGCCACGGCCATCTGCACCGGCGGCTTCGGCCGCATCTACAAGGCCACGACCAACGCCGTCATCTGCGACGGTGGCGGCCATGTCATCGCCCAGGACACGGGCGTGGTGCCCATCGGCAATCCCGAGGCCATCCAGTTCCACCCCACGGGCATCGTGCCGACGGACATTCTGGTCACCGAAGGCTGCCGTGGCGACGGCGGGACGCTGCTGGACGTCAACGAAGAACGCTTCATGCACATCTACGAGCCCGAGAAGGCCGAACTGGCCTCCCGCGACGTGGTCTCGCGCCGCATGACCGAGCACATGCGCGCAGGCAAGGGCGTGCAGTCGGCCTACGGCGAACACCTCTGGCTCGACATCCGCCACCTCGGCGACAAGCACATCTCCACCAAGCTGCGCGAAGTTGACGAGATCTGCCAGAACTTCCTGGGCGTCGATGCCCGCACCCAGCTCATCCCCGTGCGGCCGACCCAGCACTACACCATGGCCGGCGTGCGCACGGACAAGAACGGCGCGGCCTATGGCCTGAAGGGCCTCTTCTCGGCAGGCGAGGCCGCCTGTTGGGACATGCACGGCTTCAACCGCCTGGGGGGCAACTCCCTGGCCGAGACCGTGGTCGCCGGCGGCATCATCGGCGTCAAGATCGTCGAATTCCTCAAAGGCACCGAGACGTCCTTCAATACGGGCGTCATCAATGCCGAGGCCAAGCGTCAGCAGGAGCGCATCGACAACCTGATCAGCGGCCGCCTGGGCAGGGAGAACGTCTACAAGGTCCGCGCCGAGATGCAGGAAGCGCTCATGCAGGGCTGCTTCGTGTTCCGCAACGAAAAGGATCTGGGCACGTGCGTGGAGGTTCTCCAGGGCTTGCTTGAGCGTTCCGCCAGGATCGGGCTGGTCTCCAAGGGCCTTGGCGCCAACCATGAAGTGGCCGCGGCGCTCAAGATCCAGGGCCAGGTCCGCCTGGCCATGTGCATCGCCCAGGCCGCCCTGGTGCGCCGGGAGAGCCGTGGCAGCCACAACCGCGAGGATTTCCCCGCCCGTGACGACAAGAACTGGCTGAACCGCACCCTGGCCTACTGGCCGGAGGGCCGGACCATGCCGGAACTCAAGTACGAAGAGGCGACCCCGCACTTCGAGATCCCTCCGGGAGAGCGCGGCTATGGCGGCGGCAAGATCATCCATGCCGACCAAAAGGAAATCGAGGCCAAGACCATCACGAAGAGCAAGTAAGAGGAACACGACATGGGACGATTGCTCCAGTTTGAAATATTCCGCTACAATCCCGAGGACAAGGACTCCGCTCCGCACATGCAGACCTTCGTGCTGGAGGAGACCACCAACATGACCCTGTTCATCGCGCTGAACCGCCTGCGCGAGGAACAGGACCCGGGCCTCATCTTCGACTTCTGCTGCCGGGCCGGCATCTGCGGCGCCTGCGCCATGGTCATCAACGGACGCCCGGGTCTGGCCTGCCAGACCAAGACCAAGGACCTGCCCGAGACCATCACGCTCATGCCTCTGCCCGTCTTCAAGCTCATCGGGGACCTGTCCGTGGACACGGGCATCTGGTTCCGCGAGATGTACCAGAAGACCGAATCATGGATTCACACCACCAAGGAGTTCGATCCGGCGAAGGAAGAGGAACGCATGGACAACGCCGTGGCCGAAGAGATCTACGAGCTCGAGCGCTGCATCGAATGCGGCTGCTGCATCTCGGCCTGCGGCACGGCGAGGCTGCGCGACGATTTCATGGGCGCGGCCGCCCTGAACCGCATCGCCCGCTTCGTCATCGATCCGCGCGATCAGCGCACGGACAACCAGTACTTCGACATCATCGGCAACGACTACGGCATCTTCGGCTGCATGGGTCTCCTCGCCTGCGAGGATGTCTGTCCCAAGAAGCTGCCCCTGCAGAACCAGCTCGGCTTCCTGCGGCGCAAAATGGGCATCACGGCCATCAAACAGTTTATCAGGAAATAGACATGCGAACACTGAACGCCACCCAAGTCATCGATACCGTGGCCAAGATGTGCATCGACTCCAACCGCTACCTTCCGGACGACGTGCGTCGGCGGTTCGCCGAGTGCGCGGCCCTGGAAGAATCCCCGGCGGCAAAGGAAGTCTTTCGCCAACTGACCGAAAATTATGAACTGGCAGAGGAAACGGGGCTGCCCCTGTGTCAGGACACGGGTCTTGCCGTCTTCTTCGTGGAGATGGGCGAGGACCTGCGCGTCGAGGGCATGAACATCCGCGAGGCCATCAACGAAGGCGTGCGCAAGGGCTACTCCGAGGGCTTTTTGCGTAAGTCCGCCTGCGACCCGCTGACCCGCGCCAACACCAAGGACAACACTCCGGCCATCGTCCACTTCGACATTGTGCCCGGCGACAAACTCAAGATCGCCTTCATGGCCAAGGGCGGCGGTAGCGAGAACATGTCCCGCGTGACCATGCTCGCCCCGGCCCAGGGCTGGGCAGGCATCAAGAAGTTCGTCATCGAGCGCGTGGCCGAGGCCGGCCCCAACCCCTGTCCGCCCACCGTGGTCGGCATCGGCGTGGGCGGCACCTTCGATTACGCCCCCATCCTGGCCAAGAAGGCGCTGCTCAGAAAACTCGACGACACGAATCCGGATCCCAAGCTGGCCGAAATGGAAGACGAACTGCTCGAAGCCCTGAACAAACTCGGCATCGGGCCCATGGGCCTGGGCGGCAAGACCACGTGTCTGGGTGTCAAGATCGCCATGAGCCCCTGCCACATCGCGAGCCTGCCCCTGGCCGTGAACATCCAGTGTCATTCCTCCAGACACCAGGAGGTGGAAATCTGATGGCCGAATACAAATTGCAGACCCCGCTGACGGACGAGGCCATGGCCAAGCTCAAGGCCGGTGACGTGGTCAAGCTGACGGGAACCATCCATACGGCGCGCGACGCGGCCCACAAGCGCCTCATCGACCTGTTGGACAAGGGCGAGCCCCTGCCTTTTGACCTCAAGGGCTCGGTCATCTACTACGTGGGCCCAAGCCCAGCGCCTCCCGGCCGCCCCATCGGTTCGGCCGGTCCTACCACCAGCTACCGCATGGACACCTACGCCCCGCGCCTGCATTCCCTCGGGTGCAAGGCATCGGTGGGCAAGGGCAAGAGGAGCGACGCGGTCAAGCAGGCCCTGAAAGACCACACGGCAGTGTATTTCGGCGCCACGGGCGGGGCCGGAGCGCTGCTGTCCAAGTGCATCACGGCGGCCAAGGTCATCGCCTTCGACGAGCTCGGGCCGGAGGCCATCCGCGAACTGACCGTGGTGGATTTTCCGCTGCTGGTCATCAATGATTCCCACGGCGGTGAATTGTACGTGCAGCCCGATCGCAAGGCGGCGGGGTTGGAATAGACGGAAGAAGGGTTGCGCGGGGCAGGGCGACCAGACAAGCAGGGCGGCCACGCAGGGCCGCCCCTACGGTTTGGAGGGGTTCCGGGGCGATGCACCGTAGGTTGATCCCGCCGGTTTGGATGGGTTCCGGGGCGATGCATCGTGGGTCGGTCACGCCGGTTTGGATGGATTTCGGGACGATGCGTCGTGGGGTCGGTCACGTCGGTTTGGATGGGTTCCGGGGTGATGCGTCGTGGGGTTCGTCTAACGGTATGGATGGTGATGTATTTCAGGGCGATGCACCGTAGGGGCGGCCCTGCGTGGCCGCCCTTCTTCCGCCGTCCATCCACCCATCCGCCGTCCGCATAAACACCCCACCCTGTAAACCCAGGCGTGACGTTTATCATCTTTATTCATGTTAGTTGCGAAATGACCGCGCCGGCATGTTCTGTGCGACTGTTCGCCGCATACGCTGCGAAACAACCGGAAGAGATGCGTGGCGCCGCCCATCGTTAAGTAAGCGTTCGCACCCTGGCCCCTTTCAAGGGGATGCGATTGAATATCAACGTCGCTGAAGCGGCATCACATTTGGAGGACAACATGGCTCTGTTCACACCCCAGGAAGCCCTGGATTATCATTCCGAAGTGCGTCCCGGCAAAATCGAGGTTGTGCCGGTCAAGCCCTATTCCACCCAGAAGCACCTGACCATGGCCTACAGCCCGGGCGTGGCCGAGTCCTGTCTGGCCATCGCCAAGGATCCGGACCTGACCTACAAGTACACCGGCCGCGGCAACCTGGTGGCCGTCGTCTCCAACGGCACCGCCGTCCTGGGCCTGGGCAACATCGGCGCCTACGCCGGCAAGCCCGTCATGGAAGGCAAGGGCCTTCTGTTCAAGATTTTCGCCGACGTTGACGTTTACGACATCAACCTCGACGTGACCGATCCCGACAAGCTCTGCGAGATCGTCAAGGCCATGGAACCCACCTTCGGCGGCATCAACCTCGAAGACATCAAGGCCCCGGAATGTTTCTACATCGAGGACAAGCTCAAAAAGGAAATGGGCATCCCGGTCTTTCATGACGATCAGCACGGAACGGCCATCATCTCCGCCGCGGGCCTGATCAACGCCCTGGAAATCACCGGCAAGAAGATCGAGGACCTGCGCATGGTCGTCTCCGGCGCTGGCGCGGCAGCCATTTCCTGCACCCGTCTCTACGTGGCGCTCGGCATGAAGCTCGAAAACATCGCCATGTTCGACTCGCGCGGCCATCTGCACACCGGACGCACGGACCTCAACGCCCAGAAGCTCGAATTCGCCACCGCCAAGGCCTACGCGTCCCTGGCCGAGGCCATGGTCGGTGCGGACCTGTTCCTTGGCCTCTCCAAGGCGGGAGTGGTCAGTCAGGACATGGTCAGAAGCATGGCCAAGGATCCCATCATCTTCGCCTGCGCCAACCCCGTGCCCGAGATCTCCTACACCGAGGCCAAGGAAGCCCGTCCCGACGCCATCATGGCCACGGGCCGTTCGGACTACCCCAACCAGATCAACAACGTTCTGGGCTTCCCCTTCATCTTCCGCGGGGCCCTCGATGTCATGGCCTCGAACATCAACGAAGAGATGAAGCTGGCCGCAGCCAAGGCCCTGGCCGAACTGGCCAAGCAGCCGGTGCCGGACTACGTGGTTGAGGCGTACGGTGTGGACAAGCTGGAATTCGGCATCGACTACATCATCCCCAAACCCGTGGACCTGCGTCTCATCGAATTCGAATCCGCCGCCGTGGCCCAGGCCGCCATGGATACGGGCGTGGCCAGAAAGCCCATCGCGGACATGGACGCCTACCGCGCGAGCCTTCGCGAACGCATCGCCAAGTCCCGCGAGCGTTTGGACGCCTTTGTGAAGACCTACCCGCAGATGTTCTAGCGGATCGCTCACGTAAAAAAAGCCGCCCCGTCAGCAAAAGTGCTGACGGGGCGGCTTTTTTTTCAGGTGTGCATCGGATCAGCTGGCGGGACGCACCTTGGACGCGACATGATCCCGCACCTGCCCATAGTTTTCCGGGGTGCAGAAAAGAGCGATGTTTTGCGCAAAACCTCCGTAAACCATGATCGTGCTGCGGCGCGGGTACTCCTTGATTTTCCTGATGCTCCTCCACTTGACCAACACATCCTGCCGGGATTGCGCCAGCACGCCGGCCCCGGCCACGGCCGGTTTGCCCGAAAGCAGGCCGAGTACGAAGGCGAGGGTGTTGATGATGCGGTTCTGTCTGGCCTGACGGGCGGCGGTTCTGCAACGGACGCCTTTGCTGTCGACAATGAACTCGGCATCGTATTTTCCGCCCCAGACAATCATGATGAAGAGCCAGGTGAAAAAAAAGAGCGCGCCTATGAGGATGGCCGGGTAGAGAAGGTCGGCGGGCTTTGCGCCGCTCAGCAGCATGATCACGAAAATCAGCCCGAAGGGAATGCCGATCCCAAGTCCCAACTGCTTGAGGATGATGGGATTTCGGAAGATTGGGACCTTTATCGACCACTCGATTCTATCGCTCATGTTGACCTGCCTGAAGATGGGTGCGGGAGGGCGGGTTGGCGGCTGCCGACCGAAAACGGTCATAGATCAGAAGCCTGGATCCTGGCAATGGCCGGGCTCTGCATGTCCGGAGCCTGCCATGCAAAGGTCCGGGTCTAGCGCAACTTGAAATGTATGGGCAAAATGACCTGGCAGGCCACGGGCCGGCCCTTGATGGTCGCGGGGCGGAAACGCGAAAGCAGGACCGCTTCCCGGGAGGCTTCCTCCATGCCGAAACCCACGCCCCGCAGAACTTCCACGTCGCGCACGGCCCCGGCTTCATCCAGGGCAAGCCTCAGGACCACGATCCCTTCCTTGCCCAGACGTCTTGCTTCGTGCGGGTATCTGGGCTGGGCCATGCGGACAATGCCAGGGCCGCCGGGGGTTCCGAACTTCACCAGACTGTCCCCGGCGCCGTCGCTCCCGCCTGGTCTGTTGCCTCCTGAACCTCGTGCGCCCGCGCCGGTTCCGGCCCCGGCAGCGCCGGGCCGGTTATCCTGGCCTGTGCCCTGGGGGGGGCTCGCGGCCCCGGCTTGAAGCTTGGGGATTCCGGTCTGAACCTTCCGGGCTTCTGGGTGCTCAGTGCGGTCGCCGGGCGAATTCAGGACCGGGTCCGGGGGCGAGTCCGCAGTGACAAGGCCCGCGTCTGGCGTCCTTTCCGGGGTTTGGATTTTCGGCTCGGGGACAGGCTTACGAACAGGAGGCTGCTTGGTCGGGATCTGTTTGGGGGGATTGGGCTCAACCCGCGCCTGACTGATGGGTGTCTGCGCGGGCGCCTTTGTGGCAGCGGGCAAGGCAGGGGCGGGGGATGCCTCCGTGATCGGATTTTGCGCTTCGGGAGCCGGAGGCGTGGGCGGGATGCCTTGGGTCCGGGCGGAGGATGGCTCCGTGGCCGAATCGCCCAGCAGGGGCAGCAGGGAAGACTCGTCGGCTCCGGCTTGTCCTCCGGAAGAGGTGCCGCCGCCCGCGCCGCCACCGGAAAGCTCCAGGGCCATGAGCATGGGGCCGCTCGAACCTGCGCCGCCGGGGCCGAGCCATATCCCGAAAGCGGTCAGGGCCAGGGCATGAATCAGCAGCGCGCAGAGCACGGAGACAAGGCATTGCCGGGCTTCAAACGGCTGGCCGGGATGCGGGTGATTTTTCCCGTGGACGCCTTCCACGGCTTTTCCTATGTCTTGCGCAGCCTGCGCGCCTGTGGCGCGCAGGACTTCACCGCGCGGGTCATCCCCATGCGCAGCAAGGAAATCATCGTGGACCCACAACTCATCATCGTCGCGGGGCGGGAAAAATCTCTGCTCAGGCGTCATCCCTGGATCTTTTCCGGAGCCGTGGCCACTGTCAAGGGCAGACCTGTATCCGGGCAGACCGTCGATGTCCTGGGACAGAACGGACAATGGCTGGCCAGGGCCTCTTTTTCGCCCAAATCGCAGATCATGGGCCGGGTTTGGACTTTTGACGCCGAGGAAGTCATCGACGGGGATTTCTTTTTGCGTCGCATTCTTCAGTCGGCCGGCAGGAGAAAGGATTTCGAGAGTGCAGGCAATGCGCTGCGCCTGGTTCATTCCGAGTCCGACGGGCTGTCCGGGCTGATTCTGGACCGCTACGCCGGGGTTCTTGTTTTCCAGCTGCTGACTGCGGGCATGGAGTTCTGGCGTGACGCCATCATCGGGGCGTTGCGGAACCTCTTTCCCGAAGACGCCATCCTTGAGCGCTCGGATGTGGATGTGCGGGCCAAGGAAGGACTGGCCGCAAGGACAGTGGTCGTGCACGGCCAGATCCCCGAGCAGATCGGGATTCATGAGAACGGCGTGAAATATCTGGTTGACGTGCAGGGCGGCCACAAGACCGGTTTCTACCTCGACCAGCGCGACAGCCGCCTGGCCGTGGCGCGGGCCGCCGGGGGGCGCGAGGTGCTGAACTGCTTCTCCTACACCGGCGGTTTCGGTCTGGCCGCGCTCGGTGGCGGGGCGGCGCACGTGACCCAGCTCGATGCCTCGGCTCCGGCCCTGGCCCTGGCCGAACGCAACCGGGAAGCCAACGGATTTGCGCCCGGGAGCATGGACACGGTCTGCGGCGACGCGTTCCAGATTCTGCGCGACTGGCACAGGGAAAAACGCACCTTCGACCTCATCGTCCTCGATCCGCCCAAATTCGTTGATTCCAAGGCCAGTCTGAACCGCGCCTGCCGGGGCTACAAGGACATCAACCTGAGCGCCTTGCGGCTCCTGAACCCCGGAGGACGCCTCTTCACCTTCTCCTGCTCCGGCCTCATGGAAGACGCCCTGTTCCAGAAAATCGTGTCCGACGCCGCCCTGGACGCAGGCCGCACCGGCCGCATAATCCATCGCCTGACCCAGGCCGGCGACCATCCCGTCTCCCTGGCCTTTCCGGAAGGAGCCTACCTGAAGGGGCTTGAGGTGCTGGTGGATTGATCCGTAAATCCGTTTGCACTGCCGGCGTCATGGGCGCCCGGCGGTGCAAAATCCCGGCATGATCGCCTTGCGGCCCCGCTCAGGGCGTAAAGGCAGGCCCCTCCCAGAGCTTCAAGGCGTAGCCGCCTTGTTTTTGATCTCGCCTCCCCGCTGATCCAAATAGTACATCACCGGCACCACCATCCGGGAAAACAGCGTCGCCGCTACTTCTCCGGCCAGAAGCGATATGGCCAGGCCCTGGAAGATGGGGTCGAAGAGGATGACGAAGGCTCCCGCAACCACGGACAGGGCGGTCAACACCATGGGCCTGAAGCGTACTGCTCCGGCTTCGACCACGGCGTTTTCCAGGCTCTCGCCCTGTTCGCGACGCATGGTGATGAAGTCCACCAGGATGATGGAGTTGCGGACCACGATGCCTGCCCCGGCGATGAAGCCGATCATGGACGTGGCCGTGAAGAAGGAGCCTGAGATGGCGTGGGCCGGAATGATGCCGATGAGCGAAAGCGGGATGGGGATCATGATGGCCAGCGGCGTCGTGTAGGACCCGAACCAGCCCACCACCAGGATGGCGATGAGCACCAGCACCACGGCGAAGGCCACGCCCATGTCACGAAAGACCTCGTAGGTGATCTGCCATTCTCCGTCCCATTTCATGGCAATCTCGTGGGTCGTGTCCGCGCCGCGGGTGTAGAGGCGGGTCAGGGGTCGCGTGTCTCCGGCCTGCCATGCGCCCCGGCCGGTCGCGGCCAGTTCGTCCAGGGCCTCGTCCACGCGGGTCATGCCGTAGATCGGGCTCTCTTCCTCTCCCGCCATGTCGGCCGTCACGTAGATCACGGGCAGCATGTTCTTGTGATAGATGTAGCCAGGCGTGATTCCCTGCGTCAGGCTCGCGATCTGGTCGAGGGAAACCATCCGGCCGTTTTCTCCGCGCACGGGCAGGGTTGCCAGATCCTTTGGATGCGAGCGCTCGGAGACGGGCAGGCGAAGCACGATGGGGACGTCCTCCCGGGCGCGCGGATCATGCAGGATGCCGACCTGCATGCCCCCCACGGAGGCGGCCAGGACCTGTCTGGCCCGATCCGGACTGATGCCGTTTTGCAGGGCCTTCTCCGGACTGAGGCGCACCCTCGTCTCAGGACGCGGATCGTTCACGAACCAGTCCACATCCACAACGCTCGGCGTCCGGGCAAAGATGTCCTTGACCTGTCCGGCCACGGCCAGCCTTGAATCGTGGGTCGGGCCATAGATTTCGGCCACCAGGGTTTGCAGCACCGGCGGACCGGGGGGCACTTCCACCACCTTGATTCTGGCCCCGAGTTCCCTGGCCAGGGGCGCGATGCTTGTCCGCACCCGACCCGCGATCTCGTGGCTTGAGGCGTCGCGATCGCCCCGGCCGACCAGATTGACCTGAATCTGGGCTACGTTCGGCCCCTGGCGCAGGTAATAATGGCGCACCAGCCCGTTGAAGGAAAAGGGCGCGGCCGTGCCCACATAGAGCTGCACGTCGGTCACCTCCGGCTGCGCGATTATGGAGCGCGACAGCGTTTCGGCGGCGGCCATGGTGGTCTCAAGGCCCGTTCCGTCGGGCATGTCGATGACAATCTCGAATTCGCTCTTGTTGTCGAAGGGCAGCATCTTCACCAGCACGGCCTTGAGCGGAAAGAGGCTGACGGCCAGAAGGAGCAGGGCGACCATCCCTGCCAGAAAGAGGGCGCGGAAGCGGGGCCGTTCGATGAGGTGGCGCATGAGCCAGATGTAGCCGCGCGTGAAGATGTCATCGTGGGATTCGGGTTCGTGACTGTCCGAGGGCTTGAGGACCCGCTTGGCCAGCCAGGGGGTGATGACGAAGGCCACGGCCATGGACAGGAGCATGGCCATGCTCGCCCCCACCGGCATGGGGCGCATGTATGGTCCCATCAGCCCGCCCACGAAGGCCATGGGCATGATGGCCGCGATGACCGTGAAGGTTGCCAGGACCAGGGGCGCGCGCACCTCGCTGACGGCTTCGATGATGACCTGTGAAAAGGGCCGCCCCGCCGAGCCGGGCAGGCGCACGTGGCGCACGATGTTCTCCACGTCCACGATGGGGTCGTCCACCAGGATGCCGATGCAGAAGATGAGCGCGAACAGGGTCACCCGGTTCAGGGTGTAGCCCAGCAGCCAGTAGGTGGCCAGGGTCACGGCCAGGGTCACGGGCACGGCCACCATGACCACCGTGCTGGCCCGGCTGCCCAGGAAAAAGGCCACGATGCCGCCCACGGACAGGGCCGCGATGGCCAGATGGAAGAGCAGTTCGTTGGACTTGTGTTTGGCCGTCTCGCCGTAGTCGCGCACGATGACGGTCTGCATGTCCGCCGGAATGACCGTTCCGCGTAGGCTCTCGATGGTTTCCAGCGCCTTTTGGCAAAGCTCGGTGGCGTTGATGCCCGGGCGCTTGGCCACGGTCAGGGTGATGGCGGGCTGGAGTCGGCCGGTCCCGGCGGACAGGCCCTTGGACTCGGCCCGCGCTCCCGGGGCAAAGAGGACATAATCCTCGGGTTCGGCCCAGCCGTCGCGGATATCCGCCACGTTGCCGAGTGTCACGGGGTGGCCGCCCTGCACGGCGATGACGGTTCCGGCCACGTCGGCGGCGGAGCGCATGGCATTGTCGAGGCGGACCTGACGGCTGGCTCCGGCCGAGGTCATGAGCCCGCTCTGGTCGGCCTGGTTCTGGCTCGCGATGGCCTCGGCCACATCCACGCTGTCCAGGTTCAGGGCCCGCAGCCGCGCCGGGTTCACCTCCACGGTCAGGGCCCGCTTGCGTCCGCCGATGAGGCTCACTTCCGAGACCCCGTTCATGGCCCGCAGGCTCTCGGCCACCTCCGAAGCGACCTGGCGCAGGGTCCGGCTGTCATGGGTGTCGGAGGTCAGGGCCACGGCCAGAACCGGCACGTCGTCGATGGAGCGCGGTTTCAGGATGGGCTGCGAGCATCCGGGCGGAATCCAGTCCAGGTGCTGGTAGAGCTTGCCGTAGGTCTTGATCAGGCTCCTCTCCACATCCTCTCCGACCAGAAAGCGCACCACGGTCAGGGCCTTGCCGTCCATGGCCGTGGAATAGACGTATTCCACCCCCGAAATCTCCCACAGCAGCTTTTCCATGGGACCGACGACGCGTTTTTCGATCTCTTCGGGCATGGCTCCGGGCATTTCGACCATGATGTCGATCATGGGCACGATGATCTGCGGCTCTTCCTCGCTCGGGGTGCGCAGCACCGCGAAGACGCCGAGAAAAATGGAAAAGACGATGATGAGCGGCACGAGCTTGGAGTCCACGAAGCTCGAAGTGATGCGGGTCAGAAAATCATGGTTGTGGGCGGGATGGTTCGACATGGATCACTCCCGAACCAGCAGGTCGCCTTCGCGGGCCACTGCGGGCGCGCCCAGGACCACCTCGTCGTCCGGGGAGAGGCCGGACAGGACCTCGACCAGAATTTCTGCCCCATCGGGCACCGCGCCGAACTGATCGGTTCCGGTCTGGAGGATGAAGGTCTTTCCGCCGAGCACGGCCTTCTGGTAGGCGCCGCCGATCTTGACGATGCGCAGCCGGAGCGTGGAGTCACTGTCGACGATGAGCGCCGTGCTCAGTTCGCCGCGTGGCCTCAGGGCGGATTGAGGAACCAGCAGCTTTCTGGCCGTGCCAACGGGTACGCAGACCTTGCCGTACATGCCGGGGCTTGGCGTAGCGTCAAGGGCGGCCTTGACTCTGAAGGATCGGCTTGCGGGGTCCACCTGTCCGATCACGGCCGAAAGGGTGGTCAGGAACGGGGCCTCGGACAGGGATGGAATGAGCGCGACCACGTTCATGCCCTGTTCGATGCGTCCGAGCAGGGATTCGTCGGCCTGGGCCACGAGCTCGAAGCCGCTCTTCAGGTCATCCACCTCGGCCAGGGGAGTTCCGGCCTGCACGAACGCGCCCAGATCGACATGACGGCGTGTCAAAACCCCGTTCAGGGGGGAGGTCACGGTGCTGTACTGCATGAGGGCGCGGATTTCGGCGCTTTGGAATCCGGCGGCGGAAGACTGCGCGGCCATGGCCTTTTCCTGGTTGGCCAGCGCCTCGTATTCGGCCTGGGCCCGGTCCACATCGTCGCGACTCACGGCAGCCTGGCGCAGCAGTTTTTGCATGCGCTCCAGGGTGGCCTTGGCCTGGTCCTTGCGCGCCGCCAGGGCCTTGCCCTCCAGGCCGGCCTGCCCGGCCGTGGCGCGCATGCTCTGCTCGCGCTGCCGCAGCTCGGCGTCGTCGATGCGCAGGATGGTCTGGCCCGCCGTGAGCACGTCCCCTTCCCTGGCCAGGATTTCCGTCACGGTGCCGCTGGTCTTGCTGGCCAGGGTCACGCTGTTGCGCGACTCGACCTGTCCGGGAAGGCTCCTGCATTCACGGGCCTCGGTCAGGGCCAGACGCATGGTCTGGGCCTTGATTGTTCGTGGTTCGGGCTTGGAGCGGGCGTCGTCCTGGCTGCATGCGGCAAGAAGCAGGGCAAGACTCAAGAGCAGATGGATGAATGCGGGCATGTCGGGATCTCCGGAGGTGAGGTGACGCTGTTCAGCGCACATGTACACCCTGCCGGGTTCCGAGTTCAACCTTGGGGAAAGGGAAAATATTAACTGGAGCGGGAAGGTATGGATTGGATCATGGCGCACGGCTGCGCAAAATGAGCTTGCGCCATGATCCAGGGAGGGGGCTACTTCAGGAAATCCTTCATGCACCGGCACAGCCGGGTGATGCCGTCGTCGATGACCTGTTCCGAGGCGTTGGAGAAGTTCAGGCGCAGGGTGTTCTGTCCTGTGCCGTCGGTGTAGAACGGCATGCCCGGCACAAAGGCGACCTTCTGCTCGATGGCCAGGTTGAAGAGGTCCATGCACGAGCCCTTCCCTTCGGGCATGGTCACCCATGAGAACATGCCGCCTTCGGGACGGGTGAAGATAACGCCTTCGGGGGCCTCCCGCTCCAGGGTCCGGACCATGGCCGAGGCCTGGGAGCCGTAGCAGGCCGTTATTTTGGCGATGTGGTCGTCGATGGAGTGCTTTTTGAGGTACTCGGCGATGACGAACTGGTTGAAGGTCGAGGAGTGCAGATCCGCGGCCTGCTTGGCCTTGACCGCCAGGCGGATGATTTCCGGAGGGGCGACCATCCAGCCCAGGCGAAAGCCGGGTACCGTGATCTTGGAGAAGCTGCCGAGCATGATGCTGCGTCCTCCCGTGTAGGCGAAGAGCGGCTTGTGGTGCTCGCCGGTGAAACGCAGTTCTCCGTAGGGGTCGTCCTCGATGAAGACCGTCTCGGGATATTTATGCAGCAGCTTGCCCAGCTCCTCGCGTTTGGCCCTGGAGTAGGTCAGGCCCGAGGGGTTCTGGAAATTGGGCACGGCATAGAAGAGCTTGGGGCGTCCCGTTGCCAGCAGCGACTCGACCTGGTCCAGGTTCGGGCCGTCCTCCTCCAGATCCACGGTCACGAATCTGGGCTCGAACATGGTGAAGGCCTGGATGGTGCCAAGGTAGCTCGGCCGTTCCAGGATGACCTCGTCGTCCTTTTCGATGAAGAGCTTGCCCAGAAGGTCAAGACACTGCTGGGAACCCGTGGTGATCAGCACCTGATCCGGGTCCACGGTCACGCCGTGGCGGGAGTAGCGGCTTGCGATCCAGGCCCTGAGTTCGACGTATCCTTCCGTGGTGGAATATTGCAGGGCGCGCGCTCCGGCCGTGGCCAGGGTTTCGCGGGCCGCATCCTGCAGAGCCTCGATGGGAAAGAGGTTCGGATTGGGCAGCCCGCCTGCGAAGGACGTGATGCTTGGGTCCTGGGTAACCTTCAAGATCTCGCGAATGAAGGATTTTGGAGTGTTCTGGATGCGTTTGGTGAACCTGAAACTCATGATGCCTCCTTGAGGCCGGTGTTATGCGAAAAATAATCTGCCCAGTGCCACGCAGCCCATGCCGGTGACGATGGCGCCGACAAAGCTCTTTGTTTTCCAGCAGACCGCGAAGGTCGGGATGGCCGCCCAGAGAAAGATGTTGTCGGCGGAAAAATCAAGTCCTTTTTCCGTGATCACCAGCGACGGCAGCAACATGGCCGAAAGCACGGCCACGGGGATGAAGCCCAGCCAGCGCACGACGGACTCGGGCAGGGTGCGCTGCGCCAGGGCCAGGAGCGGCAGGGCGCGCGGGACATAGGTCACGGCCATCATGCCGAGAATGGTCAGGAAGATTGTCTGCTGGTCCATGCGTGAACTCCGAGGCCAATGGTTGCGGCGATGACGGTCGCGGCCAGGACATGACTCTGGTCAAGGCCCGCGAGCATCAGGACGGTGGACAGGACGCCCGCGATGACGGCCACGGCAAGGTGCTGCCGCGACTTGAGCTGACCCAGCAGCAGGGCGATGAACATGGCCGGCAGGGCGTAATCAAGGCCGATGGGCCGGATGTCGGTGATGAGCGTGCTCGCGGCCAGGCCAAGGACCGTGCCGCCGACCCAGGCGCTCTGGGCGATGACGTTGATGCCGAAGGTCTCCCCTGGACCGGTCTCGCCCCTGGCGAAGCGGCCGACGTGCAGGGCGAAGGTCTCGTCCGTCATCTGGTAGGAGAAGAGGGCCAGGCGGGATTTGCTCCAGCCGCGCAGGTAGGGGGCTAGTGCCGCCGACATGAGCAGGTGGCGCAGGTTGACGACGAAAGTGGTGGCCACGATGGCCAGGGGCGCGGCCTTGGCGGCAAACAGGCCCACCGCGATGAGCTGGGCCGATCCGGCAAAGACCAGTAGGCTCATGAGTATGGTGTTCATGCCCGAAAGACCGGACTTTTGGGCCAGAACCCCATAGGCGAAGCCCACGGGCACATAGCCCAGAATGATGGGCAGGGTCTGGCGGAAGGCCGAGACCAGGGGGGACTCGGCGCGGCTGGTGGATGAAAGGGTGGCACAGTTCATAATCGATTATCCTCTTCGGACTCAACCTAGTCAAAATCTGTTTGCAGTACAGATACAGTTTGTATAAATTTCGACCATAACAGATTGGAGAGATCGACGGGCTGCAAACCGCGGAAGAGATGGTGGCATGGCGGTCCGTTCAGGGCAAGGCCGAAAGGTTACGGATGGGGGGTTGGCAGGGGCCGGGAGTGGCGGTCCGCCGGAAATCCCTCGCGGGCCTCGTAGAGACGGATCATCGCTTCTTCGAACAGCGGCCTGCGCTCCGTCCGGGAGGCGATGATCCGTCAAACGATGCCTGGCTCAGTCAGACAGCCGACGGCCCGTCACTCCCGGCCCCCGCCAAGCCCTGCGGTACGTCGGTGAATGTAAAGGCAGAAATGCACCGTCCTGTCCCCGGCGTCATTCCCGCGAAGGAGGGAATCAATGCTTTTGATCGAAAGCACCCGATGCCTCCACGAACGAAAAAGACAAGGGCTATAACCAAAAAAACGCAGTAACCTTGGGAGCAGTGTCTTCTCCCTTTGCCATGCGTAAGGGTACTTCTATGGAAGATTTCAGATACCGGCAGATCGAGCAGAACCTCATGCAGCAGATCGTCTCGGGCACTCTCGGTCCCGGAGCCAGGCTGCCTTCCCTGCGCCATGTCAGCCTGCGCAGCCGGGTGGCGGTCAGCACCGTGCTCCAGGCCTATGCCGAGCTGGAGCGCAAGGGAGTCATCGAGTCGCGCCCCAGGTCCGGGTTTTTCGTGCGGCGCGACACGCGGCAGCTGCCGCCTCCGCCGCGCAACCCCCGGCCCGTGCTCCGGCCGCACACCGTCAACCGCAGCCAGCTCATCTCCGCCGTGCTTGAGACCGTGGGCGACCGGGAGCTTGTGCCCCTGGGCATCAATTGCCCATCGGAAGATCTGCTGCCCTACCGCGAACTGGCCAAGGTGGCGGCGCGCCTGTCGAGGGAAGATCCCAAGCGCCAGGTCGGCTACCTGCCCGTGGAGGGCAGCCTGGAGCTGCGCCGCCAGCTGTCCCTGCGCGCGGCCCAGGCGGGGCTTGCGGTGCGGCCCGAGGAGATCATCATCACCTGCGGGGCCCTTGAGGCCCTGCACGTGGCCGTGCGCAGCCTGGTCCGCCCCGGAGACAACGTGCTCATCCAGGCTCCGTCCTATTTCTGCTTTCAGCAGCTTCTCGAGAACCAGGGCGTGCGTTCCATCGAGATCCCCTCGCATCCCCGGCACGGGGTGGACCCCGCCGACGTGGAGCGGGCGCTTGAGCGCTTCGACATCAGCGCCTGCATCTTTACCCCCAATTTCAACAATCCCGACGGTTCCCTGACTTCGGACAGCGCCAAGCGCGAAATCGTGGAACTTCTGGCCAGACGGGAAATACCGCTCATCGAGGACGATGTGGCCGGAGACCTCCATTTTGGTCCGACCCGCCCCACGGTCTTCAAGATGTACGATGCGCAAGGGCTGGTCATTCTATGTTCGTCCCTTTCCAAGACTCTGTGTCCGGGCTACCGCATCGGTTGGATCATGCCGGGCCGGTTTTATCGCGAGGCCTACGAGGTCAAGGCCACCACCAACGTCTGCTCCGCGACCCTCACCCAAGAGGCCGTGGGCCTCTATTTGCGCGAGGGCCGGTATGATCGGCATCTGCGCGGTCTGCGCCGGGCCTTGCAGGAGCAGACGCAGTCCATGCAGCTGCACGTCAGCCGCACCTTCCCGGAAGGCACGCGGGTCGGCAGGCCCGAAGGCGGGGGAGTGCTGTGGGTGGAACTGCCGGCGGGCGTGGATTCGGTGGAACTCATGTACCGGGCCAGGGAGGCGGGCATCAGCATTGCTCCGGGCACCATCTTTTCGACCCAGGATCGTTTTTCCGGGCATGTGCGGCTTAACTCCGGCAATCCCTGGACCTCGGAATTGGCGGGCGGGATAGAACGCCTGGGCGGCCTGGTGGCCGAGATGGTCGGCGGGTGAGGCGCGCTTGTGTCATTTTGGCATATTGACGAGGCTTCCATGCTGGTCGAGGAAACGGGCATGTCCATGAACACCCCCCTTTTTCCCCGTAAACTGTATGTGGAGCCGGCGACCCTGTGCAATCTGGGCTGCGCCATGTGCGTCAAGCATTCCGCGGGCTGGGACTGCGAGGACGCGCTCATGTCCAGGGCGACCTTCGAGGCCCTGGCTCCCCTTTTTCCCCATCTGGACACACTGAACCTGAACGGCATCGGCGAATCCCTGATGCATCCGGAGCTGGCCGCGTTCATCGCCCTTGCCAGGGCCAAAGTGCCTGATGGTTGCATCATCGGGTTTCAATCCAACGGCATGCTTTTAACCCCGGCCCTGGCCGGAGAACTCATGGATGCCGGGCTCGACAGGATCTGTTTTTCCGTGGATTCGCCGGATGCGGATCAGCTGGAGCGCTTTCGTGCCGGAGCCGAACTCGGTCAGGTCGGGCAGGCCTTTGAGCTGATGCGCGGGGCAGCAGCCCGCCCGGGGGCCCGGCCGTTGTCGCTTGGGGTGGAGACCGTGGTCAGCGCCCAGAATTATACCAGTCTCCCCGACATGGTCTCCTGGTGCGCGGATCGCGGCGTCGAGTTCGTCATCGTATCCCACGTCCTACCCTACAACGCCGTTGACGCCCCGCAAAGCCTTTACGTGCCCTTGTCCCGCCGCTGTCTGGATTTTTACCGCGAATGGGAAAAGGTTTTTCACGCCGAAGGGCTGGATGTTTCGCATTCCTATACATCCTTCTACGCCGTGTTTCGCACACCGCAGCAGCAGCGGCTGGTCGACATCATTCTGGCCATGAAGGAGGACGCGCAGGGACGCGGTCTGCAATTCAGCCTGCCCAATGCCATGAACGTCGATTTCGAGCGACTGGAGCGCGTTCGCGAGACATTTGCCCGCGCCATGGATGTCGCGCAGGCAAGGGGGATTCGCCTTGATCTGCCCGAAACGGAGGCGCGGGAGCCCCGGGAATGCGCGTTTGTGCGCGATCCGAGCCTGTTCGTGGCGTACGACGGCGCCTTGGCTCCCTGCTATTATCTGTGGCACAGCTATTCGGCCTGGCTGCTTGGCTCCGAGGTGCGCGTCAGGCAGCGGGCCTTCGGCCTGGTACCGGAGGATGATCCTTTGCAGGTCTGGCGGTCTAGGGATTTTGTCCGTTTTCGAGACGAGGCCGTGCGTGAGGAATATGCCCGCTGTGCCGATTGCAGCGTGGTTCCATGTGATCATGTGCAGGGCTTTCCCGCGCCTTTCGCCAAGGACTGCTATGGCCAGACAGTGCCGTGCGGAGTCTGTCCGTGGTCCGGCGGCGGATTTGCCTGCCTGCGATAAAAAAAGGGAGGCGCTGATGGCCTCCCTTCGTTGTCGTGCGTCGGATCTGCGGTGGCTGGTTTTTTTAAAACTCTTGAAATTCGCAGGCCGCTTAAAAATGGTGAGATGCAAGGAAGCGAAAAAAGCCAGGCGCGCAGTGTATTGGGCATACATGAGCGGTCTGGCTTTTTTCGCTGACGCAGCAGATTGCCGTTTTTAAGCGGCCTGCTAGCCCATTGCGGCAGGTCCGGTTTCCTGGGTGCGGATGCGCACGGCGGCGGCGCATTCGAGCACGAAGATCACTCCGTCGCCTTCCTTGCCGGTCCGGGCTCCCGCGTTGATGGCCTCCACGGCCTGCTCGGCGAAATCGTCGTTGACTCCGATCTCCAGTCTCAACTTCTTCAGCAGGTTCACCTCCATGACCACGCCTCGGTAAGTTTCGGTGAATCCTTTCTGGCGTCCGCTGCCGAGCACGTTGGTGACGGACATGTTGTAGATTTTCTTGGCGTACAGCTCTTGCTTGACTGCGTTCAGGCACTCGGGCCGGATATATGCTATTACGAGTTTCATGGCGTTATCCCTCTTATTCGTTGGTGAAGATCTGGAAGCCGTTGTAGGATTCCATGCCGTGTTCGGTGATGTCGAGACCCTTGAGTTCCTCTTCCTGGGTGACGCGTACGCCGATGGTCACCTTGAGCAGATAGAAGAGGACCAGGCCGGCGCCGAAGGCCCAGGCGAAGACCGCCGCCGCGCCAATGATCTGTGTGATCAGAATTTCCGTGCCGCCGCCATAGAGAAGTCCCGTGGCAGATCCGTAGCCGGGTGCGGCGAAGAAGCCGACCATGATGGTTCCAAACAAGCCGCATACGCCGTGAACGGAGGAGGCGCCTACCGGATCGTCGATTTTCAGGACCTGATCGATGAATTCAAGTGAGATGACGACCAGAATGCCGGCCAGGAAACCAATGGCCAAGGAACCGATGGGGGAAACTTCGTAACAACCGGCCGTGATGGCTACCAGGCCCGCCAATGCGCCGTTCAAGGACATCGATGTGTCTGGCTTGCCGTGCTTGATCCATGCGTAGATCATGGCGCCAAGAGTGCCCATGCAAGCGGCAAGGCTGGTGTTGACGGCGATATAGCCGATGCTGCCGTTGACCGCGGTGGTGCTGCCGGGGTTGAAGCCGAACCAGCCGAACCAGAGGATGAAGACGCCAAGGCCGGCCATGGGGATGTTGTGACCGGGGATGGCCTTGGCCTTGCCGTCGGGGCTGTACTTGCCAATGCGCGGTCCGATGACCAATGCGCCGGCCAGGGCCATCCATCCGCCCACTGAGTGGACCACGGTGGAGCCGGCGAAATCGATGAAGCCCATGTTTTCAAGCCAGCCTTTGCCCAGTTCGCCGGCACCCCAGAGGGAGCCCCAGGCCCAATGGCCGGAGATGGGGTAGATGACGGCCGTGACCACGATACTGACGATGATGTAGGCTGAAAATTTTGTTCTCTCCGCGATGCCGCCGGAAATGATGGTCGCAGCCGTGGCCGCGAAGACGGACTGGAAGAACCAGAATGTCAGAGTCCACAGTCCTGCGTCGCTGGTCGGATCGGTACCGGCAAGGGCGAATCCGGATGAACCGATGAATCCGCCTATGTCCTGCCCGAACATGAGACCGAATCCCAGGAGCAGAAATGCGGGTTGCCCAGCCCCGAAGTCGATCAGGTTTTTCATGAGAATGTTGCCCGCGTTCTTGGCCCGCGAAAATCCCATCTCAACCAGCGCAAATCCGGGCTGCATGAACATTACCAGAATAGCTGCGAGTAAAGTCCACAGCAGGTTGGCGTTGGACTGCGACAACGCCTCGCCTTCGGCAAAGGCCATGGCGGGGGTGAAGGTTGCAAGCAATAGGGTCAAGGCCCAGACTTTTGGTCTGAGCAGGGCGGTTGTTTGTTTTTTCTCTTCGAACATGATGACCTCCGTGATGGTGAGTGTTGATACCTCCACAGAGCATAGGGGATGCCAAAGTTGTTAACTGTCCGTTTTTTAAGATTATATGATGTTTTGAGGTATTTGCTCCTGCGGTATTTGTTATTTTTGAAGCCTTTTTTCGGGCAGATTCCGATATGAATTAACATTTATGTATAATCGTGTGCGGATGTTTTTGCGCGCCCGCTTTTCTGCAGCCGGTTTTGTAATGATTTTATGTTTTCTCTTTTATTCCAGCTGATTATTTTTTTTCCAATTTTGAAATACGTTTGGCGATCGCGTCCCTGTCGTCGCGCTCTGGATTTTCTTTTCAGACAAGCCAAATTTCACCGAATAATCCCTTTTTGATAAATCTGCCTCTCGCGGAAGCACTTGGCCGGGCGCTCATTTCGATTTTTGCGTCGAGTTGTCATGTCATATGCCGCTTGTCGCCGACAAATTTGTTTATTTTTACAAAATAGTCGTCAGGCTTGGTGTCGCTGTTTTACAAAAAAAGACAATTTGTCGTTTGTTCTGTACGAAATTGTATTGAAATGAATTCATGTTGCTCAGTCTGTTTTCTCAATGCCCCGATATGAAATGATTTTTTCCTGTGGCACCGTCCTTGCTTATATCCGACAAAAATGGAGGTGCATTGTGAATCCGACTGATACTGCTTTTATCATTATTTGTGCTGCCCTGGTCATGTTCATGACTCCCGGGCTGGCCCTCTTCTACGCGGGCATGACCCGTTCCAAGAACGCCCTGGGAACCATAATGCAGAGTTTTGCCGCCCTTGGCGTCATTACCCTGGTCTGGATCTTCTGGGGATATTCCCTGTCGTTCGGTACTGACATGAACGGCCTCATCGGCGGACTGGACTTTGTAGGCATGGCCGGAGTGGGCATGGAGCCGCACGAGTCCATAGCAACCAATCTTCCGCATATGGTCTTCATGATCTTTCAGTGCATGTTCGCCATCATTACCCCCGCCCTGATTTCCGGTGCCTTTGCCGAACGTATGCGTTTTTCCGCATTTATCATTTTCATCATCCTGTGGTGCACGTTCGTCTATGCTCCTTTGTGCCACTGGGTCTGGGGCGGCGGATGGATGGCCCAGATGGGCGCCATGGATTTTGCGGGCGGAGCGGTCGTACACATGAGCTCGGCCAGCGCGGCCCTGGCCGCGGTTCTGGTCATCGGCAAGCGCAAGGGCTACGGCAAGCGCTCCTTCTTGCCGCATAACCTGCCCATGACCATGATCGGTACGGCGCTCCTGTGGTTCGGCTGGTTCGGTTTCAACGCCGGCAGCGCCCTGGCCGCCGACGGCCTGGCCGGCAACGCCTTTGTGACCACTCACATCGCGGCCGCCACTGCCATGCTTGCCTGGGTGTTCGCGGAATGGAAGTTTCACGGCAAACCCACAACCCTGGGCGCGGCTTCCGGCGCGGTGGCAGGGCTTGTGGCCATTACTCCGGCGGCAGGTTTTGTCGGCATCATGGCTTCCGTGCTCATTGGGCTTGGCGCGGGCGTACTGTGCTACTTCGGCGTGAGCCTCAAGGCCCGCTTCGGCTACGACGACAGTCTTGACGTGGTTGGCATTCACGGAGTGGGCGGAGTCTGGGGTGCCTTGGCCACCGGTCTTTTCGCCAGCCAGGCCATAAACCCAGCCGGATTCAACGGTCTCTTCTACGGCAACCCCGGCCAGCTCTGGATTCAGTTCGTATCCGTCGTGGCCACCTGTGCCTTTTCATTTGTCGTGTCCTATGTTTTGCTCAAGATCGTTAACGCCATCGTGCCCATTCGTGTCACCGAAGAAGAGGAAGAGGCCGGGCTTGACGTGGCCATTCACAGCGAATCCGCTTACCAGGCCTGATTTGCCAACCACTTGAGGAGGAATCATGAAACGAGTAGAAATAATCACCCGGCCCTACAAGCTGGACGAAATCAAGGAAGCCCTGACGGGCATGGGCATTCAGGGCATGACGGTCACCGACGTGCGGGGTTTTGGACGCCAGCGCGGCCACAAGGAAGTCTATCGCGGGGCCGAATATCAGGTCGACTTCGTGTCCAAGGTCAAGATCGAGATAGTCATCGACGACGACATGCTTGATCAGACCCTGGAGGTCATCCAGCAGGCCGCCAAGACCGGCAAGATCGGCGACGGCAAGATCTTTGTCTCCACCATCGACAACGCCATCCGCATCCGCACCGGAGAATCCGGCGGATCGGCCCTCTAGGAACGGGCAGCTTCGGCTGCCCATTCTCGACATGAGCATCGAAACCTTACGCCTGGCCCGGGACCTTTACCGCAACGTGAATGCGGACCCGGGCCATTCTCCTGCCTGGTTCTCCGCGTGCATGGATGATTGGGTACGCACGGCCTGTCAAAGTCGCCTCGACTCCGGCGGGGGGACGCTGGTCCTGGCCCTAGGCGGGTATGGTCGCTCCCGGCTTTTCCCTTATTCAGACATCGACCTTCTGGTCTGCCTGCCCGAATCGGGCGCTCCCGATCCCGAGCTTCTGGCCCAGGACCTGTTTCTTCCGCTGTGGGACAGCGGTTTTGACGTCGGGCACGGCATCAGGACCGTCTCCGAGACCATCGACCTGGCCGCCGCCGATTTCGAAGTTCTGTGCTCGCTCCTCGATGCCCGGCTGCTGTATGGCTCCGCGGATCTGTTTTCCGATTTTCAGACTGCCGTTGCGCGGGATCTTGTCATTCCCCTTCGCGCGGAACTTTTCTCCTGGCTCGCCGGACGTCATGAGGCGCGGCACGAGCGCTTCGGCGATACCGCGCATCTCTTGTCCCCAAGCCTCAAGGAGGGCCGGGGAGGGCAGCGCGATCACCAGACTACGCAGTGGCTGGAAACCTTGTGCCGCATGGGGGGGGATTCGTTGCCCCTTCTTTCGGCTTCCGAGCGGGAGGCATTGTCGCGCAGCGCCGATTTCATTTCAATGGCAAGAGTGGCTCTGCATCGCGTCAGCAAGCGCAAGAATGATGTCCTGCATCTGGAATTGCAGCCCGAGATAGCGCAGCTCATCGGCTATGGTCCGGCCACCGACAGGGATTCGGTGGAAAGGTTTCTCTCCGGGCTGCACAAGGCCATGGCCGAAACGAGGCTGCTTTGCCGGCTCTGTCTGGACAAGGCGCGGGTTCTCGCCGGAGGCGCTGCTTCCGGGAAACCCAGCGCCCCGGCCGGCCTTGATTTTTCCATTCTTGTCGCCGATCCGGCCAACGTCTTGGAATTGTTCCGGCACAGCGCGCAGACCGGGATTCCCATTGGCTGGCATACTCGGCGCATTATCCAGGACCGTTTTCCCGCCTTGTCCCTGGACCTGAACTGGCAGAAGCCCATTGTCTCGCGTTTCGAAGAGATTCTGTGCAGCGCGCACGCCGGGCACGCTCTCGACCAGATGCTTGAGGTCGGTTTCTTGAACCTTTTTGTGCCCGAGTTTTCGGCCATCGAGCATCTGGTCCAATTTGACGCCTATCACAAGCTTCCAGCCGGTCCGCATCTGGTCGAGACGGTGCGCAATCTTGCGGCCTTCGACCAGGATCATGAATTTATGGGTGATTTTCTGCACGCCCTGCGCAGCGATCCCTGTCTGCGCTGGGCCGCGCTGCTGCACGACATCGGCAAGGGTAACGGGGATCACGCCGTCAAGGGCGCGCGGCTCTCGCGTCTCATTCTTGAGCGTTTGGGATATGGCGATAATTTTGTTCAGGAATGCGCCTTTCTGATCGAACACCATCTGCTTCTGGTGCATACCGCCACGCGTCACGATCTGGGAGAGGAGTCCGTCGTCATGGAACTTGCCCAGACGCTTGGCAGCGTGAGGCGCCTCGACCTGCTGACCCTGTTGACCTGGGCCGACTCCATGGCCACCGGCCCCAAGGCCTGGAATCCGTGGATCGAGAATCTTTTGCGGGAAACCTATTTCAAGACGCGCAAGGTCCTTGAACATGGATTAATGTCCGATGAAACCCTCGTGCACAGGCTCAGCACCCTGCGCGATGCCCTGCGCTCCAGCCGTCCTGCCCATTTTTCCATCCGCGATTTCGAGCGCTTTCTCTCCGTCATGCCCGCCAGGTACCTGATGCAGACCGCGCCCAAGCGCATCATCGAGCATATCGAACAGGTCCGTGCTTTTCGTGAATGCCCTGATTGCGGACCGTTTCACCTTTCGTGGGAGCACAGGCCCCATTCAAGGTCGTTGCGCGTCACGCTGGTCTCCACCGACCGCCCCGGGCTCTTTGCCCGAGTGTGCGCGGCCCTGGTCCGGCATGGGATGTCCGTGCTTGGCGCGGAACTTTGTGTCTGGGATGACAAGACGGTCGTGGACGTGTTCTGGGTCACCGAACCTCTGGACATGCTTTATGCCGACCAGACGGTCGAAGCCTTTCAATCCAGCCTTTTTGGCCTGCTTGCCGACGAGAACAGGCTGGATCAGCTCCCTGTGCAGATCACCACGCGACTCCGGAAGGTTTTCGCACTGGACCGCGATCTGGTCAGCGTTCGCCTCGACAACGGCGTTTCGGATTTTTACACGGTGCTTTCCATTGAAGCTCCGGATGTGCCCGGACTTCTGGCCACGGTTTCGCTTTGCCTTTACCGGCTTGGCGTTGACCTCGTCTTTGCCAAGATCGCGACGCAAAAAGACAAGGCCATGGACATTCTGCACATCCGCGAAGGCGGGGAAAAGATTCCCGACTCCGAGTGCGAATCACTTGAGCGCACCCTGTGCCTGCTCATCCGCAGCCTGTACGCCTGAAGTTCTATGAGTGATTGGGTTGCCCGATCCAGTCTTCCAAGGTCACGGGTTCCGAGAGGCATTGATACCTCGGTTCCCAGTCGCACCTGGCCTTGATCTCGGCGCCATGCTGGATGATGGAAATGGGACGGTCCGAGCTGACCACGACCAGGATGACCTGATCGTGTTCGGCCGTGAACCTGAGGGCGGAGTTGTATCTGGCTCCACGGGCGCGGTTTTCTCCGGCTACCGCACGGCCATCGAGAAGGGAGGCGAATGCGTGCAGCTTGAGGTACATCATGTCGATGTGCAGCGCCCCGTCCACCTTGGCCAGCGATGTCGCCAGATCAAGGTCCATGTGGCGCTTCAGATCAAGCGGCGTTTCCAGATGCTGCCCCGAGATGTTGGCCAGTGGGCTTCCGAAGTCGAGCACAAGGGCGCAGCCGTGTTTTCTTTCCTGGGCGCTGCGCACCAGCGTGCTGACTACCTTCATGATGGTGTAGAGCTTGCTTGAATCGAGATTGAGTTCAAGCAGCACTTCTTCAAGCTGTACCAGATTGGCTTGTCTGGTGGAGGAGTGGAACCCGCCGTCGGAAAAGCTGCATATGGTTTCGTCCTGGACCTTGATGAAGCCATGATTCCCCCGAAATTCCGCAGTCACGGAAAAGTCCGGCATCCTTCCCGTGCCGATGCCGATGATTTTCTGTCCGTTGCTGACCAGCTTGTGCTTGTTGCCCTCCACGGCCTGCAGGAGCTTTCGGGTGTGCTTGAAATCCTTCATGGCAGGTCTTTCGAAATCCCCGAATGTGGCCAGATAATGGATTCTGTGCGCCTGCGAGGGCTCGACGAAGATGAGATCGCCAAAGGCCCATTTGCCTTCTTCCTGCGTCTTCGAAATGTTCAGGACCGAGTCCAGTATGGGGTAGATGCGCAGCCGCGTGTCCGGGCCCAGGCTCAGATTGCGCATGTCGACGATGTGATCCCGGACTGCGTGGGTCGCAAAATTTTGCAGTACATATCCCGATGTCTCAAGGTCCGCGATGCTTTTTGTCCCCAGATCCTGGGAGAGGAGCCTGCACGCGTACTCCAGCCAGCGCTGCGTGGGCCCGGTGGAACACATGTCCACATGGTGCTCGCTGAGCCAAGTCTGGTAGAACATGTTGTGGAAATGTCCCCCACAGGCGATTATTCCAGCCAGCTCGGGGTTGTCGAACTCGCCTGCGTCTTGGTCCTCATCACCGGAAAGATCCTGCATCCATTTTCCATGTCTGAGGTAGAGTTCCTCCAGACGCGGTTCGTGTCCGCGCAGCAGATCGCAGGGGTCATAAATACGCAGCGGGCTGTTCCTGTTCAATGCATAAATGAGCGCGGCCCGGCTTGGCCCCGAGAACCTGGCCAGCCCATTGCACAAGCCGTCGTGAATCTGGTCAATGCATTTGATCAAAAACAGTTCTTCCATGAGTATCTTCCGGTAATTTTTCTTTTTCCGCTATCTCAGGCATAGTTTTCGGTCAACGCATCCTTTATGAAGGGCCTTGCTCCCTTTTTTTCAGAGCTTAGATTGTGTCATGAAAAGCAAGGAGGTTTTTATGCATGAAGTCAGCCTGAATCGCGTCATTACGGATTACCTCACCGGCCGGGAAATCATGGATACCACGTATGAGGACCTGCGGCAGGCTTTGGCCAAGCTGCTTGTTGAAGACAGGAAGTATCCGCGTGAAAACATCCGCTCAAAATATGCCCTGGATTACTCTATAAACGGGGAGCCGCATTCGGTCGCCATCGATCTGGCGGTTTTTTCCCCTGCGGGTGAGCCGCTTTTGGCCCTGATTTTCTGCCCCGGAGAGGTCGGAACCTTTGTGAGAGAGAGTGTCGCAGCGGCCCGCATTCATCTGCCGTCTCCCTTTCCGCTGGTCATCGTGACGGATTCGATGGAATTGCTGCTGGTGGAGACTAAGACCTCCGAGGTGATCGGGAGCGGCTTCAATGCAGTGCCCCGGTGGAGTGAGCTGCCAGGCCTCGCCCAGGCGCATCCCTGCCCGTTGCCGGGTGAGGACCGGCTGGACAAGGAGCGCAGGATACTTGCAGCCTATGACGGTCTGGGCGGGCCTTGCTGCGGCAGTGAATGCGGCATCTAGGTGGTCATGCGGCCTATCGGCGGGAGCGAGCACCATTTTTCCTGTTGCGCCGAAGGCCAGGACGCCAGGGTTTCGGTGAGTTCCTCCTGGGTGATGCCTACCGCGCCGACCTGTCCGACCACCAAGCCGGCGGCGCAATTGGCCAGTATGCAGGAGCTGAGCAGATCGAGGCCTGAGCTCAGGCCAAGGGCAATGACCGCGATGACGGTATCTCCCGCACCGGTCACGTCGAAGACCTTCTTGGCCGTGGTTGGCAGGTGAAAGACCCCCTGGCCGGGCAGGAATACTGCCATGCCTTCCGCGCCCAGGGTTATGACAAGGCTTTGCAGGTGTCGCTGCTCGATGATCCTCTTGCCCGCATCAAGGATCTCCGCGCGGTTTGTGATGGGCATCTCAGCGCCTTCGGATGCTTCCTTCTTGTTTGGCGTCATGCAGTATAAATCGTCGTAGTGAGGGAAATTGCATGTCTTTGGGTCCAGAATTATTTTTTGATCCGGCTTTTTCCGTTCGCGCAGCCAGCGCAGAAATTCTTCCGAAATGATCCCTTTGCCGTAGTCGGAGAGGATGATCGTATCAAAACCGTCGATCCGGCAATCCACCGTTTCCAGAAGGGACGAGAATTCCCCAGCATCGAGGGGACGGTTCGTTTCCCTGTCCACGCGCAGCATCTGCTGGTGTTGGGCCATGATGCGGGTTTTCAGGGTAGTTTCACGTGATGCCGACCGGATAAGATGACTTTCAACCCCGAGCGTGCCGCAGAGGTCCTGCAGATTGTCACCATAGAGATCCTGGCCGCAAATGCTCACCAGGGTGGGGCACCCGCCAAGGGTGGCCACGTTCTGGGCCACATTGCCGGCGCCGCCGATCTTGAAGATCTGTTCGGTGATTTTGACTATGGGCACGGGCGCTTCGGGCGAAATTCTTTCAACCAGCCCCTTTTGATACTGATCGAGCATGATGTCGCCGATGATGAGCACCTTGGAGCCGATCATGCGCGAGGCATTGAACGCCAGATTCATATTTCCTGCTCCTTTGCCATTCGTTCAAGGAAGGACGCTATTTTTTCCCTTTCTTCGTTGCTTGCGTAAGCGAACACGATTTTTCCTTTTTTTGGCGTTCCCGAGTGTTTGACGGTGAAGGTGCCTGCCAGGGCCTTGACCACGTCCGCTATGTCTTCGGCCATGGGTTTGGCGCGGCGCGGTTTTTCTTCTTCCGGCTCGTTCCGGTTTTTGATTTTTTTGACCAGCTCTTCCGTGGCGCGCACGTTCAGATTCTTTTGCAGAACCTTTTCCGCCAAAAGGGTCATGCTCTCGGGATCATCGAGCCCGAGCAGCGCCCTGGCGTGTCCGGCGGAGAGGGCATTGGTCTCCAGCAGGTTCTGCACCTTTTCCGGCAGCTTCAGCAGCCGCAGACTGTTGGTCACGGCGGGTCTGCTTTTGCCGATCTTGTCGGCCAGCTCTTCCTGGGTGATCTTGAAATGTTCCTTGATCTGCCCCAGAGCCCGCGCTTCCTCGATGGGGTTGAGATCCTCGCGCTGAAGGTTCTCTATGAGCGCGATGGCCATGCTTTCATGGTCGTCCATGCGCCGGACTATGCAGTCGATGGTATCAAGCCCGGCCATGCGGCAGGCTCGCCAGCGCCTTTCCCCGGCCACGAGTTCGTAGTGTCCCGTTGGCAGCGGTCTGACCAGCACCGGCTGGATCAGGCCCTGGCTCTTGATGGAGGCGGCCAGCTCTTCCAGCGCCGCCTGGTCGAAGTGGTGGCGTGGCTGGTGGATGTTGGGCTCAAGCGCGTTTATGTCCAGCGTCACTATTTCTGCTTCGTGTTCGGGTTCGACATTGCGGCTTTTGATGAGTACATCAAGCCCGCGACCGAGCCCGCGTTTTTTCATGGTCATGCTTTACCCGCGGATGTTTGCGTCAAGGGCCGTTGACCCCTGGCGATTCGTATTTAAAGACAGATGATTGTCCAAACCTTCAACTTCCGGAGTCACAGTGAACAAGGATACGGCCATCAGATACGTAGTCGATGCCAAGGGTGCGCCCCAGGGTGTTTTTATCGAAGAGGAAATGTGGCAGCATGTATGCCGGCATGTTCTCTCCGTAGTGGAGAAGCTCTATCCCTCGGTAGATCCCATTGTCGAACCCATGGCTGACCTGCAGCTCCTCGAAAAATATTGGGACCTCCGTTACGAGCTGCCCACCGACGTGACGTGTGAAACCTGCGGATCAACCACCGAGGACTGGAAAGCCGACGAACCCCGCAAGTTCATGCTGCGTGCCGCCAACATGGGCGGGCTGCTTGCATTCCAGTGTGTCGCTTGTAAGTCGCGCATCACCAAACGCCATTTCAAGGACAAGGTCACCGTGACCTGCACGCCTCAGGTCGCCTGCTCCTGCGATTGACCCAGCTTCTTGTCGATCAGTTCCTGGGCCAGAGTGATATAGGACTGGGTTCCCATGGACCTGATGTCGTAGAGTATGGCCGGAAGGCCATGGCTCGGCGCCTCCGACAGGCGCACGTTTCTCGGTATCGATGTTGTGAACACAAGCTCTTTGAAGTGGTCGCGCACCTCGCGTTCGACCATGAATGAGAGCTTGTTGCGTTTGTCGAACATGGTCAAAAGTATGCCCAGGATGTCGAGGTCGGGATTCAGCCTTTCCTTGACCAGTCCGTAGGTTTTCATGAGCTGTGCGATTCCTTCCAGCGCGTAGTATTCGCATTGCAGCGGAACGAGCAGCCATCTGGCCGCGCACAGGGCGTTGATGGTGATCAGCCCCAGTGATGGAGGACAGTCGATCAGAATGTAGTCGTACTCCGGGCTCAGCAGTTTCACGATGCCGCGCAGTATGAATTCCCTGTCCTTCTCTTCGCCAAGTTCGATTTCCGCGCCTACCAGGTCCGGCGTTGAAGGGAGTATTTTCAGGAACTCCATGTCGGAATCAACGATGCCCTTGCGTGCCTCTTCCGGAGAGAAAAGGGCCTGGTAGATCGAACTTTGCACCTGGCTCACGTCGACGCCAAGGCCGCTTGAAGCATTGGCCTGCGGGTCGCAATCAATGACCAGTACGCGCTGTTCCATGGCCGCCAGTGATGCCGCAAGGTTAACGGTGGTGGTGGTTTTGCCCACCCCGCCTTTCTGATTTGCCAAAACGATTGTCTGCGCCAAAAGTCTTCCCTCCAGATCCTGTTGTTTCACGGGGAACTAAGGACGGTAGTAATCTTTGTACCAGGCGATGAACTTCTCTATTCCTTCCTCGATGCTTGTGGATGGCTTGAATCCGACTTCCTTGATCAGGTCATCGATGTTGGCGTAGGTCGCCGGCACGTCTCCGGGCTGGATATCCATGTAGTTGCGCACGGCTTTTTGGCCCAGGGCATTCTCAAGCACGGTGATGAACTGCTCAAGTTCCACGGTGTTGTTGTTGCCGATGTTGTAGAGCTTGTAAGGCGCGGGGGAGGTGCTCGGGTCGGGATTCTTGCCGTCCCATGCCGGATTGCCTGCCGGAATATGGCTCACGATCCGGAACACGCCCTCGACGATGTCGTCGATGTAGGTGAAGTCCCTGCGCATCTTGCCATGATTGAAGACGTTGATCGGCTTTCCTTCGCAGATGGCCTTGGTGAAGAGGTACAGCGCCATGTCGGGGCGCCCCCAGGGGCCGTACACCGTGAAGAAGCGCAGACCTGTGGTCGGCAGCTTGTAAAGGTATGAATAGGTGTGCGCCATCAGTTCGTTTGATTTCTTGCTGGCCGCGTACAGACTCACGGGATGGTCCACATTGTCGTGGACTGAAAAGGGCATGGATGTGTTCAGCCCGTAGACCGAGCTCGACGAGGCGTACACCAGGTGCTTCGTACCGTTGTGGCGGCAGCATTCCAGCAGGTTTGCAAAGCCTACTATGTTGGAATCAATGTAGGATTTCGGGTTCAGAAGGGAGTATCTAACACCCGCCTGAGCCGCCAGATTGACCACGTGTGTAAACTCGTTGGCCTTGAAATATGCATCCAGGGCTACGCCGTCAGCGAGGTCGATGGGCTCGAAATGGAAATTTGAATCCTGTTGCAGAAGCTTCAGGCGGTCTTTTTTCAAGTCCACCGAGTAGTAGTCATTGAGGTTGTCCAGGCCAAATACGGAAGTTCCCGCGGCAAGAAAGCGTTTGGCGAGGTGAAAACCGATAAATCCCGCCGCGCCCGTGATAAGAATTTTCATGCAATGCTCCATGTGAAACAAAATATGAAAAACACCTAACCTAAGGCTGTTTGGTGGGCAATACGGAATTTGAGATGTGCGGTTGCTTTTTTGTGAGTTGAATTTTTAAGGTCCCGTCAGGAGCGGGCGATCAGATGCTCTGCAGGATTTTCCAGGCTTCATTTTTGACTTGCTGGTTGCCTTGCGCCATCTCTTCCAGGCTTGGCAGGGTTACGACCGGGCAGTCTGATTGTCCCAGAAGATTTTTGATACGAGCGTGAACCGTTTCATCAGTTGATTTGCGGTCCAGGAAGAGCAGGATCCGTTGCGGCCTGAAGTGATCCAGTCCTTTGCGGAAAGTTCCGGAGTCCAGATCGAGGGGCCATGAGCTGATATCCCCGGCTTGCCATTTGAGGTGCAGGCAGACGGACTCCTGGATTTTTTTGAAGACGACCAGACGGGGCGGATTTGTCGCCTTTTGCATGTCTTCATAGAGCCCGAGGTACGTCCACATGGAGCGAACCGGTGATTGTTTCCCGTGAAACAATGACCGTAGTAAAATGGGAAGCGGTTCACTTGCGGGTGAAGACGGTTTTTGGACTGTTGGGTTTTGGCTTGGCGTTTCAGGTTTTGGAGCCGCCTTCAAAGGTGCCGGCGCTGGCGGCGTCTCTTCGGCCGCCTCTGTCCGAGGACGCAGGACATGGGTGACACCAAGACGCTTCAGGGTGCGCTGGGCTTCGGTCAGGGTGTGTTCATTGAGATCCAATCCCAAATCCTCCAGGCAATTTCAGTTTTGGGCAGCTGCGGCCACGCTTCCTGTCGGCCGTGTCGATCCATGACCAAAACCCTGTTGGTGCATGATGCAAAGCCGGCACCGGCCTCGTCTATGGGATTGGCTACGAGCAGATCAAGATTTTTTTTGGCGAGCTTCAGCGCGGCATTCTTTTCGAGGTCTTGCGCTTCAGCGGCAAAGCCGATGGTTTGTTGCCATGATTTTTTGGCGTTGCTCAGGGTTGCGAGGATGTCAGGGTTGGGCTCAAAAGTCAGGCTCAGGGTTTCTCCGCTCTTTTTGAATTTGCCTGTGGAGCAGGCCGGAGGACGAAAGTCAGCCACGGCTGCCGTGAAGCATCCGATGTCCTGCGTTGGAAAAATGTCCTGGGCGGCTTCAAACATGTCACGGGCCGTGACCACGGGCACGCGCTGGATCATGGACGGCAGGGCGATGTCCGCCGGGCCGGTGATGGCGGTGACTTCGGCGCCGCGCAGGGCCGCAGCGACGGCCAGGCTGGCCCCCATGATTCCGCTTGAGGGATTGGACCAGAAGCGGGCCTTGTCAAAGTATTCTCTGGTTGGGCCGAGCGTAATCATGATTTTCTTGCCGTGAAGGTCCTGCGGCGAAAGCGCGGCCAGGGTGCGGATGAAAATCTCGTCCATGGGGGCGAGTCTGCCCTGACCCGTGTCACCGCAGGCGACATTGCCGCATTCGGGTTCAATGCGCGTAACGCCGCGTTCACCCAGCACGGACCAGTTGTGGCGGGTTGCCGGGGCGCTCCACATACGCGGGTTCATGGCCGGAGCCACCAGCACCGGGCCCGAGTAGGCCAGAAGCTGGCAACTGAGCAGGTCGTCGGCGATGCCGCAGGCCATCTTGGCGATCATGTTCGCCGTCGCTGGAACAACGACAAAGGCATCGGCCACCGATGGTTCGAGATGATCGAAATTGGCGCCACTGGAAAACATGTCGGTGTAAAGAGGATCAGCTCCGAGCGCCCCAAAGGAAAGGTCGGTCACGAATTTGCGGGCCGATTCGGTAAGGGTCACTCCGACTTGAAGGTGCAAATGCAAAAAGGCCCTGGTCAGATCCAGGGCCTTGTATGCTGCAATGGAGCCGGTGACTCCCAGGTGGATACGTTTCCCGTGAAACGTGTCGAACAGGTAGTGTGCGGGAATCACTGCGACAACGTCCTTTCGGAGTCCAGGCCCGTTCCCGCTGGCGGGTAGGTCTGGTAAGGATCAGCGGGGGGCGGGGTGCCGATGGAATAGGCAGGTTCGCTGCTGCCCGCGACCTTGGGGGATACCTTGATCTCAAGCCACGTGTACCACATGGGGCTTTCCTCGATGGTAATCATGCAGACGCGATTTTCTTTTGTAAAAACAAGGTGATAGCGCTGGTATTTCTGGTAGGTGACCATGGTCCAGCCGTCTTTGGGCATGGTGTTGAAGAAAAAGTCGAAAAGCGAAATGGGTTCGGCTCGGCCGCGAAAGACGATGGTTCCGTACTTGCCGCTTTCCATGGGAGAAATGGCAGACTTTTTGGTCTGAATCTCCATTTCTTCGGGTACGCGAATGTCTTTGAAATCATAGTAGAAACTGTTTTGTGTCGGGGCGGCTCCGGGATCTTCGGAGGTGGTGCCGTTAAAGGTGGCGCAACCCCACGAAGATAGCAGCAAGGCTACAAGAATCAGTTTAAGATAACGCATGAGTGTAATCCTTTCAGGAACGTTAAAATTGGAGATCGCAAGTTCTTGGGCTGAAAATCTAGCAACATCGGCAGTGAGATCAAGTTTTTTTTAAGAGCCGGCACTTTCTTCAAGCCGCCTGGCCTTGGCCGCTTCGTCAAGCCAACCCCCGTCTTCCAGGGATTGTGCGGCCAGAGCGTACATGCGGTGTGTTCCCTCCGTGTACACGGCGTGGATCAGTTCCTCTGCATATCCCTTGAAAACGCCGTGAACGAGATCGCTTTGAGCGTAAAGAAATCGGGCCAGCAGAGGGTTTTCATGGTGGAGGGGAAGATATAGGATGAAAAGGCGCTTGCAATGGAAGATGATGAAACGGATGCGGCGAACCTCGCGCTCTATGCTTTCCGAAGTCTGCCTGATGACCGCATAGAGTTCCGAACCGATATGCTGCTCTTCCGGCGTGAGCCCGACGCCCTGCTGCAGTTGCTTGAAGCGGGGCTTGTAGTTCATCTGCTGGTAGGCGTCTTCCTTGAGCTTTATGCACTCGTGGAAGATGTAGCCCAGCGCCCAGTCCAGGTACTCGCCGAAAACCGCGAAGGATGTCCTCTCTTCGTTGCGGAAAAGCAGATGGGAGGTGTCTTTGAGCCTCCAGAGCAGGCCCTTGCTGTTTTGGCGGCCGAGCATGTCGTCAAAGAAATGGAAGCTCACGGACCCGCTTGCGTCGTACTCGGAAAAATGATTTTCCAAAGCACTGGCGATCTGGCAGAAATCGCGCAGAACGTCGCGTACGAAGGAATCATGTTTGGACTTGAGCCAGCTTTTGGACATTGCACATCCCGTACTCATTTTTCGCGACATGTACGGCACCCCCAGACATCCGTCAAACCCACAAGAATCGATGAATACCGAACAAAAAATCATTTCTCCCGAACAAATTGCAAGGCCAGGCGGCAAGGTCGTGTTCACCAATGGCTGCTTCGACATCATCCACCCGGGCCATGTGGACTATCTGGAGCGGGCCAGGAGCATGGGCTCCTGCCTGGTCGTCGGCCTCAACAGCGACGCTTCGGTCAGGCGCCTAAAAGGCGCGCTGCGGCCGGTCAACGAACAGCAAAGCCGGGCGCGGGTGCTGGCGGCCCTGGCCTGCGTGGATTTCGTCATCATCTTCGACGAGGACACGCCTCTTGAACTGATCCGCAAGGTCCGCCCGGACGTGCTGGTCAAGGGCGGGGACTGGAGCGTAGACCGGATAGTGGGGCGAGAGGTGGTGGAGGCGGCGGGAGGGACGGTCTGCTCCATCCCGCTGTTGGCCGGATATTCAACCACGGGGACGGTAGAACGCATCGTGGCCATGCATCAAAGAGGCGGCAATGGATAGCTTGAACACAAAGCGCGTGGTCTATTCCCTGACGTATCTGCTGGAGATTCTGACCGACGCGGGCGAGATAAGCGAGGCGCAGGCCCGGATCATCATGGAACACGCCGTCAAGAACGGGATCAACGTGGAGGGGCCGGACGGAATCGACGACCTCATCCGCTTCAATATCCGAAAGCCCCCCAAAGAACCCGGACACCCGGAAGCGCGCATCACCGAGGATGTCATCCTGAAGGCCGTGGCGCGCCGGGAGGGGCTTGAGTTTCGCCGGGTGGACCCCTTTGATCTGGATCTTGAGGTCACCACCAAGACCATCTCCGAGAGTTTCGCCCGGATGAATACCCTGGTGCCGATCATGATCCGCGACGGCGAGCTTGAGCTTGCGGTCTTCAATCCTTTCCGGCCGGAGCTGTGGCAGGACATGGAGCGCGTCAGCGACCTGCCCTACAGGGTGTTCCTGAGCACCCGTCAGGACATTAACCGCCTCATCGACGATTATTACCAGTTCCGGACAGCCATCCAGGCCGCGCAGATCGAGTTCATGGACTCAAGCGAAATCGGCAATCTCGAAGCGCGGGTCAAGGTCTCGGAAAAATCCGACCCCGAATCGCAGCGGCACATCATAAAGGCCGTGGACTATCTGCTGCGCTCGGCTCTGCGCGAGCGCGCCAGCGACATCCACATCGAGCCCAAGAGGGATTTCGCGCTGATCCGGTTTCGCATCGACGGCATCCTGCATGATCTGCACAGGCTACCCATGACCGTGCATCTGGCCATGATAAACCGTTTGAAGGGGATGAGCCGGCTTGACATCTCCGAGAAGCGCAGGCCCCAGGATGGGCGCGTGCAGCTGGTCCTGGCCGGAGTGCCGACGGACGTGCGCGTTTCGACCATTCCGGTGGCCTTTGGCGAAAAGATGGTGCTGCGGCTCCTGTCCAGCGACAGCACGCTCAAGAATCTCGAAGAGCTGGGCATGGGGCCCGATCATTATGCGACCTACAGCAAGTTTCTGAGCAAGACCTACGGGCTCATTCTGGTCACCGGGCCCACGGGGAGCGGCAAGTCGACCACGCTGTACTCGACCCTGAAGGTGCTGGCCAATCCTCAGGTCAACGTGGTCACGCTCGAAGATCCCATCGAGATGGTGGTCGACGATTTCAACCAGATCGGCGTACAGTCCAAGATCGGCGTGACCTTCGGACAGATGTTGCGCCACATCCTGCGTCAGGACCCCGACATCATCATGATCGGCGAGATGCGCGACCTCGAAACCGCCGAGCAGGCCATGCAGTCGGCCCTGACCGGGCATATCGTCTTCTCGACCCTGCACACCAACGACGCCAGCGCCGCCCTGACCCGCTTGCTGGACCTTGGCCTTGACGCCTATCTCATCAATGCAGCCGTCATCGGCTGCATCGCCCAGCGCCTGGTGCGCAACATCTGCCTGCACTGCAAGGTGCAGTACACGCCGGATTACGAGGAGATAAAGGCCCTGGGGCTGGACAGCTACATCCGTCCGGGACAGGCCTTGTGGAAGGGGCGCGGGTGCGACCACTGCCGGCAGACGGGCTATTACGGGCGAACCGGCATCTTTGAGATCCTGCCCTACGACACCGAGGTCAAGGACGCCATCCGCAAGAACATCGATCTTGGCGATCTGCGTGAAATGGTCCGCAAAAAAGGGGTTCGGTCCCTGTTCGACGACGGCATGGCGAGGGTGGTGCAGGGCGTGACGACGGTGGAGGAGGTTTTGCGCGTGGCCGGGGGCTCCGTCGATTAGGTACGGGGCTTTACGGACTTAGGAAGATTCTTGCCGGTCAGTTTTTTTATGTCCTCGAATGCCTGATCCAGGGTGGAGCGTTCTCCGACGCTTTGCTGCAGAAAAGAGCGGATGGGATGGACCATGCCCAGGGCCTGGTCGATTTCCGGATTAGAACCGGGGGCGTAGGCGCCGATGTTGACCATGTCCTCGACACGCTGAAAGGTGGCCATCATGCGGACCAGGTCCCGTCCGGCGGCGATTACAGGCGCGGGAGCGACGTCGGGCGCCAGACGGCTGACGCTCTTGAGCACGTCGATGGAAGGGTAGTGCCCCTGGTCGGCCAGTTCTCGTGTGAGCACGATGTGGCCGTCGAGGATGGAGCGCACCGCGTCGGCCAGGGGCTCGTTGAAGTCGTCGCCTTCCACAAGCACCGTGTAAATGCCAGTGATGCTTCCTTTGGACGAGCGCCCGGCGCGTTCGAGCAGGCGTGGCAGGTGCGAGAAGACCGTGGGTGTGTATCCACGGGTGGTGGGCGGTTCGCCGGCCGCAAGGCCCACCTCGCGGGCGGCCATGGCGAAGCGGGTCACCGAGTCCATCATGAGCAGTACGTCCTTGCCCTCGTCACGAAAAAACTCGGCCATGGCCGTGGCCGCATAGGCGGCGCGCATGCGCACCAGAGGTCCCTGATCCGAAGTGGCCACGATGAGTACGGACTTGGCCAACCCTTCCGGTCCCAGATCCTTTTCGATGAAATCCACGACTTCCCGGCCACGTTCGCCGATCAGCCCGATGACGTTGACCTCGGCCGACGTGTACCGTGCGAACATGCCCATGAGCGTGCTCTTGCCGACGCCGGAGCCGGCCATGATTCCGACGCGCTGGCCCTTGCCCAGGGTCAGGAGACCGTTGATGGCCCGGACCCCGACATCCAGCGGTTCGGTGATGCGCGGTCTGGTCAAGGGGTTGGGGGGATCCGTGTGCAGGGGATTGTAGCGGGCGGGAAAGATGTTCTTTTGCGGGTCGAGGGACTGTCCGAAAGCGTCCACGGCGTGTCCGAGGTAGCGATGGCCGACCGGGAAAACAGGCGGAGTGCTGGTGTTGCGGATGAGGCTTCCAGGGCGAATGCCGCGCATCTCGCCGTAGGGCATGAGCAGCATGACGTCGTCGCGGAACCCGACCACTTCGGCGTTGATGACCTGCTTGCCGGTATCCCCCGGCAGAAGCTGACAGACCGAGCCAAGCGGGGCCTTTATGCCGCGCCCCTCGGCCACGAGCCCCACGACCTTGGTCACCTTGCCATAGGCTTGCGCCGGCTGCAGGCCGGCCAGCAGATGCAGGGTGCCGTCAAGATCGGCGGTCATGAATTTTCCACGTATCCGTCGAGAATGGCGCGGACCTGTTCAAAACGGGCGGCAATGGAATTGTCCACCAGGCCGTCGCCGCTTTCGATGCGCACTCCGCCGGGAGCAAGTTCCAGGCTTGAGCAGATGCGCAGTTCCGGAAGATCGGAGCGCTTTTCCCTGGTCTGATCGGCCAGGGACTTGGCCAGTTCGAAGTCTTGCGCGCAGACATGCACGGTGATGCAGGTCTTGGCCTGGAGCTGTGAGACGGCCTCCTCGAAGAGGGTGTTCAGGACCTGCTCGCGCTGTTCGTCGAGCATGACACCCAGGGTCTTTTCAAAGGCGAGGCGCATGATCTGGAAGAGGCTTTGCTTGTGCTCGGAGTAGATGCGTTCCTTCTCGGCGACCATCGCCGCCTGGATCGTGTCCATGAAGGAGCAGACTTTCGCGGTTTCCGCCTGCGCCATGGAGTTGGCCTGCTCTTGTCCGGCGGCAAAGCCTTCGGCCTGGGCGCGGGCACGAATCTGCTCGGCTTCGGCCAGAGCCTGGGCCAGAATATCCTTGGCCATTTGCTGGGCGCGCTGGCGTACCTGTTCCATATAGTGGTCCTCGGTCTCCGTGTTCCAAGTCAGGGTGGGCGGGCGGTTGAGTCCGACGCCGTCGCGGCTGTGCAAGCCATAAATGACCCTGCACGGGTTTTGCGCGTGCTCAGACAAGGACTTCGCCTCCGCTGCCGGCGATGACGATGCGGCCTTCGGCCTCCAGGCGTCTTACCTGCTTGACGATGTTCTGCTGCGCGGCCTCGACCTCGGACAGCTTGACCGGTCCCATGATTTCCAGATCCTCGCGGATCATGTTGCCCGCGCGTTCGGACAGGTTCTTGAAGAACTTCTCGCGCAGTTCCTCCGGCGCGGTCTTCAGGGACATGGTCAGGTCCTCGTTGCTGATTTCCTTCAGAACTTCGCGGATGCCGCGGTCGTCGATCTTGGTGATGTCCTCGAAGACGAACATGAGCTGCTTGATCTCTTCGGCCAGCTGCGCGCTCTCTTCCTCGATGTCGGCCATGATTTCCTCTTCCGTGGCCCGGTCGATGGCGTTGAGGATTTCCGCCACGGAATTGACGCCGCCGACCTTGCGGCCTTCCTTGCCGCCGATGGCGATGAGCTGGCTTTGCAGGACCCGATCGACCTCGACCAGCATTTCTTCGGCCACGGCTTCGAGCTTGGCCAGGCGGATGAGTACTTCGGCCCGCACTCCGGGGGCCATGTTCTGCAGGAGATTCCCCGCGCTATCGGATGGCAGGTGCCCCAGGATCAGCGCCAGGGTCTGGGGATGCTCATTGCGCAGGATCTGGGCCAGAATCTTGGGACTGACGTTGCCAAGCTCCTTGAAGGGCACGGGCCCGGAATCGAAATCAAGCTCGTCCAGGATGTAGCGCGCCGTGTCGGAATCGAGGTTCGAGGAAATCATCTTGCGCACCTGTTCCGGGCCGCCGTAGAGCATCTCCTTGCCGATGGTCATGGCCTGGTTGAACTCCTTCAGCACTTCCTCGGCCTGTTCCTTGTTCACGGTATCGAGCTTGGCCATGGCCCGTGATACGGCCGTGATCTCGGCGCGTTCGAACTTCTTGAAGACCTCGGAGGCAAACGCGTCGCCAAGGGCCAGGATAAGGATGGCCGTCTTCTGCGGCCCGGTCAGTTTTCCAGTAGGTGCTGCCACTTATGCTTCTCCCTGAGTCATCCATTGGCGCATGATCATGACGGCCTGATCCATGTTCTGCTCGACAAGCTGCTGTGCGAGGTGCTTGGCGTTTTCGATACGTTTGACGGCGTCCACGGCCGCCATGTCCTCTTCGTTCAATCCTTCGGTCAGAGCCATGAGTTCCTGGGCCGCGCCCAGTTCGTCGGACGTCTGCACGGTGGGCTTTTCGACCTTCGGGCGGATCAGGGCCAGGACCACGGGGCGCGCCACGAAGAGCAGGAACAGGAGGATGATGAGTGTGTTCAGGAGCGGCTTGCCCAGAAGCTGGAAGTAGCGCGAGGCCACATCCAGAAGCGGGGCCTGTTCGGCTCCCATGGGCTCGCCAAAGGAGATCGAGGAGACCTCGATGGCGTCGCCGCGGGTGTCGTCGAAGCCGACGGCGCGCTGGCTGAGCTGGCGGATTTGTTCCATCTGCTCGGCATTGAGCGGCTCGAAGGCGTACGTCCCGTCCTGCTGCTGAGTGTACTTGCCGTCGACGAGAACGGCAACGCTTAAACGCTTGATGCTCCCGACCTGGGAGATGATCTGCTGCTCTTCCTTGTTGATGTCGAAATTCGTGGTGGAGGAAGTGCGGGTGCTTTCCTGCGCCGTGCCGGAGGCCATGCCGTCGTTCTCGCCCTGGTAATTGGGATCGGGGGTGCCGCCGTCGACATTGGCCGAACCCTTGCTTTCCTCTTCGTTTCTGATCTCGCTCCTGACCACGGCGGACTTGGGGTCGAAGATTTCCTTGCGGATGGTCGTGCGATCGAAGTCGAGATCGGCATTGACGCGGGCGATGACGCGTCCGGGGCCGACGATGGGCACCAGAAGCTGTTCGATGCGCTGCTCCAGGCTGCGCTGCATGCTCATCTGATATTCAAGCTGGGTCGAGCTCAAACCCGTGAAATCCGTGTCCGCCTTGGGTTCATAGAGGATCTTGCCCCGGCTGTCGGCAAGGGTGATGTGTTCGGTGGTCATGCCCTCGACGCTGGTGGAGACGAGGTTGACGATGGCCTGCACTTGCTGCGCTCCCAGGCTGCGGCCGCCCTTGAGCTTGAGCATGATGGCCGCGGAGGGCGGGGCCTGTTCCTCGACGAAGAGGCTCTTGTTGGGCAGCACCAGGTGCACGCGGGCGCTCTCCACCTCGGAAAGCTCGGAGATGGTGCGGGACAGCTCGCCCTGGAGGGCGCGCTGGTAGTTGATGCCCTGCACGAAGTTGGTTTGGCCGATCTTGTTCTCGTCGAAGAGCTCGAAGCCGATGCCCTGACCATGCAGGGAGCCTTCGCCGGCAAGTTTGAGCCGCGCTTCGTAGACCATGTCCCCTGGAACCATGATGGTGGTTCCGGAATCGGTGATCCGGTAGGGGATTTTTTCCTTTTGCAGGTAGCTCACCACGCTGGACGCGTCTTCCTGATACAGATTGCTGTACAGGACCCTGTAGTCGACCTTGTTCATCCAGAAGATCATGGCGAAGAACGCGATCAGGAGCGAGACCAGCAATCCTCCGAGGAGGATGCGCTGGGCCAGGGATTTATCGGTCCAGAAGTCCGTGGCCTTGGCCAGGGTGCTTTGCAGAAAGGGGGGCATGGTGAATCCTCGCGTGTATTAGAATCAGAACTGGATGCGCATTATTTCCTGATAAGCCTGCATGACCTTGTTGCGGACGGCGGAGGTCATGTCCATGGCCAGTCCGGCCTTTTGCAGGGTGATCATGAGCTCATGCACGTTCTGGTTTTTGCCCGAGACAAAATCCTGGATCATGAGCGATTTTTCCCCCTGCATTTCATTGACCTTGGCCAGGGACTCTTCGATGGTCTGGGCAAAGGACTGGGTTGCTTCCTTGGTGGACGTGTTCTTGGCGTCGATGCTTTTGGGGTTGCTCAAAAGCTCGCTTGCCGCCGAATAGGCCTTGATGGCCAAGGGTGATACCGCCATGGAATTTCTCCTTGTCTGTGTCTGCTACTTTATCCGGTCCGGGTCATGGTCCGGGCTAACGTCCGATTTCAAGGGCCTTGGAAAACATGCTCTTGGACGTGGTTATGGTTGAAACGTTGGCCTCGTAGGCGCGCATGGCCGAGAGCATGTTGGTCATCTCCTCCACCACGTTGATGTCCGGATAGCTGACGTAGCCTTCCTCGTCGGCGTCCGGGTGCCCCGGCTCGTAGACCTGCTTGAGCGGCCGCCGGTCGTTCTGGACCGATTCGACCCTGACCCCTTTGACGTCCTGATCCAGGGCCGAGTTCATGGCCTTGGAGAAGGGGCTCTGCACTTCGGTTTCCTTGAAAACGACTTCCTTGCGGCGGTACGGTCCGCCGTCCGCGGTTCTGGTCGTCTTGGCGTTGGCCAGGTTCATGGAGATGACGTTCAAATGGGTGCGTTCGGCCTTGAGCGCGGACGCCCCGACATCGATGGCGGTCATGAAGTCCATTATTTGCCTCCGTCAGCGATGGTTTGCTTCAGGCCGGTGAGGCTTTTCTGCATCACCGTCGCAAGCGTGTTGTAAAGGAGGTTGTTCTTGGCCATGGCGGCCATCTCCTTGTCCAGGTCCACGTTGTCCACGCCCTGCACTACTCGCGGCGTCAAGGATTTGGTCACGCTGGCCTCGGCCGAGTCGGCGGCGAAGGCGAGAGGGAAGTGGTCCGGATGCGTGCGGGCCACGGCTCCGGTCTCGGAAAGGCCGAGGGCGGCCTGGAGGTCTTTTTCAAACTCCAGAGTGCGGGCCTTGTAGCCGGGCGTGTTGATGTTCGCCAGGTTGGTGCTGACGATGTTTTGACGCTGCAGCTGAAAATCCATGACCTTGGCCGTCAGATCAATGTGATCGGGAAACAAGCTTTTCATTCGATAACCCCTTGTCATACCGGCTTTTGTTTTTCATCTTGAGACAGAGCCGGGATGCTGACGAGGTCTGGTTTGCAATGACCATTCCAGATTGCGCAGAAGGCAATATGATATTTAAAATCATCATGTTGTCAGGAGAGAGGCATGTTCGGGGAGAAGTTTTGCTGAGTGGTGAGAGGTGTGGCACCAAAGTTGCTAAGCCGTTGGCAGACAGTCAACGCATACTAGATTTGCCGACAAGGAGGAGGAACCATGAGTTCGCATCTGGATTATGAAATCAACAAGGAACTTGGCGAATGTTATCTTTTCATGGGTGAATTGGACAAGGCCGAGAGTTATTACCAGAAAGCCGCAAGCAGCAACGGCGTCCACCCGGATCCGTATCTGGGCCTGGCGACCATTGCGGTGCAGCGCGGGGACCTGAATCAGGCCTTGACCATGTATCAAAAGGCCGACGATATCGCATCTTCGGACAAGTCCATTGCCGGGATAGCGCTCATCAGCGCCCAGCAGGGTCAGGAAGACAAGGCGTTCGAGCTGTATCAGAAGGCCCTCGGGCTCAATCCTGAAAACATCGTCGCTCTTTTCGGACTGGTTCAGGTTTCGCATGTGCTCGGGCGCACCGCAGAGGCCATCGCCCCCCTTGAGCTGCATCTGGAGATCAATCCGGGCAAGAGCGAAGTCCGCTATGCCTTGAGCGGTTGCCTTGTGTCCTGCGGCCGCAAGGACGAGGCCAAGGCGCATCTGCATCGGCTTTTGGAGTTGGACCCCGGCAACGCGTCGGCGAACGAACTTCTGGCCCAGCTTTAGAACGTTTTCGTTCCCCTCCCTCAAGGCAGGCCCAATCCCGGCGATCCGGGATTCGGCCTGCCTGTGTTATTGCATATTGCGATCAAAGGTGGCAGTGCACGGCGAACATTCTTTTGAGAGGGGGACACCATGAACATGTTGCCGATTCGCCGGGCCATCCTGAGCGTCACAGATAAATCAGGCCTTGATGACTTTGCCCGTTTTCTGCAAGAGCAGGGAGTGGAGCTCGTTTCCACCGGGGGCACCCGCAAGAAGCTCGTCCAGGCGGGCCTCAAAGTCCGTTCCGTTAGCGACGTGACCGGTTTTCCGGAGATTCTGGGCGGCCGGGTCAAGACCCTGCATCCGCACGTGCACGCCGGAATCCTGGCCGACAAGGACGATTCCACCCATATGCAGACCCTGAAGGACCTTCGGCTGTCTCCCTTCGATCTGATCTGCGTCAATCTCTACAATTTTGCCGAAGCCGTGCGCCAGACCCTGGAAGACAAGCAGGCCGTGGAACAGATCGACATCGGCGGACCGACCATGCTGCGCGCCTCGGCCAAGAACTTTCATTCCGTGGCCGTCATTCCTGATCCGTCCTACTATGCCGAATGCATGCAGGAGATGAAGAGCAACGGCGGTTCCCTGTCCCTGGACTTCCGCAAGCGCATGGCCGTGGCGACCTTTGCCCTGACTTCGGAATACGACCGCATGATCACCGAGTACCTGAGCCGCTCCTGACGGAGCGGCCCGGCCGGCTCACACCGGCCACGGAGAGAACACCATAGCATCAAAACCACTCGGCAACCTGACCGGCCTCAAACCCAGCCAGATCACGGCCATTTCCCGGCTCTACAACAGACGCTTTCCCGACCAGGGCGGGTTCACCCCCGACCAGGCCCGGGAGCTGGCCATCCTGAGCAGGGGCGTCAGCCGTCAGATCGGCGTGCTCATAAACCGCAAGGGCGTGCCGGTCATGGTACTGGTCGGAGAGCAGGACGGCATCCTGATCCCCGAGCTGTCGCGCCATCGTCAGGCCGACTCCCGGCTTTCCGGCCTGCGCCTCCTGCACACCCATCTCGATTCGTCCCTGCTGACCCAGGAAGACCTCATGGACATGGTCTTTTTGCGTCTTGACGCCATCAGCGTGCTGACGGTGTCTTCCGACGGGGCTCCCAGAACCTGCCAGATCGCCCACATCCTGCCTCCGAACACCGACGAGCTGCCCTATCAGATTCACCCGGCCATGATCTGGGATGATGTGGATTTTGATTTCGGAGCGAACGTCAAGGCCCTGGAGGACGAGCTTGCGCGCACGGGCCAAAGCGTGGCCGCCGCGGCCCGTGAGGGCTCGGCCATACTGGTCAGCGTGGCTTCGGAGTCCAGGGGCGCGCAGGAGCGATCCCTGGCGGAACTGGCGGAGCTGGCGGATACGGCCGGACTGGAAGTGGTGGGGCAGGTCGTGCAGCGGGTGACCCGGGTCAATCCCAAGCTCATCCTCGGCCGGGGCAAGCTTGCCGAGCTGGAAGTCCTGGCCTTGCAGAAGAATGCCGCGACCCTGGTCTTCGATCAGGAGCTGACCCCCACGCAGCAGCGCAACCTGAGCCAGATCACCGAGCGCAAGGTTCTGGACCGCACCCAGCTCATTCTCGACATTTTCGCCCAGCACGCCCAGACTCGCGAAGGAAAGCTGCAGGTCGAGATGGCCCAGCTCAAGTACATGATGCCGCGCCTGGTGGGCCAGAATCGGGCTCTCAGCAGGCTGGCCGGCGGCATTGGCGGACGCGGTCCGGGCGAGACGCGCCTGGAGATGGACCGCCGCAAGATTCGCGAGCGCATCGCCCAGATCAAGGCGGAGCTCATGAGCGTGCGCAAGCACCGCAAGTCCACGCGCAGCCGCCGCGACAAGGCCGGGCTGCCCATCGTCTCCCTGGTCGGGTACACCAACGCGGGCAAGTCCACGCTTCTGAACACCCTGACCAAGAGCGTGGTCCTGGCCGAGAACAAGCTTTTCGCCACGCTCGATCCCACCAGCCGCCGGTTGCGTTTTCCCGAGGACCGGGAAATCATCCTGACCGACACCGTGGGCTTCATCCGTCACCTCCCGGCCGATCTGCGCGAGGCCTTCATGGCCACCCTGGAGGAACTTGAGAGCGCGGACGTGCTGGTGCATGTGGCCGACGCCTCCCATCCGGAGATGGACGCCCAGATCGAAGCGGTGGAGTCCATCCTGCGCGACCTCTCCATCGACACCATTCCGCGCATCCTCGCCCTGAACAAGACGGACCGCATAAGCGAAGAGACCCGCCAGACCCTGCGCTTCGTCCATCCCGACGCTGTCTTCATTTCAGCCCTCGAACGCCCGACCCTGGCTCCTTTGGTCGAGCGCATCAAATCGCTGCTGTGAGGCTTTGCCAGTGCAAAGCCTCCTCCGGTAAAGGCATGGATTCCCGCCTGCGCGGGAATGACACATGAACAACGCCTGAATTGGTGGTTACGGATCGACGACGGCTAGGAATTTTTGCCCTGCGACCACGTCATTCCCGCGAAGGCGGGAATCCATGCTTCATCCGACATGAACCCTTCGCCCCTCCGGGCATCTTCCCTTGGTCGATGAGCAGGAATTTTCGCCTTGCGACCACGTCATTCCCGCGCAGGCGGGAATCCATAATTCATCCGGCACGAACCCTTCGTCCTTCCGGGCATCTTCCCTTGGTCGATGAGCAGGAATTTTCGCCTTGCGACCACGTCATTCCCGCGCAGGCGGGAATCCATGCTCCATCCGGCACGAACCCTTCGCCCCTCCGGGCATCTTCCCTTGGTAGATGAGCAGGAGTTTTCGCCTTGCGACCACGTCATTCCCGCGAAGGCGGGAATCCATGCTTCATCCGACATGAACCCTTCGCCCCTCCGGGCATCTGCCCTTGGTCGATGAGCAGGAATTTTCGCCCTGCGACCACGTCATTCCCGCGCAGGCGGGAATCCATGCTTCATCCGGCACAAACCCTTCGCCCCTCCGGGCATCTTCCCTTGGTCGATGAGCAGGAATTTTCGCCCTGCGACCACGTCATTCCCGCGCAGGCGGGAATCCATGCTTCATCCGACACGAACCCTTCGCCCCTCCGGACATCTGCCCTTGGTCGATGAGCAGCGTTTTCGCCCTGCGACCACGTCATTCCCGCGCAGGCGGGAATCCATGCTTCATCCGACACGAACCCTTCGCCCCTCCGGGCATCTTCCCTTGGTCGATGAGCAGGAATTTTCGCCTTGCGACCACGTCATTCCCGCGCAGGCGGGAATCCATGCTTGATCCGGCACGAACCCTTCGTCCTTCCAGGCATCTTCCCTTGGTCGATGAGCAGGAGTTTTCGCCTTGCGACCACGTCATTCCCGCGCAGGCGGGAATCCATGCTTCATCCGGCACGAACCCTTCGCCCCTCCGGGCATCTTCCCTTGGTCGATGAGCAGGAATTTTCGCCTTGCGACCACGTCATTCCCGCGCAGGCGGGAATCCATGCTTCATCCGACATGAACCCTTCGTCCCTCCAGGCATCTGCCCTGAAAAGCGAAAAGCGCGAAAACCCTTGGGCTTCCGCGCTTTTCGCGTTGTATTCAAGACGAAAGTTACTTCATTTTCCAGGGATGTTCCTCGCCCGCCATGAGACGCTGGATGTTCTCGGAGTGCTTCCAGAAAATCAGCGCCATGAGCACCAGGGCCAGGGGAATGGCGCCGAAGAGGCCCTGGAAGAGCAGCACCACGGGCATGAGCGCGACCATGACCAGGGAAGCCAGGGACACGAAATTGTAGAAGTACAGGGCCGCGAGGAATCCAAGGGCGCAGAGTATCGTCCCAGAGGTGGAGATGGCCACGAAGGCTCCCACCCAGGTGGCTACGCCTTTGCCGCCCTTGCCGTGCAGGAACACGGAGAACATGTGTCCGCAGACCGCGGCCGTGGCGACCAGCGTCAGAAAAAAGTAGGAATCCGAGAAGCTCGCGGCCAGGGCCACGGGCACAAAGCCTTTCAGCATGTCCAGGGCCAGGGTCAGGGCTCCGTACTTGGTGCCGCAGAGGCGGCCGACGTTGGTCGCCCCGATGTTGCCGCTGCCCTCACTGCGCGGGTCGATGCCGCAGCAGGTTCTGGAGATCAAGAGGCCGAAGGGCATGGCACCCAGAAGATAGCTGATTGCGAGCCAGAATATTGTCACCATGTGCAGTCTCCTTGGTCTTTGGAAAGTTGGATTGGCATGTGCCGAAATCCCCTACGTGAAAATGGCTGCCCGTACAAGTTCATTCCTCCTCCCAGGCCTCGACGATCTTGATCTCGTTGTTCAGGGGATCGACCTTGCCTATTCTGATGGAAAAGCCCTGGCCGAGGCGGATCTTGTCCCCGAAGATCTTGCGCGGAGCCTTCAGGAAGAGCTGCAGATCGGGCAGCGAGATGGTCACCAGGTGCGAGCCCGGATCGACAATGATCCCGGACCAGCGCATCTTTTTGTGATTTTGCCTGAAATATTCGTATTTCCAGTATCGTGGGCGCATGCGCTGAACCTGTCCGACCAGTTCGGCCCTGCTGGACAGCAGCGGGAGCAGGCTTTCGAGCTCGGCCTGGTTCAGCAGGCGCCCGTGCCCGGTCAGTCTGGCCATGATCTGGGCCATGTTGATGAAGTCCGAATAGCGCCTGAGCGGCGAGGTCACCGGAGCATAGGCCTTGGCCCCGATGGTGGCGTGACGCCGGGGCTCGCATTCAAGGATGGAGGGGCCCATGTTGTTGATGATGCGGTAGATGTCCGTGGGATCGGTCCAGACTCCGGCGCTTTCGGCGGGCAGCGTGATGTTCTGGGTCCTGAAAAGCAGGGCGGTGCCGGTCTCCCGGGCCCACGAGCCCATGGCCTTGTTGGCCAGGATCATGAACTCGGACACGATTTTCTGCGCTTCGGGCGTGGATTCGGACTGCACGACCTCGACTTCCGGATTGACCGGGTCCTTGCACAGGACCATGCGCGGATCGGGCTGGTCCATGATCACGGCGTGATCGCGGATGCGCGCCTGCCGCAGCAGGGTGGCCAGGTCGCGGGCGTGGTGCAGCATTCCGGGATCGGCTGTCGCGATTTCGTTTTCAACACCCGTGTAGGTCAGGTTGGCCTTGATGCTGATCCACGCGATTTGCGGGTCAAGGGAGCGCAAGGCTCCTTCCGGGTCCAGATCGAAGGAAATGATCAGAGCCGGGCGTTCCTGGCCGGCGCGCAGGCTGAAGAAATCCTTGCCCAGGGCCTCGGGCAGCATGTGGCTGGTGCCTTCGGGCAGATAGAGGGAAGTGAAGCGGTGCAGCACCGCTTTGTCCAGGGGGCTGCCGAATTCCCAGCCAAGACAGGGGCAGGCCAGGGCCAGACGCAGCTTGAACCCGTCCTGATCCCGCGTCAGGTCGAATCCGTCGTCGATGTCCTGGGTGCTGGAGGAGTCGATGGTCACGATGTCGACGATGGGCTCTGTGCGCGAGGCCAGAACCCGTTCCTGCAGGGCCGTTACCGCCTCGGCGTGGGCCTCGGCCCAGTCCGGCTCCCAGTAGTATTGGGCGCGGCAGAGGTGGAAATTGAAATGCGGCGGCACGATGCCCCAGGCCTGGGCCAGAAAGAGCGGCAGGTGCGGGTCTTCCGGCATGCCCTGGCACATGGTCTTCCACAGGGCGTCCGAATCCCGGTCGTCGGGGTTGCACAGACGGGTCATGAGCAGGTCGCGGATGCGGCTCGCCTGCTCCTCGTCGGGCTGGGGCAGGGTGCTTTTGCGCTTGCAGAAGATGTCCCACAGTCCGCGCAGAAAGACCTGCCCGAAGCCGACCAGACGCTCGCGCTCCTGAGCCTTGCGCAGCTCTTCCTGACGGCGCTCCACGGTTTCCTGCGGATAGATCTCGAACTGGGGCGGGGAGAACTTGAAATGGGTCTTGGTCTGGAGCAGCTTGCGCCCGAGGGCCGCGAGCTGGTCGGGGCTTGCCTCCTCGAAGACCAGGCTTGCGAACCATTCAATGCCCGCCTCGTCCACTTCGCCCTGGGCCAGGTCCCAGATTTCCAGCGCATCGACGGATTCCGCCAGGCGTTCCCGGCGCCCGTTGTGCGTGCGCAGCAGATCGAGCATCTCCTGACGGCTGCTTCCCGCCGGACATTGGGGCCCAAGCCAGGGCAGGACGCGGGACAGCGGGAGCTTGAGCTCGCGCTGCCCCGAGGTGAAGACCCGCAGGCGAGGCCCCTGGACGTCCAGGACCCAGGCCGTGACGGGCTGGTTGTCCTGCAGGAATTCCATGATGCACCCTGGCTGCAGGGATAGAGAGGTGGACATAAAAGGCCTTATGCGCTGTGCGCGTGAGCCGACCTGGCCGGCTCGGGTGAACGGCCCTTGGGCCGTGTTCTAGTGTTTGAAGGAGCGCTGGCCGGTGAAGACCATGGCCACCTGCGGGGTGGCGCTGTTCACGGCCTGGATGATTTCCCAGTCGCGGATGGAGCCGCCGGGCTGGGCGATGGCGGTCACGCCCTGGGCCACGGCCAGATCCACGCCGTCACGGAAGGGGAAGAATCCGTCCGAGACGAGGACCGTGCCGGGCAGGCCGCCCCTGGCCTGTTCGGTGCTGGCCAGAATCTCGGCCAGGGAAGAGGCCAGCTCCTGGTCCGCCTGCGCTTTTTGCTTCAGCTCGTACAGGGAGAGGCCGTGGCGTTCGAAGGCCAGCTTGTCGGCGTACTTGGTGTAGGCCTTCTGGATGGTCAGCTCGACGCAGCCCACCCGGTCCTGTTCACCCGTGCCGATGGACACGGTGGCCCCGTCGCGGGCGAAGATGATGGAGTTTGAGGTTACTCCGGCTTCCACGGCCCAGGCGAAGAGCAGATCCTCGGCTTCGCGGCGGCTGGGCTTGCGGGCCAGATGGGTGGTGCCGTCCTTGATCGCCTCGGCGGGCAGGAAGTCGTCCTCGGTCAGGATTCTGTTCCTGAAGGAGGCCTGGATGATGAGTCCGCCGTCGACCAGGGATTTTATATCCAGAAAAGGGGTGCCGACAATTTTTTCCAGCTCGGCCAGCGCCGGGATGCCGATGATGCGCAGGTTCTTTTTCGCGGTCAGGACGGTCAGGGCCTCGGCCGTGAAATCCGGGGCGGCGATGACCTCGAAGTAGCTTCCGCTTATGAACTCGGCGCAGTCCTTGTCTAGGGTGCGGTTGACGATGATGGTGCCGCCGAAGGCCGCGATGCGGTCGGAGGCGAAGGCGCGGGTCAGGGCCGTGAACAGGCCCTCGTCAGACCAGGCCGCGCCGCAGGGATTGTTGTGCTTGAGGATGATGGCGGCGGGTTTGGCCGTGAGGTACTGGAGCATGTTGATGCCGTTGTCCACGTCGGTCAGGTTGATCTTGCCCGGATGTTTGCCGGACTGGATCAGGTTGTCCTCGGTCAGGCTCGACACGAGCTTGTGCTGTCCCTGCTGGAAGGCGACGCCGTCCATGGTGAAGGAGCTCTCGACCACTTCATAGAGCGCCGCGGGCTGGTCCGGGTTTTCGCCGTAGCGCAATCCTTTCTGTTCGCCGCCGATGTTCCAGGTTTTCTTGGCGTAGCGGATGGTCTGTTCGCCCACGGTCAAGGTCAGGTCGGCGGGAAAGGAGTCCCGGTTCAGTGTATGATACATCTTCTTGAGATCACTCATATATATTCTCCGAAAAGAGGATTTGGCGTTGTCCGGCGTGGGTCCGGGCCGTGTGAATCCATGTGCCCCTAGCACAGGCCCGGATGGACGGCAAATCCCGTGCCGTGCCGGGGCCTGGGGCGGGACGCGCGGGCTGCGCGAATTGTCGTGTTCGAGTTTTTCCGGACCAATCGATTGCGTAAATTGACTTCGCCCCAGCCTTCTCATAAAGAAGGGAGCCATTTGCCATTGCGCTGACGGCGAATATACCAAAGACGAGGAGATCGGATTCATGGCGAATATCGTAGTCATGGGCGCCCAGTGGGGCGACGAAGGAAAGGGCAAGATAGTCGATTTGTTGACCACGGATGTGGCCGCCATCGTGCGCTTTCAGGGCGGAAACAATGCCGGACACACGCTGGTGGTCAACGGCAAGCAGACCATTTTGCACCTCATTCCGTCCGGCATCCTGCATCAGGGCAAGAAGTGCATGATCGGCAACGGCGTTGTGCTGGACCCCTTTGTGTTCTGCCTTGAGATGGACAAGCTGGCCGCGTCGGGCATCGACGTCAGCCCCGAGCGGCTTTTGATCAGCAAGAAGACCCAGCTCATCATGCCGTATCATTGCGCCATCGACAGCGCGCGGGAAAATTTCAAGAGCGGATCGGACAAGATCGGCACCACGGGCCGGGGCATCGGTCCCTGCTACGAGGACAAGGCCGCACGCATCGGCATCCGCGCTGCGGATCTGGCGGACGAAGCCCTGCTCAGGCAGAAGATCGAAAAAGCCCTGGTGGAAAAAAACGCCTTGCTCACCGGCCTCTATGGCCAGGAGCCCATGTCGGCGCAGAAGATTTTCGAGCAACTCCTGCCCGTGGCCAAGCGTCTGACTCCCTATCTCGGCGACGTGTCCTCGGCCATCCAGGAGGCCGCCGGACAGGGCGTTCTTTTCGAGGGCGCGCAGGGCACCCATCTTGATATCGATCACGGCACCTATCCCTTTGTGACCTCATCCAACACCGTGGCCGGAAACGCCTCGGCCGGATCAGGATGTTCGCCGCGCATGTTCGACCGCATCGTGGCCATCGTCAAAGCCTACACCACCCGCGTGGGCGCGGGCCCGTTTCCGACGGAGCAGCCCGAGGGCGCTGGCGCCTACATGCAGGAGAAGGGCGCGGAGTTCGGCGCGACCACTGGCCGCAAGCGCCGCTGCGGCTGGCTGGACATGGTCGTCCTGCGCGAATCGCAGCGCCTGAACGGCCCCACGGAGATCGCTCTGACCAAGCTCGATGTCCTGGGCGGTCTCGACGAACTGAAGCTCTGCGTGGCCTATCGCTACCGGGGCGAAGAAGTCGCCTATCCGCCGCAGGAAGAGAACGGCATGGCTTATGTCGAGCCGATCTACGAGAGCATGCCCGGCTGGACGGAAGACATCACCGGATGCCGGACCTTCGCCGAGCTGCCTTCGGCCACGCGCGATTACATCGCCCGCATCGAGGAAATCCTGGGCATTCCGGTGTCCATCGTGTCCGTGGGTCCGGACCGGGACCAGACCATTCTGCGCTGACAATGGGAGGTTCGCCTCCCATTTTTTGATCATGTCCACACCCTGGCAGCATATCATCTCCTCCCAGCCCCGCATCGCGGGGTTTCTGGAACGCCTTGCCCAGGCTCCGCCCAATTCACTGCTCCTGGAAGGCGGAAACGCTTCCGAACGTCTGGCCTTCGGGCTTTTCTGGGCCGCGCGGCTGATGTGCCGCGAGGCGGCTCCTCCATGCGGAGAATGCCGCATCTGCCTGCAGATCGCCGATGACGCCTGTCGTGATCTTTTTCTCCTGAACGGGGCCGAGGGTTCGATCAACGTGGACACGGTGCGCGAAGTACGCGCCGTGCTCGGCGATCCGCCTGCGGGTCGGGGACCGCGCGTGGTCATCCTGGCCGAGGCGCAGGCCCTTGGCGACGGCGCGGCCAATGCGCTGCTCAAGTCCCTGGAGGAACCAAGCCCGGGCAACGTCTTTGTGCTTTTGGCTCCGAGCCGTGAAATTTTGCTGCCGACCCTGGTGTCCCGCAGTTTCGTGCTTACCTTGGGTTGGCCCAAGGGCGGGCTCGAAGACCCCGATCTGGGCGAGCGCCTGCGCGCCTTGTGCGAGTTCATCCAGAGCGGCAAGGGCGCCTGGCTCGAATGGACGGGGCGCAAGGGCAGCGTGGACGCGCGGATGGCCGACTCCATTTTGCGCGAGGTCCAGCGCAGCCTAGTCCAGGCCGGGTACGGCAACCCCCTGACCGAGCTGGCACGCCTCCTGGCCGCGAGGCTGGATGTGGTCGCGGTGCGTCAGGTGGGCGTCATCATCGAGAATGCCCTCGAAAGTCTGGAAGTGGGGGCCAATCCAGCCGTGGTGCTGGAATGGGTCGCCATACGCATGTGGAACCTCCTGCACAAATAAGAAGATGCGCGAAATCATTCTCATACAAATCGCCGGCACTGACCGGGACGGTCTTCTGGCCGGGATCATGGGGCAGCTGGCCGAGTCCGGGGTGACCATCCTCGACATCAGCCAGTCCGTCATTCACGACGACCTCTCCCTTGGCGTGCTCATCGAGGTGCCGCGCGAGAACGAATCCTCGCCCATTTTGAAGGACCTCCTCTACTGGGCCCACAACCAGGGTCTGCACCTCAAGTTTTCCCCCGTGACCGAGGACGATTACGAACGCTGGGTCGGCGTGCAGGGCCGCAAGCGGCATATCGTGACCGTGCTCGGGCGCACCATAACGGCGGCCAATCTGGCGGCCATGGCCGAGGTGATCACCTCGCACGGACTGAGCATCGACTGCATCACCCGTCTTTCGGGTCGCAGATCCCTGGCCAATCCGCCGGCCATGCCCCGGTCCTGCCTCGAATTTTCCGTGCGCGGCACTCCGGAAGACATCTCCGGCATGCGCGCTGCTTTTCTGGACCTCTCCCGGGAACAGGGCATCGACATCGGCTTTCAGGAAGACAACGCCTTCCGTCGCATTCGTCGGCTGGTCTGTTTCGACATGGATTCGACCCTGATCCAGGCCGAAGTCATCGACGAGCTTGCCAAGCGGGCCGGAGTGGGCGAGGAGGTCGCGGCCATCACCGAGGCGGCCATGCGCGGAGAGCTGGACTTTTCCCAGAGCCTGCGCAAGCGCGTGAGCCTGCTCAAGGGTCTGCCCGAAACCGTGCTGCAGGATGTCGCCGCGACCCTGCCCATGACCGAGGGCGCGGAAAGACTCATTCGCACCCTGAAGAGCCTTGGCTACACCATCGCCATCCTGTCCGGCGGTTTCAATTATTTCGGGCACCGCCTGCAGGAGCAACTCGGCATCGACTACGTGCACGCCAACGAGCTTGAGATAAAGGACGGGGTCCTGACCGGCGGACTGGTGGGTGAGATCGTCGACGGCGCGGGCAAGGCCCGGTTGCTGAAGTCCATCGCCGCCGAGGAGCACATCTCCCTGTCGCAGGTCATCGCCGTGGGCGACGGGGCCAACGATCTGCCCATGCTCGACGTGGCCGGGCTCGGCATCGCCTTTCACGCCAAGCCCGTGGTCCGTCAGGGCGCGGGGCAGGCCATTTCCAACGTGGGTCTTGACGGCGTGCTCTATTTTCTGGGCCTGCGGGACCGCGAAACCCTGGATCAACTGGCCGGAAGGGAGGGATAATGTTCGGAAAGCTGTTTTTGCTCTTTGTGCTGGTGCCGGTGGCCGAGATTTACGTGCTGGTCACCGTCGGCGGCTCCATCGGGGCCTTCCCGACCATCGCCCTGGTCATATTGACGGCCCTGGCCGGAGCGCATCTGGCGCGCATGCAGGGGCTGTCGACCATGATGCGCATCCGCGAGAATCTGGACCAGGGCTTCATGCCCGCCGAAGAACTCCTCGACGGCGTGCTCATCTTTCTGGCCGGAATGGTACTCCTGACGCCGGGCTTCCTGACCGACATCGCAGGCCTGCTCATCCTTCTGCCGGCAACGCGCAACCTGTTCAAAAAGTGGCTGCGCAAGAAGTTCGACGAATGGCGGCAAAATCCCAACGTACACATAACGTTCCACAGATAAAGGCCAGCCCCCGGCGGAACGCGCCCCACAGGCGCAAGCTCTGCGTAGTTCATCCAGCCCATTCCGCCCATTCCGTCCGTAGCGTCCACCAAAAAAGCCTACAAAGCCCCAGCCCCCGGAGCACACCATGATCTACCGCAATCTCAAATCCTGCCTCGACGATCTGGAGCGGACCAAACAGCTGGTACGCATCGATGAGCCCATCGACCCCTATATCGAGGCCGGAGCCATCCAGCGCAGGGTCTTTCAGGCCGGTGGACCGGCACTGCTCTTCACCAACGTCAGGGGCACCAAATTTCCCATGGCCGCCAATATTTTCGGCACATTGGCGCGGACAAAATTCATTTTCCGCGCCACCCTGCGCCGCGTGGAGGCCATGCTTTCGGCCAAGGCCGATCCGGCCCTTGTCCTGAAAAAGCCCGCGCTCTGGCCAGGGCTGGCCCTTGGCGCCTGGCACACCCTGCCCAAGACCGTCAGCGACGGCCCGATCATGGCCCACACCACCAGCATTTCGCAGCTCCCGCAGCTCGTGTCCTGGCCCATGGACGGCGGGGCCTACGTGACCCTGCCGCTGGTCTATTCCGAGAGTCCTTCAAAGCCCGGATACATGGGCTCGAATCTTGGCATGTACCGCATTCAGCTCTCGGGCAACGAGTTTGAAAAGGACCGGGAAGTGGGCCTGCACTACCAGATTCATCGTGGCATAGGGTATCATCACGCCGAAGCCATCGCGCGCAAGACCCGCCTGCCCGTGAACATTTTCGTCGGAGGACCTCCGGCCATGACGCTGGCCGCCATCATGCCCCTACCCGAGGGCATCGCCGAGATGCTCTTTGCCGGTGCGCTGGGCGGGCATCGCGTGCCCATGGTCAAGCGGCCCGGGGAGCTGCCGATCCCGGCCGAGGCGGATTTCTGCATCCGTGGATACATCGACCCCGGCGTGCAGAAGCCCGAAGGCCCCTTCGGGGACCATCTCGGCTACTACAGCCTGGCGCACGATTTTCCGGTCATGCAGGTTTCCGAGGTGCTGCACCGCGAAGGCGCCGTCTGGCCTTTCACCACGGTGGGCCGCCCGCCCCAGGAGGACACCATGTTTGGGGCGTTTATCCATGAACTGACCGCCGAGCTGGTGCCGCAGGTTTTCGGAGGCGTGCACGAGGTTCACGCTGTGGACGCGGCCGGAGTGCATCCGCTCCTCTTGGCCGTGGGCAGCGAGCGCTACGTGCCCTATGCGGGCGATCGCCAGCCTCAGGAGCTCATCACCAACGGGCTGTCACTGCTGGGCACGACCCAGACCTCCCTCTCCAAGTACGTCATCCTCGCCGCCCGCGAGGACGATCCGGACCTGTCCTGCCACGATGTGCCCCGGTTCCTCGGGCATGTGCTGGAACGCCTCGATCTGTCGCGGGATCTGCATTTCATCACCCGCACGACCATGGACACGCTCGATTATTCCGGCATCAGCCTCAATCAGGGCTCCAAGGTGCTCTGGACGGCCGCCGGAAGTCCCAAACGCGAACTGGGCACGGCCTTGCCCGCCCTGATCCTGCCGGACGGGTTTTCCAATCCGCGTTTTTTTGCTCCGGGCATGCTGGTCCTTTCCGGTCCGGCCCACGCCCAGCCGCGCGACACCCACGACCCGGCCATGGAAAATCTGTGTCAGGTTCTGGCAAAAGCCGACCTGCGCGGTTTTCCGCTCATCGTTGTCGCCGATGACGCCGAGTTCACGGCGGATTCCTGGGACAATTTCCTGTGGGTGACCTTTACCCGCTCGGACCCGGCCACGGACACCTACGGGCTGAACGGATTCACGCACTGCAAGCATTGGGGATGCACGAGCATGGTCGTCGACGCCCGGCTCAAGACCTATCACGCCCCGGCGCTGGTCAGTGTGGCGGAAATCGAAAAAAGAGTGGACGAACTTGCCCTGCCCGGCAGACCCCTGTATGGAATCATCTAATCACCCAATCAACACCAGCGGGGACATGCACATGCGTACAAAGATAGTGGCCACTCTGGGCCCGGCTTCCATGGATCAGAACGTCATGAAGGAAATGGTCCTGCTTGGCGTGCGGGTCTTCCGTCTCAATTTTTCCCATGCCGACGCGGAGTATTTCGGGCCGGTCATTCAGAAGATCAGGCAGGTCGAGAAGGAGACCGGCATCCCGCTTACGGTCATGGGAGACCTGTGCGGTCCCAAGATCCGCATCGGCGAGGTCAAGGGCTCGCCCCTGCAGATCCGCAAAGGGGCCTATGTATGCCTTGGCGGGCCATCCATGGCGGCGACGACCGAAAGCGACATCTTCATAAGCCTCGATGTGCCGGAGCTTCTGGAAGGCCTGGAGGCGGACATGCCCGTGTCCCTTTCCGACGGCATGCTGCAGTTCAAGGTCGTGAAGGTCATCGAGCGCGACCGACTGGTCCTGATGGAGGCCCTGAACGGCGGCATCCTGACCTCCAACAAGGGCATCGCCTTTCCCGGCAAGACGCTCAAGGTGGCGGCCATGACCGACAAGGACCGCCGCGATCTGCACCAGGGACTCGATATCGGCATCGACGCCGTGGCCCTGTCCTTCGTGCAGAGCAAGGAGGACATCGAGGACATCAAGGCCGAGATCGCGCGGCACGGGACCTGGATTCCCGTGGTGGCCAAGGTCGAGCGCAAGAACGCCGTGGACAAGCTCGACTCCATCCTGGAAGTGGCCGACGCCATCATGGTCGCGCGCGGCGACCTGGGCCTCGAATGCAGCCCGGCCGAGCTGCCCATCATCCAGAAAAAGATCCTGCGCTCCTGCCGGCATGCCCAGAAGCCGGCCATCGTCGCGACCCAGATGCTCTTGTCCATGGTCAAGAATCCCATCCCCACGCGCGCTGAATCGACGGACGTCTCCAACGCCATGATCGACGGCGCGGACTGCGTCATGCTCTCCGAAGAGACGGCCATCGGCAGCTATCCCGTGGATGCCGTGCGCTTCATCAACGAGATCGCGCAGTATTCCGAGCCATATTACCTGGAGCGCCTGGGCGGCCCCTACATGCCCAAGGCCGAAAAGAATCCGCCCAAGTTCCTGGCCTACTCCGCCTGCCTCATGGCCGACAACGCCGACAGCGTGGCCCTGGTCTGCCATTCGACCACGGGCGCCACGGCCCGGTACATCAGCTCCCGCCGACCGGCACAGCCCATCTACGCCATGACCACGGACGCGCGCATCATGCGCTGGATGAACTTCTTCTGGGCCATCACCCCGGTGGAGAGCCCGCTCGAGCCCCGCAGTCACCAGAAGAGGGCGGAAAAGTTTGTGCAGGAGTACGTGGGCTTTCGCCCCGGCGAAAACGTAATCATCGCCAGCGGCCAGGCCACCCCGGGCATGGGTACGGTCATGACCAACGAGATCAAGGTGTATTACAAATAGGGGAGAAGAAGCCTCCGGCGGGCAGGGGACTTGTCCCCTGCACCCCTTGCAGGGGGGGGTGGGGCATTGTGTGGATGCAATAAAAAAACGGGCGACCCAAATTGGGCCGCCCGTTTTTTTATTGAAGTAAGTTGAATGGGGTGCAGGGGACGAGTCCCCTGCCCGCCGGAGGCATGCCTTTAAAAATCCAGCGTTTTTTTCCAGGCTGTGGCCAGGTCTTCTACCGAAGCGTTGGCCAGGATTGCGCTTCCAGCGCGCAGGGTCAGCTTTTCGTCGGATGTGGTCCGGCCGATGGCGGCCATGAAGTCATCGGCGAAGAGGGCTTCGAAGGCGCCGCGCCTGCCTTCCGGCACCGTGACCACGAAGCGGCTGGCCGACTCGCTGTAGAGGCGCTGTTCGGGCAGCGGGCAATCAAGGGCCGGGATCTTGTCCACGTCGATGTCAGCACCGATCCGTCCGGCCAGAGCCATTTCGGCCACGGCCACGGCCAGTCCGCCGTCGGAGACGTCGTGGGCCGCGCTGACAAGGCCGGTGGTGATGGCTTCGTGCATGCGCTCGTAGCGGATGCGCGCGGAAACCGCGTCGACCTGCGGCACCGATCCGCACACACCCAGGGCGTCGGCATATTCCGAGCCACCCAGTTCGTTTTTGGTCAGGCCGAGCACGTAGACGTTTTCGTCCGGACGCTTGAAGTCGGAGGTCATGGTCCTGTTGCAGTCGTTAATCACGCCCATGACCGAGAAGAGGACCGTGGGCGGGATGGAGATCTTGGTGCCGCCGCCGGTATAGTCGTTCTTCATGGAGTCCTTGCCGGAAATGCAGGGCACTCCGTAGGCGAGGCAGAAATGGGCCAGGGCCTGATTGGCGCGGACCAGCTGGGCCAGTTTGTATTCTCCGTCCGGGGTCTTTTCGGACTGGACCGGGTCGCACCAGCAGAAGTTGTCCACGCCGGCCATGTGGCGGATGTCGCCGCCGGTGGCCACGGCGTTGCGCACGGCTTCATCAATGGCGCCCGCCATCATCCAGTACGTATCGAGATCGCTCAGTTTCGGGCAGATGCCGTTGGCCACGACCAGGGCCTTGTCGCTGCCGAGCTGGGGACGGATCACGGCGGCGTCGGCCGGACCGTCGTTCCGGGCTCCGATGAGGGGCTTGATCACGCTTCCACCCTGTACCTCGTGGTCGTACTGGCGGATGACATACTCGCGGGAGCAGATGTTCAGGCGGCCGAGCATGGTCTGCAGGAAGTCCTGATGGTCCGTGACCTTGGGATGCGGCGTTTCGCAGCCACAGCAGACCTGCGGTTGCCGCCAGGCGGCGCGGAGCTTCATCTGCGGGCAGCCGTCATGCAGGAACTGCATGTCGAGGTCGGTCACGATCCTGTCATTGTAGCGTACATGCAGGTAGCCCGAGTCCGTGAAGCAGCCCAGATCCGAGGCCTCGACGTTCATTTCTTCCGCCAGCTCCATGAAGGCCTGCAGTTTGGACGGGGGCACTGCCAGGGTCATGCGCTCCTGGGCTTCGGAGACCAGGATTTCCCAGGGGCGCAGGCCGTCGTACTTGAGCGGGGCCTTGGCCAGGTCCATGTCGCAGCCGCCGCAGTCCTGGGCCATTTCGCCGACCGAGGAGCTCAGTCCTCCAGCGCCGTTGTCGGTGATGGCGTTGTAGAGGCCCAGATCGCGGGCGCGCATCAAAAAGTCGTACATGCGGCGCTGGGTGATGGGGTCGCCGATCTGGACGGCCGTGGCCGGAGAGCCCTCGTGCAGCTCTTCGGACGAGAAGGTCGCGCCGTGGATGCCGTCCTTGCCGATGCGGCCGCCGGTCATGATGATGCGATCGCCGGGCAGGGCCTTCTTTTCGTAGCTGGGATGTCCGGCCACGGTGGCGGGCATGGTGCCGATGGTGCCGCAGAAGACCAGCGGTTTGCCCAGGAAGCGTTCGTGAAAGACGATGGCTCCGTTGACCGTGGGGATGCCGGACTTGTTGCCGCCGTGTTCGACGCCTTCGCGCACGCCCTCGAAAACGCGGCGCGGGTGCAGCAGGCGGGGCGGCAGTTCGTCGTCGTGAAAGGGCGAGGCGAAGCAGAACACGTTGGTGTTGCAGAGCAGGTTCGCGCCCATGCCGGTACCCATGGGGTCACGGTTCACGCCGACGATGCCGGTAAGGGCTCCGCCGTATGGGTCCAGGGCAGAGGGGCTGTTGTGGGTTTCGACCTTGATGCAGACGTTTATGTCTTCGCTGAAGCGGATCACGCCGGCATTGTCCTTGAACACGGACAGGCAGAAGTCGTCCTTGCCCATGCGCTGGCGCAACTGCTTGGTGCTGCCCTGGATGTAGGTCTTGTAGAGGCTGTTGATTTCAGCCTTGGTGCCGTTTTCAAGATTCTCGTAGCTGATGCGGGAACTGAAGATCTTGTGCTTGCAGTGCTCGGACCAGGTCTGCGCCAGGCATTCGAGTTCCGCGTCCGTGGGTGCGGCGGGGAGATTTTTGGCCTTGCGGTGGGCGACGACCTCGGGGCTCGCATAGTAGTCGCGGATGCAGCGCATTTCTTCAAGATTCAGGGCCAGGATGTTTTCGCGGCTGAGCTTCATGAGCGCGGCGTCATCCATGCTGCTCAAATCCACGATATCGACGGTGCTCGAGGCTTCGCCCGTGACCGCCACAGTGCGCGCCGGAAAGCCGGGGCTTGCGGCCCAGGCATCCCTGTCCGCGATCTGGAAGCGCTGGATCAGTTCATTGGCCAGAAGGTCCTTGGCGATGTGTTCCACCTGGGCCGGGCTCAGGTCGCCGCTGATCAGATATTGGGTGGATGTGTAGACCGCTATGTCCGCGCTGCGTTCCCCGAGCACTGTGCGCAGGGTTTCGCGAGCGGTGCGGCCCTCGTTGTCGGTCACGCCGGGGCGGAAGCCGACCTCGATGATCCAGTCGAAATCCGTGGCCGCCGGAGCGGTCTGGGCCGTATGCAGGACCGGGTCATGCAGGGCTCCGGCCTCGATGGCCTGATCCACCTGGGCCTGGCTCAGTCCGTCGACGGTGTAGATCCGGATTATCCGGACCTGATCCACGGTCAGGCCGAGCTCGTTTTTGATCTTGTGGGCGGTCTTGTTGCCCTGGGTATCGGTAACTGCCTTGCGCAGAGCCACTTCGACTCGGATCGGCATGTTGTTCTCCTAAGGTGGCGCTTATGGTTCAGAGGTACTGGTTGGCTGCAGGTGCACGATGGTGTTTCCGCCCTGAGCCTTGGCTTGATAATTGGCTTTGTCGCAGCGTTCAAGCAGGGATTGCGAGGTATCCTCGGGTTCGAGCATGCTCATGCCAATGCTCAAGGTGACCTGATTTTGATGCAATATGCTGAATTCTTTCTGAATTCTTTCTGCGATCGTCAGCAGGTTTTCGACGGTGGAGTTGCTGGAGATGACAACGAATTCGTCTCCTCCGAAGCGACAGGGAAAATCCAGCCCCTTGCGCAGGATGCGGCGCAGGAGCTGCCCCAGCTCTTTCAAGGCCTTGTCGCCTCCGTGGTGACCATGGGTGTCGTTGAAGAGCTTGAATTTGTCGATGTCGAAAAAGATCAGTCCGAGCGAGGTTCCGGTGCGCTTGGCGCGGGACATTTCCCTGTCGAGAAGCGGCTGGAGGTGATGCCGGTTGAAAACCTGGGTCAGGGAATCGAAAAGGGCCTGTTCCCGGATCTTGCGCTCCAGCCTGCGAATGGCCGAAATGTTGCGGCCGACGATCAGCCCATGGTCGGTTCCGAACGAAAAGCGTGAAAAGACGAGTTCAAGCTGCAAGTGTTCGTCGTCAAGGACGATCTGTACTTCCACCGCCGCCTGGCTCTGCTCCAGAAATTCCATGTCCCAGGATTCTTCCTGCGCGTTCATGGGGCGGGTCAGGTGGAAGAGGTTGCGGCCGGTCAGGAACGAGCCGTGGCGACCGGAGGCAAAGGTGATGGTCCCGATTTTGTCCGTGGTCAGGACCAGGTCCTGCATGGACCCGAGCAGGGTGTTCAGGAAGTCCCGCTGGTGCAGGGCCTCGAATTCGAGCACCCGGATTTCCGCCAGATTCTGGACCATGGCCAGAATGTTCGTTTGCGAGCCGTGGCTGATTTTGTAACCGGCCAGGGAGAAGGACGAGGTCGCGGGCTCCTTGCCGGGACCAAGCGGGCAATGGATGGAGCAATGGCCTCCCTGGGATGAATCGCGCAGGAAATTGCGCCAGCCCTGCATGGCCTGCCGGGCCTGCTCCGCGTCCTTGCCCTGCGCCAGTCGGTCTTCGAGCTGCTCCGCGCCGCCGAGAAATTCGGTAAAGGTGGGATTGGCCCGCAAGATGCGGCCCTGTGCGTTGAGCAGCGCAACTCCGGTGGGAAGAATGTCAAGCAGCTCGGCCTTGATCTCAAGCTGGCCGACGGTGCGCGCCTGACGCCGGATGCCCCGGGCCAGGAGGCGCGTGTAGAGCGTGGCTTCGGCCCTGGTCCGGCTTGATTCGTTGGCGTCGTTCAGGTGCAGCTCTCCGACCGTTTGCCCCTCGGCTTCCAGTGGGTAGGCGTCTTCGGAAAATATCCTGAGTTTTTCAAGGGATGGGGCGATGTCGGGCCCGTGCACTCCGGCATCGTTCAGGACAAATCGTTCCCAGTACGTGTTGGCGGGCGCGTGCAGGATGATCTCGGCTTTGCGACAGTCCCAGTTCCAGCGCAGATGCCTGCCGATGCAGGCCGCGATGGCCGCATTGCCGCCGGTCAGGCCCTCGACTTCCTTGGCCTGGTGGTGAAAATCCTGGATGGATTGAAGGGAGTGGGCGTAAAGCCTGTCTTCCGGATCAAGATCCTTGACGTTCATGGCCTCGGACAGTTCCGAAAAAAGAGTCGCGCATTGCCGACGCAGCCCGTCCATGCCTTCGGGAGGCAGGGCGCCTGCCTTGGCCAGAAGAAAGCTGAGCTGGTTCAAGCTGTCCGGGGCCGGGTCGGTGCGAAATTCCGCTTCCGCCCATCTGGTTCCGAGAATGACCGCCTGGGTCAGGGGCGGGTAGTCGAAGACATGTTCCAGGTCGTGGTGCGCGGTGATGGCCGCGATCATGGGTTCGGGGAAATTCCACTGCGTGAGCAGTTCTGCGGTCAGGGTGGAGTGATCCTCCGGAAGATGGTCCTGCCAGGACATGAAGGTCGGGCCGGTGTTGACGAAGTCCGGCCGCTTGAGATGCGGCAGGAGATGTTCGGGAAAATTGGCGGCGTAGAGAAGCAGGGATAGGTCCTTGACCAGGGCGCAGATGTAGGCGGTTTCCGCTTCTTCCGGGGCCAGACGCTGGGCGATGAGCTGCGCTCCGAGTGCCGCCCAGATGATGATGCGCCAGTTGGCGAAGGTGTCGAAACCGTTTTTTTCCAGAATCGAGTTCAGGTTTTTCTGCAGGGACAGGGACAGGGCGATGCGCAGGATCTCGTTGTCGCCAAGGATGATCGCCGCCCGCTGCACGTCGGAAATCTTGCTGGTCTGTCCATAATAGGGCGAGTTGACGAGGGAAAGGATGGCCGTGGCCAAGGCCGGATCAAGCCGCAGTATGGAGGCGATGACACCGAAGTTCGGCTCGGATTTGACCGCCTCCTGGAGGAGCTGGGCCGTGGCCGGCGAAAAGGTCGCTTTCAGGCTTGCACGCAACGAGGTCGCGAGGTTGCGAGGGGGAAGGCGATCCTGGTTTGGCATGCTTATTTATCTCTTGTCAGGACGAATTCGATCATGGCTCCGAGCAGTTTTTTTTCCAGGCATTCGGGTAGCACGGCGAGAGCCTGGCTGGCTAGTGTCAAATAGGATTTGGCTTCATCCCGGGTCTTTTCGGCAAAACCCTGTCCCACGACATCGGCGACGATCTGGTCCTGCCTGACCGGGTGCAGGTTCACGTCCGTGAGCTCCCGGGTGGTAATCGCGCGTTGGTCCGCTGGCAGCGATTCAAGATACAAAAGCAGGGGCAGTGTGAACTTGCCTTCGCGCAGATCTCCGCCCAGCGGCTTGCCCGAGGTGTCGGCCCGCGACGTGTAGTCCAGGGCGTCGTCCACCAGCTGGAACGCGATGCCAAGGTTCAGGCCGAAGGTCTTGGCGCCCGTGCGCGCGCGCTCGGACCCTCCCGCCGCGATGACGCCGAACTCGCAGGCCGACTGGATCAGGTAGGCCGTCTTGCCGGTGATGATCTCAATGTATTCGGCCCGGGTGATGTGCGCCTTGCGGATGGCGGCGATCTCCATGATTTCGCCCGTGGCCGTCTGCATTATGGCCTTGGAGATGCAGGAGGTCAGGGCCGGATTGTCCGTGCGGGCCACGATTTCGTTGGCCAGCGCCAGGAGCACGTCTCCGGCCAGCACCGTGGGTGTGATGCCGTAGATGGTGTGGGCGGCCGGTTTGCCTCTGCGCAGGTCCGCGTTGTCCAGGATGTCGTCGTGCATGAGGGTGGCCGAATGCAGAAACTCCAGGGAACTGGCCAGGGTCTGCAGATTGTCTCCCCGGAAATCCAGGGCGCGGGCAAAGAGAAGCGTGAGCATGGGGCGCAGGCGTTTTCCTCCGGCGTCCATGACATGCGCGGCCACGGGTCTGACCAGTTTGGGCAGGGCGTCGATCTCCCGCGCGATGGCGGCATTGATGGCCGGCAGCTCTTTGAGGAAGGTTGCTTTGAGTTGGGCGAAGGCTTCGTTCATGAAAGATCCCGCAATGTTTGCAGCGTGTTGAGAGCGGCCTGGCCGTCTGGGCCCATGTCCAGGCTGTATTCGTTGACGTAGGCGGCAATATGTTGTTCCAGCGTGATCGCGTCAAGCTCTCTGGCCAGGGAGGAGATAAATGGCATGACGGAGTCCTGCCGGGCCCTGGCATGAAGGATGCTCGCGCGGATGCTGTCCGCTATGCGTGCGTGGAGGTCCGTGCCGAGTTCGTTCCGGGCCACGATGCAGCCCAGGGGAAAGGGCAGGGCGTTTGTGTGCTCACGCCACCATTGTCCAAGGTCGAGGCGCAGGGCAAGATCGTAGCGGTCATGGACCAGCGCGGTTTCGTGGATGAGCAGCCCCGCATCCACGTCTCCGGCGCGCACGGCATCGACGATGGCGTGGAAGATCATGGGCACCGGGACAAAATTTCCGCCAAGGGCGGCGCGCAGCACGCAGGCCGCCGTGGTGTCGAGGCCGGGCACGGCGATCCTGTGCGGAGTGCCCGAAAAATCCTTGCGGGTCACGAGCTTGGGTCCATGTTCGAGGCCGAAAGCCCCGCCGCAGGGCAGGATTGTGTACGTGTCGCCCAAATTCAGGGCCGTGGCCGCGCTGACTTTGATCACGTCCCAGGCGCCGGCGAAGGCTCCCTGGTTGAGCTCCTGCACGTCATGCCAGAAAAACCGGCAGTCGCGTCCGGCCGGGGATGCGGTTAGGCCGAGCACCCAGGCTCCAAAGATGAAGCTGTCGTTGGGGCAGGGCGAAATGGCAACGCTAAGGGGGGTCATGCCGAGTCTCCGGTGAGAACGGGGAGAATGTTTTGCAGGGCGTTCAACGCCAGCTTGAAATTCCAAAGACGCTTGTCGCGGGCGCCGACAGGGTTGGACACGGTGCGGATCTCCAGAAACGCGATGCCCAGCCGCCGTGCCGCCAGCGCGAGGCTGAATCCCTCCATGTTTTCCGTGAGTCCGCCATGAAGGTCGCGAAGCGATTGCGCGCGCTGCGGGTCCCCGCTCACTCCGGCCACGGTCAGGCTCGGGCCGATGGCCCACGCGGGATGCAGGGTCATGCCCATGGCGGCCGCTTGCGCGATCGGATCAAGGTCGAGCCGGTTGGGGGGATCAAGGGGCAGGTCGGCGAACATCCGATGCCCGAAGACTTCCTCCTCTGCCGGTGAGGAATGACGCACTCCGTACTCCGGCCAGATTTCGGCGTCGGCGACGCAGGTCGAACCCAGGGGGGCGCGGGCCATGTCGAAGCTGCCGCAAATGCCCAGATTCAGAACTCCGGTCACCTCGGGATGGCGTTCGAGCAGGGCTCCCACGCTGAAGGCTGCGGCCACCGGCCCGATGCCTACCGGGCAGGGCAGAAAGTCGCGTCCTCGGATGCGTACGGGTTTAAGCGTATCCGTCGGAGAAGCTGCCGGCAGGTTTGCCGCGTTCTGGCATTCCAGCTGTGTTGCGCAGGCCAGGAGAATCATGCGGGGTCCATGGTTTACAGACGCCAGTATTTGAATTCGCGCGACAGGGCGTCCCTGTCCAGAAAGCCCTTGACGTCGATGACGATTCCGCCGGCGGGATTCTTGAACATGGCCGCGATGCGGCCCGCGTCAAGCTGCGCGAACTCGGCGTGCGAGACCGCCAGAATGAGAGCGTCAAGCTGCCGCAGTTCCGGCAGGGGCAAAAGATCCACCCCGTATTCCTCTTTGGCTTCCCGCGCATCGGCCAGCGGGTCGTGCACCAAGACATCGACGTGATAGTCGGAAAGTTCGTGGATGATGTCCTCTACCCGGCTGTTGCGCAGATCCGGCACATTTTCCTTGAAGGTCAGGCCCAGAAGGCCGACGCGGGCGCCCTTGATCAGGCATCCGGCATCGATCATGGCCTTTATGGTCTTCTCGGCGATGAACTTGCCCATGCCGTCGTTGATGCGCCTGCCGGCAAGGATGACCTGCGGATGGAACCCGATGGATTCGGCCTTGAAGGTCAGGTAGTAGGGGTCCACCCCGATGCAGTGTCCGCCGACCAGGCCCGGCCGGAAGGGCAGAAAGTTCCATTTGGTGCCCGCGGCCTCGAGCACTTCGTTGGTGTCGATGCTCATGCGGTCGAAAATCAGGGCCAGTTCGTTCATCAGGGCGATGTTCAGATCCCGCTGGGTGTTTTCGATGACCTTGGCGGCTTCCGCGACCTTGATGCTCGAAGCGCGGTGCACCCCGGCCTTGACGATGGACGCGTAGAAGCGGGCCAGCAAGTCCGCCGTGGGCTGATCCTGGCCTGCGACCACCTTGACGATGCTCTCCAGGGTGTGGACCTTGTCGCCGGGATTGATGCGTTCCGGGGAATAGCCCACGGTGAAATCCCTGCCGCAGGTCAGGCCGGATTTCTCTTCCAGCAAAGGCACGCAGATTTCTTCCGTCAGCCCGGGATAGACCGTCGATTCATAGACGATGATGCAGCCCTTGCGCATGTGCGCGCCCACGGTGGCGGTGGCTCCGACCACGGGCCGCAGGTCCGGCTTGCGGTTGCCGTCGATGGGCGTTGGCACGGCCACCACGATGATTCCGGCCATGGCCAGCCTTGCGGGATCGTCGGTGTATTCGACCCGGGCGCGGGCCAGCTTCTCAGGCTCCACTTCCCGCGTGGAGTCCCTGCCGCTTTGCAGCTCTTCGATGCGGGGGCGGGAAATATCGAAGCCAATGACCTTGAAGTGGTCGCCAAGGGCCACGGCCAGGGGCAGGCCGACATAGCCCAGTCCCACCACGGCAACTTCCGAGGCGCCGGATGCGATATCTTCAAAAGTGATCATGGGAGTTCCTCGTTACAGCATGTCCCAAAGGGTTGAGGGGTGACGGCAATGAGCGGCCGGGAGGGCATCAGGACGGTTTTTGGGCCACGTGGATATAGACGATTCCCGAACTCAGGGCCTGATAGCCGACCTGGTCGAAACCGGCGTCCCGGAGCTCTTTGGCCAGGGCCGAAGCGTTGGGAAAGGCCAGGATCGTGTCAGCCAGGTATTGGTAGGCTTCGGGATTCTTGGAGAAAAAGCGCCCGATGCGGGGCAGGACCTTGCCGAGATAGAAATTGTAGGCTCCCTGCCAGATCCTGGCCTGTCCCGTGCCGAATTCAAGAATGCACAGCCGTCCTCCGGGTGCCAGGACGCGCAGAATCTCGCTGTAGGCTTCGCTTCTGGGCAGGATGTTGCGGATGCCGAAGGCGATGGTCACCGTGTCGACACATCCGTCAGGCAAGGGCAGGGCGCGTCCGTCGGCCTGGACCGGAAAAATGGCTGGCTGGCTCACGACTTTTTTCTTGCCGCTGCAGAGCATGGCGCGGGAAAAGTCCATGCTCAGGATCTTTAGCGTGGGATGGCGGCGCATAATTTCCCTGCTCACGTCCAGGGTTCCGGCCGCAAGGTCGAGCACCGCGCCCGTGGCTCCGGTCCGCAGGGTGCGCACCAGACGATAGCGCCAGTAGATGTCTTGGCCCAAGCTTAAGAAATGATTGAGAAAGTCGTACCAGGTCGCGATGTTGTCGAAAAGGCTGGAGACCCGCTTTCCGTGCTCATTCGGGTTCAACGGCGCTGTCCTTCTCGATGTCCGAAATCTGACCGGTCTTGGTCACCGTGCGGTAGACGTCGTCGTAGATGGGTTCGAAGTATTCGGAAAAATTGGAAGGGGAGATGCGTCCGACTTCAATGAACTTGACGACGATTTCCTTGGCGACCTGCAGGGCTTGTTTTTGGATCTGGTCCATGAGTGTCTCTCTCTGGGTTGAAATGCAACAAAAAAACCGCCCGGGGGGAATGGTATCGACCTGCTTTGGGGGAAAACCGGGCGGTAAAAAAAGAAAGAAAAACCCTGAAGCCATCCCTTCGTTTTTTTTCTAGCTAGCACAGCCCAAAGTGGGAGTCGAGAGCCTCCCGGAGCCTTGACCCCGGGGGGCGGCTCAGTCTTCCATTTCCTGGAGCAGGGCCTGAATTTCCTCGCGGATGATCTTGGCCGCGGCGGCGGGCATCTGCTGCTGAACATATTCCTGAAGTCCGCTTCTGATAGCGTCCAGATCCGGGGTTGCGGGGGCCTTGGCGGCCAGGGCGTCGAGCTCCGCGCGCAGGCGATTTGCTTCGTCGCCAAGGGCGGCCATGGCGGCATCCTTGTCCGACAGGGCTTTTTGCAGGGCGCTCAAGGTTTCTTCCTGCCCGCGCACCAGGGCTCTCAGGTTCTCAAGTTCGGCTTCCATTTTCTGCATGGCCGAGGCGGGCAGGGTCTTGGCCAGTTCGGCGTGGATGTCCGGAATGGATTCGACCTGGCTTTGCAGGGCGTTCACGGATTCCTGCAGTCCGTCCATGCTGGCCGAAGACGCCAGTTCCGCCACCCTGGCCTCGACATGTTCGAGGATTTCCTGGCGCAGGGCTTCGGCCAGGGGCAGCTCCCTGGGGGATTGCGGCAGGAGGGCCAGGATTTGTTCGGCTCCGGGTTCTTCCCGGTTCTCAATCTGTGAACGCAGGCCCTCAAGTTCGGCCTCGATTTTCTGCATGGCCGAGGCAGGCAGGGTTTTGGCAAGTTCCGCCGAAAAGTCAGGCAGAGATTCAACCCGCTGTTGCAGGGCGCTCACGGATTCCTGCAGCCCGTCAACGCTGGAAGATGCCGCCAGTTCCGCCACCCTGGTCTCGACATGTTCGAGGATTTCCCGGCGCAGGGCCTCGGTCAGGGGCAGGTCCTTGGGGGACTGCGGCAGGAGGGCCAGGAGTTCTTCAGGACTCGGTGCGGGGGCGACTTCGGGCCGGGACTCCAGGGCGTCGAGCCGGGCGCTGATGATTTCGAGTTCGGCGCTTGAGACCGTCGGTTCACCTTCAAGCCGCGTCTGCGCGGCTTCAGGAGCCGCCTGGGCCGGAGAGGCCGCTGGCGGGGCTTGCTCTTTTGCCGACTGAAGAGGCGCGGGTTCATCCGCTTCCGCCTGCTCGGGCTCGTCCACCACAGGGGTGCCGAGCTGGATTACGGGAGCCTCCACGGGTTCTTCGGCCTGTTTTGCCTCGGCGGCAGCCTTGACGGGCGCTTCGGGGGCGGGGGGCTCGGGCTTGTCAGTCGATTCCAGGAGCACGGTTTCCGGGATGTCCGTGAGCAGGTCGTCGGTCAAGTCCTGGATGCTGGCGGCTTTTTCATCGCTCCTCAAACCCGGGATTTCGAGCTCGAGATCGATGGAGTCGGAGGAATAAAAAGTATCGTCGCCTTTTTGCTTCGGTTCCGGCATGTCCCCGTCGAGAATGATGTCGAGCGCGGTATCATCGTTGTCATTGTCTCCGATGCCTAGAGAATCGAAAAGATCGTCCAGATCCGAGATGTCCATGCCGGGATCGGGCGTCTGCGTTTTGGCCGGGGCTGCGGGAGCCTGGGGCCGGGCCGGGGTGGGAGCCGGTTCGTCGAAGAGGATATCCAGATCGATTTCATCGCCGGTTGCCTCGGCAGGCGCGGACTGGGGTTCGGCGTCGCGAAGCAGGTCGTCAAGCTCCTTGTCCAGGCTTTTGGCGTCAACGGCCTTGTCCATGGCGAAGTCTTCGAACTTTTTATCCAGCGCGATTCCTTCTTCCACGATCTCCGTCAGTTCAATGATATCGTCCGTCGGGTTGGTGCTTGTGGTCATGGCGTGATCCTTTCTTGGCGTTGTGGACATCGGCTTTTCCTATCAAGAAGCCTGGGCAAGGGCAATGCACGGGGCGGGTTATCTGATTTCCGACCGAAAAAAAAGCCCCCGCCACAGGGTCTGTGGCGAGGGCAACCAAAGGCCGGCCTTTGCTTGTGCTGATGTGCGGTCTCTAGCGTGAACGCTAGTTGGTGTGACACTTGCCACAGGCGGTGGGGCCGGTGGGCTTCTTGTCTTTTTTCAGAGCCTTGTGACAATCGATGCACTGGGTGTGGAAAGCGTTTTCCACCAGCTTGATGTCTTTGGCATTGGCCTTGTCGCGGAACTCCAGGGAGTCGTGGCAGCCGGAAGTGGTGCACTTCTTGACTGCGCCGCCGTCGGCTTCCAGGGTGTGGTGACACTGGACACATTCTACAGTGGCGTGTTTGGAATGGGGGAAGGGCACTGTTTTCTGCAGGGCCCCGGGTTTGTCACCCTTGGGTTTTGCCTTCATTCCCTCAGGGGCGCTGATGACGTAGTCGTCTCCGGGAGCGTCGGCAGCGCTGACGCTCATGACGGCGCCCAAGCACAGGAAAGCCGCGCAGATCAGGCTGATCAACAATTTCTTTTTCATCCTCTTTCTACCTCCAGAAAGAAAAGTTACAAAAAGCACAAGCAGGGACGTATATATCGACGGTCTTGGTCTTCAGTCAAGGACGCCCGGAAAAAGGGTTTTTGATTTTTCTAGAATTCAACCTTCCGGGCCGCCTCCAGGGTGCGTTCAAAATCCTGCTCGGAGTGGGCGAACGATGTGAAGGCGCACTCGAATCCTGAAGGTGCAAGATAAATGCCCTGTGCCCGCATCTGCTGGTAAAAAGACACGAAAGCCTTGCTGTCGGCCGTCTGCGCCGAGGGGAAGTCGACGACCGGAGTCTTGGTGAAGAAGAGTGTGAAAATGGAAGCGATGTGGTTACGGGTCACGGGCACGCCCTTGCCGCGCAAAATGTTCTCAAGTTCCCCGGAGAACGCATCGGTGCGGGCGGCGAGAGCCGGGTAATCCTGCTTGGCCAGCGCCTTCAGGGTAGCAAGGCCCGCGGCCATGGCCAGGGGATTTCCCGAGAGCGTTCCGGCCTGATAGACGTTGCCGCTGGGTGCGATGTGGCTCATGATCTCTCGTTTTCCGCCGTAGGCTCCAACCGGCAGGCCGCCTCCGATGATCTTGCCGAGGCACGTCAGGTCCGGGTCGATGCCGAAGGCCGCCTGGGCTCCGCCGAAGCTGACCCGAAATCCGGTGATGACTTCATCGAAAATGAGCAATGCCCCATGCTTGCGGGTCAACTCGCGCAGGCCCTCCAGGAATCCGGGCTTCGGCAGGACCAGGCCCATGTTGCCGGCCACCGGTTCGACGATGACGGCCGCGATGTCGTCTCCCTGCCGTTCAAACAGGGTCCGCACGGCGTCCAAATCATTATAGTGGGCCAGCAGCGTGTGCTTGACCACGTCGGCTGGCACGCCGGGGGTGCCGGGGATGGACTGGGTGGCGACGCCGGAACCGGCGCTGGCCAGAAATGCGTCGGCGTGGCCATGATAGCCGCCGTGAAATTTTATCACACCGTTTTTGCCCGTGTAGCCTCTGGCCAATCGCAGGGCGCTCATGGTCGCCTCGGTCCCGGAACTGACCATGCGCACCATGTCGATGCCAGGGACCGCGTCCACCACGGCCTGGGCCAGTTCGACCTCAAGCCTGCAGGGCGCTCCGAAGCTTGTGCCTCTGGTGGCCGTCTCGGCGATGGCCGCCGCCACTTGGGGGTGGTTGTGGCCGAGCAGCATGGGCCCCCAGGACATGACGTAGTCGATGAATTCGTCACCGTCTTCGGTCGTGAGCTTGCTGCCGCCAGCCGAGGCGACGAAGAGCGGATCGCAGTGCACGCTCTTGCAGGCCCGCACGGGGCTGTTGACACCGCCCGGGATGAGGGTTCCAGCCTTCTGGAAAAGTTCCTGTGATATGGTCATGTCATCCCTCCGTGAATGCGCTAGAAATATTCCATTGATGTCTTTTTCAGCTCTTTTATGCTGAAAAGCATTTCGTACTGGGTCACCCCGGTCTGCTCCATGAGCGCCTGCACGACCTGCATGCAGTCCTCGCGGCTTTTGCCGTGGATCATGGTGTACATGTCGTAGGGCCAGTCCATGCAGTTGGGGCGCAGATAGCAGTGAGAAATTTCGGGGCGTGTGGCCATGATGCGTCCGACCTCGTCGGGGTCGAACCCCTCTTCGATGTACCAGGCCACCATGGCGTTGAAGCCGTAGCCCGCCTGCTGATGGCGCAGCGTTGCACCGAAGCGGCGAATCTGGCCGCCTTTTTTGAGTTTTTTGAGCAGCGCGAGGACTTCCTCTTCCGTACTGCCGGTCTGACGGGCAATGTCCGCGTAGGGGGTGGCGCTGTCGGGCAGGGTGTCCTGGACGATGCGCAGTATGTCGTGTTCGCTTTGGGTAAAATCCACTTTTTCTCCTGAGGGAGCCCGAAACTCCGGGTTTGTTTCGCGTCGGTCCTTACCTGTTTCGCCATATGCTGGCAATAGCGCCCTTTACAGAACGCGGAGCATCTTCGATAGTAAGCGGGCTTGCCCAAAGATCCGCATGGAGGTTTTTTCGTGAAGATTTCGATACTTGGAGCCGGGAGCTGGGGTACGGCCCTGGCCAATTTGCTGGCCTGCAAGGGCGAAGAGGCCTGGCTTTGGGCCCGGCGGACGGAGATCGCCGAGGACGTGAACGAGCGGTCCGCCAACAGCCGCTATCTGCCTGGTCTGCCACTTAGCCCGAGCTTGCGGGCGGATACGGATCTGGCCCGGGTGCTGGCCGGGGCCGCCTGCGTCGTGCTTGCCGTGCCGTGCCAGAATCTGGCCCTTTTTCTGCGCGAACATCGCGGCCTTTTTCCGACGCGGACCGGGATCGTCTGCGCGAGCAAGGGCGTGGAGCTGGGCACGTTCCGGACCATGGGCCAGGTGGTGCGCGACGAACTGTCCGGCCTTGAGCCTCGCTACGCGGTGCTCTCGGGGCCGTCCTTTGCCTCGGAGGTGGTGGCGAACATGCCCACGGCCGTGGCTCTGGGCTGCGCCGATCCGGCGCTGGCCGATCTGGTGCAGGGGCTTTTTTCCACGGAGAGCTTTCGCGTCTACGTCAACAATGATGTCACGGGCGTGGAGCTGGGCGGGGCGGTCAAGAACATCATGGCCATAGCTTCGGGCATTTCCGACGGCCTGGGGTTTGGAGAGAACGCCCGCGCGGCGCTGATCACCCGCGGACTGTCCGAAATGTCGCGCCTGGGCGCGGCCATGGGCGCGCGTCCGGCCACGTTCATGGGCCTGTCCGGCATGGGCGACCTGGTTCTGACCTGTACCGGGGATTTGAGCCGCAATCGGCAGGTGGGGCTGGCCATCGGCCGAGGGCAGACCCTGGAGGAAGTCCTGGCGGGGATGCACAATGTGGCCGAAGGGGTGAAAACGACCCAGGCCGTGCACGCGCTGGGCGTGAATAAGGGCATCGATTTACCCATCACCGGCCAGGTTCACGCCGTCCTTTTCGAGAACAAGAATCCCGCCGAGGCGGTGCGTGAACTCATGACTCGGCCCTTGCGGGAGGAATGAGTCAGCCTGTGAACGTGACCCAGATCGTGCGCGTTCTGGGTCCGTCGAATTCCCCCAGGAAGATGCGTTGCCATGTCCCGAGCATGAGCCGCCCTTCGTGTACGATGACCTGCACGGATGATCCGAAGAGCGTCGCCTTGATGTGCGCGTCCGAATTGCCCTCGGCGTGGCGAAAGCCTGCATGCTGGGGGATCATGCTCCGCAGGTGGGCCAGGATGTCCCGGCAGACGTCGGGATCGGCCCCTTCGTTGATGGTCAGTCCCGTGGTCGTGTGCGGCGTGTAGACCGTCATCAGCCCTGAAACGGTTTCCCGGCTTTTCAGAAGCTCTTCCAGACGCGCGGTGATGTCGATCATGGCCTCTTTGGCACTTGTCTTGATCTGAATGGAATGCATGGCTAGCCTCGATATTCAAGCGTCAGGGCATTGCCCTTGGTGTTGTAGCGGGCGGCCTTGGCATAATTGCGGAAAATCTCGTGCCCGCGCCCGCTGACGTCGTCGGCCTGGCTGCGGGCCTGCATGTGCCTGTCCCAGGCAAATCCGGGGCCTTCGTCCATGATTTGCAGATCAAAGCCGTCTGCGCGGGCCAGCAGCCGAAACATCACCGTCTTGGTGCGATCCAGGTTGTTGCCGTGGATCATGGCGTTGTTGAGCGCCTCGCGCGCCAGGAGCGAGAGGGGGAAGAGATGCTCGCTTGCGTTTCTTTCCTCCAGGAAAATGCGGATCTGATCCACGCAGCGGTCCACGTTTTCAAGGATGGTGTCCATTTCAAGGGCGAATCCCTGAGCAAGGGGCGTCAGTTCAAACATGTCAGACCTCCAGGCCAAGGAAGATGGTGTCATCCTCACGCGCTGCCCCAGGCTCGGCCAGCGTTTCGTGGATTGCATTCACGGCCTGCGCCAGGGGCAGATTCCGGTGCGCTTCGCAGACCGCTTTGAGCCGGGCCTGTCCTTCCTCGCGCGTCATCTTCTTGTCTCCGAAACCTTCTATGAGACCGTCGGTGTACATGAACAGCCGGTCGCCGGGTTGCACCGAAAGCTCCAGCGCTTCGAACCAGACGGAATCGAAGACGCCCAGAATGTCTCCGGAAGGTTGCGGGATTTCCGCGCCGCCTCCCGCCCTGAGAAGGACAGGCGCGGGGTGCCCCGCGTTGACGTAGGTCAGGGTCCGCCGCTCGCGGTTCAGCCGGGCGAATCCGGCCGTGATGTGGGTGCCGCCGGTCAGGATGCGGCAGAGGACGCTGTTGATCATGGTCAGGCTCTCCGTCGGGGAGGTGACCAGATTGCAGTTCTGGCTGAGCAGGGCTTTCAAGGCCGAGGTGATGTAGGATGTGCCGAGGTCGTGTCCGCTGACATCGGCCACGACATAGTCGAAGGTCGTGCCGCCGACATGCAGCACGTCATAGAAATCTCCGCCCGCCTCAAGGACCGGCTCGAAGCGGACCGCGAATCCCGCCTCGGGCAGTTCGGCGGGCAGGACCAGGAGGGCCTGCTGCGCGTCCTGGACCTGGGCCAGCCTTTGGGCCTGGGCTTCGATGAGGGCGCGGTAGGTGAAGCGCAGCTTCAGGTGTACCTTGACCCTGGCCAGAACCTCGGCCTTCTCGAAAGGCTTGGAGATGAAATCGACTCCGCCAACTTCCAGCCCCCGGACCTTGCTTGAAGTGTCTGTCAGGGCGGAGATGAAGATGATCGGGATTTCGGAGGTCAGCGATTGCTGCTTGAGCAGTTCGCACGTTATGTATCCGTCTTCGCCGGGCATCAGCACGTCGAGCAGGATGAGGTCGGGGATGTGCTCGGCGGCCAGGGCCCTGGCAGCGGGGCCGCTGGTGCAGGACAGGGTGCGGTATCCGTTTTTTTTGAGCACGATATCAAGAAGCTTGATGTTGAGCGGCTCGTCATCGACGATGAGAATGCAGGGTGTGGTGTCTTTCACTGGCGCGCCGTGTTGCAGAGGTGGTGGATGCCTTTGGGGATAGCTGAAATCGGGGGGAATGCAAAGGTTCGGCCCCGGCTTTGCCCTGTCGGCCTGCGTCAATCCTGACTTGCGATTATTATTATGGATATGCAACGGGGTGGATCGGCCTTTGCGTTCTTGAGCGCGGGGCGTTGGCCGGCATGCGATGGCGAGGGTTTTCGGGAGAAGTTTCAAAAAAAATGCGCAACATGCAAAAGAGATATTGACAGAAGTCAAAAAGCGAAGATATATGCGGCTCTCCATTTAGGTGCGTAGCTCAGTGGGAGAGCACTTGCTTGACGTGCAAGGGGTCAGGAGTTCGACCCTCCTCGCGCCTACCAAAAAAGAACTCATAGGGAGGCACAGCCTCCCTATCGTGTTTGTGAGGCAGGGCATTATGGTTCAGATACAAGGTCAGGACGTCGAGGTTCAGGCTGGTCAGACATGCGCGGATGTGTTGCGCACGGTCCTTTCCGGCAAGAAGATGAAAGCAGCGGTGGCCTGTGCCTGCGACGGCGCGCTGCTCGACCTGGCTCGCCCGGTGCCTGCCGGAACCGCCGTCATGGAGCCCGTGTTCACGGACTCCGCCCAGGGCCTGACCGTCCTGCGTCATAGCGCCGCCCATGTCATGGCCGAAGCTGTCAAGGAGCTGTTCCCCTCCGCCAAGGTGACCATCGGTCCCGATGTCGAGAACGGCTTCTACTACGATTTCGATTTCGAGCGCCCGTTCACTCCCGAAGATCTGGAAAAGATCGAGGAGCGCATGGCGCAATCCGTGGCCGCGAACCAGCCCTTCACCCGCGAGGAGATGAGCGCTGCCGAGGCCAAGGAGCTTTTTGCCTCCATGGGCGAAACATACAAGCTTGAAATCATCGATGACCTTGGCGCCGATGAGGTGTCCATCTACCGCCACGGCAATTTCGTGGATCTCTGCCGCGGACCGCACCTGCCGTCCACCGGCTTTTTGCAGGCCGTGAAGCTGACCTCCGTTGCCGGAGCCTACTGGCGCGGGGATTCAAACCGTCCCATGCTGCAGCGCATCTACGGGACAGCGTTTGCCACCCCCAAGGATCTCAAAGCCCATCTGGCCATGATCGAAGAGGCCAAAAAGCGCGACCACCGCAAGCTCGGCCCCCAGCTTGACCTGTTCAGCTTCCACGAACGCGGCGGCGCGGGCATGGCGTACTGGCATCCCAAGGGCGGCCTGCTACGGACCATCCTTGAAGATTTCGTGAACAAGGAAATGATCCGTCGCGGCTACGGCATCGTGCGCACCCCCCAAATTTTGAAGCGCGACCTGTGGGAGACCTCCGGACACTACGCCAACTACCGTGAAAACATGTATTTCACGGAGATCGACGAGGTGCCTTACGGGGTCAAGCCCATGAACTGCGTGGCGCACATGCTCATCTACAACACCACCCAGCGCAGCTATCGCGATCTGCCTGTCCGCCTGTTCGAATTCGGTGTCGTGCACCGGCACGAGCTGTCCGGCGTTCTGCATGGCCTGATGCGCGTGCGCCAGTTCACCCAGGACGATGCGCACATCATCTGCCGTCCGGACCAGCTCCTGGACGAGATCAAGGGCGTCATGACCTGGATTCAGGATCTCATGGGAGTCTTTGGTTTCGAATATTCCATGGAGATCAGCACCCGGCCCGAGAAGTCCATCGGCTCCGACGAAGACTGGGAGCGCGCCACCGCCGCCCTCATGGACGCCATGGGTCAGATGGAGCTGCCGTATACGATCAACGAGGGCGACGGCGCCTTCTACGGTCCCAAGATCGACGTGAAGCTGCGTGACTGCCTCGGCAGGCAGTGGCAGTGTTCGACCATCCAGGTCGATTTCACCTTGCCGGATCGTTTTGACTTGTTATACGTGGGCGAGGATGGCGAGCGGCACCGGCCTGTCATGGTGCATCGCGCCATCATGGGCTCTGTTGAGCGTTTTATCGGCATCCTGACCGAACATTTCGCCGGAGCTTTTCCGGCATGGCTTGCTCCTGTCCAGGCCCGTATTTTGACAGTGACCGACAACCACAATGAATTCGCCCGCGATTGCCAGGCCGCGTTGCAGCGGGCGGGAGTGCGTGTGGAACTCGATCTGCGCAACGAGAAGCTGGGATACAAGGTGCGCGAGGCGCAGATGGAAAAGGTTCCGTACGCGCTGGTCATCGGGGATCAGGAAGTCGAGCAGGCCTGCGTCAACGTGCGCATGCTGGGCGGCAACAATCTGGGCGCCATGCCTATTGATACGTTTGTCGACCTTTTGCGGCAGGAATGCGAAAAACCATTTAAACATGGAGGAATGAGATATTCTTTCAGCTGCTAAGGCCCGCCGGAACAAGCAAATCAGGGCCAAGGAAATCCGGGTTGTTGGAGATGATGGGAATCAGCTGGGTATCATGACCGTGCCCGAGGCCTTGGAACAGGCCGAGGGAAAGGGACTTGACCTGGTTGAAGTGGCGCCCAACGCCAAGCCGCCGGTCTGTAAAATTATGGACTACGGCAAGTACCTCTACGAGGAAAAGAAAAAGTCACAGGAAGCCAAGAAGCGTCAGACCCAGATTCAGGTCAAGGAAATCAAGTTCCGTCCGCATACCGACGATCATGACTTGATGACCAAGATCAAGCATATCCGCAGGTTCATAGAGGACGGAGACCGCTGCAAGGTGACAGTGTTTTTCCGAGGCCGCGAAATGGCGCACAAGGATCGAGGGCAGGTCATTCTGGACCGGATCGTGGAGATGGTTTCCGACGTGGCCAAGGTCGAGCAGACCTCCCGAGTCGAAGGCCGGACCATGTTTCTCCTGCTGGCAGGGCTTCCCAAAAAATAAGCTAGCTCCCTCTGCCGCCTTTTTAAGAAAAATTTCCCGCCACATTGGCGGGAGGGAGCAGTATTGCCGGTCGCTCACGCGACCATTCAAGTCTGTTTGAGGAGGAACTATGTCAAAGGTGAAAACCAACAGAAGTGCGGCCAAGCGTTTTCGGGTCACGGGCACAGGCAAGGTAAAAAGAAGCCACGCCAACATGCGCCACATCCTGACCAAGAAATCCGCGAAGCGTAAAAGACAGCTGCGTCAGTCCACCATGACTGCCCAGTCCTGTGTCGGCGCGATTCGTCGTATGGTACCGTACATTTTCTAGTTCCGGCATTGTGCCGGGACGGAACGACTCAGCGCATAGTCATTTCCCACTATGCCTGATTGCGAAAGGAGAAGATCATGAGAGTAAAAAGAGGAAAGACAGCCCACAGAAGGCACAAGAAGTACTTGGCCCTTGCCAAGGGCTATCGCGGAGCGCGCAGCAAGCTGTACCGCACCGCCCGAGAAACCGTTGAGCGCGCCTTGTGCTTCGCCTACCGCGACAGAAAGCAGAAGAAGCGTGCCTTTCGGAGACTGTGGATCGTGCGCATCAACGCCGGCGTGCGTGAATACGGCCTGACCTACAACCGTTTCATGCATGGTTTGAAGCTCGCCGAAATCAATCTTAACCGGAAGGCCCTGGCCGACATGGCTGTCTATGAAAAAGACGCCTTTGCCGCGCTGTGCCAAATGGTAAAATCCAAGGCGAACTAGTGGCTAACGATATTATTCGCAAGCTTGAAAGCCTGGTCCCGGAGCTCAATGAAGCCCTGGGCCAGGCTTCTTCATTGGAAGAGTTGGAGGAACTGCGTGTCCGTTTTCTCGGGCGCAAGGGACTCCTGGCCGATCTGATGTCCGGTTTGACCGCGCTGGGCCCCGAAGAGCGCCCGGCCGCGGGCAAGGCCGCCAATCAGGTCAAGGTCGCCATGACGACCCTGTGGGAAGAGCAGGTCGACGCCCTGAAGTCGCGTGCGCGCGAGCAGGCCCTGGGCGCGTTTGACGCCTCGGTGCCGTCCTGGCAGCCCGATCTTGGCTCGCTGCATCCGGTGACCCTGGTCACCCGCGAAATCTGCGCGGTGTTCACGAGCCTCGGGTTTGAGGTCGTGTCCGGACCGGAAGTGGAGAACGACTTCAACAATTTCGAAGCGCTCAACCTTCCTCCCGAGCATCCCGCCCGCGACATGCAGGATACCCTCTACATTTCGGATTCGATCCTGCTGCGTACCCACACCTCGCCGTTGCAGGTGCGGACCATGCTGGCACGCAAGCCGCCGCTCGGCGTCATCGCGCCGGGCAAGGTCTATCGCCGGGACTCGGACATCACCCACACCCCGATGTTTCATCAGGTCGAAGGGCTGCTCGTGGACACCCACGTGACCATGGCCGACCTGCGCGGCATTCTGACCGCCTTTGTGCAGAACGTGTTCGGTCACGACACCAGGGTCCGCTTTCGTCCGAGCTTTTTTCCCTTTACCGAGCCCAGCGCCGAGGTGGATATCAGCTGCGTGATCTGCGGCGGAAAGGGCAAGGTGAACGGCGAGCCGTGCCGCGTGTGCAAGGAAACGGGCTGGGTGGAGATTCTCGGATGCGGCATGGTCGATCCGGCCGTGTTCCACAAAGTCGGTTACGATCCGGAAATCTACACGGGCTTCGCTTTCGGTCTGGGTGTCGAACGCATCGCCATGCTCAAATACGGCATCGGCGATCTGCGCATGTTTTTCGAGAACGATCTGCGGTTCCTCCGGCAATTCGCCTGAGCGGACATAAGGTTTTGCCATGCTGTTAAGCTTGAACTGGTTGCGGGAATTCGTGCCCTACGAAGGGGACGTCAAGGCGTTGGGTGACAGGTTGACCATGCTCGGTCTGGAGGTGGAGGAGATCGCGAATCCCTTTGCCGCGCTGGAGAAGATCGTGGTCGGGCATGTTCTTGAAAGGGCTCCGCATCCGTCTTCGGACCATCTTTCGGTCTGCAAAGTGGACATCGGCACGGGCGAGATCCTCGACATCGTCTGTGGCGCCCCCAACGTCGCCACCGGCCAGAAGGTGCCTGTCGCCCCGGTGGGCACGACCATGCCCGGCGGACTGGTCATCAAGAAGGCAAAACTGCGTGGGCATCCGTCCTGCGGCATGATCTGTTCCGAGCGTGAACTGAACCTGGGCGAAGGCCACGAAGGCATCATGGTCCTTGATCAGGACCTCGTTCCGGGCACGCCGATCTGCGAGGCCCTGGGCCTGGACCAGGTCGTGCTGGACGTGAGCATCACCCCCAACCGCGCGGACTGCCTGTCCGTGCTCGGCCTGGCCCGGGAAGTGTCGGCAGCCTTCGGCTTGCCCCTGACGATTCCGCAGGCTGATCTGGTCGAGAGCGGGGAGCCCTTCGAGGGTTTCGCCATCGAGCCGGACGCCGACCTGTGCCCGCTCTATCAGGCGCGGCTTATCCGGAACATAAAGATAGCTCCCAGCCCCGACTGGCTCAGATACCGCCTCCTGGCCGTGGGCCTGCGTCCGATCAACAACATCGTCGACGTAACCAACTACGTGATGATGGAGTGCGGGCAGCCCCTGCACGCCTTTGACCGGGATCTCTTGCGCGGAAACCGCATCCGGGTGGAACGCGCCCAAGAGGGCATGACCCTGACCACCCTCGATGGCCAGAACAGAATTTTGACGGAAAAAGACGTGCTCATCTGGGATGACGAGCAGCCTGTCGCCCTGGCCGGCGTCATGGGCGGCGCCAATTCCGAGATCGGCGACACGAGCACCACGGTGCTGCTGGAAAGCGCGGTCTTTGATCCGGCGTCCATCCGCAAGACGGCCCGCCGTCTTGGACTTTCCAGCGACGCCTCCTACCGCTTCGAGCGCGGTGTCGATCAGATCGGGAACACGCACGCCATGAACCGGGCCGCGAGCCTCATGGCCGCCGTGTCCGGCGGCACGGTCGCTCCCGGGGTGGCCAAGGCCGAGCCCCGTCCGTTCTCGCCCAGGATCATTTCCTTCACTCCGGCCAAGGCTACGAGGCTTCTGGGCGTCGAAATGTCTCCCGAATTCTGCCGCGAGACCCTGACCCGCCTGGGATGTAGCGTTGTTGACGGCGAATCCTGGCAGGTCACGGCGCCGTCCTTCAGACTGGACCTTGAGCGCGAAGTCGATCTCATCGAAGAGGTTGCGCGGGTGTATGGGATGGACCGCATCGAGGCGGTGCTGCCCACGGTCAAGAAGAGCCTGGCCGATCTGGACAAGGCCGACCCCACTTTTGCGTTTCTGAGCCAGGTCAAGGACTGGGGACGTGGCGCGGGCCTCTCGGAAGTCGTGAATTACAGTTTTGTCGGCACCGCGGATCTGGACCGTTGCGGACTGCCCCTTGAAGGCCGGGTGAATATTTTCAACCCCCTGAGCGAGGAAATGAACGTCCTGCGTACAGAGCTGGCCCCGGGGCTGCTGGGCTCGCTGCGCCAGAACATGAGTCAGGACAACACCCGCATCCGCATCTTCGAGGTCGCGCATTCCTTCGTGCAGGACCCTGGCAGCGACACCTTGACCCGGGAAAACAACCGTCTTGGCATTCTGCTGCACGGCGGCCGTTTTCCCGCCCGCTATCCTTACCCCGAGGGCCGCTTCGGATATGCCGACATCAAGGGCTTGGTGGAGCATCTGTTGCTGACGCTGGGCGTCGGCGCCGCAAGCTTTGAACGCGGCGGTGAGCATGCGTATCTGGCTCCCGAGATTTTGGTGCGGGCTGGAGAAACGGTCGTGGGCCGGGTCGGCATGATCCGCGAGGATCTGGCCGACGCCTATCAGGCGCGTGGCGAGGTCTGGTACGCGGATCTCGATCTTGATCTGCTCATGGGCATGCGTCTGAACGTTGTGTTCAAGGCGATCCCCAAATTTCCGGTGGTTCGCCGGGACATGACCCTGGTCGCGCCCGAGAGCCTTGCAATCGGTGCGGTAGTTGATACGGTCAGGGCATTGCAGGAACCGTTGCTTACGGATGTCTTTCTGGTCGATGTCTACGCTCCGGAAGGGAGTACGGAGCGCAATCTGACCTACCGGTTTGTGTTCCGTCACGCAGAACGCACCCTGAAAGACAAGGAAGTGGAAAAAATCAATCTTCGCATTGGTCAGCATCTGGTCGAGAGGTTGCCTGTCCGTTTCTCCTGACAGGCTTCGCGGGCCAGGAGGGAACGTGCTCAAACCCGTTACGCCCGACACCGAAAAACGCTTGCGCATCGGACAGGTTGCCCGGCGGCTTGGCGTGGAGCCCTATGTATTGCGTTTTTGGGAAGAGGAGTTCCCCCAGCTGACCGCTGCCCGGACTTCCAAGGGGCAGCGCTACTACACCGAGGAGCATGTCCGCGTTCTGGAGCGGATTCGCCATCTTCTGTATGTTGAGAAACTGACCATCAAGGGCGCACGCCAAAAACTCGAAGGCGCGGAGTCCATCCGCGCTCCGCTGGATGCGATTCGGCGAGAGTTGGAAGAGATTCACCGCCTGCTGACCAAAAATCCCTGACTCGCCTAGAGATCGGGGTTTTTTTGTGCATGGTCGGCCCTGCCATATATCTTTACATGGCGAATTCGAGACCGTAGCATTTTTGTGTTGTCGGTTTTTCGAAAAACCAAAAAATGTCCTCAAGGAAGGCCATGCTGAAAGTTTACGCCGACAAAAATGGTAAAGCCGTATTCCATTGTCCCCACTGCGGCTTCGTCACCAATTTTGACGCCTCGGCGTATCGGGACCGCGACAGCCGCATCAGGATCAAATGCCGCTGCGGCGAAAGCATGACCATGCTGGTTGAGTTCAGGGAATACTATCGCAGATCCGTGTCCCTGGCGGGCAGGTGCACCGTGCATAGGACCAGAGAGGAACTGGAGATCAAGGTGCGCGATCTGTCCATGAGCGGATTGTCCTTTTCCATTGAATCGCCAATGGTAGAGGAGTCGACAGTTCTGCAGATCGGCGACGTGGTGACGGTGCGGTTTCGTCTCGATTCTCCGCCGGAAAATCTGATCCAGCGGATGGCCTTGGTCCGCAATATCCGTAGCGGTACCATCGGCGCCAAGTTTGCCAGGAGCGAATATGACAAGGAACTCGGTTTTTACCTTCTGCATTGATCCTGTCTGGAGGGGTGCATGAACAGGGATCTTGACAACGGTAACGGCAACGGAACCGAAGAGGCCATGAATCCCATCGTCAGGCTTCTGATCCGTGAAGGCCATCTGTCCGTCGAGCAGGCGCAATATGCGCGGAGGGTCACGTCCAAGCTGCACATGAGCAAGCCACTGACCGACGTCGTGCGGGAGCTCGGTTACGTCACGGACGAGACGATCCGCCAGACAGTTCGGCGCAATCAGGGCGAATTGCGCATCGGCGATCTGCTGAACGGCTTGGGCTATCTGACCGACGAGGAGCTCAACCGCGCTCTCGATTTGCAGTTGCAGGGCGGGCGGCAGCAGAAGCTGGGCGACATCCTCATCCAGCACAAATTTCTGGCGGACGAGAAGCTGACGGAAATACTGGCCATGCAGCTCGGCTTGCCGATCCTGGAGCTTGCGGCCAAGGATCCGGATCCGGGGCTGATGGCTCGCGGGCCCGTGGAATACTACGAGCAATACCGCTTTGTGCCCTTCGACATGCAGCCCGACGGTTCGGTGCGCGTCGCCTTCGCCGATCCCCTCGATCCTCGCAGCCTGGACGCGGCGCGGGATTATTTCGGCAAGAACATTGTCGTCTGCATCACCCGGGTCAGCCAGCTCGACGACGTGCTGACCAAGCGCAAGGAAGAGTTGCGCATCGGAAACGGGGCGGACCTGAACCGTCTGAACATCGTCGAGATCGCCAACTCCATCGTGCTGGCCGCGTTCAAACGGGGGGCCAGCGACATTCATGTCGAGCCCATGGCCGACCGCTTGCGGGTCCGTTTCCGCGAAGATGGCGTCATGGTCCATTTCCGCGATTATCCCATCGGTGCCGTGGCTCCGCTGGTCAGCCGTTTCAAGATCATGTGCGGTGCGGACATCGCGGAAAAGAGGCGGCATCAGGACGGGCGACTCATTTTCAATCACATGGGCGTGCAGATCGATCTGCGCATGTCCTTTTATGTCACGGTGTACGGCGAACAGATCGTCATGCGCCTGTTGAAGAATCAGGAAGAGCTTTTGCCCATGCACGAACTTGGGATGCTCCCGGGCATGCTCAGCCGGTTCATGGAAGAAGCCCTGGACGCGCCCTCCGGGGTGATCATGGTCACCGGGCCCACGGGGTCCGGCAAATCGACCACGGTCTACAGCTGCATCAACTATCTGAACCGGCCCGAAGTGAGCATCATCACGGCCGAGGACCCGGTCGAATACAAGGTTCGCGGCATCGGGCAATGTTCCATCATGCCCTCCATAGGCCTGACTTTCGAGGAGACCCTGAAGCACATCGTCCGTCAGGACCCGGACATCGTGGTCATCGGCGAGGTGCGCGACCATTTTTCGGCGGAGATGTGCATCCAGACCGCCCTGACCGGGCACAAGGTTTTGACGACCTTTCACACCGAGGACAGCATCGGCGCCCTGGTCCGTCTTCTGGACATGAACATCGAACCGTTTCTGGTCTCCTCGACTCTGTCCTGCATCCTCTCGCAGCGCCTGGTGCGGCGGGTCTGCCCGCACTGCGCGGTTCCCTATCAGCCCGACCTCAGCCAGCTGAGACGCATGGGTTGCACTTACGGGGATCTGGCCGGAGCGGAATTCCGCAAGGGCCGGGGGTGCGCCATCTGCAGGCACAGCGGCTACAAGGGCCGTCTGGCCGTATACGAGATGCTCATCCCGGAAGTTTTTATCCGGGACGCCGTATTGCAGCGCAAGACCACCCACGATCTGCGCGTTATCAGTGTCGAGAAGGCCGGCATGATTTCCCTGATGGAAGACGGCATCACCAAGGCGGCCATTGGCATGACCACGGTGGAAGAGGTCCTGCGGACCTTGCCCAGAGTCCAAAAACCCAGGCCTCTGGCCGATTTGCGAAGGATACTCGGAGTCTAGGAATGTTTGAAATTGCCTCCATTCATGACCGTGTGCGTGAATTTCTTGATGAACCCGGCAACGATCTGCCGGTTTTCGATCGCACGGCCCTCCTGGTCCATCAGGAGGCCACCAAGGCCGATCCGGACACGGACAAGGTCATCAGCTACATCGCCCAGGATCAGGTGCTCGCGGCGGAAGTGCTCAAAGTCGCCAATTCCTCCTTTTTCCGGGGCATCAAGAAAGTCAGCCGGATTCAGGATGCCGTGGTGCGCATTGGTCTGCGCGAGGTGGTCAACAGCGTGATGATGGCCACGCAGCGCAAGAACTACAGCTCCCGCAACCCGTTCGTGCAGCAGTATACGGCCACGTTGTGGAAGCATTCCGTGGCCTGCGCTTTTGGCGCGCAGTGGCTGGCCAAGCGCTGCGACCACTCCGAGCTTGCGCCTGAGGCCTTCATTGCCGGTCTGATTCATGACGTGGGCAAGCTCTTGGTGCTCAAGGCCCTGGTTTCCGTGGGCGAGAAAGACAAGGACGCGCCTCGGATCACCAAGACAGCGGCCGATGAATTCGTCGAGACCATGCATCCCGAATGTGGATTTCTGCTGCTCGAAAAATGGAATCTGCCCGAGTCCTACTGTTACGTATGCCGGGATCACCATCGCCGGGATTATGACCAAGGGAGCACCCTGCTGGTTCTGGTGCGACTGGCCAATCTTGTATGCAGAAAGCTCGGCATCGGCCTGCGCCAGGATCCCGACCTGATCCTGGTCACCAGCAGCGAGGCCGGGATTCTCGGTCTGTCCGACATTACACTTGCGGAACTGGAGATCGCGATGGAAGACCACGTAGCCAACGCGGAAATCTGACCTTCATTCACCCCAATCGTCCCAACGGAGACACTACGACAATGAAGCTGGCGCAACGCATAACCAGGATCAAGCCTTCCGCGACCCTGACCATCAACACCAAGGCTCAGGAGCTGCGCGCCGCAGGGCGGCAGATTGTCAGCCTGGCCGTGGGCGAACCCGATTTCCGCACGCCCGAGCATGTTTGCCAGGCCGCCAAGGCCGCCATGGACGAAGGCTTCACCCGCTACACCCCCGTGCCGGGCATTCCCGAGCTGCGTACGGCCGTGGCCAAATATTTCAAGACCTTTTACGGCGTGGATGCGGCCATGGAGAACGTGGTAGTGACCAACGGCGGCAAGCAGAGCCTGTACAATCTGTTTCAGGTGCTGCTCGATCCGGGCGACGAAGTCATCATCCCCGCGCCGTACTGGGTCAGCTATCCGGCACTGGTGCAGCTGGCCGACGGCGTGTCCGTTTTCGTGGCCACGGAACCGCAGAACAATTTCCTGGTCAGCGTGGAACAGCTGGAGGCGGTCCGCACCCCGCGCACCCGTTGCCTGGTCATGAACACGCCCTCCAATCCCACGGGCTGTCATTACACCCAGGCGCAGCTTGACGCCATCGCCGCCTGGGCCGTGGATAAGGGCGTCTTTGTCATCTCCGATGAAATCTACGATCAGCTGGTCTATGCTCCGGCCAAGCCTGCGTCCCTGGCTGCCTGGTGGCAGCGCTACCCTGAAAATTTTGCCGTGGCCAATGGCCTGGCCAAGAGTTTCGCCATGACCGGCTGGCGGGTGGGCTACACCCTGGCCCATGCGGATCTGATCAAGGCCATGACCAAGATTCAGGGTCAGTCCACGTCCAACATCTGTTCCATCGCCCAGAAAGCGGCCCTGGCGGCCCTGACCGGCGGGTGGGACTGCCTGACCCCCATGCGCGAGGCTTTCGTGCGCAGGCGTGACCTTGGCCTGGCCATGATCCGCGAGTGGGGACATGTGATCTGCCCGGAACCGGCCGGCGCGTTCTATCTTTTTCCGCAGGTGGACTGGTACTACACTCCTGAAGTGCCGGATTCCACGGCCCTGTGCGGCTTGCTGCTGGAAAAGGCCGGCGTGGCCCTGGTGCCCGGGGCCGCTTTCGGCGACGACCGCTGCATCCGCATTTCGTATGCGCTCGATGACGACACCCTGTCCGGTTGCCTGGACAGGATCGGCCAGGTTCTGCACGGCTTGAAAAAATGATTGGAGGTAGGCCCTGTGATTGACCAGTCCCCCCCGTGGAAAGCCCTTGTCGAACATGTCGCGGAACTCAAGCACATGCGTGAGCTTTTTGACCGTGATCCGGGTCGTTTCGATCGTTTTTCAGCGGAAGGGGCCGGTCTTTTTCTGGATTACTCCAAGAACAGGATCACGGACAAGACCATGAACCTGCTTTTCGATCTGGCCGGCGAGGCCGACGTGGCCGGGCGGGTGGAGGCCATGTTTTCCGGTTCGCGCATCAACACCACCGAAAATCGGGCCGTGCTGCATGTGGCCCTGCGGGCGGACGCGGACCAGTTCATTCTCGTGGACGGGATAAACGTCGTGGAACAGGTGCAAGGGGTGCTGGACCAGATGGACGTGTTCACGGGCAAGGTCCGCTCCGGGGAATGGAAGGGCTACACGGGAGCGCGCATCACGGATGTGGTCAATATCGGCATCGGCGGGTCGGATCTGGGGCCGCGCATGGTCACGGCGGCTCTCGACCACTACCGTCAGCAGGATCTTGATTTTCATTTTGTTTCCAACATCGATGGCACGCACATCTCCCAAGTGCTGGGCAAGGTGCGCCCCGAAAGCACGCTTTTCATCATCGCCTCCAAGACCTTCACCACCCAGGAGACCCTGACCAACGCGCACACCGCCCGCGATTGGTTTCTGCGGAGTGGAGCGGCGCAGTCCGATGTGGCCAGGCATTTCGTGGCCCTGTCTACCAATGAACCGGCGGTCAGGGATTTCGGCATCGACCCGGCCAATATGTTCGCCTTCTGGGATTGGGTCGGGGGCCGCTACTCCCTGTGGTCCTGCATCGGGCTGTCTATCGCCCTGGCCGTGGGCATGGAGAACTTCCGCGAGCTTCTGGCCGGCGCCAGGGAGATGGACAAACATTTTCGCACAACGCCCTTTGAGCGCAACATTCCGGTGCTGCTGGCGCTCCTGGGCGTGTGGTACCGCAATTTTCACGGTTTGGAGTCCCATGCCGTGCTCCCTTATGACCAGTATCTGGCGCTTTTGCCCGCGTATCTGCAGCAGGCGGACATGGAGAGCAACGGCAAGGGCGTGAACCGGGACGGAATACCCGTGACCCACGCCACGGGCCCGATTTTGTGGGGCGAGCCCGGCACCAACGGCCAGCATGCCTTTTACCAGCTTTTGCACCAGGGTACGACCGTGGTTCCCTGCGATTTTCTGGTCGCGGTCAATCCGCTGCATGAGATCGGCGAGCATCACACCATCCTGTTGGCCAATTTTCTGGCCCAGACCGAGGCCCTCATGCGCGGCCGCACCCTGGCCGAGGCCGAAGCGGAGCTCGCGGACCTTGAACCCCAGGCCCGAGAGGCGCTGGCTCCCCATAAGTCGTTTCCGGGCAACCGCCCGAGCAACTCCCTGCTCTACGAGCGCCTCACTCCGCGCACGCTTGGCAGCCTGATCGCCATGTACGAGCACAAGATTTTCGTGCAGGGCGTCATCTGGGGGATCAATTCCTTCGACCAGATGGGCGTGGAGCTGGGCAAGCAGTTGGCGGGGGTGATTTTGCCGGAGCTTCGCGGCGGGGCGGCAGGCGTGCACGACGCTTCGACCCTGGGGCTTATCCGCCACTGCATTGACCGGCGCAAGTCTTGAAAACCAACATTGAATGCCCCGGGGCTGCGAGCCCCGGCCCTTGCTCTTCCACATTTTTGACCTCGGCCAAAGCATGAAGCTCAATCCCTTTCGCGTTGATCCGGCCCATCCCTTTCAGCTGGTAAAATTCCTGTCCATCAGCACGCTGGTGCTGATTCTTGCGTCAAGCAGCCTCATGTCGGTGTTCATGACCAATTACGCCAAGAGCGCGCTCCTGAAGAAAAATCAGGCCTTCGCCAGACTGTTGGCCGAGAACCTGAACCATCAGATCTACAGGCGTTTCACCTTGCCCGTAGTGCTCGGTTTCGGGCGTGTCGAGCTCAAGCGCAAGGACCAGTACGAACGCCTGGAGCAGGTCATCGAATCGACCATCCATTCCTTTCATGTCCTTGATCTGCGCATCTACGACGAGCAGAACGAGGTCGCCTTCAGCACCGATGCCGAGCAGGTCGGTAACAACGAACTGGGCGGCGAGGCCGTGCAGGCGGCGATACAGAGCGGCAAGATCAGCTTCGAATTGCAGAACTCCCTGAGCATCTGGGATGTGCTTGCCGCCATCAACCTCGAAGACGGGGACGTGGTGCTGCGCACGGTCTATCCCTTGAGAGCCGAACGCGATTTGCGCTTTCGGGACCAGCCCGGACCGCTGCTGGGCATTCTGGAACTGACCCAGGACATCACCAGCGATTACGAAACCGTGCTGCACCTGCAGCGGCTCATCATCCTGACCACGTTCATGGGTTCGGCCGCTCTTTACGGGCTGATCTTTTTTCTTGTCCGCAAGGCCGACCGGGTGCTCGATGAAAGGCTGCGCGACAAGGACCGCCTGGAAAAGGAGTTGCTCCAGAACGAAAAGCTTGCCTCCATGGGGCGCATGGTGGCCAGTATCGCGCATGAAATCCGCAACCCGCTGGGCATCATCCGCAGCAGCGCGGAGCTTCTCCTCAAAAGGCAAAAGGCCGAAGGCGGAACCAACGTGAAGATGCTCGAAGCCATTTTTCACGAGTCCAAGCGCTTGAGCCAGACCGTGAACGATTTTCTTGATTACGCTCGCCCCCGTCAGCCTTCCCTGGAGGACGTCGATCTGGAGAAGGTCGTGCGCCATGCCGTGGGATTCCTGACCCAGGAGGGACAGGAGCATGGGGTGGTGGTGGAAAGCTCGTTGCCGACGGGGTATGTGGTCCAGGGAGACCGGGATCTTTTGTATCGGGGTTTCTACAACCTGATCAGCAACGCAATCCAGGCCTGCTCCGATGGCGGGCATGTGCGCATCATGCCGGTCTGCCATGAGGACCAGATGGCAGTGCTGGTGCAGGATACGGGCACGGGGTTTGATTCCAAGCAGCTGGACCGTTACGTCGAGCCTTTCTTCACGACCAAGGACACAGGTACGGGCCTGGGCCTGGCCATAACAAGTTCCATTTTTCAGATTCACGGCGCGGAGATGATCTTAAGGAACGGTCCTCACGGTGGGGCCGAAGCCTTGGTGATTTTTTCCGAGCCATGCTAGCGGGTAATACACATGGGCAATCACATACTGATCATCGACGACGAGAAAAACTATCTCCTGGTGCTGGAGGCCATCCTCGAAGAGGAGGGGTACACGGTCACGGCCCTGGGCGACCCGGTCATGGCCATGACCTACCTCGACGAGTCCGAGGTCGATGTGGTCATAACCGACATGAAAATGCCCGGCATGACCGGCCAGCAGGTTCTGGAGACGGTACGCAAGCGTCATCCCCATGTCCCGGTCATGATCATGACTGCTTTCGGCACCATCGATCGCGCCGTGGATGCCATGAAGAGCGGGGCTTTTGACTACATCACCAAGCCATTTTCCAATGACGAGATCCTGCTCTCCGTAGGCAAGGCCATGAAACTCTCCCACGCGGAGCAGCAGAACCGTCTGTTGCGGGAAAGCCTGGCCGAAAAGTTCGGCAAGGAAACCATCATCGGCAACTCCAAGCCCATCCAGGATGTCCTGACCCTGGCGGGCAAGGTCGCCCCTACGCGCAGCAACGTGCTGGTCACGGGCGAGTCCGGCACGGGCAAGGAATTGGTGGCCCGGGCCATCCACATCGCCTCGGACCGCAAGGACATGCCGTTTATCTCGGTCAACTGCATGTCCCTGAACCCGGGCGTGCTGGAGAGCGAGCTTTTCGGCCACGAAAAGGGCTCCTTCACCGGAGCCATGGCCCTGAAGCGCGGCCGCTTCGAGCTGGCCCAGGGCGGGACGCTTTTCCTGGACGAGATCGGGGAGCTGTCCCAGGAGATGCAGGTCAAGCTTCTGCGCGTGCTGCAGGAGCGGGTGATCGAGCGGGTCGGCGGGACGGAGACCATTGCCGTGGATTTCAGGCTGGTGGCGGCCACCAACAAGAATCTGCAGGAGGAGATCGTGGCCGGCAGGTTCCGCGAGGATCTCTTCTACCGCCTGAACGTGGTCAACATCCATCTGCCGCCCCTGCGCGAGCGGCGTGAGGACATTCCCATCCTGGCCAGCCATTTTCTGCGCAAGTTCTCGCTGGAGAACAACCGTCAGGTGCACGGCTTCACCCCCGGCGCCATCGACTATCTTTCCGCCTACGAATGGCCGGGCAACGTGCGCCAGCTGGAGAACGTCATCGAGCGCTGCGTGGTCCTCAGCAGCCACGACGTGATCGATGTGGACGATCTGCCGGCGGAGCTGCGCGACGAGGAGATGCAGTTCAAGAGCGCCGTGGATCTTTTGCCGCTCAAGGTCAATTTGTCCGAAACCCTGGAAAAGATCGAGGCGGCCCTCATCCGCCGGGCCATGGTCCGCTCCGGATTCGTGCAGGTCAAGACGGCGGAGCTCCTTGACGTGTCCAAGAGCCTGCTGCAGTACAAGCTCAAGAAATACAAGATCTCGGCCAAGAACTAGCGTGTGTCCGGGATGAGCGAAGCCTCTGTCGCCGATTTGCTGGCCACGGTGGAGCAAACTCCGTGGCTGGCAGTGGATATCGTCGGGCGCCGGTTTTTTCCGGCGCAGGCCCCGCGATTCGCCGCCCCGGCGCGGCCCTGGCCGCCCCCGGTGCAGCGCGGTCTTGAGCTTCTGGGCGTCCGCGAGCTTTACGAGCATCAGGTCCGGGCCATCGATATGGTCCGCTCCGGCCGCCACGTGGTCGTGGCCACGCCCACGGCCAGCGGCAAGTCCCTCATCTACAACCTGCCCGTGCTTGAGGCCTGCCACGCGGATCGCCGCACCCGGGCCCTGTATCTCTTCCCCCTGAAAGCCCTGGCCCAGGATCAGCGCCGGGCGCTGGATTCCCTGGCCGCCGGTCTCTTTCCCACGCCCACATCGGCCATCTACGACGGGGACACCTCGGCCTCGCAACGTTTGCGCATACGCCGGGACCCTCCAAACGTTCTCTTCACCAATCCGGACATGCTGCATCTGGGGATTTTGCCCAGCCACGAAAAGTGGTCGGAATTCTTCGCCAATCTTAAATTCGTGGTCGTGGACGAGGTGCACACCTATCGTGGCGTCATGGGCTCGCACATGGCCTGGGTTTTTCGCCGTCTGGTCCGTCTCTGCCGGTTGCACGGAGCGAACCCGACCTTTGTCTGTTCTTCCGCGACCATCGCCAACCCGGAGGAGCTGGCCTCGAATCTGACCGGGCTGCCCATGAACGCGGTTCTGGAAGGCACGGCCGCAAGCCCTCCGAAGCACATGCTCCTTCTGAACGGTGTGGACGGAGCCGCCCGCAAGGCCATCGGACTGCTGCAAGAGGGCATGAAGCTGGGCTTGCGGACCATTGTCTATTGCAAGTCGCGGCGCATGACCGAGCTTATCGCCCTGTGGGCGGGAGAGGCAGAGGGCGAGGAGCGGGAGCGCATCTGTGCCTATCGGGCCGGATTCCTGCCGGAGGAGCGGCGCGAGATCGAAGCCCGCCTTTCTTCCGGAGAGCTGTTGGCCGTGGTTTCCACCAGCGCCCTGGAGCTTGGCATCGACATCGGGGGGCTCGATCTGTGCATTCTGGTCGGCTATCCCGGCTCCATCATGGCCAGCTTGCAGCGCTCGGGCCGGGTGGGGCGAGGGGGGCGCGAGGCCGCGACCTTCCTGATCGGACACGAAGACGCGCTGGACCAGTATTTCATGCATCATCCCGAGGAATTTTTTGCCATGAAGGCCGAACGGGCGGTCATCAACCCGGACAATCCGGTCATTGCCGCCAGGCATATGCAGTGCGCGGCGGCGGAAGCCTCGCTGCATCGGTCCGATCCGCTGGTCCGGGAAAATTCCGGGCTGGTAGCGGACCTGGTGCGTGGGGGCGAGCTGCTGCAGAGCCGGGACGGGCAGGAGTTCTTCTCCAAGGCCAGGCAGCCTCATCGGGGCGTGGCCCTGCGCGGCACGGGTTCGACTGTGGTCATCATGGACATGGACAGCGGCGAGCGGATCGGGATGGTGGACGGTTTTCGCGCGGTGCTGGAGACCCATCCCGGCGCGGTCTATCTGCATCGGGGCGTGACCTATGTGATCGCGGATCTGGATCTTGAGACCCGGATGGCCAAGGCGCGGCGGGCCAAAGTCTCCTACTATACCCGCGTGCGGCATGAGAAGAGTACGGAGATCATCGAAGTGAGCGCCACCCGGCCCGTATTCGGGGCCATGGTCAGTCTCGGACGGCTCAAGGTCACGGACCAGGTTACGGGATACGACCGCATCAGCACGCGCGGCGGACGGAACCTTGGCACCGTGCCCCTCGACATGCCTCCGCTGGTCTTCGAGACGCAAGGGGTCTGGATCGCCATCCCCGAGTCCGTGCGCAGGCAGGTGGAAGGGCAGATGGCCCACTTCATGGGCGGCATCCATGCCCTGGAGCACGCCGCCATAGGCATGATGCCTCTTCTGGTCATGACGGACAGGAACGATCTGGGCGGGATATCCATCCCGTTTCATCCACAGGTCGGCTCCGCGGCCGTGTTCATCTACGACGGCCTGCCCGGCGGGTGCGGGTTGGCCGAACAGGCCCACGCCGAATACGAAACACTGCTTGAGCGCACCGCCCGCGTGATCCGGGACTGCGCGTGTGAAAACGGGTGTCCGGCCTGCGTGCATTCCCCCAAGTGCGGCTCCGGCAACAGGCCCATCGCCAAGGGTGCGGCCTTGATGGTGCTGGAGGGAATCATGAACGCCGCCCCGCCGGTGGAAGCCGCATCGCAGGAGTTCGCGACCCCCCGCATCGAGATGACCGAGCCGCCTGCCACCGCCGTGCAGGATGCAGCTTTGAACCCGCTGCCGCCGGATTTTCGCTACGCGGTTCTGGATCTGGAAACCCGGCGTTCCGCGCAGGATGTCGGGGGCTGGCACCGGGCCGACCTGATGGGGGTCAGCTGCGTGGTCGTCTATGACTCGGGGGTCGATGATTTTCGTGACTACGGGCAGGAGGACGTGCCGCGTCTGGTAGGGGAGCTGGTGGAGTTCGATCTGGTGGTCGGGTTCAATATCCTGCGCTTCGACTATGCCGTGCTGGGCGGCTTGAGCCGTTTTGATTTTTCAAGTCTGCCCACCCTGGACATCCTGGGGAGTGTCCATGAGACCCTTGGGTATCGCCTGTCCCTCGATCATCTGGCCCGCGAGACGCTGGGCGCGGCCAAAAGCGCCAGCGGCATGCAGGCCCTGGCCTGGTGGAAGGAGGGACGTCTCGCCGACATCATTTCCTATTGCCGCCAGGACGTGGCCGTGACCCGCGATCTTTTTCTCTTCGGCGTGAGGCATGGGCACCTGCTCTTTCGCAACAAGGCCGAAAAGATCGTGCGCGTGCCCGTGGATTGGGCCGTGAATTGGGAGGGATAGACGTGGCCGGGTCTTGCCAAGGGCGGCGGACAGGTTTACCGCCCTCCATGTTTTGATAAAACGTGAAAGGAAAAATTTCATGACACCCACTCCGGATACCACTCCCGCCAATGGCCGTGCGGGGCGCAAGCGTTTCGTCGTATTGATCGTCTTCATCCTCATCGTCGGAATCGGCGTCCTGCAGTACGTGCGCGGTCTGGGACGGGTGTCCACGGACGACGCCTTTGTCGATGGCCGAATCTATCAGATAACGCCACGGGTGGACGGGTACATTTTGCAGGATCTGGTCGAGGACAACCAGCTCGTGGAGGAGGGGCAGCCGCTCCTGGTTCTCGACCCCGTCGGTTACGAGGTGGGCGTGGCCCAGGCGCGGGCCGATCTGGCCACGGCCGAGGCGCAACTGGAGTCCCTGCGCAAGGGCGTGCCCCTGCAGAAAAGCCAGACCGAATTCCAGGTCCTGGGCGCGCGGGCCCAACTCGACAGCTTGATGCGCAGCCTGGATCAGGCCCGCCTGGAAGAGGCTGCGGCCAGACAGATGGTGCTGCAGGCCGAGGCGGAGCTCAAGAATGCGGAGCTTGGTTTCAACCGTCTTTTCGAATTGCGCCAGGGCGGGGTCGTTGCCGAATCCGCTTTGGACGAAGCCCGCTCCGGGCTGGACAGCGCCCGCGCAAGGACTGCCGCCGCCCGAGACAAGGCGGATGCGGCGGAGCGCAATCGGGCCTCGCTGCGTGAAAATGTGGCGCGCCTTCAGGCCAACATCGGGCTGGCTCAGACCGGGCACGAGGTGGCTTCAATCAAGGATCTGGAGGTTGCGGCCCAGGAGGCGCGGGTGGACCTGGCCCGGGCGAAGGTGCGCAAGGCCGAGCTCGATCTGGGCTACACCCGCATCCTGGCTCCGGCAAAAGGGCATGTGACCAAGAAGCGGGTTCAGGTCGGGCAGATCGTGACCGCGGGGCAGCCCATCATGGCGCTTGTGCCCCTGCACCAGGACCAGCTCTGGATCACGGCCAATTTCAAGGAGACCCAGCTGGCCCGGGTGCGGCCCGGACAGAGGGTCGACATCGAGGTGGACACTTTTCCCGACCGGGAGTTCTCGGGCCGGGTGGAGTCGGTCATGGCCGGTACGGGCGCGGTTTTTTCCCTCTTTCCCCCGGAGAACGCCATGGGCAACTACGTGAAGGTAGTGCAGCGCATTCCGGTCAAGATCGTTCTTGAATCGGCCAATGCGACGGACAGCCTGCGGCTGGGCATGAGCGTCGTCCCGACCATCCATCTGGACTAGATCCATGGCTCCGGCGCGCGCCACGGGCAAGTGGCTCATCACCCTCAGCGTCATGATCCCGACGCTGCTGGAAATACTCGATACCTCCATCGCCAACGTGGCGCTGGGGCATATCCAGGGCTCCCTGTCCGCCGGTCAGGACGAGGTGACCTGGGTTCTGACCTCCTATCTGGTCGCCAACGCCATCGTCATTCCCATGAGCGGCTGGCTGGCCCGGATCATGGGGCGCAAGAACTACCTCATGGCCTCGGTGACCCTGTTCACCCTGGCCTCCATGCTTTGCGGCCTGGCCCAGAGCCTTGAAGCACTGGTCGTGTTCCGGATCATCCAGGGCATCGGAGGCGGCGGCCTGCAGCCCATGTCCCAGGCCATCCTGCTTGAGACCTTTCCGCCCCGGCAGCGCGGGCTGGCCATGGCCATCTTCGCCATGGGCGCCGTCCTTGGCCCTATCCTGGGGCCGCTGCTTGGCGGGTACATCACGGACAATTATTCCTGGATCTGGATATTCTACATCAACGTGCCGCTGGGCATTCTGTCCCTTTTCATGTGCTGGTCCTTCATCTTCGACCCCTCCTATCAAGAGCGCCGCGTGGCCGGGGAAAAGGTGGACTATCTGGGCCTTGCGCTCCTGTCCGTGGGGCTTGGCTGCCTGCAGATCGTGCTCGACAAGGGGCAGGGAGACGACTGGTTCGCCTCGCAGCACATAGTGATACTGAGCATCCTGGCTGCGATCTGCCTGTGCGCGCTGGTGTGGTGGGAGCTTCGGCATTCCAACCCGATCATCAATCTGCGCACCTTCCGCTATCCCAATTTCGCGGCCGGCAACGTGGTCATGTTTTTCGGATTTTTCGCGTTTTTCGGGTCCATCGTGCTTTTGCCCATGTATCTGCAGAACCTGATGGGCTACACGTCCTATCTGGCAGGTCTGGTCCTTGGGCCAAGCGGAGCCATCATGCTCCTGCTCCTGCCTGTGGCGGGGAAACTCACGGAAAAGATCGACGCCCGTTTTCTGCTTTGTTTCGGACTGACGGTTTCGGGTTTTTCCCTTCTGTTCATGTCCAATTTCACCCTGCAGATCGACATCGATACGGCCATTCACGGGCGTAACATCCAGGCCATCGGCATCGCCTTCTTCTTCGTGCCGCTGTCGTATCTGACCATGGCCTTCATCCCGCGCGAGAGCATGAACAACGCTTCGGCCCTCTTCAATCTGCTGCGCAATCTGGGCGGGTCCTTCGGCACGGCCTTCGTGACCACCGTTCTGGCCCGTCGGGCCCAGGTGCACCAGCATCATCTGGTCGAACACCTGACGCCCTACGATCCACCGTTCACGCAGGCCCGCGACGCCCTGGAAAAATTCATGGGGCTCGATCCCGTGCAGGCCGCAGGAGTCATCTACAGCCATGTGCTCAAGCAGGCCGCATACATGGCCTACGTGGACGTCTTCTACATCCAGGCCCTGTTCTTCTTTGGATTGGCGGTGTTCATGTGGATCATCAAAAGGCCCGACCACGGCACGCACATGCCCGAAGGCATGCACTAGGACCCGGGCTGGGAGGGCAGGAAGACGGCGCGGATCCGCGTATCGTGTTCCAGGGCAAGCTCAAGGCGGCGCTGAAGGATTTTCCGGCCGTCCAAGATCCAGTGCGAAAAGTCGCGGTCCGGGCGCGGCTCCAGGGTGACCTTCTGCCCTTGAAAATACAGCCCTTCATATTCCCCGGGCGTATCCTGCCCATCGATCAGGACCGGTTCAGGGCTCTGCACCTGGCAGGCAACAACCTCTGGCGCTTTCAGGTCGGCCACGGATTCGGCCATGAGGAGAGCGCGGCGCTCAAGCAGATAGGATAACGCCAGTTCTTCGTCGAAGCATTCAATTCCGGTCTCTTTTTCCAGCCGCGCATAGTGATCGACGCGCTCCGTGATCCATTCCCGGCTCAGGCGGTGGTTGATGCTCCAGGTCAGCCGCCACAGCATCTCTTCTCTGAAACGCGGGCTCGAATCCCACATCCCTTTGAAGACAGAGGCCCGCATGCCGTGGGCGTCGCGGAAGTTCTTCCAGCCTGCCCGGTTGGCGGGAATTCCGTTTGCACGAAGCCCGGCAAAGGCCAGATCGGCATCCCATAGCACGCTGCGCCAGCGTGGGGCAGGCTCCGTCTCGTCCAGCAGAAAGGCTCCCTGATTCCAGTCCTGCCATTGCAGAAAGGCAAAGGTGGTCATGGCATTCATGAAGTCGCTCATGTCCAGTATGCCTGACACGCGGTCATAGTCCCACAGGCCGAAGAAAGGGTCGACGCGCAGGCGCAGGGCTTTGTACCGGGCCGTGTCCAGGACCGAGTTTTCGGATTCGAGCATGTAAAAGGCGAAGTCCTTGTGTCCGAGCTTGCGCTCCCAGTGGGTGCGGTTGACGTGTTCGCTGGCCAGGCCCAGACCGAGATTCTCGCCGTTTCTGCAAAGCAGGATGGGAGCATAGTCCGGCGTGATCGATCCGATGCGCCGGGCCACGTCGAAGGCGAGCATATTCACGAAGCCGGGGATCAGGTTCTTTTCCGTGCGTGTGACCACCTTGCGGATCTTCATTTCCGAACCATCAAGGAACGCCGCGCCGGGGACACTTTTCTGCCCGTAGCTGTTGCGAAAATAGAGGCGAAAACTGTGCAGCATGTCGCGCGTGTCGCGATTGCCCTGCAGGCGGATTCCAGCGGGCGCGGCCAGGAGCTCCCGTCCGTTTTGCATGACCACGACTCCTGCCGGACGCTCCCAGTTCCGTCCGCGTTCGCGGCTGTGGGCCTTGAGCCCGGTTTCCGGATCATGGAGATCTTCGTCCGCGACGCGAATGGCCACCACCCGCATGGCGGAATCGGCCAAGGGAAGTGCGTCTTTTCGGGCCGCGGCGATCAGGGCCGAGGCATCCTGTTTTTGTCTTGGGATGGTTACGGGGAGACCCTGCTTGGCGAGCAGGGATGACTTGCGCGAACTGCCCAGGTCGTCCCTGAGCACGGCGATGCGCCAGGAGCGCTCCTCTCCCCAATGGTGCAGGCGCAGTCCGAAGTAGACCAGAATCAGGCCGCAGAGAATCAGCAGCAGGACCGAAAGGCGTCGCAGAGACCTTGGCATCAGATGCTGACCTGGTCGTTGAACATGGAGACGGTGGCCCCTTGGGCGCAGGTCAGGGCGTGTCCGCGTACGCGGGTCAGCAGGTCGGGACTGCCCTTGGCGAAGCGCAGGGTCACTGCCGCGCCTTCGCCGGTTTCAACCACGGAGATGACCCGTACGCCGGCAATGCCGGTGACGCTGGGCAGGAATTCCGTCGAGGACGATTCGGCGTTGCTTCCGGGCAGGTTGACCAGGATCGTGCCCTGTTCGCTGGCGGCCAGGGGCAGGCCGCGCCAATTGATGAGGAACAGGCCGAAGGTCGAAACGGCCAGCAGGATGAGCAGGAAAAGGAGGTTGAAGGTCGCGCAGGAAATCGCGGTGGCGATGGTCAGCATGATGAATCCGACTTCTTCGGGCTCCTTGATGGGCGTACGGAAACGGACGATGGACAGCGCGCCAAGCAGGCCCAGCGACAGGGGCAGGGAAAACTGTACGCAGATGAAGATCGCCGTGACCGAAATGCCCAGAAGCGGAAAGGAGCGATAGGCGAGGCTCCCTGTGCCGCGCGGCCGGTAGAAGCGGACATAGAGGCGCGAGATGTACAGGGACGCGAAGAAGGAGACCAGGAGCAGGATGAAGAAGGTGGTCAGGCCGATGTTCGCCATCTCTTCATGACCGGATGTTCCTGATTTGATCAGCGCCTCGTATATGTTGGCCAGAAAATCCACGCTGCTCGGGATGAGTTCGTTCACGAAAGGTCTCCTTAGATATGGTGCTGCATCAGGCTCTGGTAGCAGTGCAGGTATTTGGAAAAGGAATCGGGCCGCAGGCCCATGGTCATGAGGGGCGCGAGATATTGAGGGAGGCTCGCGAGACTTCCCTTCGTTTCGATCACGGCGAAAGAGAGCATCGGCGATCCTGCTGGGCCGGGACAGGACAGGGCGTGACGCGATGCGTGGATGTCCTGATCCAGGGCGATGCGGACGCCGGTCATGGGATCAATGAAGCGCATCCTGCGATAGCTGACCACAAAAACAGGACGGGTCGAGGCGCAAAGCCCCACGCCTTTCGTGGCGAGCAGGGCGGGTAGGGCCGCCAGTTCAGGATCGCCCAGGGACATCCCCGCGAGCTCCAGTCCTGTGCGTGAGACCCGTATGCGCACCTTGCGCTGCAGGCCGCCTTCCTTGATTTTGGCTTCGAGGAAGGCCGGCCCGTTGTCGGGCTTGAAATCCCAGTCCCCGTACCAGCGCAGGCGGACCTTGGCCTTGAAGTAGGTGCTGTCGATCTTTTCAGTCAGAAATTGCAGGTCGAGGGTGTCGTAATAGATGCTGTGCACCGTGGCCGCGGCGAAATTTGGATCGGGCAGGCAGTGCGCGCTGATGATGGCCCTGGCCAAAAGGGCCTGGGCCATGTCGAGGACATATTTTTTTTCGGTGCGTGATTCCATGTGTTATTGGCCTTGCGTTCCATGCCTGAGTCAGCATGCAAAGCCGCACCTTGTGCACAACGAAGTAAAATCGCAAGCATTTGTTGGAGGCCAAAGAAAAGGGGGCGCCGAGCCCCCCCCTCTTTAGGTTGAAAAGTCGGGTTATTCCTTGCTGATGGCTTCCACCGGACAGGCGTCGATGGCGTCCTGGGCGCATTCGGCTGTGGAGTCCGGGGCCGTGACCATGGCTTTTTCTTCGCCGTCGATCATGGCAAAAACTTCAGGACAAAGTTCCACACAACTTTCGCAGCCGATGCATTCTTCGTGGTCGATCACTATGGTCATGATTCCTCCAGGTTGGGGTTACGTTTGGTTTTTGCCATACAGCTTTCCAGATGTCCGTGCAAGCCGTGGTGAGTTTGGGATTGCTTGATCGTTTTTTTCGTTGGCATGAATTTGGCTCATGCTTAGGCGGAGGATTCCCATGCGAGAACCAACACCTGAAATCATGCGCGACGTGTCGGCGCGGCTTTCCCGCCCCGGGCCTGGCAAGCGGGCCATGGAAGGCGCGGCAGAGCCCTTTGGCGGTATAAACGGCGTTGATGGAGAGCATCCCGGCGGGAACGCTTTCGGTCAACACTTTGACATTTTTGCCCGGGAGCAGCAGCTCCGGCCCGCCAGTTGGGTCATCTGCTGGTCGGATCTGATGATGACCATGTTCATCATGTTCGCCGCGCTCTACATCTTTCAACTGCCCAAAATTCAATATAAATCGGTTTCGGAATTCTCCGTGCAGGCCTTGCCGCTGGGGACCGAAACCATTCCGCCCCAGGCTTTGGCCGGATCGATTCTGGATCGTCTGCACGACCGCTTGCGTGATCTGATCGCGCGCGATGGGCTGCAAGCCGTGGTCATGGTGCAGTCGGTTCCGGGAAAATCATTGCATGTGGTGCTCCCGGGCGATTTTCTTTTTGAAGGAAGCGGCACCGTTCTGCGGGGCGATGTCAAAAAAACGCTGCTGGACATGGGCGAAATCCTGGGCAGCGCGCCGCATGTCCTGTCCGTGGTCGGCCATGCGGCGCCCGATGGTGCGGCGGTGGGGGCCATGGGACCCTGGGAGCTGTCGGTGGCCATGGCCTCCGATGTGGCGAATTTCTTGATGCTGGACGCGGGTCTGTCCGCCGGGCGTATGCTCGTGGCCGGGTACGGGGATCAGCGCCCGTTGGTGGATGGTGACGGCATCCGCGTCGGCTGGCGCGTGGAATTGGTCTTGAGTTCGGAAAATCCGACGGAGCCTCTGCCCACGGTGAATGCCCCGACCGGAGATGGGTTTCGGCAATGGCTTGCCGCATCGAAGCCGGGAGAGCGATGATGGAAGGAAAAACGATTCTGGGCCTGCTGCTCTGCGCCCTGATTTTTGGAGCAGGTTTCGTGATCAGCGGTGATGTGGGACAGTATTTCAACCTGTCCGCGTTCCTGATCGTCTTCGGCGGCTGCCTGGGCACGGCCATCGCCAGCTTCCGGATGGAACGCCTCGGGTATGTAGGCAAGGTGCTGCGCAATTCCTACCGCTCGCGAATGAAGGAGCCGTCCGCCATAGTCGAGATATTGGTGGACCTGTCGGTCAAGAGCCGGATTCGCGGGCTGCACACCCTGGTCGAGGACGAGCGCGAGACCTCCATCATGTTTCTGCGGCGGGCCCTTGGTTTTGTGGTCGACAATTACTCCCGGGAGCAAACCACCGACATCCTGAACACGGAGATGTATTTCTTCAAGCAGCGCCGCGATGAATCCGAGCGCGTGCTGCGGGTCATGGCCGACATCTGTCCGGCCATCGGGCTGGCGGGCAGCGTGGTGGGGCTTATCGGCATGCTTTCCGGCGTGAATGACACGGGGGTTGTGCTGGCGACCATTCCCATTGCCCTGACTTCGACTCTTTACGGCGTCATCCTGGCCAATTTCGTCTTCCTGCCGCTGGCTGCGCGGATTCGCGAGGTCACGGACCACGAACTTCTGCTCCAGAAGATCATCATCGAGGGCGTGCGGGCCATTCAGAGCGAACTGAACCCCCGCGTGCTCGAAGTGAAGCTCAAATCCTTTCTCACCCCGTCGGCGCGAGAGGGGCAGCTTGTCTCCCTGGCTCGCATCAAGGAGCGATTTCGGATCGATGATCGCGAGGAGGATGCGCCGGTCATGCCTGCGCCGGAGGGGGTGGGTGCAACGCTTTGAAGACGGATCGAATTCAAAGAGACGGCCGCCGGACCGGGAGGTTCAGCGGCCGTCTTTTTTATTGTCAGTCGTAGTATTCCGGGGCCTTCTTTACGGACTTCCATGATTCGGGGTCGTGTCCCGTGACGATCTTCGCGCCGCGGGTCTGTTCCAAATGACGCATCCTGTTCACGCTCTTGACGGTTTCTCCGGCGCTCCACATCAGGCCGGGCAGGATGCCGTCGTCGAGATTGGCCTGGGTGTAGCAAGAGTCGGCCGAGAAGAACATGGGGCCGCTGTTAGGGAGGTTGACCAAGATCGATTGGTGGCCGGGCGTATGACCAGGGGTGAAGTATATGACGATCGAACCGTCGCCGAAGAGGTCGAAGCCGTCTTGGGCCCAGCCCTCGAGAATGAGCCAGTCAACGTCCTTGTCGAAGTCCTTACGGATGTAAGCCGCCTTCATGTATGGATCCGGGACATAGGCGAAGTGGAGTTCATCCCGCTGGACGACATAGCGGGCGTTGGGGAAATGACCCACCCCGCCGGCATGATCGAGATGGAGATGGGACAAGATAACGTACTTGATTTCATCTGGCGAACAGCCGATTTTCTTGATCGCGTTCACGCACCACTGGTCTTCGCTCATGACGGGATCGTACGCGGCGACGATGCCGCCCCAGTGTTTTTCCTTATCGTGGATGGTCTCGTAGGCGTTGCCGGTGTCAAAGAGGACTTTGCCTTTGGGATGGTCGATCAGGAAGAAGGGGACCGGGACGTCGAAGGCCTGCCCCACGCCTTGATTGAGGGTGAAAAAGTGTTTCTGGCTTTTCAAGATTCCTGCCTCGAACATGTACAACTTCATTGTGCACCTCCATTCATGTTTGAGTCGAGTTCCGAGAATTCATCATAATCGTCTGGATTTCCTTCGAGTTCATCCCACTTTCTGGCGCGGTAGTAGTCGCGGACCATTGTATCCACTTCGTCGTGGCTGATGGAGTAGCCTGTCTCCGGCAGGGGGTGCGACGTCAGCGCGACGGGAAGTTTGTCGTTTGAACGGTTCAAACCTTCGCGGAGGTTGAATCGGCGTGTATTATCGGCGACTTCCGAAGCCAGCCGGATCATGTCCTCTTCATTAAGATCCAGGCCCGTCACTGCCCTGGTGATGGTGGCGAGTTCCGCCCATTGATACATGTCCCGGTAGAATCTGCAGAGGATAAGCATGTCGAAGTACGTGAGCCTATCTTCCCATTTTTTGAACACGGCCCCCTTATCTGCTGACGAACGGGGATCAACCATGCCCGAGAGTTCCGGTTTGTAGAAGGTCGCCCGCAAGTGGCAGGCGCCCCGGTCTGACGTGGCGTATGCCAGCCCCATGCCCTTGAGGGCCCGCGGGTCGTATCCGGCTGGTTCCAGACCTTTGACATGCACGGCCATGTCCTCCATGTCCCACATTGCGGCCGCATGTCTGATGCCCTGGCTCAAGACTTCCCCGTGCCCGCGACGGGCGGCAATGTCGCGAAGTAGATCTGCAACGCCTTCGACGTCCCCGTAGTCCAGGCTCCCTTCGATCCGTCCACGGCGCGTGGCTTCGATGGCCAGGGCGGCCAGATTTCCGGCGCTGATGGTGTCCATGCCCAGTCGGTCACAGAGGTCGTTCAGGTAGATGACGTCCTCGATGTTTCGTATCTCGCAAAGGCCCCCGAAAGCGTAGATGGTTTCGTACTCCGGTCCCTCCACGGTTAGCCCGGAGCGGGGGCCGTCCTTGACTGTGGAAAGGCGTCCGCAAGCCATCAGGCACTTTGCGCAGGCTTTGGGCACGACTGTACATCGGGTATGCAGGGCTGTGCTGTTGATGGATTCCCTGTGGGCCACTCGGCCAGTCTGCCAATAGCGGGAGGGAAAGCCCCCGACTTCGTTGAGCAGATCGACCAGGCCGCTGGTGCCGACGCGCTTGTAGGTCTGTACGCCCTTGTCGTCTTTGGCTCGCGCGGTGATGGATTTGCCAAACTCTCTCAGAAGTTCCGGGTCGGCAATTGGCCGCCGTGCGTGTCCGTGAAACGCGAGGGCCTTGACCTTTTTGGAGCCCAGCACCGTACCTACCCCGGTGCGCCCTGCGCTTCGCCAGTAGTCGTTTTCGATCACGGCGAATCGGATGAGGTTCTCCGCCGCCGGCCCGATGACCACTGGCCCGCATTTTTCTCCGCTGGTGGCCAGGACTTTTGCCCTGACCGCGTCTTCGGTGGCGTAGGTCTCCATGCCCCAAAGATCATTTGCGGAGTGGCTGCGGACGTCCCTGTCGCTGATCTCGATCCAGATCGGTGTCTCGGATGCACCCTTGATGATAATGATGTCGTAGCCGGCTGCGTCCATGAATTCAGGTGCGTGACCGCCGCTGTATGACTCGGAGTAGAAGCCTGTCTGGGGTGACTTGGTGAAGACTCCGTAGCGCGACGACCCCCAGACCGAACTCCCGGTCACAGGGCCTGTGGCGAAGATGATCAGGTTGTCAGGATCCAGCGGGTCGCGGCCACCGCACCCCTCCTCCAAGAGGAAGTGGGTTGCGAGGCCTTTTCCGCCAAGAGTGCGGGCCAGAAGGGAGTCATCTATGTCGAACACGTCATGGCGACCGGTGCTCAGGTTGATGCGCAGGCCTCTGTTGTAGAATCCGTACATGTGCCTCTCCCTGCTACAGGACTGCGCGGTAGATGTCTTCGGCGTCCGCGAGTTCGAGTTTTCGGGGATTGTTGTTCAGTAGGCGCGTGACCTTCATGACCCCGGCCGCAAGCTCCGGCACATCGTCCGCCTTGACTCCGAAGTCACGCAGCTGTCGGGGAACCCGCAAGTCGTCGGATAATTCGCTCATGGCATCTATGGCTTTTTGGGCAGCCTGGCGCATGCTCAGGCTTTCCGTGGGTTGGCCGAACATTTTCGCGATGCCCGCGAAACGTTCCAGGTTGCCGATCATGTTGAACTGCATGACAGGAACAAGCATGATGGTGTTGGCGATGCCGTGGGGAATATGGAATTCCGCGCCGATAGGATAGGCGAATGCGTGTACGGCTGTGACTCCGGCGTTGGCGAAGGCCATGCCAGCCAGCATGCTCCCGCGCAGCATTTTGGTGCGGGCGGCAATATTGGCTCCGTCGGCGAAAGCCGTTCGGATGTTGCTGAATATCAGGGTGATGGCCTCGACAGCCAGGACGTCGGACATGGCCGTAGCGTTGCGGGAAGTGTACGCTTCGACGGCATGGATCAGGGCGTCCATGCCTGTTGCCGCCGTGACTTTGGGTGGGAGGCCCAGGGTCAGTTCCGGGTCGAGCAGGGCGCAGGCCGGGTAGAGATGGGGACTGACGATGCCCTTCTTGAGCTTTTCGTGATGGTCCGAAAGAATGACGATGGGGGTGACCTCGCTTCCCGTTCCTGCCGTTGTGGGGATAAGGACCAGGGGCAGGCCTGCCTTCTTGATCAGGTCGATGCCAAACATGCTGGTGACAGGTTCATCGTTGGTGGCCAGCACGCTGACGACTTTGGCGATGTCAAGGGACGACCCCCCTCCGATGCCGATGACAGCCTGGGCCCGAGCATCCTTGAGCTTGTCCAAGGCCGTGTTGGCTAGTTCGAATGGAGGGTCCGCCTCGACATTGTCGAAGCGGGAAACGGCGAAACCATCCTGGACAAGTATATCTTCCAGTTTCTGGACGATACCCGTGGCTACCAGCCCTGGGTCCGTGATCACGAGCACCGAGGACGCACCGAAGCGTTTGAGTTCGTCGGTTATGGATGGCAGGCATCCAGGACCCATGACAAGTCGAGGCGTAGTGCTGAAAATTTCTTGTTTTTTCATTGAACCTCCCGAGGGCGCTACATGTAAATTATGAAAATTTCACACATTAAGAGCAATAATATGCAACAATTTATCTCAGCGTCTGTCACTGTGAATTTATCGTATTGCTTCAGATCAGTTTTATTCGTAAATCAAAACATATATTTTACAAGAATTGCATGGAAAAAGATTGGCGATAAAAAAATTTATGATCTGTTTTAACGGCAAAAAAGAGTGATATGTGGTGTTTTACAAGAAGGATGCCAGTCCGCTGGGAGTTGTCGCAGATTTTAACCTGCTTTATATTTTGATGTGTTATGGAGATGTCCATGCAAAGATGGCGGGGAGTTCAGGCGATGTGATGCGATTACGCATCAAGCTTTGACTTGACTGTATAGGCGGGGTGCTCGTGTTTTCAGGGTATTTGTAAAAAAACATTGCGATGCCATATCGCATCAGCCGATGTCGCTTCGCATCGAGCTTTCACCGATACGGATTCCATGGCGCTGGGCCTTGCGAACCACCGTGGATTGGTTGACTCCCAGGGCGCGGGCCGCCGCCCGGGAACTCGGATGCGAGCGGAGTGCCTGGAGCAGGGCGTCCCTTTCGGCCAGATCCACCGCTTCTTTCAGCGTTACGCTACGGGGAGTCTTTGCACAGGCCGAGTTGTTGTCTCGTGAGGAATGGAGCACCTTCTCGGCTTCGGCTCCGGTGATCACGTCTCCACGGGCCATGACCACCAGGCGCTCCATGGTGTTGCTGAGCTGGCGCACATTCCCTGGCCATTTCGAAGCGATCAACATGTCCATGGCATCGGGTTCGATTTGTTTGTTCAACCCGTATTTCTGGTTGTAGCGGCTCAGGAAATGATAAACAAAATCAATGATGGCTTCCTGGCGTTCTCGAAGGGGTGGAATGAAAAGAGGGACGACATTGAGGCGGTAGTAGAGATCGCTGCGGAACTCCTTGGCTTGGACCATGTCATCGAGATCCCGGTTCGTGGCCGCGATGATGCGCACGTCGATGGGCGTTTCGCGAACCCCGCCGACCGGGACGATGGTCCGCTCTTGCAGCACGCGCAGCAGCTTGGCCTGTAGGCCGAGGGGCATTTCGCCGATTTCGTCGAGAAAGAGCGTTCCGCCGTTGGCCGTCTCGAACACGCCCTGTTTGCCGCTGCGCAGGGCTCCGGTGAAGGCGCCGGCCTTGTAGCCGAAGAGTTCCGATTCCAGGAGCTGTTCGGGTATGGCCGCGCAGCTGATCTTGACGAAGGGGCCTCGGTGGCGATGGCTGTTGTCGTGGATCAGTCTGGCCACGACCTCCTTGCCGACGCCCGATTCGCCCGTAATGAGCACCGAGGAATCGACTTGGGCCAGGCGCATGGCCTGGTCGTGGATCTCCCGCATTTTCTTGGAGCGGATGATGATTTCGGGGTTTGGGTTGATGTTGCGGCGTAGGGTGTCCAGCTCCCGCTGGTAGTGGTTCTGCAGCTCGGCCAGGCGTTCGAGCTCCTGCTGCAGCTTCCGCAGTTCCGTCACGTCGCGTACGTTGGTCACCACCCGCCAGATCTCGCCGTCGTCGTCGAAGATGGGGTTGCCGGTGACCACGATGGTTTTCGAGTCCCGGACCTTTTGTATGATGGTCTCGATCCGCCTGCTCTGGAGAACCTTGAGGGTTACTGATTCGTCGTAAAACCCTTCGGTGACCAGTTCCGCCATGGGTCTGCCCATGACTTCCTTCGCCCGGATGCCCGTGATGCGCTCGTAGGCCCTGTTGACCCGCAACGCGCGGCCATTGCCATCGGTGATGAAGATGCCGTCGAAGGAGGAGTCGATGATGGCGTCGAGCTCCTTGGACATGCTGCGTAATTTGGCGATCTCGCGGGCGCGCAGCATGTCTTCCTGAACGTCGCGCAGCAGCACGATGCGTTTCTGGGAGCCATCCGGAAAGCGTGCGGGCCATGTGATCGGCAGAAAGCGCGTCTCGTCCCGCCAGGCGATGATGATGGACTGGCCGTCGAGGGGATCGACCTCGATCTCGAATCCTTCCTCGGTCAGAACCTGGGCCAGTTTTTTGCCCAGCACGTCGGTGGGTTCTTTCGTGCACCAGATGCCTGCCGTGGTGTTGATCCAGCGCACGCAGCATTTTTCATCCACCAGGAACGCCGCTTCGGGCATGTCCATGAGCACTTCGTAGACCGGGATTCTGGTGGATATGGTGCCGCCCCGGAGGATGTCGTCGACGGCCATCATGTCGATGCCGCCAAGGATCTGCGAGCCGTCGACCACGGTCAGGAAGGAGCTGCCGTAGCGTTTGAGTTCCTCGATATCCGTGTCCGGGTGCACGGAGCACATCATGGGCCGTACATGCAGGGAGATCGCATCGGACAGGCTCGAGCCCGTTGCCAGGGCGTTGAGGAGCTCCTCGTAGGAGAACACGCCTGCGGAAAATCCCCGTTCATCGACGACTTGCACCCCGCGCACCATTTCTCGACGGAAGAAGCTGGCCGCCTCCCGCAGGGTCGTGCGCTCCCTGAGAACCTTGACGGGCACTTGCATGATGTCGCGGACTTTCATGGCGTGACGTCGGCCTCCGTACCGCCTTTCGACTCCCGTGCGGTGGCGTTCATTGTCCGGCCCAGGGCTTTAAGCACGGCGTCGCGGTCCACGATGCCAAGCAGTCTGCCGTAGTCGTCGGCTACGACGATGCGTTTGATCTTTCTGTCCACCAGCGTCGCGATGACCTCCGCCAGAGTGGCTTCTGGGCGGACGGTGATGATCTCGGTGTTCATGACTTCCTCGGCGGTGCCTTCAAGCGTTGCGGGCACGGCCTCGCGTTGGGTCAGGACGCCGAGGATCTTGGCCACCAGCGTGGGAGAGTTCTGACGCACGAAGCACTGCAAAAGATCCCAGTCGTGAATGATGCCGCGGATCGTCCTGTCCGCATCCACGATGACCACCCGGCGTAGAGGAGACGCGACAAGTTTTTTCAGAATGTCGGTCAATGGCGCGTCCGGAGCGGCGGTGGGCACGTCCGTGAACAACACGTCACGGGCAAAGGCGTGCACTCCCTCGGGCAGGACGTCGAGATGCGCCGCCACCGCGGAGGTGCGTCCGATGGCCGCGAGCACGTCCGCACGGCTGACGATGCCCATCAGCGTCCCGTCTTCGGCCGTGACCGGCAGGCGCTTGATGTTGCGGGTCGCCATCAGTTTAAGGGCGTCCGTGACCGTGGTCGTGATATTGAGGGTCGTGACCGGAGCCGACATGATGTCGCGCGCTTTGAGTCCTTCGAATTCCAGGCAATGGCTGTGCGTGTGGCGCAGTCCGGACGGCACGTGGCCGTGCATGTCCAGCCGCAGGGGCATGCGTGCACGGGACAGCAGGTCGCCGCCGGTGATTATGCCGGCAATACGCCCGGCCTCCATGACCGGGACGGCTTTTACCTCCTTGTGCAGCAGCAGATCCACCACTTCGTGCAGCGGCGTCAGTGTATCCACGGTGACGACCTGTTCGGTCATCACGTCGCGGATGCGCATGGGCAGGTGGAAGATGGCCTGGCCATCCTGGACCACGATGCTTCCTTCCTCGACGAGCGCGTCGGCCACGGGCAGAAAATCGGCGATGCGCGACGGCGTGTCCACGATCTCCACGATTATAGGCAGATCCTCGGCCAGTCGCAGGATTTTGGCCGTATGCAGAAGATTGCTTGCCCCGAAGCCCATGAAGCCCCGGCAAACCGAAGCCCCTGCCATGCCTCGCCGACGGGCCTCGTCGACGATGACCTCATGGAGCGGCGAGCCGTTGTGCCGTGCCGCCTCGCCCACGAAAATCTTGAGAATCCTCACATCGATCAACTTGACCATCGGGTGCCTCCCTTGATGCGCGCTGTCTGGACTTGTGTCGCGAACATCGTGCCCGGCCGTGCGGCCGTATGTGTTTGCATGTTTGATCCCGGACGGTTGCGCGGCTTTGTGTCCTCTGCCCGGACAATCCATTTACACTTGATATTACATCGGCGCGCCGTGAACAAGACCACGCAGAATCCGCCAAGCACAAGATAGTTCAGACGCTTCTTCCGGGCATTGGCGGCAATGCCCGGTATCGATTCCTTCATAGGCCCCGGATGGATGGTTGAGTGCGACAAGCTGGTAAAAATGTGGCGCCGCTGTCAATGCAAAAATTTCTCTGCATGAAAGTTGATCGCCGAGCAGAAGGAAAAGATGGGAAAATCATACTATTAAAGTGTGGAATAGTTGCTTCATTGTTATTTATTTCGGACTTATAAAGTCGTATTAATTTATTTCATTACATACATAAATGCTTTCTTTGTTCACTCATTTGTATCGTAAATTGGACATATGTTGTTTCACTGGCGTATCCATATAATATTCGTATCCGCAGGAGGTGAAAAAAAGCATGGAGCTGTGCTTTTTTTGTCCCGTCACGCGGTCCGTCTTTCGCTCAGCCCATTGGGATCAGGAGGGTGCATTCAAGGTGTGCGTCGACAGTGACGGACAAAAGCGTCTGCAGGGACGAGTGCGTGTGGCGTGTCCGCTTTGTGGTGGAATGCATGATTACGCACCGGACGAGCTGCCTTGCCCGATGCGTTTCGATGGAGATGACTCTGCGTTGGTCTGCAACAAGGAAGGAGGCGATTCATGGCAAGGGAAGTGAAAAATGTTTTTGCCACGAGTTTGGGGATTCTCGCCGTGGGCGCGATTATCGGGGTCGTGGCGGGATTTCTGCAAAAATTTGGCAATCCGGCGAATATGGGCATCTGTGTGGCCTGCTTCGGGCGTGACATCGCTGGGGCCCTCGGCCTGCACCGGGCGGGCGTGGTCCAGTACATGAGGCCCGAGATCATCGGCTTTGTGCTGGGCTCGTTCGCGGCGGCGCTGGCTTTCAAGGAGTTCAAGCCCAGCGGCGGATCCGCGCCGATCACGCGTTTTGTGCTGGGCATGATCGCCATGATCGGCGCCCTGGTCTTTCTGGGCTGTCCGTGGCGCGTCATTCTGCGTCTGGCCGGTGGTGACGGAAATGCGTTGTTCGGTCTGCTCGGTCTGGTCACCGGAGTCTGGATCGGAACGCTGTTTTTCAAAAGCGGATTCAATCTTGGGCGCACTCAGGTCCAATCCATGTCCACCGGGCTGCTCCTGCCTCTCATGATGCTCGGTTTGCTGGCCCTTCGCCTGGTTTTTCCGCCCGTGGCGGGAGAAGCCCAGAGCGGGGTGCTCTGGTATTCGCTCAAAGGGCCCGGCGCTGCCTACGCGCCGTTGTTTCTTTCCCTGGGCGCGGGTCTGGGGATCGGCTTCCTGGCTCAGCGCAGCAGATTTTGCACCATGGGCGCCATTCGAGACGTGCTCCTTTTCAATCAATGGTATCTGATGACTGGTTTCCTGGCCCTCCTGGTCGCGGCCCTGGTGACCAACGTTCTGCTTGGTCAGTTCAATCCGGGGTTTGAAGGCCAGCCCGTGGCTCACACCATGTGGTTCTGGAACTTCGCCGGGATGCTCATGGCCGGTCTGGCTTTTGCCCTGGCCGGAGGTTGTCCCGGCCGCCAACTGTTCATGTCCGGAGAAGGGAACAGCGATGCCGGGATTTTTGTGCTTGGGTCCATTGTGGGCGCGGGCATTGCCCATAATTTCGGTCTGGCCAGCTCTCCTTCGGGCATTGGCCCGCACGGCATGGCAGCCGTGGTCATCGGTATGGTGGTGCTCGTTTTCATTGGCGTGACAAACCGCAAATAAAAGGAGGCAGCGATGAACCAGACAGTGGATGCCAGGGGGCTGTCCTGCCCCCAACCGGTGCTTATGGCCGTGCAGACCATGCGCAAGGCGGGTTCCGGTGCGTTTGAGGTGTTGGTGGACAACGAGGCGAGCCGGGAGAATGTGGCCCGGGCGGCCCAGAGCCAGGGTTGGGATGTGACCGTTCACGAGATGGAGAATGGCGAATTCAAGCTGGCCCTGGTCAAGCAATGAGCTGGCTGGCCGGGGTGTTCTCCGGGAAAAAGGCCGCAAGGCGCGGTCTTTCGGAGAGGGGGATGCTCCTGTATCCGAGCACCGGCGAAGTCATTCGGGCCGAGTCGGCGCTGCGCGAGGCCGGGGTGGAGGCGGTGGTCAAAGGACCGCCGCCGGATCTGCGCCAGGGCTGCGACATGGTCATTGAATTTTGCCTGATGGAGGAAATGCGGGTGCGGGAGGTGCTGGCCGAGCGCAACCTCCCGCCGCTGCGTGTGGCCGTGGTGCAGGATCATCTTCTTGAGCCGGTCTCTCTTTATCATGTCAAGGCGCTTGGCGATTTCGTGATGGTCCGGGCGGCCAACATGAAGATAACCGTGGATCGCCGAAACCGCCGCATAGTCAATGTTTCCGGAGGGGGTTGCCCGGATGTGCCCTTTCTGGCGGAGATGCTCGTCGGCAAAACCCTGGACGAGGCTCCGGAGCCGCGCACCCTGGGGCGCACGCTTTGCGGCTATGCACTGCAACTGGCGTTCGAGGAGGTGTGCCGGCAATGTCGTGGTTGATTGTGGGCACTGTGCCTGACGCCGATTACGGGCTGACCTGGGGAAGCTTTGTCTTGCGCGGGAGGGAAATGCTGGTCGGGAACCGTCCGCTAAGCGTGGCGCGCGGCACGCCCGCGCTCATGGCCACGGCGGCATTGGCCGCGCGGACTCTCGGCATCGAGACCCCGCAAGCCCTCATCGTGGGGGACACCGGCACGGGCGAAGGCAGCGCCAGGCTGTACGCGCGGCTGGTGGAAGGTCTGGGCCGTTGCGGATACGCAGGGCTGACTTTTCATTATCTGATGCCCGATGTGGAGTGGCACAACAAGATCCTGTGGGGTCTTGAAGGTCTGGCCCACACGCCCATGCTGGTCGCCGATGCAGGGTTCATGTATGCGGCCAAGATGAGCGGTTTCGCGGCCCATTACGATCTTTTTACCCCCGATGCGGGGGAAATGGCCTTTTTGGCCGACGATACCGCGCCCCATCCCTTCTACACGAGGGGCTTTTTTCTGCAGGAAGAGGAGCGCGTGCCGGACCTGATCAAGGCCGCGCATGACGGGAAAAATTCGGCGCGTCATCTGCTGGTCAAGGGGCGTGTGGACCATGTGGCGGCAGCCGGAAAAATTCTTTCCGAGGTCAGGTCTCCCGATGTTCCAGCCATGGAGCCCATCGGAGGAACCGGCGACACCCTGACCGGCCTGGTCACGGCGCTTCTGGCGGCGGGCAAGCCCGTACCCGAAGCCTGCCGGATCGCGGCGCTGGCGAATCGGCTCATGGGCAGTTTGGCCGCCCCCGATCCATCGTTCGGCGTGGCCGATCTGCTCCAGTTTTTGCCACAGGCGCTTGAGCGGGCGCTGACCCTGGAGGGTCGCTGAATTCTTCATGACACGCACGCGGATTCGCTCGTGCAGAAAGCCAGGAGCGTCGGCGAAAATACAAAAAACGGGTGGCGACAGTTATGCCGCAACCCGTTGGTTCGTTTGAAGGGAAGTCGTTTTCAGTGTGCTGATGACACGTGGTGGAAATTTTGCGCGTTGAGCCGGAGGTGAGGACCTGACTATTGTCCGGCCGGGAGCATGCCGATTTCGGTGACAATGGCCTGGTCGATCCTGCGGATGAGGTCCGGGTCCACGGCTTTGGAATATATGATGTAACGAAGATTGCCCTGCGGGATGTCGTTCATCGCGCGCAGCATGAATTTGTCCCTGTGCGTCTGGGCCGCCTGCAGGAGGACGTCAACTTCCTCGGGCGGCATCAGCATGAAATCGAAGCGCCTGGATTCGAGCATCTTGAGCAACCGGACCGTGTCCGTCGTGACCTGCACAGTCTTGTGTTCGTATTTGGCCAGCATCCCGTCGAGTTGGGGGCCTTCCGATAGCCCCTGCACCCTGCCGAAAAAGAATTTTCCGCTTTGCAGCAGTCCTTCGAGGCTGTCGTACGGGCGGAATTTTTGTTCGTTCTCCCGCAGCAGGAACACTTCCGCAGGCCGGTTCACATAAATGGGCAGGGAAAAGCGGGCGAACTGTTCGCGCTCCGGGGTTTTGAACCAGCCCAGCGAGGCCGCCGGATGATCGCTTTTTATTTCGTGCAGGATTCGTTTGGCGGGAACGAAGAAAAATTTGGCTTCAATCTGGGCCGAAGCCAGGATTTTGCGGGCAAGATCAACAATGATTCCCGATGCCTCGCCATTCTCAAGCTTGTGGTAATAGGGCGGGTATTCGAAGTAGTAGATGTCGAGGGTCTCGGCGATGCCGCCTTGGGGCCGCATGCACATGAGCAGGAAACCGAGGCACATCAGCGCTTTTTTCAGCATGGGCCCTCCTTGGACATGAAGAGCGCAGTGGTCGCTTCCGAGGTGTGTCTTATTTCCATGGAGATTGTCATACGTACAGACCGGCTCGGTCGGCAACCATTACTTCGCCCTGGCCGTGCGGGATGCAGACCGGGAATATACGTAGCCTTCAGCATGAATGCTACAATGGAAAAGCGGCTGCCGAGACCACCGCAATTGTTGACAGATTTTTCAATCCGTCGGGTCCGCCTTTGAGTAATGCAGAAAGGCGCTCACTTGTTGTGCTGGGGCTGGGGGACTTTTCATCTTGGTAAAAAAAGCAAAAGAAAAAGGGTTGCAACATTTCTGCTGCAACCCTTTGACTTACTGGTGCCGAAGAGAGGACTCGAACCTCCACCGGGGAACCCCGACTAGACCCTGAACCTAGCGTGTCTACCAATTCCACCACTTCGGCGTGACGTGAGAAGCGTGTTTATGTGAGAGGTTTGGGTTTGGCAAGGGTTTTGTTGGCTTTTTTTTAATTAATTTTTTTTAACACGTGATTTCAGGGCATTGAATCGGGTCGTGGGCATTTTTCTCGCGACTGAGCCTGTGTTGAAGCCTGGGTTCTTTTGGTATAGAGGCAAGCCAGCTTGTTGCCTGGAGGAAAAAATTTCATGCATTGCGTTACTTGGCCGGATCAGATCAGCGGCCTGGAAAAAGGGTCCTGCGTCACCATCGGCAATTTTGACGGGGTCCACATTGGACACCAGCGTCTCATTGCCCGGGTGCGGGACCTGGCTGCCGGTTTCGGCCTGCCGTCGGTGGTCATCACCTTCGAGCCTCATCCCCTGCGTTTTTTCACGGGAAAGAAAACCCCGCCTTTCATTACACTTTATGAACAACGGTCCGAACTCATCCGTGCCCTGGGCATAGATCACCTGCTCTGTCTTGAATTCAACCAGGAACTGGCGAGCATGAGCCCCGAGGATTTCGTGCGCCGCATTCTGGTTGAAGGCCTGCATGTCAGGGAATTGGTCATCGGGTATGACTACGCGTTCGGCAAGGGCCGGGGTGGCAACTACTCCCTGCTCACTCGGCTCGGGCAGCAGTGGGGGTTCGGGGTCGAGCAGCTTGAGCCCGTGATGGTCGATCAGGCCATTGTCAGTTCCACGCGCATCCGCGATCTGGTCGAGGCCGGGGACGTCTGGGCGGCCAAAGCCCTGCTGGGACGATTCTACCGCGTGTCCGGAACCGTGGTTCACGGACAGAATCGGGGCGGGCGTCTGCTTGGTTTTCCCACCGCCAACATGCATCTTGTGGACGAGCTTTTTCCCAAGACGGGCGTGTATTGCTGCTGGGCCGAGTTGGATGGAGAGCTCCATCAGGCCGTGGCCAACATCGGTTACAACCCGACCTTCGGCAATGATGTGCTTTCCGTCGAGGTGCACATCATGGATTTGAGCGAGGACCTGTACGGACGCGCACTGAAGGTGCATTTCGTGCAGCGCCTGCGTGGCGAGCGCAAGTTTTCCGGACTCGATGAACTCAAGGCGCAAATCGGCAAGGACATCATCCTGGCCCGGACCATCCTGGCCCTGCCCGAAGCCCGACTGGTCTGAGGCGGATACATGCGCGCATTTTTCAGGTCTTTGTTCAAGATTCCCATGGAGCTGGCTCACAGCTACCATTCCGTATTGAGTTTCAAGTGGTTGGCGCTCGGGATCGTGGTTGGGGCCATGACGGGCCTCGGGGCCGTGCTCTTCTATGTCGCCATCGAATGGTTGCAGCATCTGCTGCTCACGACCTGGGCCGGTTTCAGCCTGCCGGTGCCGGCGGGCGAGAACCTGTTTTCTGGCGAGGCAGGAACTTTTCGGCCCTGGCTGCTCTTCGTCTTCCTGGGAGTGATTGGCCTTTTCACGGGTTACCTCCTGCGGCGCTTCGTGCCCCAGACCCGTCACGGCGGCACGGATGGGACCGACACCATGATCAAGGCCTTTCATCATCAGGAGGGGCACATCACGCCTTCCGTACCGGCCATGAAGGTGGGCACGTCCATCCTGACCATCGCCGCCGGAGGCAGCGCCGGACGCGAAGGGCCCATCTCCCTGCTCGGGGCCGGATGCGGTTCCTGGCTGGCCGGCAAGCTGCGCCTCTCGGCCAAGGAGCGGCGCATTCTGCTTCTGGCGGGAGCGGCCGGGGGCCTTGGTGCCATCTTCCGCGCTCCCCTGGGCGGGGCGCTCACTGCCGTCGAGGTCATCTACCGCGAGGATTTCGAGGCCGAGGCGCTGCTCCCCTCCATTATTTCCTCCGTGGTTTCGTACTCCCTCTTTACCCTGGTCTTTGGATCCGAACCCATTTTCGGGATTCCCAAGTTCGAATTTTCCGACATCCGCGAGTTACCCGTCTACGCAATCCTGGGGCTGGTTTGCGCGGCCACGGGTTGGTTCTACGTACGCACCTTTCGCTTCATCAAGTTCAAGGTGTTCTGGCCCCTGACCGATCGGTTTGGGTTTGTGCCGGCAGTGGCCTTGGGCGGATTGGGTATGGCCAGTATAGGGTATCAGTTCCCGGAGCTGCTGGGCGGGGGGCAGGGCTGGCTGGAGCTGGCCATGCTCGGCAAGCTGTCCGTGACCATGATGGCCGGGATGATCGTGGGCAAGACGCTGGCCACGTCCGTGGTCCTCGGCTCGGGCATGAGCGGGGGCATGTTCGCACCGGCCCTCTTTGTGGGCGGCATGAGCGGCGGCGTGGTAGGCACCTTGGCCCAGCGCCTCTTTCCATCCGTGGTGGTCGAGCCGGGAGGCTACGTTCTGGTGGGCATGGCCGCCTTTTTTTCCGGTGTGGCCAATGCGCCCATTGGTCCGCTGGTCATGGTCTGCGAGCTGACCCAGGGTTACGGATTGCTCGCTCCGCTGATGCTGGCCACGGCCATCGCGCTGGTTCTGGGACGGAACGTGTCGCTGTATGAAAATCAGGTCGACAACAAGTTCGAGTCCCCGGCCCATGTCGGCGACGCGACCATCAACATCCTGGAACGGGAAAAGGTCGAGGCGCACTACAAGCCGAGCCGGGTGACCATCGTCGAGGAAGGGACGCATTTCGGCGCTCTGACCGACATCATCGTCAACTCCAACGAACTGTGTTTTCCGGTGCGCGGCGCGGATGACAGGATAACGGGGATGCTTGCGGTGCAGGATCTGCGCAAGGTCCTGTTCGAGGACACCTTGTGCGAATTGCTCGTGGCTGGCGATGTGGCCCGAAAGGTCGTCGTGTTGCGGCCGGACGAGGACCTGTACACGGCCCTGCTCAAATTCGTGGAATCGGATCTGGCCCAGCTGCCCGTGGTGGACAGCGAGAACCCCACTAAGGTGCTCGGCATGCTGGCCAGGGAAGACGTGTTCACTGCCTATGCCAAGACCTTGAAGACCATGAAGGAGCAGACCTGATCTTTGCGCCGCCCGAAGCGGAGTGAAGCCCGCATGAGCCTGTGTTTGCGTGGGCACAGGCGTTCGTTTTTGGATGGAGTGCTTTTTTGCACGGCCCAAAAAAGAATCCCCACTTTTGAAGCGGGGATTCTTTTTTTTTAAGCGGTCCGGTGACGGGCCGGAAACCTAAACCTTTGCGGCCTGCAGTTCCTCGGTGGAGTAACCCCAGCCCACATTGTGCGGAGCAAGGAGTTCTTCGCGGAAGAAGCGGGGCAGCTGGTCGTC
>NZ_FOTO01000008.1:0-171380 GCF_900114595.1 Desulfomicrobium norvegicum | reverse complement strand
CCAGCGTCGCTTCGCTCCGATTTCCTGGTCAGTTTCAGCCGGAACAGGTGGGCGGTTTGCCGTGGAATCACTGGTCAGTTTGTCCGGAATGCGCAGATATTGATGACTGTGAGCCTGATGAGTCTCTCTCTGGGCTGGGAGCATGCATTGAGGACGTTGTTAAGGATCTGGAAGAGGAATTGGAATGGTACGTTCGGATGAAGGCGGAGCAGTTGAATATTTTGTCTATTGATCAGGATTTGGTGTCGATTCTTTGTAAAGATGAAAACTATGTGGCGATTGCGAAGGCTTCAGTCACCTTGATGGACGGTCGAAAGTATTCACGATTTGGATATGCAGGTGCTGGCAAAATTCCAACTTCCGATCCTAAATTATTGGTCACGATGGCTCTGGGGGATGCTACTTTTAACGCAATCTCATCCGTAGAGGATCTGCCTATGCCAAGCGCAGCTGGCAAGTAAATATCTGTTCATCGGGTTTCATCCAACGGTCAGGTTGAACATGACCATGTCCAAATGGAAGAGTATAGGCATCATCATGCTGAAGAGATATCTATTGATCAGCCTGATAGCCTGAACAGAATGGGCTTTGGTCAAGACCCAACCATTCATGAAGTGATGACGCGGCGCAAGAAAAAGGCGATGACGTTGATCAGCACTCCCTCGGGTTTGAGATGGGTCACGCGGTAGCGCGAGTAAGCCTGCCACGCAAAAGTAATTCGAACGTATCTATAAAAATGTACCAAAAAAAAGTATAGATCATTTTGAGTACGCGTATATAAGATTTAGTAAAAGTTTTGATCAGTTGTGTGGACGTGAAGCTGGTGCTATCATCAAAGAGTTAAATAAAAAAAAGTCATCGATCATTTTGAAAATTTATTTTAAGAGAAGATGTTGGATTTTATTTTCTTACATCTTCTCTATTTTTAAAATTGTGAATTTTTGATATAATCTGGTGGTGCGATATATTTTGCTGCTTGATCATAAATATATAAATTTACAGTATAAAAAGTCTATTATCAGGTGTGATTTGACACATCTAAAAGGCTGAATTTCTGCCTTGTGATGGACAGTACTGATATTAAAAATAGAGGTGTATTGTGGGACATTTTATTCCACCAAATTGTCTCCTGTTTTGATTGCAGCGTTCGCTTTTTTTTGGCGTAGGACCTGTGGCCATCTTCGACGCGTCGAAGACATTTTCGGTTCTTCGACGTTTGATGTGGAATTCATGAAGCCACCACGACCTGAAAAGTGGCCGCGATCAGAGTGTACGAGGTGGCCGTTTTCCGTTGTTTTGGGTGGCCGTTTTCGATTGTACTCCCCGGCCGTTTTCACGTGTTCCGCGCAGTGATAAAAGTTCAGAAACGGTGCTCTCAGCTTTGCCAATCAGTTTTGCCAGGTCGACTTGGGTTTTGTTGACAGACTTGTCTTTGAGTTTTTGTAAGGCCTCTGCGACCTCCATCTGGGATAGGTCCTCGCGGATCAGATTTTCTACAAGACCGAGTTCTGCTGGATCTCCATCGGTGAACCATGCGGGGATTTTTTTGAGGTTCAGAAGTTTATGAGCTTTGTAGCGACGCGACCCAGATACGATGGAAATTGTACCGTCTTCCAACTCCTTCACTACGATAGGATGAATCAGTCCTTTCTTTTGAATTGAATCAACAAGTTTTTGAAATTCATTTTCTTCCATCAATTTTCGAGGCTGATCTGTATTAATTTTTAGTTCGCTCACCGTGAGTTTGTAGATTTTCCCACATTTATACTTTCCCATGGTGTCCCCTTCAGGATGATTCGTTCGATGGCTACTGAATATTGGGTATGTCATCACGCAATAGATATTCTTTCGGCAATTCCTCTTCACCGGGAGTTAAAATCCCAGCTCCGTTCGCGCACGCTCGATTCCTTTCTTCTGAACTTCAAGGTCAGGGCTTCTCTCGGAGTTAAGGATCGCGCTGCGGATCAGGGCATCGACTTTTTCCCGCCCGATGAGTGATTTTGCCGCTTCCCGGGGAGTCTGCCCGTCAAGGATCGGAAGGGGGGTATCGACCCATTGACCCCAGTGGTCGAGAAACATGTTTTCCATGTGTTCCCTCACCGCAGGATCTTGCATCATCTTGTTGTGGAAACCAAGCGGGTCTTCATCGTCTTTGGCGCCCTCGTCAGGATTACGCATGGGCTTTATGCTTGTGGTTTTGAAGTGCGCCTTCTCACCCATCACGTTCTGAATGATTTCCCGGATTTTAGCCGCTCTTTTTTCCGAGTTCACTTCGACGGTCATGGTTTCACTTTCGATGTCTATGTATCCGAGGATGGTGTTTGACATTGGCGTTGCTTTGGCTGTCTCTAGCCGACTCCAGGGGATTGTCACGCCAGCAAGTTCGCCGTTCTCGGTAAAGTCGGCGTTTTCGAGGAGCTGTTCTGGCGACTCCGTCACGCAGAAGTGGACCAGGGCGTCAAAGGCATCTTTCGGGCTTGAGATGCGGTAGTGAAGCGTCTGCAGGGATAGAGGATCGCCATCCGTATTCGACAGAGACGGAGGGTTGATGGCCGCCGCGTACAGTTCCAGAAAAACCTCGCGAATCTCAAATTCGTATTCTGGCAAATCTTTCGTTGAGAGCGCATTTTTCTGGCCTATCAGGGATGTGCGCAGGTCGATGACATGGGTTTTCCATGGCAGAGGGAAGGATATGGGGCTCGCGGCAGAGAGAAATTCAACGTCGTCGACCCTGGAGATGGCACAAAACAAGATGGACCCTTGAGCCAGCCACTCTGAGGCGCTGTGATCGGTGACCCTGTGCGAACTGCCGGTGAGAATGTCGATGCAGGCAAAGCCGTTGCCGGGGAATACGCTCGTTACTTCGTAAAATGAAAAGACCAAGCGACCCACGGATTCAAGGACGTGAAGTTCAAGGCTGTCGATCTTACTTGATCGTTTTTGGCGGTAGAGTTCCGCGATCGTGGTATCGGCGGGGAGGACAATTTCAAAATCAAGTTCATCGATGTCCGGTTGCGTCAGATCCCAGCTACAGAGCATCCAAGGCACCATCACCTGTGAGAGTTCATCGATGGTGTCCTCGTTATCGAGTTCGTCGCCCCAGAGCAGGAATGTGTCGATGGCCTCGTCCATGCCTTCTGCTTCAAGCGTGTTTTGCGCGAAGGTCATGAGCTTGCCAGTCAGGCTTTGGAAGGTTTGGCTGATTCTTCGGTATGAAAAATCCTGACTTTCTTCCTTGGGCAGGCAGCATTTCTTGTATTTTTGTCCACTGCCGCATGGGCATGAGGCGTTCCGGGATATTTTCACCGCACATCTTCTCCCTGAAAGGATTTTTCAACTAACGTTGTAGACATGTTGTTATTTTGCAGACCAACCCACAGCCCCCCCGGGAAGGGATTCGTACCCACGATCACCATGAGCATCGCGTGGAGTTCATGGGTCGACTTCCGGAAGCGACTTTGGAAAGTCTGGTAGTCCATTGGCGAGGGGGTGGGAATAGTCACCGGATGCGTATGCCAATCACCCAAGTAGTGCAGCCCCCTTTCGAATTCGGCGTTGATCTCCCTCTGATCAGCCCGTTGGTTCAAAATGATCTTATTCCAGAATCTTCGATAGGCCGACACCGGTCCGGTCGCCTTCTCTACCTTCATAATGTTCGGGGAGGGGAATGTCCCGAACAGTTGGCCGCCTGCCTCACTGCGCTCCCCTCGCTGCGCGTTCGCTTCAAAGTGGGCAAGGACGTTCGGAGTGAGGGTGACAACTAGGTCGGACCCCTGGGCCGTAAAGGTCAACTCCTGCATACGTGGCAATCCTTGTCCTGATCCCATGGGGCTGTAAAGAAGGTCCCTTCGTGCCTAGGGGGAAGAAAATCGGCAGCCCAGTCGGATTCACGTCCGTCGTGAGCGCTGATCATGCTGGCTGCAGCAACGTACACGCGCTGACTGGGTGATTCAAGCTCTCCGAGAATCACTTCAATAGAAAATTTGGCAGTCATGGATGCGATAGGATTCATCTCCAAGGCACCATACGGCATAAATGAATCTCCGCAGGCCGGGACCAAAGTCTTAAGGAGTCTTTCGCGAGGGAATGTACACGCTTCGCTTTTAACTGTACGCTCCCCTTCTATGCCGCACTCCAAGCATCCGGAAACAGAATTCACAAGCACTGCCTTCCCCGCACAACAGTAAGCCTCCGCCCAAGCAAAAATTGTATCAGGCACGGGTCTCTTCCTACTATGCGATACTAAAAAACGATTCAGGAATAAATTCGACTGAAGTTCGCCGGTTGTGGACAGGATCAAATCTGCCCCAAGAAGCTCTTCTTTGTGCTTCGGGATGTTCAAAGCCTCTTCCCACTTCAAGGGGATCCCATTAAGTGACAGATGCGGAAAACGTCGTAGGAGTGCTCGGCTCGTCTCCTTGGCCTTGTTCCCGCGTATGGTGTCAACTCCCAGCAAATGGCGACCGATATTTCCTGCCTCCATGTCATCATGGTCCAGGATCGTAAGTTGGCCAACGCCCGCCGCGCACAGCATCTCCGCCACCCGGCTTCCGAGGGATCCCGCGCCGACCAAGACCACATGGGATTCGCTTAGTACCTGCTTCTTTTCCGATGCGGAATTGTCCCCCCCTCGGAATCCGAGCCAATCGCCATCGACGCGTGTGATATTGAACGGCAATATCTCGCCACCAAGGCCGAAAAACTGTCTCTGGATCAGATTACTCATACCGGGCTGCCAATAACCGGAAGAAGTCTTTGGACCTTGATTTCTGGATGGTGGAAGCGCAAGTAATCCGGCGAGAGCTGGTCCGTGTTCCGTATCGAACCCAAAGCAAATCGGTAGGTCGTTGCGGCGGCCTTTTGCCACCTTCCTAATGGCCTTCTGGCGTTTTGTAGGAGTGCATGCAAGGAGCACCTCTGCGGCAGCATCGTCCGCCAACGAAAGGAGCGCACGGAGGTGCTTGTTTCTCAAAGGGTATAAACCCGGCATGAGCCCTTCTTTCAGCCAAAGAAACGCTGCGGGTTGTGTATACACCTTAACGTCGGGACCAAAGACGTTCTTGGCCCAAGCCACCCCATCCTCTTGATTTTCAGCGAGGAGGTAACCTGCTTTCTTGTCTCCGGTGAGTGTTAGATGGGATACGACCCGGGATCGCTTTATGGATATTTTAAGAAGAGACCAACGATGCTTCATAGGCGTTTGCTTCAATCTACAAAAATTGGCCCAATAGCTAAGAAATTCTTGTACAAAATGATCTGAGTTTTTACTCGAAAAATTGTCACGCAGAAGATTCGCAGTGGCGTCGAGAAGATTGTTGCAAAGGTCGCGGCACATTGCGTCGTTCAGAGCTGGATATGCATTATCCTGCGGTCCAAGAAGACACAGTCTACCACTGAGCTCGACGTGAGGATACTGTATGGCCATCTTCTCGTGAGGTTCAAGGAGGTAGACGTCGGGAGGAGACAGTGGAAAACAGTTCCGCAGGAAGATCCCTAGGATAACTTTATGGTCATCAACATTAAAAGGGAAAGACCAACCTTTCGCGAATACTCCTTTGGTGGAGGTGCGCTCTTGGATTTCCACGAGGGAGAGCTCTTCAATGTTGCCGACAAGCCGGTTTAGGTGTCGGCAGATACCTCCAGCAGCCTTATAGTAGATTTCTGGGAAAAAAGGTAAAGAGGAGCCTTTAGCCAAAGGTGGTGTCTCCACCCTTGTCTACTGCTTTCTTGGGTATCCCCCCCATCGCGACGAAGCAATTGCGATTCTCGGGATTGTCTTCATCCTCAATGTACTGATCGAAGTAGTGCGTGTTAAAGAACTTATTCCATGCGTCTAGTGCTTGTTTTTTAGTGCAGTCTGGGTCGTCAAGGATTTCGAGCTTCGGGAGCCACTCGTCGAGCTTGGCCTGCAAACTGTCCATCTTTGCCTCGCGCCCGGACGCGAAATTCTCATCGGTTTCGGGGTCGGGGTGTTGGGCTGTTTTGTCACCTCTGTCCAGGCGGGCCTTGATGGTCTTCAATAGAGCATGAAAAGCAATGTCGTCACGATCGCGCTGGGGAACGTACAGTTCGTCGACCAAGACGGAGAAGATTAAACCGCTGGGAAGGTTCCACGATTCCCGACTAGATGCCCAAGCTTTGAGCAAGCACACAAGTCTACGCATCTGGTAGGGTTGATTGTCTTCGGGGCTTTTTTCGGGAACCACCTTCTTGAACCAATTTGTGATGATCTGTGGGTCCGACTCAATCCAGTCTGCGGCGGCCAGTTCGTGGTGTTCAGTGCCGTCGTCATCGGTCCACTCTCGATATACCGGGATGTCGACGTGATAGCCAGTTGCGTAGTGCACGCGGACGCACTTTGGAAGGCACTCGGGCTTCTTCTTGAATCTGTAGCTGTCATCGTCAATCGCATCACGGACCATTTGGCGGGCTGCCAACGCCGTCTTGTCGGCACCCTGGGCACCTTTCAGTTCATCACGGGAGAAGCAGGCCCCGTCATCAATGTCGTAGTCATCATTGGGACGCTGGACCATTGTGTACATCGCGTAGGATCCCTGAATCAGATGATGTGTGGGCGTAGGCATCTTGTTTTTTATCAATCCATTATTCAACCGCTTCCGGTTTGTCTTACGACGCTCCTTCATCTCTTTCCTGTTATCTTCAGGCAGTTTGACCTCGCTCCCATAAAACGCAAATAACTCAGCATGAGTATTTACAGTGGTCATTGATATACCTCCTCATATGGCTTCATCATCTCGAAAACCAGGGCTAAACGACAAAGATCCGCATCTCCGTTTTTGATTTTACTAAGCACCGTCTGCGAATCATGCCTGGCTCTGTCTAGAAGGACCTGGACGGCCTCTTGTGAGGGATTGTCTAGAGCAAGGTGCTGGGCTTCTCCGGAGGAAGGAGACGAACATGGAAGGCGGACGATGTTGGCTTCACATTTCAAGTATCTTGCGATGTGCACAGCCATGTAGCCGTGCCCTGTGGCCTGGGCATCAATGGACAAGCCTAGAGGCCCCACTCCGAAGTTCCAATCGAACACCCCCCGATCGGGATTCGTAATGGCATGTCCAGTTGCCGGAGAACATGTGCCGACGGAAAAGATATCTATAGGCCGATCCTCTTCGCCATTAAGTTTGTTGATATGAAGGGCTTCGATGAGGCCTACCAAAACAGGATTGTTAGCCCAGAGGCCGCCGTCGAGAAAACAGCACTGGCGATACGCATTTCGGTGGTCTTGTATCTTGGCAACCGGGAAGACAATCGGAGCAGCGCTCGTCGCCAGGCAAACATCAGACAGCTTGAAACAGCTGTCTATGGTAAAGTCTGGGTCGTGGGGCGTCTTGAAAACCTTACTACAGGAGGTTTCCGCGTGGACGGCAGGAACGCAAAGGGCGATTCTCCGTTCCCTGTAAAGGTCAGCCAAAGTTGTCGTGCCAAACACGTCTTCGAGCCTTTTCTTCAGAGCCAAACCATTTGCAGATGAGGAGCGTCTGTGCTTCCAGGCCCAGCGTATAAGTGCGCTCCCCTTCCCAGAGGGTTGCGGGCTTGGAAAAATCGAAGGGCCATGCTCACTGTAGAGAGAGACCACTTTGTCGGGGTGAAGCCCCTTTGCTAATGCGCAGGCCAGTATGCCTCCGGTGCTCGTCCCGGCAATCAGGTCGAAGCCGGTACCGATGTCGAGGCCACTTTTCACGCCCCTTAACTGTGCATAGTGGTCCATTATGTCTTTCAGCAATGCGGCAGTGTACAGGCCGCGTATTCCACCGCCATCTATGGTCAGGACTCGAAACGGTATTGCTTTATCCTCTGGCGAACACACCGTGAAACCTCGTCTTTATGACAACTCTAAAAATTCGGACGATCAGTGGCCTAGAGTAGTCACTTAATCATTAAAGATTTATAAATCCTGACACGCATTGGCCACAAACGATTGCTTCTAAATTGAATACGTAGTTTAGCCTGCTTTGTTCTTTATTTTGGAAAAATGATCTAGTAGGGGACTTTTTTTCTATTTTGTAAACATCCCATTGTCCATCATGTGTTCGGATAAGAAATGTCTTGTTAGCTTCGAGTGTTTTATTGGTAAAGTCGACAATAACTATGTCTCCATTTTTTAAATATGAAATTGAGTCTTTATTGTCATGGACCCAATAGCCAGTGTTTTTTGGTGTTAATTTATTTATTTCCATAAAAGATTTTGTAAGGGGGATTCGTGGACTGATATCACTGATGATTGGCCTTCCGTCATTAGTTATTTTTGAGATGTGATTGATGAGGACGATATCGTTATATAGAGAAATATGAAATGAGTCATATTTCTCGCCAATTCCATATGCGATCCAGTCAAAGTTAAATCCCTTATCCTCAAATCTTTTTTTCCATCCAGTTGGTATGTGATTTTTTTGCAGAGCTGGGGTGATATTCGATCGGTTACATTCTAATATCCTTGCAAGTGATGAATAATTTCTTATAACTTTGGCATCAACTAATCTGTTATAAACTTCTTCAAATGTGACACCTGGGATCGCAGTATCGTAATTATTCGCTGGCATTGTGTGTGTTATTCTTGATAAAAAGTTGGCGGGGCATGGAGGGGAGTTTTTGTCCTCCACTCCAGCACTTCTCCTATGCAATTTGCTATGGATTCGTCGATATACCCGCTATAATGATGGTTATCTATGCCCCAGAAGTGCGATTCCCGCCATTAATAACGTTAATTCAGTCATCTTTTTTGCTCCTTCTGCAAATTTCGTAGTAAATGTTGATTGAACTAAATCAATTTCCAATTTAATGAAATTTGGGGCGAAGCTGATCATGAAGATAAGTACATCAATTATTCCATAGCCAGTGAATAGGTATGTTCGGTTTTATATGTTTATCAAAAAGATTTATTCATATTTGATGTCGTCCAAAAATTCCGATGAAGGGTCAGCACTTGTGACAAGCAGGTGATCCCTTGCACGAGTACATGCTACGTAAAGCAGATGCCTCTCCGTATTGTACACCTCCTCTAGGTCGGCTTCATCCATGATGGAATTGATTCGCGTCTGTGATGGAATAATTTCGTCATCACACGCCATCACCGCGACGGCCCGGAACTCCAAGCCTTTAGCCAGGTGCATCACGCTTACGGACACGCGGTTGGGTTCAGTCGAGACATTCTCATCGAGAACGACGTAGGCCAAATTGGATTGCTCCAAAGCCGTGCTCGCTCGGTCCAACTCGTCTTCTGATCTCACGAATATGCCCATCTCGTGGAGGGCTAAGCCACTGTCGCGAAGCTTAGCGAGCCAATCACCAACAAACTGGCCTTCATCCTCTTGAGTGTCGAAGACCTTGATCGTCGGGGACGGTCCATTGAAGACGGAAACCGTGCCTGTTCGCCGATCTGTATTTCCGTCCGCGTCCGAAACTTCCGGACCGAGCAATCGATCGGCTTGGGTGCGGATCTGGTGGGAGGTGCGATAATTGACGCTCAGCGTGCGTGAGCGGCCACGGATGTCCACGCCAAGGGCCTTCCAGGAAAAAGGCTGCTGGAAGATGCGCTGCCCCATGTCGCCCGCGAAAAAGAGCCCATTGGGGTTGCCCTGGCTCAAGGCAGCCAGGAAGCGCATTTGCTGGATGCCAATGTCCTGGGCTTCGTCGACCACCGTGTAATCAAAAAGTGGCCGTTTCCGTTCGGCCATGTGTTCAGTCAATGCTGCAAATATTTGGGCGGTTGTCATGAGCCCATGTTGAGCCATCTGGCTGCGAACGGCCTCGAAGATTTGCCAAAGAATGGCCCGCTGCGTCTCGGGAAGACGAGTTTTTCGGCCCAAACGTCGCACATCACGGTATTCTTCCCACGATGTGATCTGCCAAGCATCGACGATTTCGTCCCATTCTCCACAGAGAAAGTTGAGGCTGAATTTGTGGGCTGGAATGGTGTCAGACGCTGCTCCCAGCATTTTTCGCAGTTCATTGTTGTTCACGAGACGGACCTTGCCGAACGCGGATTCGTAAAGGCGAAGCCCAATGGCGTTCATGGCATGAACTTCGAGTCTTTCCCCAAGACGCGGTTCATTGCTGACAAGACGGCGAAGCTTGGTATGCAGAGCCTTCGCAAGAGTGTCGGAAAAGGTGGTCAGTAAAACCCGTGCATCAGGATTGGATTTGGCCAGGAAGACAGCCCGGTGCAGTGCAACAATTGTCTTGCCTGTGCCAGCGGAGCCGGAAACTCGTGCCGGTCCGGAATAGTCTTTTTCCACCCACTGCCGTTGGGCGGGATGAAGGAATACCGTCCATTTTTCCCATGGGTATTCCAAAGCCCTCTCCAGTTCCTGGACATCGTGCATAACCCTGAAACGACGCTGAGCATCGGGATGGGCAAAGGGGTCTGAACTGGCAGGGGTCTGGACTGGTTGAGTGGGCTTCCCCCCGGTTGCCAACTCCAGAAGCGCTTCAGCCGCCTCCGATGGGAGATGGTCTGCAAGCGTGAGCAGGGTGTCCTCGTCGGCAGCGTGCACGTCCTCGACCCACTCGGCGGGCACTCCGTATCGGAGCAGGTCTTCGCGCGTGAGATGACTCAGAACGAGTTTTTTAGGGGAAGTAGTATGTCCCGGCACATAGATGGGGATTCGAATTTCCTCGACACGTTCACGGATTTCGACGAACTGGGCAGCCCCTGTCGTGGGATGGGTTTCCAGCTTGCGGCGTTCAGCCCAGCGGTAGGCCTGTTCATGATGATCCACATAGCAAAGCAGCAAACTTGACGCTGACTTGTGGACGATGAGCCGAATGTCGTTGTTGACCCGGACGGACCAAAAATTTGGGTCCTTGGCCTGGCCAAGCTTGTGAAAGCTCATACCGGGATTGGCCGGGTTCATTTGCAGATCAAAGGCCGTCGTCTTAACGGCCTTTTGTTCCTCAGAGGTCAAGCGGACCAAGCTGTCCGTGAAGGTTATGGCGATTCGAAAGTTCATTCACTGCTCCGTTACAGCTTGGATAAACGCAAATTTGAGATCGATTGCTTCCCTGGCAACATTTTCCAAAATACGATCCGGATGAATGCCTTCATCAAGAAAACGGGCGCAAAATGAGTTCGGTGCGCTCAGTGGCTTTCGGTGTACGAGGGAATTTCGAAATGTGCTGAGATTTTTCGCCCTATCCAGGAGATTATGCGGAAAAAAATCATTCTCTTTAGCTATTTTAATGGCGCTACCTAACTGTATTCTGTTGTCTTCATCAGCATGCATGTTCGCGATCAGAGAATTCATAACAACATGTTCGATAAAGCATGTGCTTAGAATAATTGCAGAAATGAACAATCCTTCAACATAGCAGCGTTCAATTTCTCCGAGAATCGACATCGTGTCCAATCGCCCGACAGTGACTCCGTGGTCCTTCTTGTATTGAGATAACCACAAATCGCGTTCGACACGCTCTTGCCTGCGCTGTTCGTCACTCTCCGCAAATGCGGCGGTTAGACGAGATACAAAATCGGGGTTGAACACACCCATTACACCTTAAACACCTTCATAACCTCATCCCCCAGATGGTTGATGACCTTCACCGCGATACGACCATTCTGCGGCTTATCGAAGGGACGGGAGATGTCGCTGTTAAGCGAGGCCCACGCGTCTTCGTTGATTTCAGCTTTCAGTGTGGTCTTGAGGGATTTGTAGGGGTCATTTGCGCCTAGGAAGTAGGCGTGGCGGACGAAGAAGCTTTCTTCGTTGTAGTCCGTGTCGATAAACCAGCAGGCGATGCCATCGGCACCGTCGCTGCGTACTTCGCCAGTATTGGGATGGAAGACGTCCACCCCGTTGATTTTGACCTGGATTTGGTCGGACTTGGTGGTGATGATGTCGATGTCTGGCTCACCGAAAATGACAAAGAGGTTGCCCTTGCCGGTATTCTTGAGGTCTTCGGCCATGTGTAGGTCAGCGTTCATGCGAGCCTTGAGCACGGGCAATCGGCCAAGTTTGGAGAAGTCCGTGGTATGGGCCTCATAGCTGAAAGCGCAGGCAATCAGGACGTCAAAATCCGCGTCACTGGCTTCACGGGCGGCGCTGACCAAATCTGCCCGCTGTACTGTGCCGAACTCCGGTCCAATAAAGATAGCAGCCCGGCGGTCCGTGTCTCCCTCCAAGTAATGCCCTTCCGCGCAGACTAGGTCTCCGGCCCAAGGAGTCAGTGACACGAACGAGATTTTGTCTTCTTTGTGAGCCTGCTGAACACCAGATATTTTCAGGTTTTCGAGGATCATCTGAACGAAATCGCCCCCGCTAGCCGTGGCATCATTCTTCTTTTGTGGATCGATGAGGGCGTCGTTTTCGTCCACGATCATGGTACGATGCGGTGACAGGCTTTCCACGGTAAACGGGCCGGCCACGCGGACCTTTTTCTTATCCTCGTAGGGTTTGTCGTAGAGATGTTCAAAATCGGCCTTGGCCGCGATGGAAGCATCAATGGCCTGCTGTCGGGCAATGCGTTCCTTCCACCACTGGGCATGGATTTTATTGATCGGTTCCGGCCAGTTTTCTTCAGCCTGCCTGGGAATTTCCCACTCTTCCCAAGTTTCCTTGAGTGCCTTGTTGAGTTGCTGTCGCAACGGCTCTAGACGCTCCTGATAGTCCTCCCAAATAACGTCGATCTCGGCATTATTGGTAATGGACTTGAGGGTAATGTGTGGCACACGCTCATAAACAAAACCATGTCGAATGTCGTTGTGCGTAGGCTTGCTGGAAGGGTGCGAGTTGGTGACTTCTGCTTCTTTAGCTTGGCCCTCGGGAGAATCCGCCAGTAGATAATAGGGGTATCTCGCTCCCATAATACGAGTACGAGCCAGGGCTAATGCTACGCGCGAGGTATCAATAGTGATCCAGCGGCGACCCCATTGTTCAGCAACATAGGCTGTGGTGCCAGAGCCGCATGTTGGGTCGAGCACAATGTCGCCGGGGTCAGAAGCCATGAGTAAACATCTTTCAATCAATCGCGGGTTTGTCTGAACTACATAGATCGGAAATTTTTCTCCGTGAAATTCGGTCCAAATATTAGATATTGAAGCATAGGACCAGTCATCCCAATATATCACACCTCCAAGTGATTTGCCTCCACCGTCAAAGATACGATCAGCTTTTTCAAGTCTACGCATGTCAATATCTGGTTCATACGTCCAATGACGATTTGTTCCGCATTCAAACTCTTTTCCATGAAATAAAAAGTTTTTACTACGTTCTGAGCGATCTTGACTAACTAAGGGGTAATTGACACGAGCCCATCTCCAGCCCGAATTGAGTTTTTTATCAATTTTTTCAGGATCTAGATTTACGATTCTAACTTGCTCTCCGTCTTTAGAAACAAGTGTATTGAATTTGTTGTCATCCTCTGGATCTCTTCTTTCTTTAAACAATGTGCATAATTTCAATTCATTTCTATTTTTTGAATACCACAGTATGAAATCATTTACAGGATCAGTTGATGTTGTTGCGCTCTTCTTTTTTACAATAATTGTAACAATTGAATTTTCAGATCCAAAAATTTCATCCATTAACACTCGAATTCGATGTATATTTTCTTCCCCAATTTGGACAAAAACAGATCCTGAGTCCGTTAATAAATCTCTGAAAATAGTCAGCCTATCCCGTAAGTACGTTAGATAGCTATGAATTCCATCCCGCCACGTGTCGCGAAAAGCTTTTACCTGCTCAGGTTCGCGAGTAATATGGTCCATTTTCCCATCTTTCACATCACGACTGGTAGTTGACCATTGAAAATTTGAATTGAATTTGATGCCATACGGTGGATCAAAATAGATGCACTGCACCTTTCCGCGTAGCCCTTCCCGCTCAGCCAAACTTGCCATGACTTGGAGCGAATCGCCCAGAATCATGCGATTGCTCCAATGCGCATCGTGCTGGTAGAATTCGGTCTTGGCCTCAGCATCGGCCTGGACCTCAAAATATGAAAACATGTCCAACTGACGCTGGCCGGACTGCGGCTTGGCCTTGGCCTGTTTTTGCAGGTCGTCAATCAGGGCTTTGGGGTGGACGTGCTCTTGGATATACAGCGGAGCGGCATGGACGATGAGATCGGACCAGTCCTGCTCATCCTTGCCACGCCAGACAATCTGTGGGTCCAGGTCGCGATTGCGGCGCTCATACGCCACACGGATAGGCGATCTGTCCGTGTCCTTGAGCAGTGGCTGCAATTCGGCGGAAGGAATGTTCTTGCGGGACTCGCCATCGTGGACGATGGTCTCAACGGTTTTCATCTTGTCGTTCTTTGCCATGGGTATCCTTCTTATCGTCCGCCCTTCACTTAGGGTCGGCAGTACTTCGCTGTGGACTTGAAATATGATATTTTTATGAAAAATAGACCGCTTAGCCAGACTAATGCCTACCTGCGTGATCCGGAAAAACGCCATCGGGCAGTACTGCGGTCCGTGCTGCCATCTTCTGCCGTCGAGGGTATCCTGTTCACGGACAATGAACTGGCAGAAATCGAACGACAATGGGCAGAAAAGCAGACTGCTGAAGGCTAAAATCTACCCACTCGCGCCAACATACTGCTCGATCATGGCGTTGAACCTCGCTTCGATCTGCGCCTTGAACTCCGCTTCCATGACATACATGTCCGTGAATTCAGCAAAGGCCCAGCGGCCATGTGTGCCCAGGTTGTTCACGCCGGGCACCCAGTAGGTCTCCATGGTGTCCTTCTTGGTCTTGGCGTCCTCTTTTCGATAGCCCTTAATTTCGACCACCAAATGAAGTGGGTCGTCATGTCCGTCATCCACAAGCACGATGAAATCCGGAAAATAGGTGCGGTTCTCGGAGCCGTATCTGTACGGCACTTCCAGCCCAAGATTCTGGTTTTTAACATACGCCAGTACCTTCGGATGGTTCTCGGCCACACGGCAGAATTCGCCTTCCCAGTCACTGTCCAGGATGACCCAATTAAGATGACTACGCCTGGAGTCCGTTTCCCAGCGGTCAGTCTTGGAGGTGACGAAATTGACGAACATGGTCGAACCGGTGGAATTGTATGGATCGAGTACCGCCTTGATGGGACGGGTATCGGACAGTGCGCGTGTGATGGCTGCTGTGATTCGCTCGCAGGCCATGTCGGCCAGTTCCTGATACATAAGCTGCGCCGGGTAGGTGTCGCCTTTGCAGACGAGACATTTGTCCAGCCATTCTTTGGCAATGCGCTTCAGTTGGCCAAAAAGATGAAGTTTTGGAGCCTCTCCGGGATCGCGCCATTTTGTGATCAATAGGCGATTGGTCAGATGGAAAAGCAGGGTGGATTTGCGCAGATCCCCGGTATGGACCAGGTTCAGGTTAACCCCTTCACCGATGATGCCCCTGTTCTCGGTTTGGGTGGGGCCGACTAGATCCGGGGTAAGTTCCAAGGTCGAGTCTGGGGTAAACGATGCACTGAGGCGTTCTTCGGGTAATTCCACGCGGTAACCGGCAACACGGGGAAAAGTGATTTCCAGCGCATCGCGTTCCGGGCGTACGGCTTTGACCTGAACTGTTTCACGAGGACGCTGAGGTTTGGAAACGACGGGTTTGGCCGTGAAGTCGAAAGGAATGCCAAGGACATCGGCATACTCGACATTAAAAAGGCCTTCCTCGTTCAATTGGTATTCCTGACGGCGCAACGCGCGGCCAATGACCTGCTCACACAACAACTGCGTGCTGAAAGCCCGCACTCCGAGGATATGAGTCACAGTGTTAGCGTCCCAGCCTTCTGTCAGCATGGACACGGAAACCACGCAACGGATGGAGTCACCCAGATAGCCGGATTTGCCTACAGTGTTCATGACTTCGCGCAGGAGAGTGACATCATCGAGCTCCTTGCCCCTGCGAAGTTCATCGGCCATCTTGCCGCCACGCTCTAGGATATCACGTCGGAATTGTTCGATTTCACCGGATGCAATTTTGCGAAAGTTGTTGTCCAACCCCTCCCCAGATTCCAACTGTTCACTATCAATGAGCAGGGTTCGCGGACGTGGATAGGGATTGCCGTTGTCGTCGAAATTCCGGAAGTGCTCCAGCCGTCCTTGGACAAAAGTGGACGTGCCGTCGTCATTTTCACGGTTGAAACCGGAGATGTAGTCGTAGACCAGTTTGGATGTCGCGGTGTTGTTGCAAACCACGATAAAACACGGCGCGACGGATATTTCGGCCATTCGCCATTCCTCGAATGTCTTGGCGTAATGGCCGTAGAGGGCTTCAAGGGCCGTTTGCAATTTGACCGGGATGCTGAGCGGATCGAGATCCTTGTTCTTGCCTCGGCCTTTTTTGGGCATGTCCTTGCGAATATGTTCCCAGAGGTTGCGAAACATGGGAAGTTCATCGCCTGGAATGTTTTCAGCAACAGGCACTCGGGGGAGTTTGACGATGCCACATTCGATGGCGTCCATGAGGGAAAAATCGCTCATGGTCCATGGAAAGAGCGTACCTTCGACATATCCAGAGCCGCTCAAAAAAAATGGGGTGGCTGAAAGATCCATGACCCTGATCAGGGCTAGCTTCCTGTTGACTGCTTCCAGGCCAGAAATCCACAGTCGAGCGGCCTCGTTGTTTTTTTCGGCCTCTTTTTTGTCATCACCTTTGAGATCCGGATCAGCCTCGCCGGGTTTTTCCCGGTAACAGTGGTGAGCCTCGTCATTGATAGCTATGATATTTTTCAAGCCCATGAGGTCAGGCATGACCCGCTGGAGCATCTGACCTTCTGTTTCCAGAGTCTGGAGATCCTCTCCTCGACCTTTAAGCAAAGAGCGACCGCCTTTTGAAAGGTCCATGCGTTCACGCAGTTTGAAGGCGTGGTAGTTGGTTATGACGATCTTGGCACGCTCCAAATCTGGTAACATGTCCGTAGGTATGAGTTCACGGCGTTGATAGTAGCTGTCTGGATCATTGGGCAGGAGAACACGAAGACGATCTCTGATGGTGATTCCTGGCGCAACGATCAGAAAACCGCGTGTGAACTTTTTGCTGTTTGGGCGGCGGACGGCATTGATTGTCTGCCAAACAATGAGCATGGCCATGACCGTAGTTTTTCCCGCACCAGTAGCCAACTTCAGCGCCAGACGTGAGAGTTCTGGATTGGCATCAGCGTTGGCCTTGTCTAGATGGTCGAGAAATTTTTTGCCGTAGGCTTTGAATTGCGGCGCCACTTCCGTGAGCCAAATGGCGGTTTCCACTGCTTCGAGCTGGCAGAAAAAGGGGCGGATGCCGCTGAACTTGTGATGCCGCCAGTGCTGAAGCAAACGGGCTGTTTCCGGCGTGACCTGCCATTGGTTGGGGTTGGGCAGGGTCCGCCAGCGGTCCACATGTTCACGGACTTCGTTGATGAGAGAGGTCAGGTCGTATTGCTGCTTCTCATTGGACAGACCTTTTCCTTCATCAACGACAAAGGAAAGTTGCTTTTGGGCGGCCTTCTGCTTTTTTGGTTTTGGAATGGGAGTAATGAACTCGGCTTTACGCCGGGATTCCATGACGCGTTGCGTTGGCTGACCGGTTGCATCAAGTTCCCAGTGTCGCTTTGGACAAGCGTAGGGGGAATTAAGGATAGGGTGGTCAAAAAACGGGTTACTAACGGGTTGGTCCACAAGATCCTCGCTGCGTACATGGAAAAAATTTGGGTTCTGGCCAAGTCACATCTTCACGAATCCGCCAGCGCTTTTGAAGGCAGCCTTAACCCAGGCCTTTGCTTCTGCAAGAGGGCTTGGGCCTCCTTTCTGAAGGAACATGCTGGACGTGGCTTGAATGGACGTGACGTTGCCTGTTTTCATCTGAGAACTCAAGGTAATAAGGGCTTTTTTCGCTTCTGATGCTGGGCCGAATAAGTCTTCGTAGCCCTGCCAGACTGGGCCGGTGACTATGACGTAACCCAAGTCTACAAGTGGAAGTGTCGTGGTCAATTTTTCGTTCGCGCGAACGCAGGCCCGCAATGCGAGAGTCTTGGCTTTGTTGTCAAAGAAAAGCAGAATGACGTTCTGTCCTCGATCTTCCTCAAAGACGAAAGTGATCGCCTTTGCCGAATTGTCCGATGAGACCGCGTGCGTCAGTGGAAATGCTACGGCTTGAATTGGATGCTGCTCATTTGGGATAGGCCTTGCTGGGGCCTGCTTAGTTTGCGTTTGTTTGGGGCTGAAAATGCTGGTCACTGTGGCCTGCATGGTTTTGTAAGCGCCGATCAAGAGGAGGGCGGCCAGGGCGCATGCTGCGAATTTGAGCGCCAGCACAGGCCATTGAATTTGTTGGGTTGCCGATTTTTTGTGCTGCGAATTCTGGCCAGAAAGAAGGGCCTGCAGTGTCGCGGCTAAGCCCTTGGGGTCTGAGGTCTGGGCAGAATGGGTGTCGTGGAGCGGATTCGTTTGGACGCGGGCGTAGATGACGCCGCATTTTGGGCACTCGCCTGCACTAAAGTGCAGATCATCGTTTTGTGTGCGCTCATGAAAGCATTTCGGACAGACAATGGCGCCGGTCTGGGACTGAGGGACCATTGGGCTGGGTTGTGCAGCCTGGTCGGACAGCGCAGCGGCCAGCAGGGGGATGATTTGATCTCTTGTCTGGGCCGGAAGGCTACCGCGCTGCGAGAGAATGTACGGTCGCAGGTAGCGGATGTTCAGCACCTGCGCCCCTCGTACAGGTCCGCGAATTTCGACAAATCCCCGCGAGAAGCAAAGGATTGGCTTGATCGACAGCCCTTCAAGTCTCTCCGCGCCCAGATGATCCCGGAGCGAGTAGGTCTGGCTCCAGCATTGATTCAAAAAATCCTTGAAAAATTTACGCCCGTTTCTCAGCAGAACGTCGTTTTCCTGAGTGATATTCCCTTTTTGGCTTTTGGTCTCCACCAAGAAGATGCCGTTGGGGCCGAGGACAACATGGTCGATGTTAAAACCAGCAAATTCGAGGTCATGGAAAACGTAGTATTCATCGGGAAGTTCCAGCAAGGCCTCGGCGACAGCTTGCTCGGCTTTAGCTCCAGTGTCGGCGTCGGAAATCCGTTTTTTAAGCTTGAGCCCGGCTTGTTCAAGCGACTTGATGGAGACGAAATAGATGACAGCGACCCCGAGACCCAAGTAAAGGTGCCCATGTGTCAGCAGATAATACGCGGCAGGTATCAGCAGCAGTGACGAAAGCATGGGTAGGGCGATACGAGAAAGCATATCCTTGTACCGCGAATTCCCCATGGCAAAAGCACTTTTGCCAGCTGATCCAAAGACCTGAGCCATTTCCTCCTCACCCTCCTGGAATATGTGCACCTGAGATGTGCTGCACATTTTATTGCAGCCATTCTGATAAGCCTCAGCTGTGCAAGAGTGTCAAGTATTTTAGGATGTAAGACATATTGGTCGGCGTTGTTGGATTCGTGTCGTTAATTGGTGCTTGTCAGACAGCTATCGAGATATGCTTTCCATAGAAAATTTCTGTAGCCATTTCGTCGATAATTTTGGACATCGTCCCAGGCAGTTGGGACGATCCTCATGATTTTGATTGCCTTGACCTTTCATCATCTTGTACCAAGAAAATGTTTTTTAAGTATTCACAGGTGCAATATGTTCAAATCTATTATTAAAGACACTGGTCGGCCGGTCGTAATTCTTGACCCGCAATGGAATAGCCAGATTGATGCTCTTCGCAACCTGGCTGATCAAAATGTACTTGAGGGAAAAACTGCCGTGCTCGGGGATGAGGAGCAGTCATGACTCATGCGAAAGATAACAGTGAAAAATCATCTTTGATATTGAAAAAGAACACGGCTGAGATGGTCCTAGGTCGGACGCATGACATGCTTGGACTTACAGCGCGGACCATGGAGGTTACATCAGGGCAGCAGATTAAGGCTGAGGGGCCTGAGAGGCAAAGGGATTCCAAAGGTCCGTATGGGCCTGAATATTTGGATCCATTTACGGGCATGGAGTTCGTGTGGGTACCTGGTGGTAGCTTCGAGATGGGGGATGTGCTGTCAGACTATGATTTGCTGGAAAGTTCCTGCCCTGTGCATACTGTGAAGCTTTATGGCTTTTATATGGGGAGGTGCGCGGTGACACAGGGTGAATGGATGCGAGTCATGGGAAAAAATCCGAGCGGATATCCAAGAGGGGACCGCTATCCTGTGGTGGAAGTGAGCTGGAACGATGTTCAAGAATTCATCTTCCGGTTGAACCAACAGAGTGGGCGCACTTATGCCCTGCCGTCGGAAGCGCAGTGGGAATATGCGGCTAGGGAGGGGGGAAAACGTGTTCGTTTCGGCACAGGCCGAGACTGCATTGGCCCAGACGAAGCCAATTATGACTGCAGTGGGAAATATGTCGAGACCTATTCGCGTGCCGGGTTGTATCGTGGAGAGACCGTGCCGGTCGATAGTTTTTTCCCAAATGCTTTGGGGCTATACCAGATGAGCGGGAATGTATGGGAGTGGTGCCATGACGAATGGCATGATAATTATGAGGGTGCTCCACAAGATGGCTCAGTCTGGAAGACAGGTGAGGATTTGGATCGGGCTACGGACCGAGTGATTCGTGGTGGGGGGTGGAACTGTCTTCCGCAAGATCTGCGTGCCGCAAGTAGAAGCGGGGACTATTCTAGTAGTTGGTTAGATAATCTGGGTTTTCGCCTTGCCCGCCCATGTTCTCTGCAAGAGGGTTAATAGTCGGAATTTGAGCGTTCGCTCCTGGTTTGCTCATTTTTTTGGGCATTAAGAGTGCGGAGGTGACAATGCGCCGACTGCTTAAACGGTTGGAGATTATCAAAGCGGCGACCTTCCTTGAGGACGAGGAAACCATTGCCCTAAACGTGAGCAAGATGTGTGGCACGGCCGAGGAGACCGAGGGGCTCAAGGCCATTTTGGCTGATTTGGATTCCCTAAATTATCCAGGCGCATTCATCTCGATCTTGAATTCCCCGTGAAGTTGCTCGCGGGTGCCCCGCTTGCGATATAGTTTCAAAGCCTGGTCGGCATCAAATTTCAGGTTGGTCCACAAAGCGCAGATGCGGACCTCTGGAATCATCATGAACACACCGTCCTTGCTCAACACTTCCGTGACCTCGAAAATCTGGCGGACCACCATTTTCTTCTTGCTGTTTGACGTCTTCCAGTTTGGCCATAATGCGGTAATGCATCAGGAAGAAGGTCAGCACCGTTCGCTGATCAGACGGAACGGCCTCGATTGCCGCCATGAACTGATTCTTTTGGCAACATCTACAGCCAAGCGCTCACTCGTGTATTCGTTCGTTACTATAAGCACAAGTCAAAGGAAATGATTTGTAGGTCAACAGATTTTTTGTGTTCCGTATGTCTCTAAGTGCTCTCCGCAGTGACCTATTAATATTTTCTTTTCTTCATGTAAAAAAGCAATATGAATTCGTAAATATCCTTCTCTCTTGTTTGTTTTTATATGTGGAGTGCATGTATAATTTATTCCATTGTACTCGCATTCTCTTTTTTTCATTATTGATTTGTCTTTATTTGTTTGTTTTCCTTCTCTTAAAGAGAGTCGTATTCCCGTGCTGTCACAAAATTCTTTTTCTACGTCGCAATCTTTATCATCTGAAAAAATAATATTGTGCAGTGTTGTTGATATCTGGTTCAAAATTCTCCACGCTGATTTTACGCTGTAAATATTATCGTTTCCAGAAAAATTTTTTGCACTTTCAAAAGCATTTTGATGAATTATAATTTTATCAGGAAACATTTCTGAGAAATATACTAAGCAAGTTGTGATATCATCAGGGAGTTCTGGTATAATAGGTAGTATTAATTTTGGTAAGCTCTCTTGTTTTGTCGTTGTGAGGTGGTAATTTTTTGATTTTAATTTTGATATCTCTTCGTCAAAAATATTGTTCTGTTCAATAACCTCGTCAATAAATTTTTCTTGATCTTTAATTTTGTGTTCAAGATTCGTATTAACTTCTTCAAGTAACTGAACGTATGTGCTTGTTGCGCTTGTCGTGTTTTTGTTTTCATGCTTGAGATGGGTGAGGTAGTCGCGCGCTCTGGCGTTGATGACATCTTTAATTGTAATTATTTCTGACGCAGTGAATGATTTAGAATTTCTAGATATTGCAATTCCAATTTGATCAAAAACGCACTGTTGTCCAATTTCCTGAATTTTATTTTCAGTATAAAATCTATGAATTTTTGCATTACTTGGTGTGTTGTCAAATTTGAAAAATATTCTTATCATTCCTGGCTGTATAGATAATTCGTATGGGAAAATAGAATTGAAATCTGAAATTTTATTAGATTTTATTAGATAAATGTTTGCGTTTCCAATCGTAATTTTTTGTAATGTCTCAACGTCGATTGAATTTTTATTAGATTCATTTTCTGCAGCAATAATAATTGGTAAAACTCTTTTTTTGTTAATTATTTCTGATTGTATTGAATTAATGTCTACTTCAATGCATTGATTTATTGTTTTTTGTATTGTCGTTTCTTCTTTGTAGCATTCATATTTTGCAATAATATCTTTAATAAATTTTGGAACTGAAAAAAATGGTTCGCTAGGAATGAAGCCAACCCAATTTTCAAATATGGCATGCTTTAATGTGCATGCAAATCTTAATTTTTTGTTTTCAAGTTGGGTGAGCGCAATTTCTGTGCTCCATAATCTACACATTTCTTTAAAATCTTTATGTAAAAATTCTATTGCCCATGTTTTAGGGTTGGTTTGTCGGTATTCTCCTTTGTTTATAGCTGTTCTGATATAGCCCTCGCCGATTTTGTATTGTTCTGTATCCCCCAAATCAAACCATGACTGGTCTAGTTTGTGTTTTTGATTTTTCGTTGCATCATGATTTTTAAGCCAATTTTTAATTTCATTTCGCACTGAAGTAAGGGCGTTTCCTTTGCTGTTGTTGATATCAAATGCGGCTTTATAGTGTATTGTGTGAGATATGGGGATAAGTAACATTTTTCCTTCTGTAATTTTTGTAATATTTGCTTGACGTTTTGTGTTGCGAGTAGGGTTTTAGGAATAGAAGTCTAGCTCATTCATTTGATATAAAAATAGTATATTCATCTTTGTCTTTGAATATAAAAAAATTTCTTTGATCTGCGCTTACTTCTTTAATTTTCTTCCAAAATGCCTCACGTTCTGCAATATCAGGTACGTACCCATGGAAAATGCTCTCTCGTCGTCCATTTTCGTCTGTGTTTGCACATCCAGAAGCGATATACTCCCCTGTCTTTAAGGAAAATGCAACGCTCTTTGATAGCTTGTTAGGATTGCTCATTATTTTTATGCCTGGCCATTCATTCGTAATGTGTTTGCAAGATTGCTAATCAAATTATTTGAGATATACATCACACCTTTGAAGGCCCATCAAAATCTCAGCTAAAGCGGGCAGAGACGCTTCAGCGGGGATCACTTTTTTTCCAACCAACAAAGGAGTGATCATGCACAACCAAAATTATTGCTCTCCCGAAACAACCAAACTGGCAAAAGCCTTAATCCAAGTGCAACGTGTTTTGCAACCTGCAGCCAAGGACCGTCTTAATCCTTTTACCCATTCCAACTACGCGACCTTGAACAGCGTCATGGATTCCTGCCGTGAAGCGTTGCTCACCAACGGCATCTGGCTCACCCAGTACCCAGTCCCATCGGACCCCGGTCATCTCGGGCTTGTGACCAAGCTTGTTCATGCTGAATCCGGGGAGTGGCAATCATCGCACGCGGTTGTCCCTTTGCCGAAGAACGATCCCCAGGGCCTTGGCATCGCCATGACCTACATCCGGCGCTACTCCATCTCCGCCATGCTCGGCATCGTGACCGAGGAAGACACGGACGGAAATCTGCCCAAGGATTCCGGAAAAGGTGGACAACGTCAGAAAAGGCCTCCAGCCATGCAAGACTCTGGAACTCCATCTCCTCCCAGGCAACCGCAGCCAGCCCAACTCCCAAAACTTGATGGCATCACCTATCAGGAGATCACCGCCACTGACGGGCAGGTTTGCATCGTGGCCACCGGCAACACCCAGGCCAAGAAGGAGCTATTATCTGGAGCCGGGTTCAAATGGAATCCTCAGCGAAAAATGTGGTGGAAATATGCGCAAGCGTCCTGAAAATTCAGACACAAAACACAAGCGAAGGCTGCTCCACTCGGGTAGCTTTCGTCATTTTGGAGGGTAGGCATGAGTGAAATCGTGCAAGCTGAAGAGCACAGAGCCCATGGTCTCATGACGCTGCTCGCGAAAGGGCTTCTTGAATCGTCTGCTCAGAGAACCGCGTCATCACTTGGAGATCGGAGCCAATATATAGGCATGTCGGATATTGGGCGAGTTTTGGAATGCCCACGAGCTGCGGTGGGTCAAAAACTATTCGGTAATAGTCATGACCAACAACTGGATCAGCATGCCGTCCAGGCGCTGATCGGCAAACAACTTCGTCTGCAACGAGGGCATTGGTTTGAGGCGGGTATTGCCCAGGTCTTCAGGCAGCAACGATTGCCCGTGATCGAGCAACTGGAGATCGTGACGAGTTACCAGCAGGTGCCGATCAAGGCGCATTTGGACTTCGTATTTGTCAGCGCAGTAGGACAGCCCACGGTCCGGATTTTGGAGCTTAAAAGCTGCGAAAAAATCCCTAAAACCTTGTATTCTTCTTACGAAACTCAGGTTTATGGCCAAGTCGGCCTTTTGCGAGCACTTTGGGACCAACCGGCATTTGGCGTCCATGGTGAAGTAGGTAGTCAGGGGAGTGCCGGGCTCACGTTTCCGGAGATCTGCCTGGAGAAGTTTGGAATCGAAATGCCAGCCCATCCTTCAGAGGTCGATATCGAGGCATGGGTGCTGTGCCTCTCCATGTCGGATGCCAAAGCGTTTGGCCCATACCTTCCGGATGACACCATGCTAAACCTCTGCCTCAAAACAGCCGAGGACCTCTGGCGCAACTTCGACGCGTCGAAGGACAATGGCGAAGACTTTGACAACCTACCCACGGCACAAGGGTTTCATCCCCTGTGCTCATGGTGCGAATTCAACGCCGATTGCCCGAAATTTGATGGCCTTGATCAGCCTCAATGGGGCAACGCACTGGACCAGCTCAAGAACTTGAAAGCTAGGCAGGATCAACTGGATGCTGAGATATCGGAAGTCGAGGAAGGCTTGAAGACTGCCTATGCCTTGAGTGATGTCCATGGGTCATGGATCAACGCTGGAGATCAGCGTTTTCGTGTTTCGACTCAAGCCGGCAGACGCACCCTGAACAAGGACCAATTGCGCTTGGAACTCTCAGCTATCCTTGGAGAGGATGACGCGGATGCGCTCATCACCAGGTGTGAGTCTGAAGGCAAGTCCTTTGACCGGCTGAATATCAGCAAGATCAACAAACGCCCATAGACCCAACAATTTCAATCAAGATATCCCGGCTCCCCGTAACAGGGCGGCCGGGATTTTCATTTTATGGAGCACATTATGACCAATACCATTCGCGATGAGCTTGAGAAACTTCAGCCCATGGAACTGGACGCAGGAACCGTCTTTAGCGGTAGCCCCTCAGGTCGGATCATCAGGGGGTATGCCAGCCCATGCAGCTACACACCGACTCCGGATCCCGGTTACATTTTCCACGAGACAAGCCGAGACATCGCGGTCTGGCTCATGAATATATCCGATCCCCTGTATGTCTTCGGACCCACAGGCTCAGGAAAAACCTCAGCCATCAAGCAACTCGCCGCAAGGCTCAACTATCCCGTCTTCGAGATCACAGGCCACAGCCGCTTGGAGTTCCCCGACCTGGTGGGACACCTGTCCGTTCGTAACGGCAGCATGGAATTCGAGTACGGTCCCTTGGCCTTGGCAATGAAATATGGCGGGTTGTTTCTTCTCAATGAAATCGATCTGCTCGAACCGGCCACAGCCACAGGCCTCAATGGCGTTCTTGATGGCGAGGCGCTGTGTATTGCCGAAAATGGGGGAGAGCTCATCATCCCGCACCCGATGTTTCGTTTCGCGTCCACAGCCAATACTAACGGCGGATCCGATGAAACCGGATTATATCAGGGCACACTCAGGCAAAATCTGGCATTTCTGGATCGTTTTTGGCTCTGTGAGATGGGCTACCCCGCACGGGAGGCCGAGGAGAAACTCCTGGGTGGATGCTGCCCGAAATTGCCTGAAAGCATCCGACAGAAAATGGTCGAATACGCAAACGAGGTTCGCAGGCTTTTCATGGGTGAAGCTGGAGCCGGAATCGCGAATAGTATCGAGGTCACGTTCTCAACCCGGACCCTTTTGCGTTGGGCTGATTTGACCGTGCGTTTTCAGCCTCTCTCCAGACAAGGGGTCCAACCAGTGACATACGCTCTGGATCGGGCACTGGGATTTCGCGCCACCAGGGAAACCAGGGCCATGCTCCATGAACTTGCCCAACGCATTTTCCCGCAATCCATGGGGGAGTAGGTGGGAGTGCAGCTGCTGAAACGCAAAAAGATGCGACCACTCCCGACGACCTGACCAAAGTGCGCCAGGCCATGACCTCGGTCCTGCAAGCCATGGCCGCAAACCCTTCCTACCTTGGCATCTGTCCAAACCCTCCATCAGTTCTCCTGAAAAAATCCACGCCCCATGGCGGCAAGTTCTGGAAAGCCGTGGCTCATCCAAACGGGCTAGCATTGCAGTGGGGGCGACTCAATACCGCCGGGCAAGGTCGCGTCCTGGACATCCCTAGATGTGCTCAGGGCAATCCGGTGCAGGAGATGATGGATAGGGTGCTTGCCAAGATCAACGAGGGATACGGGCTTTGCTGGGTCACATTTTGAAAATCATTCCATCAACAAAGCGAGGTTGAATATATATGGATATTGCTCAACACGATTTTCCGTTTCGCCAGTCCATCGAGCTGGCCAAACAGATCCCTTCGACCGGGTTTCGCTATCACTGGAAAGCCGAAGTCGATTCCCTTGGTCTGATAATTCGCATTTGGCTCGGAGGCATCGACGGCGTGCCATTTCAGGCCTGCGTCACCCGCATTATCAAAAGCCAGCAGTGCAAGAACAAAAATCCCGTTCAGGAGATGTGGCGCAGGGTGCTGGAAAAAATCGACAGGCAGGATTTTATCATCGTGAACGGAAATTAGGGCGCCACACCAGGCGCTCTTTTCATTTGAAGGAGAAGAACATGAACACGCAAACCGACATCAAGGTTTTGGAAAGTCTGCTGGTCCTGCACCTTGAAGTGAACATCTGGACGGCACGCAAGAAACTGAGCCCCGAGGATTTCGATGGCGCAAAACTCCCCCCTGAGGACTTGGCGTCTTTGGGTAGCAAGAGGGTTTGTGATCCCGAAACCCTGCGAGTTTTTGGGACACTAAAAGCCAGGGCCGTGAGTCTCCTGGATAGACATTGTGTCCGCTTTCTGGGTGGCTGGGCTATTCCTGAAAACCAGGCGGACAGCATCGTAATCGAACTTGATCAGATTCTGCAGGACTTCAACGCGGCCAAGGAGGATTTTCTGTCCCGGTATGATGAATCCGTCCGGGAATGGATTGCCAAGCATTCGGGATGGGAACAGATAATCGCCGATTCGACCGTCAGCGCCGACTATGTGCGAAGCCGAATGGGATTTGTTTGGAAGCTCTTCCGCATTGTTCCGCCAGATCCGGTTGACCCGGTCATGGTTGGGCTCAAAGATGAGGTGGAAGGTCTGGGCCAAACCCTGTTCGGTGAGGTGTCCAAAGCGGCCACCGAAGCCTGGCACAAATGCTTTGCCGGAAAGACCGAGATCACGCGCAAGGCTCTTTCTCCCTTGAAGACCATTCACCAGAAACTCTCGGGTTTGAGCTTTGTCGAGCCTCGGGTATCTCCGGTTGCGGACCTCATTCATACAGCGTTCGAACATTTGCCCAAACGCGGGAAAATTGAAGGCGCGAACCTGCTCATGCTCCAGGGACTCGTATCCTTGCTGCGGGACGCGGAAGCGCTCATCGAGCACGGACAGAGAATCATGGACGGAACAAGCTCCCAGGACGTGTTGACCCTGTTGGTTGGGGGGCAGGGGAGTGTGCTGGAACAGGGTGCCCAGGATGAGCTGGACATCATGGCAGAGGTGGACGACATGCCGCCAATTTTTCCGGACATGCCCATGCAGCCGGTGATGCCGAACTGCGGGTTGTGGTAGGATTTCTGGGAGCGGTGATATCATCTGCCATCAGGAGAGTTGTGCATGGCGTGATTCATGGGTATTCGTAATAGGCAGTGTATCGGAGGAGGGAATATGAAGGAGACGTTGCAGGACAGGTACCTGATCGAAAGGGCATATCGAAATGCCTTTGGTCTGTGTTCACCGTCTACGACTGACTTCCCCAAAGAGGCACTCTTTGAGCTTGGATTCAAGGCCATACTGCGCGGATCTCCCGTGACTGAGGAGGAATTGCAGGCTTGGATAGTAAAAAATTCTCCTCCCACAAAGCCCTAGTTAGAACCATAAAACGACATTTTCCGGACATATAGTCCCGCTATTTCAAATAGAAACGAACGAAAGCCCTGGAGTCACAAGCTCCGGGGCTTTTCGTATTTGGAGGTCTTTATGATCGATACACGGGCCGTGATGCGCTCTTTGCCATTGGTGGCAAACGTGCTCGGCAGAAAATACGGAGTGCAGGTCGAGATGGGTGGGATGGATGCCTACACCGATGGCAAGACCATTCATCTTCCGGCCCTGCCAAGTGAGGTTCCGGACACTTTGCTGGCAATGGCCAGAGGCTACCTTGACCACGAAGCTGCCCATGTCCGGGAAACGGATTTCTCGGCGCTGGAACAGGCCAAGCTCACACCATTAGAAATACACGTCTGGAATACCCTGGAGGACTGGCGGGTGGAGCATAAACTCGCGGCCATATTCCCTGGGTGCCGCCAGAATTTCGATTGGCTCATCGGGCATATCTTTGGCTCGGATGATCAGGGCGTACCCGCTGCGCCTGCGATGAATATCCTTAATTGGCTGCTGCTCGAAGTTCGGTCCTGGGATGTCCAGGTGCTGTCTAGGCATCGCGACACTTTGGCCGGACAGGTGGACATGGACTTTCCGGGAATGAGGCCGAAGATCAAGCAGGTGCTGAAGCTGGTTCGAACCAGGTGCGATTCGACTCAGGCCGCCATAGATTTTGCCCGCGAAATCGTGCGCGTTCTGGATCATTTCGCGAACCATACCGACAAGCCGCAAGCACCCGATCAAGCCGAGCCTGGAGCGCAAAATGGTCCTGCGAGTCCATTCGAGTCAGGTGAAGCCAAAAGCGAAGAAGTGCGAAGTAACGACGAAAATCCCTCGGAAATTGGGGAGGATTCATCTCAACATACGGACCAGGAAAGCGAGTCAGTACTGTCCTACTCACCTTCCTCTGACCATGCCCACAATCCCGAGGGTGCAGTTGACCCCGGTGCTGATTATCAGGCCCGAGACGAGCTGCAGAAACTCATGGATGCAAGGGAGGATGACCTTCCACAAAATCTGGGAAACATCCTGGCAAGCGTTCTTAATGATACGTCGCAGGCATCGAGCTATTCCGGGATTTCCGTGGCAGTCCAGACATCCAAGCATGCAGCCCCGTTATCGGCCGACGATGTCCTGGAAGTCAGGCAAGCCTCCATGGCGCTGCGAACCAGGCTAAGCGGATTATTGCAGACAAAAATATTGTCGCGTGCATCGAGTGGCAGAAGAGGGCGTCTTGATACCGGGCATCTCCATCGCCTGGCTGTGTCAGACCCGCGTGTGTTTCGCACAAAATCCGAACGGGTTGGAATTGATACCGCCGTTCATATCCTGCTCGATTGTTCCGGATCCATGGTGCGTAGAATCCATCTTGCCTGCCAAGCCTGCTATGCGGTCGCCTCTGCCCTTGAGGCATCCAGAATCAATGTCGCAGTCACCGCCTTTCCTGGGGCTCAACTTCCAAACGGATCCTATACCACCGTGTCCCCGATTATCAGGCACGGCCAGAAGGTACACACCACCCTCGACCTCGGGCCTGCTGGAGGTACCCCCATGGGAGAGTCGCTGTGGTGGGTGATGCAGGAGATGCTGCCACTGGTCGAAAAGAGAAAGCTCGTGCTCATAGTCACCGACGGGGATCCGGATTCCGTGGACTGCGCCACCCAGGCAATCGAGCAGGGGTTACTTGCGGGTTTTGAGATCTACGGCGTCGGGATCACGAGCCCGGCAATCATGTCGCTATTACGCGGAAGAAGCGTCGTCGTGAATGCGGTGGCGGATCTTGCTCCGGCAATGTTTTCTTTGCTTCAGCACGGAATTTTCAGCGACCAGGCAGGTTGATCTTCAATAAAATTACCTGGCGCATGGGAGCCCTTTGCTATCAGCACGCCAACAACAAAGGAGAACTTATGGGGAGAATTCGCAATGGACCGATTCACGGACACCAGGAGGCTAGAAAGAGGCCTTTTGAAGGAGGTGAGACCGCATGACCTGGGGACCTGTTATCGCAATTGCAATCGCAATACTTGAAATCGTGAAGGAGAATATCGATGACTGAAGAAATTATGCCCAGGGAAGACAGAAGTGGAAAAGTGTGGGCGTTTCTGGGTGGATGCATTGCCGGGATAGCTGGTTTGTTTGCGGTGGCGGCAATGTCGGAATTGTCTTGTCCAACTCCATCCGCTAGCGTTGGTGAGGAGACTTTTGACGGTGAGGATGATGCGACGTCTGATATTGAAAACCAGGTGGCAACATAAATGATGCGACGGGGGGAGAGCGGAGCTCCCCTTTTTCTTAGTTGAACGGGGAACCGTTACAGAACGAGAGGCCACTGTTCACACTATACAGAACGGCGAGGGATTTAGTAAGGGCTAACCTGTTTCTTTGGTCGAAGATGTCCCGCAGATTTTGCCGAGAAACGAAAAGAGCGCTTTGCCGGCTGGGAAATTTAGAAGTTCTATATAGCCTACAGGTATGGGATCAATGCCTGTTGATCTAGAAAAAATTGTGGATCCGAGAGTTGAAATTGCGGCCATTGCGGCAATTCCTCCTGGGGTTCTGCATAAGTCATTGAGAAGCCCTCGTTCTGTGGAATCTTTCAGGGACAATTCGAGGCTCAAAAGCCTTGCTGTTACATCTTCTCCGGGAACCCCTCTGGAGTCTTCATATCGCCATACTGTAGTTTTTGTCACACCAAGGATTATCGCTAGATCTTCTTGTGTCAGTCGTAGAGTTCCTCTGATTTTTTTAATTCTTTCTGGGGTCATGAATCTCTCTTTCGCAATTGATCTAGGGATGAGGTACGGTTTATCTCCACATATTTCCATATTTTTTAGGAAAAAACCTCGAAAAAAAGCCTATGAATCGACATTGTGATAAATCTAAAATTTTCAGTTGAGGCGCACCATTGGAAGGTCAATGATGAATTGTGTCCATTCTCCTAAGGAAGTCTGAGCGCCCATTATTCCTCCATGCTCTTCGGTGATTACGAAATACGTCGATAGACTGTCCAAGTCTTGTTCCTTTGCGGTTCCTCGCTGTTTCAAGTGTGTAGGATCCTTGAGCCCCTGACCACGTCCGGCTAATTCGTTCGCCTATGAAAGACGCCTGCCAAAAAAATTCCCCTTGCTAGGCATCGTGCTGACGGGCGCAGATCTGGTTTGGTGGGAATGGATGCTGCACGGCTATAGTATTGCAATTGAGTCAGTGGAAAATACGTTGGATTTTTGTAATCTATATGCTTGGCGCAAGTTTCGTTTGCAATGCATATATAATAGCCTCGTTTCACGTATCTATGAGTGCAGAAACGTTGTTGTGACCCATCAGGAACTTTTCGTCCGGGCGTACAAGGCGACCGCCCTTTATTGCTCCGATTTCGTCTTACCCGAATGAGTCGAGAATTTTGCGAACTTCTTCTAGACATACTGGCTTTGAAATATAGGCATCCATTCCTGAAAGTTTAAAACGCTGTTCATCTTGAGGCATTGCGTACGCAGTGAGCGCGATTATCGGAATATGTGATTTTTCTTTAAATTTCTTGTCATTTCTAATAATTGTTGTCGCTTCTATTCCGTTCATGATTGGCATCTGGATGTCCATCAATATAGCGTCATAATTATTGTTGGTGATTTCTTGCAAAGCCTCCATGCCGTTGCGTGCAATTTCTATGTTGTATCCTGACTTTTCAAGAAGTATTTTTAATGACACTAGGTTTACATCGTCATCTTCGACAAGAAGAATGTTTTTGTAACTCAAAGTATTATTTTTTTGCAATGAGCTAGATTCTTGAATGTTGTGCTCATCGTTGTCCACATCAAATGGTAGGGAAACGTAAAAAGTTGTCCCAGAGTCAAGTTCGCTTGATACAGACATAGTTCCGCCCATCATGCGAACAAGTCTTTTGCTGATTTCCAAACCAAGTCCTGCCCCTTGGTGTTGTTTTGTGTAACCCTTGCTGACTTGGGAAAACGGAGAAAATAATATCCCAAGATCGTCGTCTGAAATTCCGCACCCTGTATCAGATATTGTAAACAAGATGCGTGTTTGGCCTGCATGTTTGCTTGGCAGGGAGGAGACATCAATAGTGACGTTCCCGGACTGGGTGAATTTAAATGCGTTACCAATGAGGTTCGTTAAAATCTGCTGTACTCGCAAGGGGTCACCAATGAGAAATCTGTGACGCAACGATTCAAAGTTTTTGAACAATGTAACCTTGTTTTGTCGTGATGTGGGCAGGAAGATGTCGAGAACCTGATTGACAGCTTCAGGTAAATCAAATGTTTCCTTGTGGATGCTCATCTTTCCGGCATCGGATTTGGTGATATCAAGAATGTCAGACAAGAGGCGAGTCAGGCGATCGCCTGCTTGTAGCGCTAGACTGCAATATTCAGTTTGCTCTTGATCAATGGCCGTAGTTTTTAAGAGTTGCAGCATTCCTAGAATACCATTCAGAGGCGTTCTGATTTCATGGCTCATGTTTGCCAAAAATTCTGATTTGACAGCATCTGCCCTCTCGGCAGCTTCCTTGGCGGTCCGTAATTCGAGTTCGGCGCGTTTTCGATCAGTGATGTCGCGATTTGATCCTCTTCGACCAAGATACATCCCCTGTGCATCGAAGATTGGCTTGCACTTGTGGCAAATCCATACAATTTCTCCAGATGGTTTGACCAGTCGAAGGTCCATCTCCCGGTGGTCTGGATGGGAGCAGTCAACCTCCTCAAGGTGGGAAACCCAAGCATCATAGTCGTCTGGGTGTATTAACGATCTGATTTTGCAGCCAGATTCCCCTAAGAATGATTCGGCGGGAACTCCGGAAACCGCTTCACAAGATGGGGAAACCCATGTGTAATGGCCGTCCGGGCCACGCCAATATTCCCAGTCTGAGGTGTTGTCGGCTATGATTCGAAGACGTTCTTCGCTTGCTCGCAAAGAATTTTCAGCCTCTTTGCGCATGGTGATGTTCTCTCGAATAAGGATGCCGCCAGTCATTTGGCCTTGGTGAAATAGAGGTATTCCTCGGATGTCCTGCCAAGCCGAGCCGCCGCCGGATGTGTGGGGGATGTAAACGCTTTCAATATAGACCGGCTTCCCTTCAAGCAAAGGGCGCAAATTGTCCTGCAATTTGGCAGAAACTATCCCAGGCAGCTCAAAAATTGATCTTCCGATAAAAAAATCTTCTTTTAAATGGCCTTGTGAAAATATTTGCAAATGAAATTTGTTGATAAAATTGATTATTCCATTGCTTTTGAATGTCATTATAGATAATGGAATGTTGTTTAAAAGAGTTTTGTATAAAATTTCTTCTTCTTTAAATTTTTCATGCGATGTAATATCATTTTTCAATTCAGAAATTATAGGAGAGGTAATAAGATCAAGTTTTTCGCGAAGTTTTGTGTTCAAAGCTTCAAGTTCGACAATTCGCTTGCGTGCAACGTTCAGAGCGGTGAGTATCTGTTCTTTAGTAATATCAGATTTTAACACGTCTCATCCTTGTAAACGAAATGTATCAATCTCAGGAAACGGCACTTGAAATTTTTTTTGCAGGGGGTTGTTTTTTATGCTTGATTATCCATTATTTCACATGTTATAAGTAGTCAACCTTTTTTTGAATAAATTTGATTAGTTGTCAATGGCGCACTGTTTTGTTCTTTTTTACAACAGGACCGTTTTTTGGAAATTTATCGTAACGGAGGCAACGCATAGTGTTTAAAAATATCAAGATTGGCACCAGACTTTTTTTCGGTTTTGGAATTCTCCTGCTCCTCATGACGGTTGTCGGGCTGTACGGACTCAGGTCGGTCAAGGTTCTGCAGGACAATCTGCATCTGATCAGCGACGACCTCATGCTCAAAGCTTGTCAAGCCAACGACATCATGCACAATGTCAATGTCATCGCCCGCGGACTGCGCAATATCATTATTGATCCCGACAAGGACCGGCAGGAGCGCGAACTGAAGCGGATTGCCGAGAGCCGTCGGAAAGTAGGGGAACTCTTTGATGTTTTGACCAGGACTGTCTCCGATCCCAAAGGCGCCGAGCAAGTAAAGGTCAGTGCGGAGCTTCGGAAACGATATGTCGAGGTTTCTGAGAAGTATTTACAGCTGGCGGTGGCCGGGCGCGTTGAAGACGCTCGGAAGCTGATGTTCGGCGATTTGCGCGAAGCCCAGAATACCTACCTCCAATCCCTGAATGATCTGGTTAGTGTCATGGAGGAGGGTGCCCAGGAAGCGGCGGTGCACGCTGACGAACAAGCCAGCGCCGCCGTGGCCATGATTCTGGCGATACTTGGCGCGTCCTTGGCTCTGAGCGTTGCCATGGCCTTTTTTCTGGTGCGCTCCATTACCGGACCGGTGCATCAAACCTCGGAATTGGCTGCGGCCATGGCCAAGGGTGATTTCACGACCAAACTCGACATCGCTCAGAAAGACGAAATCGGCCACATGGCCGCGTCGCTCAACACCATGGTTGGCCAGCTCAGCTCCATGATCCGCGATATTATCGGCGACGTGGCCACCTTGAGTTCGTCTTCCGGCGAACTTGCCGCCGTGTCCAAGCAGCTGACCTCGTCCGCTCGCGATACATCGTCCAGGGCGTCCACCGTGGCCGCTGCGGCCGAGGAGATGAGCGCCAATTTCCATTCGGTCTCGGCCGCCATGGAACAGTCGTCCGGTAACGTGCAGATGGTTGCCACAGCGGCGGAGCAGATGACGGCCACGGTCAGTGAAATCGCCCAGAGCACGGACAAGGCCAGAGCCATCGCCGCGTCCGCAGTTCAGCAGTCACAGCTGGCCACGGAAAAAATGGGCGCACTGGGTGAGTCCGCCACAAAGATCGGCCGGGTGACCCAGATGATCAACGACATTTCGGAGCAGACCAATCTGTTAGCTCTGAATGCGACCATCGAGGCGGCCCGGGCCGGGGATGCAGGCAAGGGTTTTGCCGTTGTCGCCAATGAGATCAAGGAGCTGGCCAGACAGACCGCAGCCGCGACCGGTGATATCCGCGAGCAGATCGAGGGTATGCAGACGACCACCGCCACCACGGTCATGGACATTGAAAGTATCTCGCGCATCATTGCCGAAATCAGCGAGGTTATCACTGGCATCGCAACGGCCGTGGAAGAGCAGTCCGTCACCTCCAACGACATTGCCGGAAACATCTCCCAAGCGTCTATGGGAATCACGGAAGTCAATCAGAACGTTGCCCAGGCCTCAAGCGTGGTGGCCGACATCAGCCGCGACATTTCCGGCATCAACCAGCAGTCGAGACAGGTCGGCGACGCGTCCGGTCAGGTCCAGGACAGCGCCCAGAACCTGGCGGCCTTGGCGGTGCAGCTGGACAAACTGATGAAGCAGTTCAAGGTTTGAAGCCGCGAGGTTCTTTGCGGAGATCGTAACCGATCAATCGCCACCATCTTCCATGGTGGCGATTGAGCTGCAATAAGCGCAGGTGTTTTACTTTTTACGCGGCTTGGGCTTGGGGAGGCTTGGCAGGAGGGATTTGTCCACGTGCTACGGCATGAGGGTTCGCATGTCTTCCGTGGTCTGCGCGGAGGGGAATCGTTCGAAGAGGATTTTTGGTAGGCTTGGGGGGCGGTCTCGCTGGCGATGTCGCGTGATTCTGGCCAGTGCCAATTCCAGCGAACAATTTTCAGGGGGCTTGATACCGCTGCTTTGTCTGGAATGGCAAATCGTCCACATATGGCTTTCTCGTGCGCTTGAACGTCTCAAAACTGAAGTCTGAAGAATATCTTACGCCGAAAATGATAAAGGCTAGCGTCTTAACAGTGATAGTCGTTTTGTTTATATTTGTGTACTGATTATAATAATTGATAAGCATGAGTTTAAAATGCCAAAGAATCGGCCAGATTATTCTGTATTAGTAAATAAAAATGAAGATGTATTTAAAAAAATATTCGAATCAGAGTTTTGGAGATGTGAATATACAAAAAGAAAATATATTTTAGATATTCGTGATAGAAAATCTATCCAAGAATATTATTTTATAAAGTCGTCATGTGGTGTAGATTTGGTTGATCATGCATCACAATTTGTGATGTATCATGCTGACGTCGCACTTGGAATTGATGGTGATGAGTTAGCGCCAAGAAACGATATGTATGAATATTTGGAGCAAGTTATAATCGCATATCACAATTATGCATATCTCGATGATCCAAAATATCGCATAGATGATAATACAGGATTTGGATTTGATCTTTGGGAGTTGGTTGATTGCCTTGGCGAAAGAGAGATTGAAAGTATTAATATTTTGCATGCTGATGCGCGTAAATATGGTTTTTTTCCGATGGATTTAATAGCAATTCATCCAATTGAAAAGGCAGAGTGTCTTATAGCTGATTATGTTAGTCAGCATGGTGAATTTCCTTTTTTTCAAAATTCTTTTCTTATGGAGAAGAAGTTAGATCCTGATTTTCATTACAAAGATAGAAATGGAAAGCAGTATTTTGTCGAAGAAAAATCTGAAAATGCTGTATATGTATACATTGATTGTTTAAACGAAAAAGAAACAATTGAAAAAATTTATCAGCGCATTATCGGGTTAATAAATATGGCATTAAAAGGTAAAGTCGCATATGTTGCTGGAGTTCGCGAGAATTCAGATGTTCAAATTTGTTTTTATAACAAATCAATTATTCAAGATAAAAGTAAATTAAAAACGATTTTGAAGTATAATTTGTCTGCTTACAGAAACTGGTACGATCCAGTAAAATTTATGCTTACAGATGATACAATTAAGGTATCAAAGTATTTAATGGTTCCTGGATACGAGAATGTTCCGTTTCATAAAAGAGCTGCGGGTTTGTGGATTTGGGATCAAGTGCATTTTCATAAATTTAAACTTTCAGACGCAATTGAAAAGGCTAGAAAAATCAAATCATTAAAAATATATGACAATATAGAGTATTCGTCTATATTAAGGCTTTATAATCTTGCAAAAATGTCTGTAGAAAAAATGGAAGTGCTAAAATTTAGTGATTTATAGAAATTATCGAGCAATTATATTCACAATGCTGTAAACTATTAGATCCTGCGTGCTTTTCAAAAATCAGCTCCTATCAACTTGCCTTCCTAGCCATTGACCTGCTCAACCCAGCCGCCATTTCCTGATTTTTCCCAGTCTCGTTAAGGTGGAACTAGCATGCGTGACTTTGCCGCAAGAGCTGAGATGATGTCGGCAAAGCGCTGCATGGTATTGTACCAATTTATTTAGAAAAAATAAAAGAAAAACCTGTCAATACTTCCTTAAACTTCATGACTACCCCCCGTTCCTAACAATAACGGAGGTGCTGTTATGAAGGATCAATTATTGGAGTCTTTGAGGAAGTCGTTGCCGCCAATTATCACACGGCAGGAGATTGAGCGGCAAACTGGAAAATTATTAAATTCCAGGACGTTGGCGAATTGGGACGCGCTTCGCACGGGTCCGGAAGGAAAAATGAGGTTCAAAAATAAAGTCGCGTACGAGCGGGAAGCATTTCTTCGCTGGTTTGCAAAGTATTTAGAGGAGGCGGAAGATGCTTAATCCACCAGTCATAATTGGTGAATTTTCTCCATTGTCTCCATATTTAGCGATCGGTAGTAGCGCCAGTAAATATGCGACTGAATTAGCAGCGGAGTTGGGCTCGTCTGAAGAAATTGTATCTATCACGTTGATGTCAATATTTGCTGCTGCGCAGATAGGTTCACAGTGTGTTATATCAAAAAATTACCGTATCTTTTTATCTCTATTTTTTGTTATCGGTGCACCACCAAGCGCTGGAAAAAGTCCAATTGTCGGTCGATTTCTCCCACTTCTTGAGAGACTTATTCGCACGCATATACTTTTAAGTCCTGAAGAAGAAAGGCGCCGTATTGCACGTCGTATTATTATTGAGAAAAGTATTAAGAAAATTTCTAAAAAAAGTTCTAACTCAAGAAGCATTACAGAGAGGGATAAATCTTCAAAGGAAATTTCTGAACTGATGAAGGAAGAAGAAGAATGTGTTATTCCATGTTCACCTATTCTAGGATCTATGTCTATTCAGTCATTTGTCAAAGAGATGAGTTGCCGAGGCGGGTATGGAATTTGTATTGATGCAGAAGGTGGAATTCTTTCTGAATTGAACACTGTTCCTTTATCCAAGCTTTCACCAATCTTAAGATCGTGGTCCAACGAATCAGTTGAGGATATTACAAAAAAGAAACAGTATTGGGTTGAAAAAACTTTCATACTGATGCTTGCGATGTGGCAAGTAGATCCTTTGCTTCAAGTTTTGCTAAATAAAGGCTTTCAAGCGATTGGTTTAATCGCACGTTTGTTACCTTATCTTGAACAGAATATACAACCACGGACAGGGATTGGCAGCGTGTCGGAAGAGAGTGAATGCTGGTTAGCAGAACATCTTGAAAGTGTGTTTGTTCGCACCGAGAATTGCAAATCGTTAACTGGGGAGGCGCCTATCTTTCACCTTTCCGTCGATGCGCAGAACGTACTCATGCGTTTCAAAGAATACGTGACCAGGATGCAGGGATTTAAGATGGAATTCGAGGCACATCAGGATATCGCTGGAAAGCTTGATGTGCAAGCTGTGCGACTCGCTATGACGCTTCATTCTATGGATTCGATGAACGTTGATAACTTGGCTATTGATGGGAACACAATGACTAGAGCCTGTCGGTTGGCTATATTCTTTGCATACCAAGCCATCAGTATCCTCCATAGGGGGCCGTGGGAAGAACGTTTGAAGGAAGCATTGCCTCTCATTAAAAGTATCGCAGAATGGCAATCCCATGCTTTGCAAAGAAAATTCGAAGCAGAAAATTTTCGTCGCGTTCTGGGTTTCAGTAAAACGAAATGTGATCGCCTACTATTCTGGATGGAGGACAACAAGTGGCTTAGCTGTAAGAAAACAAAGAAGCGCCTTCTTTCTGGTGGGTCCGAATTAGTCGAAGAGTGGGTCCCAATAGTAAACTTCCAGAATTTGTGTTAAGTTTATTATGTATGCTCAAGGAGTGTTTGGCTCCTTGGTTTTTCGATTACAGTTTGCAGCTAGCACCATCAAAAACCTCGTCATTTGACGAGGTTTTTGTTTTTGAAAAAGCATGTTGTGTGTAGTCAGGTCCACGCAAGATAACTGAAGTACTTAGTCGTCCCTGAAAAACTGTTAAAACGCAGCGTCAGGCGCAGCCTTGAACTGGCTGAACGTTGGGTCGAAGCCCATGCTCAAGGAATTTGAGGCACAAAAAATAAAGTATCCGGATGAACTTCCGGAAGTTGAAGGTCGCGCGGGCCATGAACTGGTTCACGGAATCGCCACGGTCGCAGATCGCCATGGTCGGCCTTTTACCGATGATACTCTCGACCTGGCTCAGCACTGCGGGGCGGGTATTACCATCGAAGGGGTTGTCCGGGAAGGACAGTGCGCCAACGATGATGCCACTGATCTTGGTCACGGTCACGGATGCCTTCGCGCCGAACTCGTATTTCTTATGTGCCTTGCTTTGCTGATGCAGGAAACGTCTGGCTCATGGAGGCTGTAAATTTTGCCCGTATCGAAACGCTGCTGGCCGCAGAAAGCCTGGAAATATGGATTCTGGACCCAGGTCTCGGCGACGTACTCCTCGCTCAAGTTATCAAGCTGCTTGAGGATGAGAAACCCGGCCATCAATCGGACGGGCTTGGCCGTGCACCGATACTTCTTGGGTTGCTTGGCGTCGTGCTTCAACTGTTCGACGACCCAGTCCGTAAACCCTTCCATCTTCGGCATGGGCTGGACCTTACGATGGTATTCAAACCTGGTCGCGTCGGACCAGAGGACCTTGCGGACCGTGTTCCGGCTCAGGTTGAAGTTCCTGGCTATCTGTCCGATCGATTTCTCGTCTCGGCCATGGGCCAGCTTGATCTTGCGTATCGTCTCCACCGTCAGCATCTCCTCGTCCCCCTCAAGTCGTTCAGTCGAACGACCTTTGAAGGGCTTGCCGGGGTAGGTCAATTTTCGATGCCGATTACTGCGATAGGTGGGTCATTATTCCATGCCGATTCACAATCAAGTTGTTCGATGAGATCTGGGCTGAGGAAGCTGCGCTGACAGTCCGTTTTTTTGGGCTGCATCGTTGGTAACCTCGGATCGACCAGAATAACGCTTTTGCACTGCGTCACTGGTTATTTGAAATACAATATTTCTGAGTAAATTTCAATTTATTTCAACATATTGTCATATTATCAGTGTCGACTACTTAGCTGTTCGAATGGCGTGCGCTGGGTTTGAAGGTCTAGTTTTGCATAATTTGCCTCCCCCCCCCTTAAAAACGGTGTTTTGGGGCATTTTTCATGGGGGGAGGGTGAAAAAAACGATTAATATTTGTGAGCTGTTTTTGGCTTTGGGGGGGGCAGCGATTGTCCGGGCTACATTCTGGTAGGGAATAAATTGCGCTGGTCAGAAATCACATAGTTGACCAATAGTTGACCAAATCGTTGAGAAACAAAAAAGGACTCAAGCTAACTAGCCGGAGTCCTAATTTTTTTATGGTAGCGAGGGAGGGAATTGAACCCCCGACACTGCGGATATGAGCCGCATGCTCTAACCGTCTGAGCTACCTCGCCGTATTCGCTTTGAGTTGCCCCGAAAGCGAAGTCGGTTAATATAGAGCAGGTTTGCAAATGGCAAGTTTTTTTTGAAGATATTTTCAGGAATAGAATATTTGCCTCTTCTGCTGGAATCGGCTATGAAATTACCTGTCCAAATTGTGAGAGTTTCACTCCTGATCCATGAGGATCAGGGCAAAACGCGAGGAGGGATCCAATGTCTGAAAACAAGCGCATGCATATTCGAAAAGATTGCCTGGTGCCTGTCCGTTATGTCTACGAAGGGCAGAACAAGACCCAGTATGCCCGTTTGATCAACTACAGCGACGGTGGCCTGTGCCTTAAAACCCGTACGCCCATCCAGAAGGACGCCAAGCTTGAGCTCTCCCTAGAAGGTTACTCCCCTGAGACCTCCATGGGCGAATTCGATCGCTACCCAGTGGCTGTATGCTGGAGCAAGGAAATTCCGGAGCGCGGGTTGCCGGTTTACGAGACCGGGTTGAAATATAGAGGATAGGGCCGGTTTTCCGGCCCTTTTTTTAAGCCTTGCCGTAGAGCAGCGCAGGGGAAATCTTCGCCACTGATTCAGTGCCGGTCATGACCATGGCCTGTATGAGTTCGGTGCGAAGCGTTTCGCTGTAGGCGACAACGCCTTCGGTCAGACCGCCCATGGCCGCGATGCTGAACGGCCTGCCGACCATGACCGCGTCCGCTCCCAGCGCGAGCATCTTGAGCACGTCGGCTCCGGCCCGTATCCCGCCGTCCACGATTATTCCCAGCTTTCCTTTCATTTGCTCGGCTATGGCCGGCAATACTTCGGCTGTTCCCGGCGTGTGATCAAGCACTCGTCCGCCATGGTTGGAAACCACTATGGCATCAGCGCCGGCCTGCAGGGCCAACGCGGCGTCTTCCGGTGTCATGATGCCCTTGATGATGAACTTCACTCCGGTCCTGGCGATTATTTCCCGCAACGTGTCCACCGATTTTGGTGAAACAGGACGCCCCATTTTGCGCAAGGTGATGAGGCCGGCCGCGTCGATGTCCATTCCTACGATCGTGGCTCCACTGTCCTTGGCCTTGGCCAGTTTTTCGTAGAGTTCGGCGTCTTCCCACGGCTTGATGAAGGGAATGCCGTGTCCTCCGGCGGCCGTGATGGCAGCCAGGCCCGATTCGTGGATGACGGGCGGCACTCCGTCTCCTGTGCAACCGATGATTCCTGCCTGCTTGCTCCCGTCAATGATGGCCTTGATGTATTCCTCTTCAGTGCGTTTGCCTCCCATGTTGAATGATATGCCTCCGATGGGGGCCGCCATGACGGGCATGGACAGGTTCATTCCAAGGATGCTGGTGCTGGTGTCGGGTTCGGTGATTTCATGCACCAGACGCATGTTGAAGGTGATTTTGGCCAGGGCCTGCACGTTGGCCATGAAGGCCGATCCGGTGCCGAGTCCACCCATGCCCGGAACTTCTCCGGCGCATGCCTTGCCGTTGCAGACAGGGCAGACACGACAGTAGCCGGTCATCAGGTCGCGGGCTGTTTTACGTACTTCCTTCATTTTTCATTCTCCCGTGGTTGAAGTGAAAACAATTTCCCTGGTATGCTTGAGGTGGTCCGTCATGGCTTCCCGGGCACGCTCCGGATCGCGCATGCTCAAGGCCTCCAGGATTTTTTGATGATCCTCCAGCGATTTGGCGCTGCGAACGGATGATTGCAGCGCTTCGTCCCGGCTTTCGCGCAGCAGTTCGTGCATCTGGTCCATGAGCAGCGTGATGGACTGGTTGCCCGTTGCGGCAGCAATGGCGTCATGAAACGCCTGATCGTAGAAATAGACGGGGAGACCATCCCGCATGTTTTTTGTGTAGGCGCTGATAAGCGACTGCATTTTTTGGAGCTCCTTTTTCGTGATGCGCTGGGCGGCCAGATGGGCGATTTGAGGTTCAAGCAGGAGGCGCAGTTCAAAGATATCGTCCAGACGGTGCCTCTCTCGTGCAAAGGCGTCTCCCATGGCCATGGCCAGGTTTGCCTGGCTGTTTTCGGCAATGTAGGTGCCTGCCCCTGGCTTGCTGATCAAAACACCGTGCTGCTCCAGGCTTTTGATTGCCTCCCGCACAGAATTTCGAGAAACTCCAAACATTATGGCAAGTTGACGCTCCGGTGGCAGGCGGTCCCCAGGTTTGAGATCGTCGTTTTGCACCATTGTTTGCAGACGTGTTGTGATTTCTTCGTAGATTCTTTTTTGTCTGATGGATATTGTCACAGTTTTTCTCCCGTGAAATTGGTCCTACCAATACGCCCGAAGCTGGTCAAAGGGCAAGTCTCCGCTTGGGGGTTGCCGAAGAGCGGGGAAAATGCTTTTTTCTTCCGTGGGAATGCAACTGGCCGAAAAACATGCAGGATCGAAAGGAGTAAAAGATGGATGGAAAACAAATTGTCGAAATATTCGAGGCTTTTTTTGAAAAATACAAGAAGACCGAGGGCGACCGGAGCAGTTGGTCGGCACATTGGACAGTGTACAACCAGGGCCACAGCTTCGAGATAAATCTGACAAAATGTCCCAAGGGAACGCGATTCAAGATCTTTTGCGACAGGAGCAAAATCGAGGAAATCGAGGGGTGGGAAGGGTTTCTTGCGAGCCTGGACCGACTGGAAAAAGCACATGCTCCGGCTTTTGAGCGTGGGGATTTTTTTACTCAGATGCAAGAGATGCTGTGATTTGTCAGGAGGCCGACTTCAAGGCCTGCGTGTCCGGGGGGAAAATCATTTCGGCTTCATGAAGGGTCAGGCTGGCTATGCCCATGTTCATCTTTTGGACGACTTCGAAAAGATCCTGAGCCTCTCCCTCGATTCCCGGCAGCAGTGCAAGGTTGAAATCCTGTTCCGCCTCGATGAAGCAGGCGCAAAAAGACTGGTAGGCGGCTTTGTTTTCGTATCCACTGCGAACCAGCGTCGCATGGCAGTTCCCTTGAGAATTCAGCAGCAACAGGTAGTGGGCCGTGAGCAGGGTAATCCATCTGAGGTAATGGGGTTTGGCGGGTGGGGGCATGTCTCCTGCGTTTTCCAATAGCTTGTCGACGTTCACTACTGAATCCGCCATTTTGGCCGCCATGGCGCTTTCCAGGGCATTCCTCCGAAGAGTCAGATAGTTGTGGGCGAATTCGTCTAGCCCAGATGAATACTGCTTCAATTTATGAGCATAGAAAACGAAGACCATGGGGATGAAACTGGCCCAAAAGGGTGGTTCGGGTTTTTCCAGGACCATCAACGCAAGCCGGTTCGCCATTTTGGTTTCTTGATCTAGAATAATTCGCTTTTTTTCTTCCGTGCACGGTGTGTTCATCAGTGTTGTCAACTCCAGTGCGTGTATGTGCTGATTGGTGGATCAGTCGCAAAGAGGTTGATGTGGATAGCTGACGGTAGATTTTTTTTCGACTTGAATCAACTCAAATCGGATTTATCTCCTGATGATGCGCAGGCTTCGCAAAAAATTCGGATATATTGCCGTAAGAAAATGAATTTCATGTTGTATTGACGAGTGCGAGTGTAGCGTCAAAGACGGTCAAGGCTAAAATTTGTAGTCATTCGCAAAGTGGATGCGTGTATCATGAATTGTTTTGTGCGCTTATATAGGTCATAGAGAAGAATTATTCTTAAATGAAAGGGGCAATACCATATTGTAATACGGTATTGCCCCTTTCAAGTGGTGATTTTTGAAGCGAGACCGGATTGCGGTCTTTTTTTAAGGTGTCTGTTGCGCTTTTGTGTTTAGGAGAAAATTGTGTCGGCATCCTGGCGGCGAAGATTCGTGACGCAGACGTTTATTTTTTGGATGACGTGATGCAGGTCCTGGTTGTCTCCGTCCATTTCAGGAAGAAGAGCCATGCTGTATGCATTTTCGGCCTTGTTCAGGCAATTGCAGAACAGAAGATAATTCGTCTTGCTTTGATAGCCGTCGCGGACCAGCTTGGAATGGCTGTTGCCTTGTGAGGTCAGCAGCAAACGGTAGTGGTCCACCAGGACGTTCATCCATTCCGCGAAAAGAGGCTTTGCCTGTTCCGGAATGTTGCCCACTTTTTCCACAAGTCCGGCCACGTTGGCCGGCCTTCCGGTCTCTTCGGCTTCCAATGCCGCTTCCAGGGCGTAACGTCGTGATTTGAGGTAGTTATCCACGAATTCCGTCAGACCGCTTTTGTACTGGTTCATCTTCTGCACGAAGAAGACAAAGAAGATTGGGACAAAGATCATCCAGATGGGAGGTTTGGGCTTTTCAAGAACCTGCAAGGCCAACTGGTTGGCCAGTTGCGATTCATGATCCAGAATATGCTGCTTTTTTTGGTCGGCGTTTTTTATGCTCATGGACAAGGCTGGTAATGAGTGACCCGCTCCGGGTCAAGATGTGGTTCCGGGAGGCCCTTTCGGGCGCGCGGTTTCATCATGCTTCAAGGCACCAGAACTGCCTGTTCCCTGATTTTTTGCGGCAGCACGATGCCGAATCGCGTCATCTCATGGATGCTGAACTTGTAAGAGCCTTCTTTTGCGGAGCGTGGTGGAATTTCCGCAGGCGCGACGCCGCTGAGAATTTCCGACACTATCTGGCCGCCTGCCAGACCTTGGTCGCGACCGTTCAGTACATACCCGCCAATAGTCTTTCCCTCGCCGACCGCGAAATCCCAAAAAGCGAAAATGGGCACGGGGGCGTTGGCGCTGGCCCAGGCGATCACCTTTTCATCCGGTACGTGCTCGCCCATGCCGTTGCGCAATGTATGGTAGAGGCCGATGTAAACGGTGTCAAAGCCCTCGGATTTGGCATTCAGCAGCGCATTTTGCCAGTCTTCCAGCAATTCGAACTGTTTGAGTTCCACGCGTACCTTGCCAAGATTAAAAGACTTTTCACCCTTGAAAGCCTCGTGCAGGACGGCATCGGAAGTGGAGTCCGAGTCAAAGAGAATGAGCACCTTGGTGTCTTCCGTATTGACCAGGCGGCACATGGAGTGCAGCGAACGCTTGAGCAGGGGGCGTTCAAGAATCCCGGTCATGTTGTTGGCCGGAAAGAGGCCGTAATCTCTGGGATTGCGGTTGAGCCCCAAGTAAACAACCGGAATCGATTTGTTTTTGAGGTGCGGACCCAGATACTTGGCCGCATTGTCGTCGCAGAGGATGATCAGGTCAGGCCGGCTTGACGTTAGGTGACGCAAGGCTTCTTTTGCTCGCTCCTCGTGCTGGGTTTTGGGCAGGCGCTTGGTATTCAGATAGAAATGATCGAGAGTCGCGTTTTGGGGCAAGGTGTCCAAAAGGCCGCTGGTCAAACTTTGCTCCCAGGCGTACTCCTTGTGATAGCTGTGAACGATGCTTATTGTTAGAGTTGCAGCAGCGTCGGATGTTGCAGTGCACATTATGAGCATTGTCAAGAACAGCTTCAGCATATCCGCCTCCCGTGGAACGCTTTGATATTCTTTTAAAATTATCACGGGTCGGAGGAAAGAACAACATGATTCCTTCCGTGACGAGTTTTCAGGCTTTTTTTGGTTCCGATCAGGATGTTTCGGAAAGCAAATCACATGGACCTGCACAGGCTGGTCATATTTTCGGCATCACAAAATTTGAATTATCAGGCTGTGTTATTTTGTCGCTGCTTCTGCATGTTTTCGGTGGCTGGATTGCTGATTTTCGGCCTGTGCAGGAGTTGATTCAGGACAGGCTCATTCTTTTGGACATTGTCACGCCCGCCCCAACCCCTCCTGCCGAGCCGCTAGTCGCGCCTGCTCCTGTGGAGGTCCCTGTGGCCGAGACGGAACGGTCGGTTCCAGTTCCTTCCCCGGATGTAAAAATGTCCGCGCCTGTCACCCTCGATCGCTCGGTTCGTAGTGCTGTTACGGAGAAAACCATGCCGGAAAAAACCGTGCCCCGCGCAAAGCCGAAATCTCGCGTCCAGAATGTGTCAGCGCCGGAAGTCGTGCATGATCCCGTTCCTGTGTCTCGGACGGTCGCCAAGAGCGCCGTGCCGATAGGGCAAGTCGTTCCTCGCACCGGAGTGACCGTGCTGGCCAATGAATCGGGACAAGACGCTCTCAAACATGGCGCGGAATCACGCTTCATGCATGGCGTGGCCACGGAGGAATTCGTGGAGGAGAATTACATCGGCGAATATTCCATGGGCAAGGCCGGGAAGGTTTGGATCGAGGATGATCGTGCGGGAAGCGGACATCTCATCCTGCATGCCGAGTCCATGGGGCTAAGACGTCCGCTTTTTCGGTTCAACCGCTTCATCTATGTCTACGGAGAAAATCCTGGTTCTCCGGAACCCATTCTAGGGTCGGTGACTTTCTTTTCCGACGGCTATCACATCCACCAGTTTTTATGGCAGCACAACTCGACACACGCCTATTTTCCACGCCGTGACTGAAAACATTGCCTCGCAGCTTGCATGTATCGAAACGTCGCCTGAACAGAAAATTAATCGAAGTCATTTTTTAGGAAGCTTGCACTTCTGAGTGTAGCGTCTTGCGCTTCAGTCATTTGAAACGAAGAAGCGCTAGTGTTACGATTTTAAGATGTGTAATATTTTTCAGGTACGACGCATGTGAAAAAGTTAACAAGTCGCACGCTGTCCATGTTGTGGCGAACAGATTATCGCGATCATGATTTTCGATCCAAAGTCCGTTGACATATCAAGAAATTTAAGGATATCTGATCGCTCGTGAAAAAAAGGCCGAAGTCTCTGCACGCTATTACCTTTTTGAAGGAGGAGGGTATGAGTCTTAGCAGACGTGAGTTCGTAAAACTGTGCTCCGCAGGTGTCGCCGGATTGGGAATTTCCCAGATTTATCATCCGGGCATCGTGCACGCCATGACCGAAGGGGCCAAAAAAGCTCCGGTCATCTGGGTACAGGGACAGGGTTGTACTGGTTGCTCCGTTTCTCTTCTCAATGCAGTCCATCCCAGAATCAAGGAGATTCTGCTGGATGTGATCAGCCTTGAGTTCCATCCCACCGTCATGGCAAGTGAAGGTGAGATGGCATTGGCGCACATGTACGAAATTGCTGAAAAGTTTAACGGCAACTTTTTCTTGCTGGTGGAAGGTGCCATCCCCACCGCCAAGGAAGGTCGCTACTGCATTGTCGGTGAAACTCTGGATGCCAAGGGGCATCATCATGAAGTCACCATGATGGAACTGATCCGGGATCTGGCACCCAAGTCCCTGGCCACCGTGGCCGTGGGCACTTGTTCCGCTTACGGAGGCATTCCCGCCGCCGAAGGCAACGTCACCGGCTCCAAGAGTGTGCGTGACTTCTTTGCCGATGAGAAGATCGAAAAACTGCTGGTCAACGTGCCCGGATGTCCGCCCCATCCGGACTGGATGGTCGGCACGCTGGTTGCCGCATGGAGCCACGTCCTGAATCCCACCGAGCATCCCCTGCCCGAACTGGATGATGACGGACGTCCTATGCTGTTCTTCGGCGACAACATCCACGAGAACTGTCCGTATCTTGATAAATACGACAACTCCGAATTCGCGGAAACCTTCACCAAGCCCGGTTGCAAGGCCGAACTTGGCTGCAAGGGTCCGTCCACCTATGCCGATTGCGCCAAGCGTCGCTGGAACAACGGCATCAACTGGTGTGTCGAGAACGCCGTGTGTATCGGCTGTGTGGAACCGGACTTTCCGGACGGAAAGTCTCCTTTCTATGTAGCGGAATAATCAAGGAGGACGCACGTGTCACAAGCAGCTACTCCCGCAGCTGACGGGAAAGTTAAGATTTCCATCGATCCGTTGACCCGGGTTGAAGGTCATCTCAAGATTGAGGTTGAAGTCAAGGACGGCAAGGTCGTCGATGCCAAGTGTTCCGGCGGAATGTTCCGCGGGTTCGAGCAGATTCTGCGCGGCCGCGATCCCAGGGATTCTTCCCAGATCGTACAGCGTATCTGCGGCGTGTGCCCCACGGCGCACTGTACGGCTTCCGTCATGGCCCAGGACGACGCCTTCGGCGTCAAAGTAACCACCAACGGCCGCATCACCCGTAACCTGATCTTCGGCGCCAACTATCTGCAGTCTCATATTCTGCATTTCTATCACCTGGCCGCCCTGGATTACGTCAAGGGTCCCGATGTCTCTCCCTTTGTTCCCCGTTACGCCAATGCGGATCTTTTGACGGATCGCATCAAGGACGGGGCCAAGGCCGATGCAACCAACACCTACGGCTTGAACCAGTACCTGAAGGCGCTTGAAATCCGCCGCATCTGTCATGAGATGGTCGCCATGTTCGGCGGTCGCATGCCTCATGTTCAGGGCATGGTCGTGGGCGGTGCAACCGAGATTCCCACGGCGGACAAAGTCGCGGAATACGCGGCCCGCTTCAAGGAAGTCCAGAAGTTCGTGATCGAGGAATATCTGCCTCTGATCTACACCCTGGGTTCCGTTTACACGGATCTGTTCGAGACCGGCATCGGCTGGAAGAACGTCATCGCCTTCGGCGTTTTCCCCGAAGACGATGATTACAAGACCTTCCTGCTCAAGCCTGGCGTATATATCGACGGCAAGGACGAGGAATTCGATTCCAAGCTGGTCAAGGAATATGTCGGACATTCCTTCTTTGACCATTCCGCTCCCGGCGGCCTGCACTACAGCGTCGGTGAAACGAATCCCAACCCGGACAAACCCGGTGCGTACAGCTTCGTCAAGGCTCCCCGTTACAAGGACAAGCCCTGCGAAGTCGGTCCGCTGGCCCGCATGTGGGTCCAGAACCCCGAGCTCAGCCCCGTTGGCCAGAAACTGCTCAAGGAACTTTACGGCATCGAAGCCAAGAACTTCCGCGATCTGGGCGACAAGGCTTTCTCCATCATGGGCCGCCACGTGGCTCGTGCTGAAGAAACCTGGCTTACCGCAGTGGCCGTTGAAAAATGGCTCAAGCAGGTTCAGCCCGGCGCCGAGACCTACGTCAAGTCCGAGATTCCGGACGCCGCAGAAGGCACCGGATTCACGGAAGCTCCCCGCGGCTCACTGCTGCACTTCCTGAAGATCAAGGACAAGAAGATCGAGAACTATCAGATCGTGTCCGCGACTCTCTGGAACGCCAACCCCAGGGATGACATGGGACAGCGCGGCCCGATCGAGGAAGCCCTCATCGGTGTGCCGGTTCCCGACATCAAGAATCCCGTTAATGTGGGGCGCCTGGTGCGCTCCTACGACCCGTGACTGGGCTGTGCCGTGCACGTGCTGCACGCTGAGACCGGTGAAGAACACGTTGTCAACATTGACTAACGCGGATTGACTGAACCATGAAGGGCCGGGAAACCGGCCCTTTTTTTTAGTGCGCCCGGCATGGAAGTCATGAATGTGACTGACGCCGGGAGAACGTTGGATCTGGAGAACATGGCATGAAACGACTTTTGGTTCTTGGAGTGGGCAATCTGCTTCTGACTGACGACGGCGCTGGTGTGCACGCGGTCAAGGATCTTGCTCTGGAGGAGGAATGGGATCCGGAAAAGGTCGATTTCCTGGATGGGGCCACCTTCACGCAGGATATTTTTTATATTTTTCAGGAATATGAGCGTGTGCTTGTCCTTGATACCGTCAAGGGCGGGCGGGAACCGGGGACGGTCTATCGTTTCACGGAAGACAATTTGCGGGACAATTATCAGCAGCGCCTGTCCCTTCACGACATCGATCTTCTCGATTCCCTGAAAATGGCCGAGTTGCTGGGCAACAAGCCGGAACTCATGGTCATCGGCATCGAACCGCTGACAATCAGCGAATGGTCCATGGAGCTTTCCGAGCCGGTCAAGGAGAAGTATCCGCGGTTTCTTGAAGCCGCGCGGCGAGAGATCCGCACTCTGCTGTCCTGACGGCATGAAAAAAGGCTCCACCGTTATGCGGGGGAGCCTTCTTTTTCTTGGTCGGACGGAATGGTCTACTGCTTCGGAGCCGGAGCCGTCTGGGCAGGAGCCTCTGGGGCTGCTGCGCCTTCGAAATCCACACGCATTTCCTCGGTCAATTCTTCGAGCTTGGGCACGACACCCTGCATGTAGGTGCGGGCCACGGTCATGCTCTGCTGCATGAGTTCGGGCATCTTGGCGGTGACCTTCTTGCCCAGATCGGATTTGTAGAAGTCGACCAGACCCTTGGTTTCTTCCTCGGTGAAAACGGAGGTGTAGAGATCCAGATACTGCGTCTTAACCTTTTCCCAGGACATGTCTTCCTTCAGGATGGCGTCGAAGCGGGCTGAGTATTTTTCCAGCTTGGGTTTGTCGGCTTCCTGGATGTTCATCTGGGACGCGATCTGCTGGAAGATCATGGTCACTTGGGCTTTCATCTTTTCCATGACCGTGTCGCCGTCGGTGATCTTGATCAGCTCTTCGGCCAGTGCCCGATGTTCTTTTTCTCCGCTGTAGGCGGTGCTGCAAGCAAGTACGAAGCAAACAATAAAAATCATTTTTTTCAACATGTTGTCTCCTTGGCGGACAAAGGGGGCGATCCGTTTGCGCGGGTTGAACCGAAGCATGGCGGGATCTTGCCGTAAGAATGTTATGGCGGACATCGCCAGGACCGTGAATTCCTAGTGCAAGCCATCTCGGATTACAAGGGCTCAGGGCTCGTAAACAAGCCCGAAGCCATCGTCATCGAAGAGTCATGATCAGGACTGTGGATACACAAATCCGCAGCTCTGATCACGGGCTGTTTTCTAAAGCTGGATCGTGACCGCCGACGCGGCGTTCTTGGCCTTTTCCAGCGCTTTTTCCAGGCTTTCGTCTCGGGCAAGGGCCACACCCATGCGCCGCTTGCCGCTGACCTCTGGTTTGCCGAAAAGGCGCAAATCCGTATCCGGTTCGCTCAAGGCCGCCTCAAGATTTCCGAACAGCACCTGCCGCGATTCGCCTTCAACCAGAATGACACTGGAGGCGGCGGGGCCATGCTGGCGGATGTTTGGCACGGGCAGGCCGAGGATGGCGCGGGCGTGCAGCGCGAACTCCGAAAGGTCCTGGGAGATGAGCGTGACCAGTCCCGTATCGTGGGGGCGGGGGGAGACCTCGCTGAAGTAGACGGTGTCGCCCTTGATGAAGAGTTCCACGCCAAAGATTCCCCGTCCGCCCAGGGCTTCGGTCACGGATTGGGCCATCCGCCTGGCCTCGGTCAGGGCCGCCTCGTTCATGGGCTGCGGCTGCCAGGATTGCTGGTAGTCTCCATCTTTCTGGAAATGGCCGATAGGGGCGCAAAAGGATGTGCCTCCGGCGTGGCGCACGGTGAGCAGCGTGATTTCGTAGTCGAAATCGACGAATCCTTCGACGATGACCTTGCCCTTGCCCGTGCGTCCGCCTTCCTGGGCGTATTTCCAGGATTTCTCGGCGTCGGCCGGGATCCTCACCACGGATTGCCCCTTGCCGGAGGAGCTCATGATGGGCTTGACCACGCACGGGGTGCCCACGGCTTCCACTGCGGCCAGGTATTCCTCATAGGTCTCGGCGAAGCGGTAGGGCGAGGTGGCAAGGCCCAGTTCCTCGGCGGCCAGACGGCGGATGCCTTCACGGTTCATGGTCAGTTTCGCCGCGCGGGCCGTGGGGATGACGGTGTGGCCTTCGGCTTCCAGTTCCACCAGGGTGTCGGTGGCGATGGCTTCGATTTCGGGGACGATGTAGTCCGGTTTTTCATCCTCGATGATCCTGCGCAGAGCCGGCCCGTCCAGCATCGAGACGGTGTGGCTGCGATGCGCGACCTGCATGGCCGGGGCGTTTTCGTAGCGATCCACGGCTATGACTTCAACGCCAAGCCGCTGCAGTTCTATGACGACTTCCTTGCCCAGTTCGCCGGAACCGAGCAGAAGAACTTTGGTGGATGATGGGGAGAGGGGGGTGCCTATTTGTGCCATTTTTTCCTCGGTGGGGTTGATGTATCAGGGTGCCCGCCACGTAGCCTATCTCGTTTTGTTTGACCAGAGCCGTGTGGGGATAAGGCTTGACGCATGCCCGCGCCCCAAGCAATAGACCAGGACTTTCCCACGATTTGGAGGATCAATGAATAAATTCGTGCTGTCGGTCATCGGCAAAGACAAGCCGGGCATCCTGGCAAAAATATCGACCATCCTGTTCACCCATGGCTGCAACATCGAAGATGTCAGCCAGACCATCCTGCAAACCGAGTTTGCTTCTATCTTCATCGTTCTCAATCCGGACGACCATCCGCTGGATGAAATCGGGAGCAGTCTTAACGCCGCCCTTGAGGACATGGAGCTCAGCGCCCATTTGCGCCCCATGGCGGCTTCGGCACCGGTTGCAGCTTCCGCCGCGCAGCCCTTCGTCATAACCACCAGGGGCGTGGACAAGCCCGGCACCATCGCCGCCGTGACCGAGGCCATCGCCTCGCTCGCCTGCAACGTGGTTCACTTCCGGGCCATCATCACCCAGGATGACGGCGTGGACGAGATGATCATGATCTTCGAGGTCGATGTCCCCTCGGGTGTGGAGCATCGCCATCTGCGGCGGGTCATGCAGGAGACCTGTTCCAAATTCGGCCTTGACGTCTCGGTCCAGCACCGCGACATTTTTGAAACGATTCATAGAGTTTAGGAGACCAGGCATGCTCAACGACCGCGAGGTTCTTTCCACCCTGTCCATGATCAAGAACGAGAATCTGGACGTACGCACAGTGACCCTTGGCATCAGCCTGCTCGACTGCGCTTCCCACGATCTGTCCAGATTTACCGACACCATATATAAACGGATAACGACCCTGGCCAGGGATCTGGTCACGGTGTGCGACGAAGTTGGCGACCGTTACGGCATTCCCGTCGTCAACAAGCGCATTTCGGTCAGCCCCATCGCCGTGGCCGCCGCTCCCTTCGACAGCCGTGGCATGGTCGAGGTGGCCAAGACCCTGGATCAGGCCGCCAAGGACGTGAACGTCGATTTCATCGGCGGATTCGGGGCACTGGTCGAAAAAGGGATGGCCAAGGGCGATCTGGCGCTCATCGACGCCATTCCCGAAGCCCTGGACGTCACCCACCGCATGTGCTCGTCCATCAACGTAGCCACCACCCGGGCCGGCATCAACATGGACGCCGTGGCGCTCATGGGGCGGACCATCAAGGCTGCCGCCGCGCGCACGGCCGACCGCGACGGCTTGGGCTGCGCCAAGCTCGTCGTCTTCGCCAACATCCCCGAGGACGTGCCGTTCATGGCCGGGGCCTATCTGGGCATTGGCGAGGCCAGTTCCGTCATCAACGTCGGGGTCAGCGGACCGGGCGTGGTCAAGAAGGCCATCGATCGCGCCTTGCAGGACAATCCGGGGGCGCATCTGGGAGAGCTGGCGGACGTGATCAAGCGCACCGCCTACAAGGTCACCCGCGTGGGCGAGATCATCGGCCGCGAAGTGGCACGCATCCTGGCCGTGGAGTTCGGCATCGTGGACCTGTCCCTGGCTCCGACCCCCAATGTCGGCGACAGCGTGGGCGAGATCTTCCAGTCCCTGGGCCTGGGCGCCATCGGTGTGCCCGGTTCCACGGCAGCGCTGGCCATGCTCAACGACGCAGTCAAGAAAGGCGGCGCCTTCGCCAGTTCCCGCGTGGGCGGCCTGAGCGGCGCTTTCATTCCGGTCAGCGAGGATCTGAACATCGCGGCCGCCGCCTCGGCCGGACATCTTTGTCTTGAAAAGCTCGAAGCCATGACCGCTGTGTGTTCCGTGGGCCTCGACATGGTGGCCTTGCCGGGCGACACCACGGCCGAGACCCTGTCCGCGATCATCGCCGACGAAATGGCCATCGGCATGATCAACAAGAAGACCACGGCGTGTCGCCTCATTCCCGTTCCCGGGAAGAAGGCCGGCGACCGGGTCCACTTCGGGGGATTGCTGGGCGAGGCAGAAATCATGTCCGTGCGCAGCAACGGTGTTTCGGCTGGATTCATCAATCGGGGTGGAGGCATCCCGGCACCCTTGCAGGCTCTTATCAACTGAGTTTGAGTCTGACGCCTTGTCCGGCTATGATTTGTGGCCTGAAAAAGGCATTTTGCGGCGAGTGCCGCTTGGGAGGCATCTATGGAATCAAAAGACGTATTTGGAAAGGATCGCTTGGCTGCGGGGCTTGCCGCCTGCACCATCCTGCTTCTTTTTGTCTTTTTTTACGCCCTGCATCAGAATGTGGCCGGGCTTGGCAGGGAGATCGACGAGCTCAAATCGCTGAACAGCGCCGTGCTGGACCTCGATGCCCGGCATGCCACGCTGGACGGCAAGGTGACTGAACTTGGTACGCTCCCGAGACGGACATCGCTCATGACCATGGAGAATCAAGTCAAGGCCATGGCGCATGCCGCCGAGGACCTGGACCAGCGCCTGGATGGGAAACATCGCGACAAGCTCGCGGCCATCCGCCTGATGTTGCAGGAGATTGGCGAGGATCTTCATTCGGCCAAGTGAATAATGAAATAAAGTTGGCAAAGAGGCCCGCAAGCGAAAGTTTGCGGGCCTCTTTGCGTTCATTTTCAAGGGAACAGAGTCGCTTTGACCAGAAAGGCGGTATAGCCGACATAGCAGGCCAGCAGGGCCATGCCCGCATAGCGGTTGATGCGTCCGGGGCGTTTGAATCTGAAACCAATGACGAAAAGGGACAGGGTCAGGGCGGTCATGACCGGCAGATCGCGCGTGATGACATCCGGTTCGACATCCATGGGATGGATGACACCGGCAATACCCACCACGGCCAGGGTGTTGAAAAGGTTGGAGCCAAGCACATTACCGAGGGCAATGTCGTGTTCGCCCTTGCGGCTTGCGATTATCGAGGACGCCAGTTCCGGAAGCGAGGTGCCGAGCGCCACGACGGTCAGGCCTATGACAAGATCGCTCACGCCGAGGGCGTGGGCGATCTCCACCGCGCCCCAGACCAGAAGGCGGGAGCTGGCGATGAGCAGCACAAGGCCCGTGGCCAGCCAGAAGTAGGCGCGGCCCAGCGGCATGCACTTTGCGCACAGTTCCTCTCCCATCTCGTCCCCGAAGGCGTCGGGCTGGGTCTGCATGCCCTGACGCACGGTCCAGAACATGACCCCGGCAAAAAAAGCCAGCATGATCAGTGCGTCGGAGCGGGAGAGGGTGCCTTCGTGAATGAGATATGCCGTAACGGCGGTCATTGCCGTGAGCAGGGGCAATTCCTTGCGCAGCACCTGGGAGTGGATCTCGATGGGTTTGAGCAGGGCCGTGAAACCGAGGATGAGCGCAATATTTGTAATGTTCGAACCAAAGGCGTTGCCCAGGGCTATGCCGGGAGTTCCGTTCACGGCGGCCAGCGCGGAGACGACCATCTCCGGGGCTGAAGTCCCGAATCCGACGATGATCATGCCGATGAGCAGCGGTGGCATGGAGAAGTGGCGTGCGACACTGGCCGCGCCGTCGATGAAATGGTCCGCGCTCCAGACAAGCACGGCAAGTCCGACACAAAGGGCGAGAAAAGCGATAAACATGTGACACCGTATTCGCTAAAAATTGATCCGGACGCCTTGGATCCCGGATGATGGCAGGACAACAGACCACGTCGCCCTGAAGCATGAGTCTTCTATCATGTCGCGAAAAAAAGGTGAGGTCCAGACGTCATTTTCGACGGCGCTCATGGCTTTCCGAAGACCGGGGTTTTACGGGAGTATTCTGAGCAAAACAGTTGAGTTTAAAACCCATTTCAGATTTCTGTTTACAAAAAATCGATAATTGAATAGGCGTTCCGTTTAAGCAGGCTTTTGACGGGAAAAAGCTGCCTTGCGTTGTTGTTTTGTGGGGATGGATGCTTGAGTGAAGCATCCTGTCTTTAGTTGCGTCAAACCGGAGCACAAGGACACTGTCTTGAAAAAACGTTACGTACCCATCACCATTGTCTGCGGTATGTTGGCGCTTCTGGCCCTCGGCGGTCAGTTTGCACCAGCCCCATCGGAAGAGCTGCCCGTTCGTCTTCGGTTGGACAACAAGGGCGGCGATGTTGTCTTCACCCATTCTCGTCACGTGCAATACGTTGAAAAAGATGGTGGCAACTGTGCCAAATGCCATCATGAGAGTGAAAATCCAGGTTTGACTCCGCTGCCGTGTGGCTCATGTCATGCGACGGAATTTGATGCGAAGTTCTCTTCGGACCACCAGACCAGTCTGCCCGAGGAGACCTGCGCGCGTTGTCATCATGCCGAACTGGGCAAGCTTGTCTACAGTCATGACGACCATGCTGAGCAGTATGCTTCGAGCTGCACCGATTGCCATCACGACACGGACATCGAGGCCGAGCCGGGTGCTTGCAACCAGTGTCATGGCGAAAAAGCAGATGGCGACACGCCCGCCTTGCGCGATGCCGTACATGCCAAGTGCGAAAGCTGTCATGCCGAGATGTATGAGGAAAAATTGGAAGGTTGTAACGAATGTCATGAATTGCTGCCCGGTAAGGCTGGAAGCCTCCAGCCGTCCTGCAATTCCTGCCACTTCGATACTGACGCCACGCCCTTGCCGCATCGCATGGAGTCGTTTCACGATCAGTGCATGACGTGTCACGAAGAGGCCGGCAAAGGACCTTTTGGCGAAAAATCGTGTACCCGCTGTCATACCAGGTAAGACCATCATGATGAAACTACGCCTGAACACCTCGGTTGAGATCAAGGACACTCTGCAGGAAGTGCCGGCCCCCTTGCGGGTCAGGATTCCTATTGAGAGCAAACACAAACCCGTTGTAAAAAAGAAGCAGATTTTGGGGCGCGGCCAGGTCATCGCGGAAAATCCCACCAAGGGCGCTTACGGAATCGGCTTTGTGCATTCTTCCATTGATGGCATCGTCGAGGACATTCAGCCCGACGCCATCATCATAGGCCCCATCCCCGCGCCCAAGGAAGGGGAGGAGGCCGTGGCCGCTCCGAGGCCCGAGCCATGTAGCGAGCTGGATTCTCTCGGCAACGAGGAACTGTGCCGCAAGCTGCTGGAAATGGGCGTGGATACGAGCAGGTTTCACGCGACGCGCAACCTGATCATAAACGGCCTCAATCCCGAGCCCGGAGTGCTGGTCAGCGAGCAGCTCATGAAGGACGCTCAGGAAGTCCTGAAAGCCGGTCTCCAGATTCTGGAACGGGCCATCAAGCCCGGAGTGGTGAAACTGGTCGTCGCCAACGGCAAGCAGCTTTCCCTGCATGGCTGCACCACAGTCTATGCCAGCGACGTTTACCCGGCCACCATCGATCCCCTTGTCGTTTACGCCGCTACCGGAGCCGAAAGACCGGACAATGTCGATGTCATCTCGGTTTCGGCCCTGTACCGGATCGGTCTTGTGGCCATGACCAAGCTGCCTCTCATGGAAGCCGCCGTCAGTGTCGGCGAGAAGGTTTACCGCGTGCCAACAGGCATGACGGTGCAGGATCTGCTGGACACTACAGGGACGGCGTACGGAACAGAATGGAAGCTGGCCTTGAACGGTCCCATGCGCGGTGTTGCCGTGAGTGATCTTGGCGTAGGCATCGCACCCACCTGCACCGCCGTGACCCTGGTTCAGGAAGGGCTCTATCCTCCGGTACAGCCCAATCCCTGCATCAACTGCGGCGAGTGTGTTCTGGCCTGTCCCGCCCGGATTCATCCCGGGATGCTCTCCCGGTATGCCGAATTCAATATGTTTGAAAGTACTCAATCACAGCATGTCGGAGCTTGTTTTGAATGTGGCATGTGTACTTTCGTGTGTCCGGCCAATCGTCCCGTGATGCAGTATCTGCTTCTTGCCAAGAAGCAGTTGGCAGCTCAGGACGAAGCAGTGTCTACATGCAGATTGCAGGACTGATGCTTCCCGCGTCGTTTCAATCAGTCATGAACAAGGAAGGATAAAAACACATGGCAAGCCAGGATATTTCAAAGAAAATGTATTCCGTTGCTTCGGCTCCGCTGTGGCATTCCGGAGCAACACTACAAAAAAACATGCTTCATACGCTGCTGGCAATTTTGCCGGTGGTGGCGATGGCTGTGTATCGTTACGGTTATGATGCGGTAGTGGTCATGGCGTGGGCCGGGTTCACCGCCGTGGTCACGGAAGCCGTCGTGCAGAAGCTCATGAAGCAGGCGCCGACCTCTGACGATTTCAGCGCACTGGTGGATGGTCTGCTCTTTGCCTTCTTGCTTCCGGCCACTGCCCCTGCGTGGATGGTCATTCTCGGGACCGCGTTCATGGTCATCCTCGGGCGCATGGTCTTCGGCGGATATGGCGGCAGTCCGGTCTGCGCTCCGGCTCTGGGTTGGGCCGTGCTGGCCATCTCCTGGCCGGATCTCGTTGACCTGAACGGGATGCTTCTCAAATGGGACCTCATCGAACCATTGAGCGAACTCAAGTACTTCGGCCTTGATGCCATCTCCTCGGTCACTCCCATGAGCCTTCTGTTGGGAGAGAATCTCGGGGCCCTGGGCGCGTCCCAGGCTCTGATGATCGTCATCGGAGGAGCCTACCTCATGTCCAGAGGGCTGGTGCGCTGGTTCATTCCGGTATCCTTTCTGGCCGGTGTTCTAGTGGCTGGGTTTGTCTACAATTTCATCGATCCCCAGCTTTACGCATCCCCGGTCTTTCACCTGCTTTCCGGTAGCACCCTGCTGGCGGCATTTTTCCTGATGCCTTATCCGTCTTCCTCCCCAACGTGGCGCTTGCCGATGTTGCTGTTCGGCTTTTTCGGCGGTGTGATGGTGATCATCATCCGCACGTATGGCATCTATCCCGATGGCGTGCCCTTTGCGATTCTGCTGGCAAATCTCTGCACGCCGCTTTTTGATCTTATTCAACCCAAGCCCTTCGGCGGGAGGTAGCACGGTATGATGGAAATTGTACGAATGGTGGTTGTGCTTTCCGCCATCACCGGTCTTGCGGGTTTCGTCCTCTCCGGGCTCAAGGTCTGGACTACTCCCATCATCGAGGAACAGGTCCTGACCAATGTCCAGGGCCCGGCTTTGAAGCAGATTTTTTTGCAGGGCGACAATGATCCCATTGCCGATCGCAAGAAATTGCCCATGCCCGGCAATGAAGACGAGACCATTATCGTCTTCCCCTCCCTGAAGGGTGGCAAATTGCAGGCCGTGGCCATGGAAGCGTCCGGAAAAGGTTATGGCGGCGACGTGAACGTGATCGTCGGGTTTGACGTTGCAGCGGATAATCTCGTCGGAATCAGCGTCACCACCCACAAGGAAACGCCCGGGCTTGGTTCGCGCATTCAGGAACCTGCCTTTACCAAACAGTTCAAGGCCAAGGATCCGGCGAAAGCCGCCCTTAAAAAGGATGGCGGCGACATCGACGCCATTTCAGGCGCGACATTCTCATCCATTGCCGCGGCTGATGCTGTGAAGCAGGCCGCCGGATGGTATGCGGCCCTCAAGGATACGATCAAAACCACGTGGTAGTCGGCTAGCGATCATCCCAAGGAGAATTTTTATGGCCAGTTTAATGAAAGAATTCACCAAAGGACTGTGGAATGAACTTCCTCCGTTCCGCTTGGTGCTGGGTTTGTGTCCTGTCTTGGCCGTCACCAATACCGCCAACAATGGTCTTGGCATGGGTGCCGCGGTCATCTTCGTTCTCGCTCTTTCCAACTTCATCATTTCCCTGGTGCGCAACATCATTCCCAAAAAGGTGCGCATCGTCTGTTTCATCGCGATTTCCGCCTCCCTGGTCGTTACCGTGGAACTTCTCATGCAGGCATTTGCATATCCGCTTTACCAGCAGCTGGGCATCTTTGTTCCCCTTATCGTCGTCAACTGCATCATCCTTGGCCGGGCTGAAGCGTTCGCCGCCAAGAATCCCCCCCATCTGGCCCTGGCCGACGGGTTGGGGATGGGCATCGGTTTCACCTTGTCCCTGACTTTCCTGGGGGGCATTCGCGAGACCTTCGGTGCCGGTTCCCTGTTCGGAGTTAATCTGTTCGGACCGGACTTTCAGCCTTTCACCTTCATGGTCCAGGCGCCCGGAGCGTTTGTCTGCCTCGGGCTCATTCTCGCAGGCATGAATTTTCTGACTGCCTGGCAGGCCAAACGCAAGGGTGTTGTCCTGGATCCCAATTTCGATGCTGGTTGTTCCGGGTGCGCTGCCTGCAAGGGCCTGGAAAAAATCGTCAACCAAAAAAAGCTGGAACGGCTTGAAGCAGCCAAGGGCTAACAACGGGAGTGACGGCTTATGGATACTTTTCTGCTTTTTATCTCGGCCATCTTTGTCAACAACATAGTTTTGGCCCAATACCTCGGCAACTGTCCCTATCTGGGCTGTTCCAAGGAAAAAAGCGTGTCGATCGGGATGGGCGGTGCCGTAATTTTCGTGACCATCATGGCCACGATGTTCACCTTTCTCATCCAGAAATTTGTCCTGATTCCTTTTCACCTTGCCTACCTGCAGACCATCGTCTTCATTCTGGTCATTGCGGCGTTGGTGCAGTTCGTGGAAATGTTTTTGAAGAAAATGGTTCCACCGTTGTACAAGGCACTGGGTATTTTTCTGCCCCTCATCACCACCAACTGCGCGGTGTTGGGTGTGGCCATTCTGGTACAGCGTAAAGAATACGATTTCGTGACCTCGCTGCTTTATGCCGTCGCGGCTGGAACCGGTTTCATGCTGGCTCTTGTCCTGCTCGCGGGAATTCGCGAGCGTTTCGAGATCACGCGGATTCCTCGGGCCATGCGCGGTGTTCCCATAGGCCTGGTCATGGCTGGACTCATGTCACTGGCATTCATGGCGTTCAAGGGTATGATAGCCTAAGGTGGAGATTTCTTTATGATTACTGTATCCGTATTGACACTTTTCAGCTTGGGGTTCGCGTCGGCTGGTATTTTGGCCATTGCGTCCAAAGTCTTGTATGTCGAAGAGGACCCGCGCATCGAGGTTGTCACTGAGGCTCTGCCCGGCGCCAACTGTGGCGGTTGTGGATTCGCAGGTTGCGAAGCATACGCTGCCGCGGTTATCAATGACCCCGGCATGCCACCCAACAAGTGTTGCGCCGGCGGCCCCGATGTCGCCACCAGAGTGGCGGAGCTTACCGGCAAGGCTGCCGGTGACTCCGAACCAGAGGTCGCTTTCCGGCGCTGTATCAAGGTCGAAGGCAATGTCGCCAAAAAGTTCGAGTACTTCGGCATCGAAAGTTGTGCCGCTGCGAAGCTGGTGCAGGATGGCCCTGACGCCTGCAAGTATTCCTGCCTCGGATTCGGGGATTGTGTTCGCGCATGTCCCTTTGACGCCATGTGGATCGAGAATGATCTGGTTCATATCGCTCCGGATAAATGCACCAGCTGCGGCACGTGCGTGCGGACCTGTCCAAACTCGATTCTCGAACTCATTCCCAGACGCTCACGTGTGATGGTTTTCTGTTCGTCCCAGGACAAGGGCAAGGCCGTCAAGGATGTCTGTGAAGTCGGATGCATCAGCTGTGGCGCCTGCATCAAGAAATGCCCGGCCCAGTGCATCTCCCTGGTCGATGAGCGCATCTTCATCGATCACAAGGCGTGTCTGGCCTATGGTCCCTCTTGCGAGGAAGTGTGTGTGGAGAAATGTCCTCGCAATATCCTGCGTTGCCTGAATCCCGAGTTGATGTCGGCAGCGCCCGACATGGATCCCGCGCGTTATCCTGAAGAATCACATGTCGCGGACCTGAACGCCTAACCCACGCCACAGAATCGGAGCATAACAATGAAGCATGGGACCCACACTCAAGACCGCCGTGACTTTCTGAAAAAACTGGCTGTGCTCGCTGGAGGGGCAGCCCTGGCTCCCGCATTGCGCGTGGTTCCGGCCATGGCTGCCGTCGGCCTGGTCACGACCACCGAAAAGCGCATGCTCATGGGCACCATTGTCGGCATGACCGTCATGACGCCGAGCACGAATCAGGGGCAGGAAGCCATCGGCCGCGCCTTTGATGAAATGAACCGTTTGATCGGCATTTTGAGCCGATTTGATTCAAATACCGCCCTGTCCGTCCTGAATGTTCACGGACGTCTTTCCGGATCTCCGCAGGAACTGCTCGATGTCATGGCCCACGGGCGCACGTTGCACCGTCAATCCGGCGGACGTTTCGACATGACTGTCGCACCTGTGGTCAATCTCATGGAGCGTTCCAAGGGGCGGCCGGACGCGCGGGAACTCAAAGAAGCCTTGGCTCTGGTTGATACCGGCCGCTTGCGGCAGACCGGATCCGATCTGAAGTTCGCCGCTTCCGGTATGGGTGCGACTCTTGATGGTATCGCCAAAGGATACATAGCCGACTGCGCGGCGGACACGCTCAAGTCGCTCGGTGTCGTCCATTACATGATCGACGCCGGCGGAGACATCCGAGTCCAGGGTTCACCCAAGGGTGACGGCCGTCCGTGGCGCATCGCCATCGAAGATCCGGACAAGCAGGGTGACTATCCTGCCGTGATCGAAATGCGTTCCGGTGCGGTAGCCACTTCCGGCGGCTATGAAGTCTATTTTGATTCTTCCCGCAAATCGACCCATCTGATCAATCCCGAGACGGGCACTTCCCCGCAGTATATCAAGAGCGTCAGTGTTCAGGCGCCCACGGTCATGCAGGCTGACGGTCTGGCCACGGCGCTGAGTCTCATGTCTCCGCGTGAAGCCTTGCGCCTGACGTCTTCCCTGCCTGGTCATTCCTGTCTGCTGGTGACCTCCACCGGTGCACGTCTTGCATCTCCAGAGTGGAGTTAACAGCCAAAGATTATTGATTTTATCGATCACAAGAGCCGGCGAAAGCCGGCTTTTTTTTAGCAAATCGATGCCCCGATTCCATCCTGTCCGGCGTTTCTACGGGTTTCCTCCCTTTATCCCGACGTGTTTTGTCTTTATGGTGTTTTTGTGCGAGCAGCTATCATCATGACCCGCGATGATGACAGCTTTTCGCTCCAACACTTTACCAGGGGAAAATGTGATGAATATTCGAACTTGGATCGTGCGCGGTCTTTTGGGCCTGATTCTGCTTTGCGGAATTCTTGCAGGGGTGCTGCTCATGACGGTCGACCCCAATGATTTCAAGCCGCAGATCATAAAAGCCGTGCGCGACAACACCGGGCGCGAGCTGACCATTTCCGGGGATCTGGGGCTTAAATTCTTTCCCTATCTGTCCGTTTCCATCGGTGACCTTGAGCTTGGGAACGGCGAAGGTTTCAGCGGACCCTTCATGACCCTGAACGGCGCGCATCTGAAGGCTCGTCTTCTGCCTCTTCTATCGTCACGGCTCGAAGTTGTGGCCATTGATATCGAAGGGCTTTCCCTGTTTCTGTCCCGCGATGCGAATGGGCGCGGAAATTGGATGGATCTTGCCACGCCCGATTCGGTTGAAGACAGTGCTCCAGACACTCCCGTTCTGGCCCGGGACAAGCGTGTTCCTTACCTGGCGGGCCTCATTGTGGACGGACTTGAAATCACGGATGCCCGTATTGTCTGGGATGACAAGCTTGGAGGGGAGAGTTTTGAGGTCGACGGAATTCGTCTTGACGTTTCTGATTTTGCTTTTGGCGAACCGTTTGTGGTGGACACGCATGCAATGGCCAAACGCAACGAAATCACTGGCGAGCTTGATTTTACCGCCAAGGCGATTCTGGATCTCGACCGGCTCAGTCTCGAGAATCTGGTCCTCAAAGCCGTCCTGTCAGGCGAAAGTCTGCCAAACAGTCCTGAAGTAATATCTTTTTCGGGAGATTATTTATCTACGGACGGCCGGATGGAGAACGCACGCATGGAGGGGCTGGGGCTTGATATCGTTTTTTCGGCGCAGCCTTCAAGCGACGCCGGCACCAACGGTTTTCTTGAAGTCGCACGATTCAATCCGAAGGAGGCCTTTGCGCGGCTAGCTATTCCTCTGCCGAATTTCACGGACCCTGCCGCTTTGGAAGAGGCCGCCTTTTCCTGCAAGTGGGCAGCCGGTGGGGGCCGTTTCGAGGCGACGGATCTGAGTCTCGTGCTCGACAGACAGGCGCTGAACGGCCGTGTATCCGTTCAAGGTCGCACGGATCCGCAAATCGAACTGGATATGCATATCGATACCTTGAATCTGGACCGCTACCGCATCCGGTCCGATGACGGCGCGAAGGAGGCTCTGCCTGGGGCTTCGGAAGAGCGCATCGACCTTCCTGTCTCGATGATGCGCAAGCTGAATCTGAATGCTACTTTGGCGGTGGATACCCTGAACGTAATCAATCTGCGTGTTTCCGATTCGCGCATCCGTCTGACGGCCAAGGATGGCCTGTTCGACATGCCCCGGATCGAATCAAGCCTGTATGGCGGAAGTTTGAAAGGCTCGGCCTCCCTTGATGTGCGCCGACAGATACCCGCGTATTCCTGGTCGCATTCCATAGGCGCCTTGCAGATTGGGTCATTGCTGCGCGATCTGCATGGCAGGGAGAGTCTTTCGGGCACCATGCAGAGCAGCGCCGCCCTTGATACTTCCGGGCAAAGCACGATGGATCTGCGGCGCAATCTGAAAGGGAAAGTGGATTTCAAGGTGTCCGACGGCGCCCTAAGCGACGTGAACGTCTCGCAGTTGCTGCGCGATGGAATCCGCAAGGTCAAAGGCCTTTCCCCAGGACCGCAGGAACCCCCGCGCACGGTTTTTTCCGTTCTTTCAGCCAGCGGGACCATAACCAGAGGGGTGGAGACGACGCCCGATCTTTTTCTTCTTGCGCCGCGATTTCGCGTCACGGGTAACGGACAGACGGATCTGGTGCGCGAGGTTTTGGATTTCAGGCTGCTCATCGAGCTTGCCGGAAGCGAGGGCAACTTCGACGAAGGTTCTTTGGGCTTGAGCAGTGTGCCGGTGCGGATCAGCGGGCCGGTGCGTCAGCCTACCATCAGTCCCGATATGGAAGCGGTCTTGCGAGGTTTGGGCTTGCGCGGCGGGCAGGCCGTGCAGGAAGTCATAAAAGGTGTGGGTTCGGGACTGAACAAGGGCGTGGAGGGCTTGAAGAACCTCTTCGAATGACAGGATTGTGCGTTGGTGATAAAAATCGAAAGGCCGCATTGCGCGGCCTTTCGTCGTTCATGTCCTTGGGGCAAGGGCGCGCCCTTGTCGGGGCGCGGGCTCTTCCTTATTTCTCGGCACATTCCACGTCCCACTGAACGCCCTGGGCCGTGTCCTGAATGGTCACTCCCAGCGCGAGAAGTTCGTCGCGGATAGCGTCGGAGCGGGCAAAATCCTTGGCCGAGCGGGCTTCCATGCGTTCCTGCAGTTTGGCCTGCACCAGTTCGGTGTCGATTTTCCTGCGCTGCACTCGGCTTTGCTTGAGCTGGGCCAGGAAATCGCTGCTGGGCATGAGGAAAAGGCCGAGCACTTCGCCCCAGCGTTCGAACAGCTTGAGGGCATGGCGGATCATGTCGCGGCCTTCTTCGGACTTTTTGAGGGCCTTGTCTTCCAGGATGCGGTTGACGATCTTCATCAGCACGAAGACGTGGCCAAGGGCCGCGGCCGTGTTCATGTCGTCGGCCATGGACTCGTCCCATTTGGCTTCCAGTGCGGTGGCTTCGACCACGATTTCGGCCGGAAGAGGCGTGGCGGTCCATTTGGTTCCGGCCACGTGCGCCTCGGCGGCGGCCTTGGTCAGGTAGATCCGCTTCAGGGCGCGTTCCGATTCTTCGAGTGCGTCGGCGGTGTAATCCAGGGGGCTGCGGTAATGCTTGGTGATGAGGAAGAAGCGCAGCACCTCGGGCAGGTAGTTGGCCAGGATGTCGCGGATGGTCACAAAATTATTGAGTGATTTCGACATCTTCTCGGAATTGATCTGTACGAATCCGTTGTGCACCCAGTAGCGCACGAACTGCTTGTCCGTGGCTGCCTCGGTCTGGGCGCGCTCGTTTTCGTGGTGCGGGAAGGCCAGATCCTGTCCGCCGCCGTGGATGTCGAAGGGCAGGGGCAGGTAGCGTTCGCTCATGGCCGAACATTCGATGTGCCAGCCCGGACGGCCCGGTCCCCAGGGACTGGGCCAGGACGGTTCGCCAGGCTTTGCGCCCTTCCACAGGGCGAAATCGAGAGGATCCTCTTTTTTCTCGCCCGGTTCGATGCGCGCCCCGGACATCAGCTCCTCGACGTTGCGTCCGGAGAGCTTGCCGTAATCGTCGTAGGAGCGAACACGGAAATAGACGTCGCCGCTGGGCGTCGAGTAGGCGTGGCCTTTGGCGATGAGATTTTCGCAGAGTTCGATCATCTCCTTGATGTGCTCGGTGGCCTTGGGTTCGATGTCGGCCCGCATGATGCCGAGGCGGTCCATGTCGGTGTAGAAGGCGTCGATGTATGTGCGGGCGATGGTCTCGAAATCCGTGCCCTCGCGGTTGGCGCGATTGATGATCTTGTCGTCCACGTCGGTGAAGTTGCGCACAAAGGTGACCTGCATGCCGATGTAGCGCAGATAGCGGACTAGGACGTCGAAGACCACGGCGGAGCGTGCGTGTCCGATGTGGCAGTAGTCGTAGGCCGTGATGCCGCAGACGTACATGGACACATGACCGGGTTTGAGCGGGACGAATTCCTCTTTTTTCCTGGTAAGGCTATTGTAGATCTGCATGCTCATTCCTTGTGGTTGCAATGGGAAAATATGTTCAGCACCGTTTGTACACGCTCCCTGATCAGGCCGGCCGGCAAAAGCGTAAGCAGCGTGGCAAGCTCAGGGCCGTTTTCGCTGCCGGTCAGGGCCAGCCGTATGGGGTGGTAGAGTTTTCGGCCCTTGGCTCCGGCTTCTTCACCCGTTTTGCGCAACACGGCGCCGGCGGCGTCCTTTTCCAGACGCGAGTCCGGACTGTGCGCGGACATGGCCTGGTCAAGGGCGGCAAGCACCGGCAGGCTCTCGGCCAGTTCGGTCAGCGCCCCCGAGGTGAAGCGGGCCTCTTTTTCCGTGAAGAGAGGCAGCAGGGCGCGCAGTTCATGCATGTTCGCCGCATTTTCGCGCAGGCTGGCCAGCAGATGCAGGCGGACTTGCGGATCGAATTCGTGCCAGGCGTTCTCGGCAGGCAAGGTTTCGTCTAGCTGCCGGATTTGATCCGCAGGATCCGCCGCCCGAAAAACGCGCGCGCTCAGGGCCGTCAGCTCGTCGAGGCTCATGACCGCGTTGCCCCGGCCCAGCGCGAAGGGGTTGAAGGCCCGGGCCATCTCGTCAAGAGAGGCGAAAAGATTCTTGGTGGGCAGGGCGCCGGACAAGGACGCCAGATACTGGACCACGGCCAGAGGTTCAAGACCCATTTCCATGCATTCGGGAATGCTCAGGGCGCCGCTGCGCTTCGAAAGCTTCTTGCCGTCCGTGTCCATGAGCAGGCCGTGGTGGGCGAAAGCCGGAGCCGTGAGCCCAAGGGCTTCGTAGAGCAGGATTTGACGGGCCGTGTTGGTCAGGTGGTCCTCGCCGCGCAGCACCAGATTGACGCCCATGTCCGCGTCGTCGACGACCACGGCCAGATTGTAGCTGGGCCAGCCGTTCGAGCGCAGCAGCACGAAGTCGCCGAAAGCGCCTGCCGGAAGGGTAATCTGCCCCTTGACGAGATCCTTGAAGCTGACCTCCGGCTTTTCAGGCAGGCGGAAACGGATGGCATGGGCGTCGCCCCGGTTCAGCCTCTCGGCGCGCTCGTCGCGTGCCATGCGGGCGCAGCGGCCGCTGTAGCGGGGAGGAAGATTCCTGGCCGCGGCTTCCTTGCGGTCCTGTTCCAGTTCGGCATCGGTGCAGAAGCAGGGGTAGGCGCGGTCTTGGGCCACCAGGCCGTCAACGGCGTGACGGTAGAGATGAAGGCGCAGGCTCTGGTGACGCACCGGTTCGTCGGGCACAAGCCCAAGCCAGGACATGGACCACAGGATGGCGGCTTCGGCGGCGAAGGTGGAGCGTTCCTGATCCGTGTCTTCAAGACGAAGCAGAAATTTTCCGCCGCTTTGTCTGGCCAGAAGATGATTGAGGATGGCCGTGCGCACGTTGCCCAGGTGCAGCCCTCCCGTGGGACTGGGGGCGAAGCGGGTGATGAAGGGGCCGCCGGTCTTGAAATTGCTCATGCCTGCTTCCTTGTGGCGGTGACCACGGCCACGGCCTTGATCCCTTCCTTGCGGCCGGTGAAACCCAGGTGCTCTTCCGTGGTCGCCTTGACGTTGACCTGCTGGTCGCAAAGCTCAAGCAGGCGCGCCACGTTGCCGCGGATGGCTTCCTTGTGCGGAGCCAGGCGGGGGATCTGGGCGATGACGGTCAGATCGACATGGGTGATGCAAAGCCCCAGGGCGCGAGCCTTGTCCATGACCTCCGAGAGCAGGATGCCGGAGGAGATGTTCTCGAAGCGATCGTCGCTGTCCGGGAAATGTTCGCCGATATCCCCAAGGCCGAGGCATCCGAGGATGGCGTCGCACAGGGCGTGCAGGAGCACGTCGCCATCGGAGTGGGCTTTGACGAAGGGGGCCCCGGCGATGGGCATGCCGCCCAGCACCATGGGCCGGTTGCCGCCATAGGCGTGCACGTCGTAGCCGAATCCGGTGCAGGGCACGGGCAGGGGGGCGGGAGTAGCAAGCACGCGCAGGTCCTCCGGGGTTGTGATCTTCAGATTGGCGGTTTCACCGGGCACGATCCGGACGCCGTATCCGGCGCGTTCGATCATGCTGGCGTCGTCCGTGACGGTCCAGTCATTGTTCAACGCCTGTTCATGAACCCGGCGCAGCAGGGCGGCCGGGAAGAGCTGCGGCGTCTGGACCGCGCGCATTGTTTCGCGCGGGAGCGTGGCCAGGACAAGGTCGTTTTCGACCTGCTTGATCGTGTCCGTGACGGGGATGGCGGGGATGACTCCACAGACGTCGTCCGTCAATCCGGCCAGCAGAGCCTGCACCAGGGCGGGCGAGAAAAAGGGGCGCGCGCTGTCGTGCACCAGTACACGGGTGCAATCCCGGGGCAGCGCTGCCAGGCCCAGGCGCACGGAGTCCTGGCGTCTGTCGCCTCCGCCGGTGGTCAGGATGCGGACACCGGGGTCCGAGATGTTTTTGAGGCTTTCCAGTTCGGCGGAGCGCTGCTCCAGTTCCCGGGGAGGAAAAACGAGGACCACGCCCGCAAGTTCAGGGACTGCGGACATGGTCAGAACGCTGCGCCAATAGAGGGGATGTCCCTCATGGTGCAGAAACTGTTTGCGTGTGCCGCCCGTGGAGGCGGCCAGACGCGAACCCTGGCCCGCGGCCAGGATTATGGTCCATAGTGAGTGTGTCATTATCAAAAATACGGAGCCGGACGATAAGCCGGATTCTGTGCCCGTTGCCGGGCGGCTGTCATTCCTCTAGGGCGGCGGTTACCCGCCGTCTCCAGCAACCTACCCGAAGGGTCGCGACCGGGCCGGTCACCTTCCTATTTGGTCTTGCACCGGATGGGGTTTACCTAGCTTGCCGCGTCACCGCGACAACTGGTGGGCTCTTACCCCACCTTTTCACCCTTACCCGGGCATGAAGCCCGGGCGGTTTGTTTCTGTGGCACTGTCCCGGGGTCGCCCCCGCTGGACGTTATCCAGCATCCTGCCCTGTGGTGTCCGGACTTTCCTCTCCCGGCCTTGCGGCCGGCAGCGACAGCCTGTCCGGCTCCGCAAAAATAAATCAATCATTGCCCGAGAAATGACGCTCCCAGAAAATGATACGCAGGCAGTTGGGACAGCTCAGGATCTGCTCGCCCTTCTGCAGGTCGATGAAAGCCTGGGGCGGGATGACGACATGGCAGCCCTGACACACGCCTTCGCTGACCGGAACGATGACGGGATTCGGGATGCGGTCGCGGATGAAATTGTAGCGGGTCAGGATGGGCGCGGGAACAGCCTCGGAGGCCTTCCGCTTTTCCTTCTCCAGGATTTCGATGCGGGCGCGCTTCTCGGCCAGTTCCTGATCCAGGGTGGACTGCTGGGCGGTGATGGTCTCTTCAAGGCTGTCGATGTCACCCTGCAGGGCTTCCTTGCGACCTTCGAGGTCGGAAAGGTCCGCAAGAAGATTGGCCCGCTCTTCCTCGCGGGAACGGTTCATCTTCTCCATGGTGTCCATCTCACGCATCATGGCGTGATATTCCTTGGTGTTCTCGACCATCATGAGCTTGTTCTTGCTCTTCTTGACCTTCTGGGTGTCGTTTTCGATCTCACCCTCAAGGCGGCTCTTCTGCTCCATCAGCACGTCGACCTTTTCCTGGATCACGTCCTGCTGCTGCTTGAGGTAGGCCTGTTTTTCCTGCAGGCTCCGCAGCTGCTTGGGCGCGTCTTCGAGGATGCGCTCCAGGGTGATCATCTCCGAATCCACTTTCTGCAGCACGACCAGCTGCTCGATCTGTTCCATATAAATACTCAAGGTAGCATCCTCCTCAAAAGCGTATCAATTTTCCGGGGTTCTTCCCGGGAAGATTCAGGCAAAGGGATCGCGGCCCTGCAGAAAGATGACCCGGACTCCCTCGGGGGACAGTTCGCGGTCCAGGCTCCGGCTCCAGGTGCGCATCATGGTTTCTTCAAGGCAAAAATGACCGACGTCGATGGTCAGGCCGATATCCTGCACGGCCTGGGCCTGATGGTATTTGACGTCGCCGGTCAGGTAGACGTCCGCGCCTTTAGCGAAGGCGGCCGGTCCAAGGTCGGCTCCAGATCCGGGACAATAGGCCACCCGGGTGACGGTTTCCGGCGCCTGTCCCACCATGCGCGACAGAGGCAGCCCGAGGGCGGTAAGCCGCGCTGAAAATTCATCCCAGCCCAGGGCCTTGGGCAGCGTTCCGATGCATCCGAAACCGTATTCACGGATCGGCGCGGCAAGGGCCAGCTCCTGCCAGGGCGTCCCGGCATCGAGGCTGGCCTTGAACGCGGCGCTTTCTTCCGGCCAGAGGAGGTATTCCTCCATTTGTCCATCGCGGCGGGTGACGGAGTCTGCAAAATCCCGGACTCTTTCCTGCATGGCCGAATCGGCCAGGCGCAGCAGGCTCGGCGTTTCGCGGCGGGTCACCTCGAGGATGCGCATGTCCTGCATCTTGAGGGCCTGCCCCAGCCAATTGACCGGACCATGCGGATTGGCGTCCAGAGAGGTGTGCGCGCTGTAGAGCCACATGGAATTCTTGAGGCTCAGGCTCAGCACCTCGTGGAAGTCATCGAGGCGGCTCGGGAGCCTGGGCGCGAGGCTCAGCGGGTGGTGACAGAGCAGAAAATCCGCCTCATGCTCCACCGCTCGGCGCACCGTCTCGACACTGGGGTCCAGGGCCACGCACACGGTCCTGATTTCGGAGGCGGCAGAGGCGATCTGCACGCCGCATTTGTCCCATGACGCCGCCAGCTGGAGCGGGGCCGTGGTTTCGATGCGCGAGATCAGGGTCGAGGGATGCATGGAACTCCGTAGGAAATCCGGGTCGTTGTGCCGTCCAGCCGACAGGCCCGATAGGCACGTCCGGTGGACAGGGAAAGTTGCAAACTTAGTAACCAGTCCCCGTGATGTCAATGCGGTGCACAACGAAAAAGGCTCAGGCCTTGCGTGGCCGGAGCCTTGAGTCGTCGGGAATTCTGTTTTCGGGGCGCACCCTTGAAAAACAGCCGGGCCTTGCGCATGTTCCGGCTTTCGTTAACGGCATGCCGCGTGGTCCGCCCAGGCAGGCGCGCCCGGGAGCGGAACCTTGAGCATAGGGCGGCGTGGAAGTCAACGGTTCTTGGGGAGAATGTCGCCGTTGCGGCAGGTGGACATGCACGTCCCGATCGAGCGGGTGTCCCCGGGGCCACCGAATGAGAAGGAGGAAATTGGACAATCGCCCCGTTTAAAGCCAATATTCGCCTGCGAGATGATCAAGGTATCGCTGTATCAGTAACCACTGGAGGGATAAAATGAAATTCATGTTGACGGGAATCCTGTTTGCCGTGTCGCTTTTTGCCGTGGGCTGCTCCGGCGAGCCGTCCGAGGCCGACATCCGGGCCGCCTTCGAGAAGGACTTGGCCAAGACCGCTCAAAGCCTCGACGAGGCCGGAAAACTGTTCGGCGGAGCGGGCAAGGCGTTTACCGATTCGCTGGGGAAGACGGAGCTTCATGCCGTGAAGAAGATCGGCTGCACGCAGGCCAAGGAGGCGCCCGGTTTTGTATGCGACGTCGAAGTCGACATGACCGTTCCGATTGCCGGGCGCTCCAAGGAGATGACGACGGTGCGTTTCGTGAAGGGGCCCGACGGCTGGGTGGTTATGCAGTAGGCGCGAGCGCCTTTTTGCGATCATTGGACGCGCATCCTTTTTTCATGTGTCTTCCTGGATGCGCGTCCGGTTTTTCAGTTCACATCCGTTTTTTGATCCTCGATGGTCTCCTTGCGGGCCGGAGTACCCGGAATCCACCAGCGCATGGATTTCTTCCTTTCGGATTCGGGCAGTTCCCTGGTGCGGTACATGGAGTAGAGCATGGAGCCGCCGATGAGACATGCGGTGGCCAGGAGCGCCATTTCGGTGGTGATGATCTTGGTCCCGTAATAGGTGTTCACGGTCATCTTGGCGCCCACCAGAACGAGCACGAAGGACAGCCCGTACTTGAGGTAGTGGAAGCGGTGAATCACTCCGGCCAGGGCGAAATACAGAGCCCGCAGCCCGAGAATGGCGAACACGTTGGATGAATAGACGATGAACGTGTCCTTGCTGATGGCCAGGATGGCCGGGATGGAATCGATGGCGAAGATGACGTCCGAGACCTCGACGATGATCAGGACCATGAACAGGGGCGTCATGTACAGAAGACCGTCGCGCCGGACCCAGAACCTGTCGCCCTCGAAGTCTTCGGTAACCCGGAAATGGCTGCGCATGAATCGCGCGATGCGGTTGCGCGAGAGGTCCGGTTCCTGGTTGATGGTGACCAGCATCTTGATTCCCGAGGCGATGAGCAGAACGCCGAAGACGTAGAGCAGCCAATGGAACGAGGCGATGGCGCTGGCTCCGGCGATGATGAGCGTGGCGCGCATGGCCAGCGCCCCCAGGATGCCCCAGAAGAGAATCCGGCGCTGGTTGGATTTGGTCACCGAGAAATGCAGAAAAATGAGCAGGAAGACAAAGATGTTGTCCACGCTCAGGCTCTTCTCGATGAAATATCCGGTCAGAAATTCAAGTCCGGCCTGAGGGCCTCTGAAGAAATAGACTCCCGCCCCGAAAAGAAGCGCCAGGACGACATAGCCCAGACTCACCCACAGGGCGGTACCGACGCTCATCTCCCTGTTCTTGCGCTGCACCACGCCAAGGTCGAAAAGCAGCAGCGCAATGATGAAAACATGAAATCCGATCCACAAAAGCAATGTGTCCATATATTTCTCCAGGTCCGTTACGCGGACAGGGGCATCCGATAGCCCCATGGGTTTTGACTGATGGATGAGCTGAAACGAATCCAGGAAAACGACGCAACATCTCGCCACAAGGAAAAGCCTCGGGCCTGACGGCAAAAAGAGGGTGGGCCGTGACTGGACATTGTCCGGCGTCCCGGGTTTGGAGAGAAGATCCCTGCGGTCATGAAACCTCCGAAGATTGGCCGGAGGTCCAAAAAAAAGACCTCCAGCACGGGTTGTCGTGCTGAAGGTCTTGCTCATCGGTGGGATCCGACGACAAGGCCAAGCGCTTTCGCGCCAGTGATGTTGACCTTGTCTTGAGGAGCTACTCCCCTTCAAAAAAATAAAGATATAGACAGCCCCCTGGAATCGTCAAGCCGGAATTTTCGGGCGAAACACAGCGGAAAATCGGGGCAGCGCAAGCTCGTTCACGCCGGCCAAAGGATGGGCAGCAGCCAGACCGACACGGCCATGACCACGAGAGTCAAGGGCGCGCCGACCTTGACGTAATCCATGAATTTGTAGCCTCCGGGCCCCATTACCAAGAGATGCGCCGGATGTGAAAGAGGGCTCGCGAAACTCGCCGAAGCGGCCATGGCTACGGTCATCATCAAGAGTTGCGGCGAAATGCCGAGCGCCGTGGCTGCGCCCAGGGCCACGGGCGCCATGAGCACCACGAGAGCCGCCGTGGGGATGACCTGCGTGCCGAGCACCGTCACTCCGAACAGCGCGGCCACCACCCAGCGCGGACCAAGGTCGCCCACCATGCCGATGAGCGCCTCCGCCCCCATCCGCGCCGCCCCGGTGTTTTCGATGGCCAAGCCAAGAGGGAGCATGCCAGCGATGAGAAAGATCACTTTCCATTCGATGGAGTGATAGGCCTCCTCCATGGTCAGGCATCCGACAACGACCATGGCCGCCATTCCGGCCAGGGCCGCGATGGCGATGGGCACGAAACCCAGGATGGCGCTCAGGAGCACGGTCGCCATGATCAGGGCGGCCAGGGGAGCCTTGTGCAGGCGCGGGGCCTGGGCCGCTTCCTGGTCCAGCACCAGGAAGTCGTGGTCGCGGGCCACGGCCTCCAGGTTCTGTCGCGGTCCGTACACCAGCAGCGCATCGCCGAACTGCAGGGGCATGTCCTGCAGGCCCGAGCGGCAGGCCCGGCCCTTGCGCAGCACGGCCAGGACGCTCAGCCCGTAATGGTCGCGGAAGAGCAGATCGTTCAGGGTTTTTCCGGCCAGGGTAGTGCGGGGCGAGAGCAGCACCTCGGTCATGCCGATCTGCTGGGATTCCAGTTCGGCTGCCAGTCGCGACGATTGCTCCGAAATTTCAAGCTCTTGCAGGCCCTCGAACACGTCGATGTCCCGCGCCAGACCCTGGACCACGAGCAGGTCGCCGGGCTGGACCGTTTCTTCCGGGGCGGGCAGGCAGGTCACATTCCCTTCCCGAACCAGGCCCACCACAGTCAGGCCGAAGGCATTGCCCAGGCGGCTTTCCACCAGGTTGCGTCCGGCCAGCACCGATCCTTCCGGCACCCTCACGGAACAGAGGCTGAGCAGTTCGCAAACCGACGCATCGGCCGGTCCTTCCGTCAGCGGTGCCACGAGTTCGACGAGGCTGGTGTCCGCCAGGGCTTCAAGGGTCTTGTGTTCGCCCTGGAGCACGAGGCCGTCCCCCTCCTCGAAACGATGGCGGCGGACTTCGCGCAGGCATTCGCCTGTGGGGGAACCCAGCGCCAGCACATGCATGCGGTGATCCCGGCGCAGCCCGCTCTCGGCCAGGGTACGGCCGATGAGCGGCGACCCCTTGCCGATGCGGACCGAGGCCGTGCCCAGGCGCCGGATGATTTCGTCGGTCTCGGGTCCGGGCTGCTCGACCCGCAGATGTCTGCTGCCGCGAAAATGGCTGACCTGATCCGACTGGCCGTGGACGATGACGATATCATTGGCGCGCAATGTCTCCTGCGCCCGGGGGGAGAGAATCAGTTCACCGGCTCGTTGCAGGCCGACCACGGTCAGGTACAGGGCTGAGCCCAGGCGGCTTTCGGTCAGGCTGCGGCCCACCAGTGGCGATGTCGAGGGAAGTTCGATGGTGAAGATGTGCGATCCGATCTCGTAGGCGGACTCGATGCCTTTTTTTTGATCTCCCGACGCAGCGCCTTTGGGCAGCAGGCGCTTGCCGAGCAGGACCACGAAGGCGATGCCGGCCACGACCAGAGCGCCGGTGATCGGCGTGAAATCGAAAATCTTGAAGGGCGTCAGTCCGGCGGCGCGCAGGGCGTTGGTGGCCAGGATGTTGGGAGGCGTTGAGATGCCCGTGAAGGGTCCGCCGAGCAGGCAACCGAGCGCCATGGGCATGAGCAGGCGCGCCGGTGGCAGGCCGCTGCGGCGGGCCAGGTCCATGGTCGCGGGCAGCAGGATGACGGCCACGGTGGTGGTGTTGATGAGGGCCGAAAGGAGCCCGGCCGCAGTCATGAGCACCACGATCAGCACGGCTTCGCCCTTGCGCGCGAAGTGTTGCAGGGGCTGGCCGATGCGGTAGGCCACGCCCGTGCGGGTCAGACCGGCCGAAAGGACGAACATGGCCAGCACGGTGATGACCGCGGGGCTGCTGAATCCGGCCACGGCCTCTTCCGGGGAGACCAGGCCGGTCAGGGCCAGGGCGGCGAGGACCATGATCCCGACCACGTCGGCAGGCAGCCAGCCGCCGATGAAGAGGGTCAGGGCGGCGAGGACTATGAACAGGAGAATGAAGAGGGACAGCATGATCTGTGCAAACTCCGTGAGGCTTTAGGGGGCGATGTTTTCGGCGGGGTCATGCCCCGGACGCGGGAAGACGGGCATGGCCGGACTTCCGAATGGAAGCGAATACATGGCGCGGCATCCCTGACGGGGTCAAGCGGGAAAATGCCGCAGGGGCGTTTGTACCGGATTTCCGATGGTGAGAGAGCGGCACAGGGTTCTGTAGGTCGCCACTCTCTCAGGGGCGAAGCACGCCCAGCATGGCCCTGCAGAACTCCTCCATTACATCCTCCCGCGCCAGGCTGACCCTGATCCAGCCCGGGAAGCGAAAGCCCGTCATGGTGCGGATCATGACGCCCTTGGCCATGAGCTTGCGGTAGAGCAGGGTGTCGGAGGTGGGAACGCGGATCATGACGAAGTTGCCCTCGCCGCACTGGCAGGTCAGGCCCAGTTCCCCGCACAATGTCAGGACTTTCTCCTTGCCGGCGGCCACCATGGCGCGGGTCGCGGCAATGAAGGGTCCGTCGTTTTTCATGGCTGCCGCGGCGGCCTGCTGCGCGAGGGAATTGACCGAATAGACCACGTGGGTGCGGCGGATGATATCGACCACCGCCGGGGAACTGCACAGGTAGCCGATGCGCAGGGCGGCCAGCGCGTACATCTTCGAGAAGGTGCGAAAGACCACCAGGTTGGGATACTGCTCCAGCAGTTTCATGCCATCCGGAAAGCCGATCTGGTCCACAAATTCGAAATACGCCTCGTCCAGGACGACGATCTGGCGGCCGTCCACCGTGTCCAGGAAGCGGCGCAGGGTGGCAGTGTCCCACCAGGTGCCCGTGGGGTTGTTGGGGTTGCAGACGAACAGGATCTTGGTGCGCTCGTCGCGGGCGGCGAGCATGGCGTCCGGGTCGAAACCGAAATCCTTGAGGGGGGTGAGCCTGGCCTCTATGCCCGAAAACTCGGCCACCCACTCATACACGGCAAAGGTCCTGTCCGCCGTGACGATGTTGTCGCCCTCGGCGCAAAAGGCCTTGATGACACTGGAGATCACCTCGCACGAGCCATTGCCGACCAGAAACTGGTCCGGCGACTTGGCGAAGCGCCCGGCCAGGATCTGGCGCAGGGCGTAGGCGTCGCCGCTGGGGTAGATGGGTGTCAGGCGGGGCGGGAAACCCTGGACGATCCGGGCCGCTTCGGGCGGGGGGCCCAGGGGATTCTCGTTGTTGTTGAGACGGTGCAGGTGGTCGACCCGGAAGAGGCGCATCAGCTCCTGATCGGGTTTGCTCGGCGTATAGACCTCGAAGCTCCGGACGTGGGCCGGCACCAGTCGTTCAAGATCCAGCATGCTGCAGCACCAAAACGTCCGCCTGTCCCGCATGGGGGAGCAGGACGCGGGGTTGAAAGCCGTTCTTCAGCAGGGCCGGGGCCAGAGCCGCCTGCCAGCCGTGGGCCAGGTCGAGGTGGACCAGGATGTTGCGGTACCCTTCGGACAGGAGCAATTGGACGTGTCCGTGCACGGTATCGGAGGTGTCGGCCCCGTCGAGCATGGGGATGAGCAGCGCCTGGCTGGCCTCGGGCTGGAAGGACGTGGCAAAGACGGAGCGCCCGGCCACCTGTTCGCCCTGGTGCGAGACGGCGTGGATGTCGCGCATGAGGAAAAGCTGCTCGTATGCCGTGCGCAGAAATCCCTCCAGCTCCGGGTGCGTCCAGACCGCCAGTCCGTTGTCCTCGCGCATGCCCCGGTACCAGATTGGCATGGGGCCGGGCGTGCCGTCGGCCGCGAGCAGGGGCAGGGTCCCCAGCAGCTCGACATCCTCCCGGGGCAGGTCTTCCGTGGGCAGCTGGCTCAGTATGGCCGAGACGGGAGTCCGGGCCACGGCGCCGACGAGATGCTCGGTCAGTCCGCGCGCGACGGCTGTCCTCTCGCTGGTGAAGACATACGGCCCGCAGAAGGACACGCTGGTGGCGGAACGCGGGCTCCAGGTCATGAAGCCGCACACATTTCCGCCCTGGTCCAGCGCCATGGCTCCGGAAAGCTCGCCTCCCAGAATCTGGTCGACCACCTTGCCGGGGGTTCTGAACGCCTGCGGCACCGCTGCTTCGGGATAGAGCGCCGTGGCCAGGGCGCAGGCCTCCTTGATCCTGCTCGGGTCGAGGGCGGGCTGGAACAGCACTTCCCCTCGGGGCGCGAAGCGTTCGCTCTGCCGCGTTTCAAGGTCTGGATAGGAGCGGTCCAGGCGCAGGCGCAGGATCACGTTCGCGCCGTCACGGCGCACGTCCAGGCCGTCGCTCATGCGTGCGGCCAGGAGCAGTCCCATGGCCTGGATGTTCTCTTCGGCGCAGTCGGCCCCGCAGGCGGTGATGTTCATGGCCCAGAGGTCGGCATCCCTGGCCGCGAAGGAGAAGGTCGTATCGACATGGCTGGCGCCGGGCGTCAAATTCAGTTCCAGGGGAGCCTGCGGCGTGAGGTCGGCCAGGTAGACCAGAATTTCTTCCACCGCCATGATCAGGCGCAGGGTCTTACCGTGATCCAGGCCGAAAACCGTGCCGCACTGTTCGGCCACGCCCTGGACCATGCGAATCCAGGCCGTGTCCGCGTGCAGGCGCAGGGTTATGGTCCGTTGATTGGTCATGTTTGCTCTTCCTTGGGCAGCGCGAAGCAGGCCCCGAATTCATTCATGTTGTCGCAGTGGCGGTAGGTACCTTTTTGGCCAACGCCAGCAGCAGTGCCGGAAGAAGCGCTTTCATGGCCTGTGCCCCTCCAGACGCAGGATCAGGTTGCCCGCCACCTGACGGCGGTAGTCCGCCGTGGCCCGCACGTCGTCGATGGGGCGTACGGTCGCGCGCACGAGGTCGGCCGCGTGGCTCAGGTTGCCGGAGGTCAGGGCACGGCCTGTCAGCCAGGACTCGGCCTCGGGGCAGCGCAGCACCGTGGGGGCTACGCTGCCGAAGGCCAGGCGGACGTCCCGGACGATGTCACCGTCCAGGTGCAGCAGGGCGGCCATGCTGGCCACGCTGATGGCCAGGGCCTGGCGCCTGCCGACCTTCTCGAAATGCTGTACTGCGTCCGGATCAGGCAACGGGATGATCACGCGCGCCAGGATCTCGCCGGATTCGAGAACGGTCCGGCCGGGGCCGGTGATGAACTCCGCCACGTCCAGGACCCGTTCTGCGTCACGAGACAGGAGCGCCACCCGCGCCCCAAGGGCGTACAGGGCGGGGAGGGTGTCCCCGGCAGGGGAAGCCGTGCAGAGGTTTCCGCCCAGGGTGGCCTGGTTGCGCACCAGGGGAGATCCCAGCTGGCGCACGGCCTGGTGAAGCATGGGCAATCGGGCGGTGACGATTCCGGATTCCAGCAGGTCGGTCAGGGTCGTGGCCGCGCCGATCTCCAGGACACCGCCCTGCGCTTCCAGACCACGCAGCGCGGGGATGCGTTCAAGACAGCAGATCTGTGCGCTGGATTTATCGGCCCTGCGCCGCACGAGGTAGTCCGTGCCTCCCGCCATGACGGCGGTGTCCGGTTCGTCGAGAAGGTTCCAGAGTTCGTTCAAGGTCCCGGGCAGGTAGACGCTCATGGTTTTTCCACCTTGTGCACCGCATCGAGGATGCGGGTGTAGCCCGTGCAGCGGCAGAGGTTTCCGGACAGGGCCTCGCGAATGGTCTCGCGTCCGGGATGCGGGTCGCGGGCCAGGAGGTCGGCGGCGGCTACGACCATGCCCGGCGTGCAGAACCCGCACTGCACGGCGCCGTGCTCGGCAAAGGACCGTTGCAGGGCGTGGGGCGTCTCCAGGCTGCCGAGGCCCTCGATGGTGGTCAGATTCTGGCCGTCGAGCTGGGCCGCCAGCGTCAGGCAGGACAGGCGGGCCCGTCCGTTTATCAGGATGGCGCAAGCGCCGCATTCGCCGGTTCCGCAGCCTTCCTTGGTGCCGGTCAGTCCGAGCCTTTCGCGCAGGAGGTCCACGGCGCGCTCGTCGCCGCGCACGTCCAGTTCCGTGTCCCGGCCGTTGATGCAAAAACGGATGATCATGAATGTGCTCCGCGTGAGGCCAGAAGTTCGAGGATCATGGCCGGCGTGACGGGGGCGCGGACTATGTGCGCGCCCAGGGCGTCGGACAGAGCCGAGGCCACCGTCGGCAGCGGCCCGTTCATGCCCACCTCGCCCACGCCCTTCATGCCGAAGGGACCGCTGTGCTCCAGCGTTTCCACGGCCACGGACTGCGTGTCCGGCAGGTCCAGGCTGGTGGGGATGAGGTAGGTCGAGAGGTCCGGGGTGGTGATGCGGGCGTTCTCGGTTCCAAAACCTTCCATCAGGGCGAAGCCGAGGCCCTGGGCCACGGCCCCCTCGATCTGCTGGTGGAAGTTCTGGGGGTTCAGGACGCGGCCGCCGTCAGTGGCCGCTAGATAGTCGCAGACCCGCACCAGCCCGGTCAGTTCGTCGACCTCGACGCGCACCAGATGCGCGGCGAAGGGGAAGATCAGGTGCGGGAAGCCGAGGGGAAAATCCCTGCCCGTGTCCGGCACCTCGCGGGAGACGGGCATGAGATATTCGGCCACGCAGACGCGGTCGTCGCGGGGCAGCATGGCGCCCATGACCGTCAGGGGCAACTCCTTGCCCGTGGGCAGGTGTCTGACCGCTCCGGGCACCAGGGTGAAGCCGCCGGGCTCGTCGATCATGAGGGCCAGCGCCGCGCGGCGGACGAGCTTGGTCGTCATCAGCTCGCAGGCCTTGATCAGCGCCTGGCCGAAAGTGTAGGTGGTCCGGCCGGCCGAGGCCGAGCCCGAGGGGTGGGAGCGTTCCGTGTCCGGCTGGATGACTTCGAGGCGTCCGGCGTCCTGGCAGAGCATTTCGCCCGCGATCTGGGCGAAGGTGGAGGCGTTGCCCTGGCCCATGTCCGGGACGCCGCTGTAGATGACGAAGCGTCCGTCCGGGGTCAGCTCGATCTTGGCGATGGCGTTGTCGGCCAGCCCCCGGCCGTAGCCCATGCCGTTGAAGACGGCGGCGATGCCGACGCCGCGTCGGGTGAACGCGGGGGCGTCCTTTTTCCAGGCGTGGCGCGTGGTCCAGAGTTCGTGGCCCTGGACGCGGCGCAGGCACTCGTCAAGGCCCACGGAGGAGGTCAGCGTGACGCCCGCGCAGTTGCGGTCTCCGCGACGCAGGGCGTTCTGGCGGCGCAGGTCCAGGCGATCCCGCCCGAGCCGGTCGGCCAGTCGGTCCATCATGCCCTCGAAGGCCAGGCTGGTCTGGGCCACGCCAAAGCCCCGGAAGGCCCCGGCCACGGGGTTGTTGGTGTAGACGCACATGCCTCGGCAATCCATGTGCTCCACCCGGTAGGGCCCGGCGGCGTGCTCCATGCCCAGTTCCATGATTTCGCCGCCCAGATGGGCGTAGGCCCCTGTGTCGTACCACAGGCGGCAGACCACGCTTTTGAGCGTGCCGTCGTTCATGGCGCCCAGCCGGTAGTGCATCCGGGCCGCGTGGCGCTTGTAACCGGCCAGGAAGCTTTCTTCCCTGTTCCACCACATCTTGATGGTCCGCCCCGGGAGGCGCAGGGCGGCAAGTCCCAGGAGGCACTGCACCGTGGCCCCGTCCTTGCCGCCGAATCCGCCGCCAAGAAAAGGGCTGTGGACGCGGATTTTCCAGGGCTCAACGCCCAGGGCGTGGCCGATCTCGAAGCGGTCGCGGAAAGGGGCCTGGGTGGAGACGGTCAGATGCAGGATGCCGTCCTCGTCCAGGCGGGCCAGGCCGTTTTCGGTCTCCAGAAAGGCGTGGGCCTGGGCCGGGGTGAAGTAGGTTTCCTCCAGGACCACATCGCACTGCGCCAGGGCTTCTTCGGCGTCCCCTTTGCGGATTTCGGCGGCCAGGAGGATGTTGGAGCCGTGGGTCTCGTGGATGAGCGGGGCGTCCGGCGCCAGGGCCGCGTCCATGTCGGCCAAGGTCTGCAGGGGATCGATGTCCACGTGGACGAGGGCCAGGGCCTCCCGCAGCACTTCGCGTGATTCCGCCACCACGAGGGCCACGGGGTCCCCGCAATGGCGGACCCTTGTTCCGCACAGCACGGGCATGTCCTTGTGCACGATGCCCTGCCGGTTCGATCCGGGCACGTCCTCGCGGGTCAGGACGGCGTGCACCCCGGGCAGGGCCCTGGCTTTGGCTGCATCGACGCCGCGCAGGATGCCGTGGGGCACGCCGCAGCGTCTGGCCCCGGCCCAGAGCAGGCCGGGCGGGTAGCTGTCGGCGCTGAAACGCTCCGTGCCGCACGCCTTGGCCAGGGCGTCCAGGCGGGGGCGTGCGGGACCGATATCGTAAGGTTCATGAGACATGGACACATCCTTGGGCTGAAAAAGTGCCAAACAGTGCGAAAGAAAAGGGCTTTGTGTCAACTCGCGGGGCCGCCGCCCGGTCTTTTCCTTTTACCGACCGGGCAGGGCGGCCCAGTCCGAGAGGATGCGCTCCATGAGTTCCCTGGCCTCGTCGGTCAGCAGCAGCGGAAGCGAGAAGTCGGGGTCCGAGGTGAGCTTTTGCAGCAGCAGCACGTCGGTGCCGGTCCACAGAGGCAGGAGCCCACCGAAGAAGTAGCCGTGCTCGCGGGCCGTTTCCGCAGCCGCGGACAGCCCCGGATGGGCCAGGGGCAGCTGCAGCTGGTAGACGTGCCGTCCGGGATGCCCGGTCTCGAAGGCGTCGATGGCCTCGCCGAGGTCCGCGCCCGGTTCGTCGACCAGGAGCTTGGCCAGGGATGCCCCATCCATGGTCGTCACGCCGGAGCGCGTCCGTCCGCTGGCTGGTCCGGCCGCGCCGAAGGATCTCTCCAGACCGTGTTTGGCGTACAGGTCCGCGAGAAAGCCGGCAAACCGTTCGGGCAGGTACACCGTGTGGGGCACATCCCGATAGATGCGCAGTTCGTCCAGCAGGGAAATTCTTCCCCCGATGCCGTCGGTGCTGCCTTCGGGTCTGGGGGGCATGGCTTCCATCTCCAGGGCGTAGGCAGGAGAGGAGAAATGGCGAGCCAGCTTCTGGCTGATCAGGTGGTCGCACACGCTTTGGCCAAAGACGGCGTTGAGGCCCAGCTCCTCCGGAAGGGTGGCCAGGGAGGCTTTGGTCATGCGCACTGTCAGGGTTCCTCCCCGATAGGCCGGCAGGATCATGAGTCCGCCGGACTCCATGATGTTCGGGTTCGGCGCCACCCGAAAGAGGGCCGTCAAGCCGACCACTTCTCCTGCCTGCGTGCGGGCCACGAACTGGTGGAGGTCCGGCCCTGCGTTGGCGCCCGCGATCTGTTCGGGGTCGTAGACGTAGTCCAGGGGGAAGTTCTCTCCGTAGATGGCGAAATAGAGCCTGGCCACGCCTTCGGCGTCTTCGGGCCGGAATGGGCCGACCTCGACGCTCTGGCCGGGTTCGACGGTTCCGGGGTTGGCGCGCAGGCGCTCCAGGTTTTCCTTTCGGGTGCGGGTCATGGGGTTCTCCCGTGGGAAGGGTTGATGGTGGCCGGGGACGGTTGTCCGGTCTGGCGGATCAGCAGTAAGGCGCCAAGGGCCAGCAGCGCCGAGAGCCGGAACAGGGCCGCGTGGGACAGGCCCATGCCGAGCATCATGCCGCCGAGGTACGGGCCCAGGACATATCCGGCATCCATGGTGGACAGCATGAGGTTGGCGGTCAGGCCGCGCTTGGACGGGTCGGCCAGGTGAAAGAGGGTCGATTGCAGAAGCGGCATGGCCACGCCCATGCAGGCGCCGAAAAGACCGGCCGCGAGCAGGAAGGGCAGGGGCGATGCGACCAGGGAGTAGGACGCGTAGCATCCCGCCAGGACGAGGAACGTAAGCATCAGGGTCCGGCGCTTGTCCATCCTGTCGAAGCGGGCGCTGACGAACAGGCGTACGGCAATGGTGGCTCCCGTGGACACGGTGAAGAAAAGACCCGCGTTGGCCAGGCCAAGGCTCGCTCCGAAGTCCTTCATGAAGAAGAAGAGCAGGGTGGAGCCGAGAAATGTCAGCAGGCCCGCGCCCAGGACGAGGGGCACCCCGGGGTTTTTCAAGGCTGACCCGATGTCGGCGAGCCCGGTCGAAGCCTGCCCGGATGAGATTTGCCTCTCTTTTTCCCGTGCCTGCCGTGCATGGGGACCGAGGGGCGCAAGGAGCGCCAGGGCAGGCAGGGTCATGAGGGAGACCCAGGCATAGGCGTGCCCGGCGTCGGGGACGATCCGGAGCAGGTATTCCATGAGCGGGGGCATGACGGCAAAGGGCAGCATGGTGGTCAGGGAAAAGAGGCCGAAGCCCTGGCCGCTTCTGGACGGCGGTATGAAATGCACGAGCAGGGCGGTGGTGGCAGAGACCAGACTCACGAAGGCCGCTCCGTGGAAGACGCGCAGGCAGATGAGCGCGGGAAGGCTTTGGGCCCAGGCGTATCCAAGCAGGGCGAGAGCGATCATGACCAGGCTTGCGCGCATGACAGGCAAAGCGTTGCCCGGTCCGAGCCAGGGGCTGATGAACGGGCGCAGCACGAAGGCCGCCAGGGGTTCGAGGGCGAGAATCCAACCAGCCCAGAAGGGCGAGATGCCCATGGATATGAGGTAGGGATAGAGGCCGTAGAAAACGGCGATGTTGCCGAACCCGAACAGGGCCACCAGACACAGGGACACGAAGGGGTACGAGAAGAGGGCGGCGTTCGGGGACATTGCATCTTCCTGATACGGTTGCGGATGTGCAGTCCTTAACGGGCTTGGCAGTCTTTTGCCAGCGAAGAATTATCCTTGCGGCGAATCGATCCTCCCATTGACGGAAATGATTGACGAAGGGCGGCGGGCAAGATGCCGTGGCACCTTGCCCACGGCGCAGGATGAACATGCGCTTTTTTGGATCGAACGAATATGCATTGCGTTAACACCCTGTCATGACATATGTTTCTTGGAGGAGACGAGCATGAAATCACTACTCAAGGAACTTGCGGACGACCTGTTGTCGCAAAAAGTCGTCCCTGCGCTGGCGCTCGGCTGTGTCATTGGCGTTCTCATTGTCGTCATCGAGGTTTCCCTGAGCGCCATGATTTTTTCAGGCTCGCTTGCACCGCTTGCGACGCGAGCATCGGGGCTGCTGCTTTTCGGCGCGGTTGTCATGGGTATCCTCCTCGCCCTGACCAGTTCCTTCCGATCCGTCATATGCTTGCCGCAGGACGCTCCGGTGGCTGTCCTCGCAGGCATGGGCCCTTCGGTAGTCGCAGCCATGGGAATGGCGTCGCCGGAAGCGACGTTCATGACCATGGTCGCCTCCATCGGTTCGGCTACTCTCGCCACCGGCCTGGCGCTGACGGCAATCGGCCATTTCAGACTGACCAACTTGTTCCGCTTCATGCCCTACCCTGTTGTAGGCGGCTTTCTGGCAGGCGGAGGATGGCTTCTCACCCTGGGCGGCCTTTCGGTCATGAGCGGTATGGACGTCAATTTCGACACGATGAAGAGCCTCTTGGATGCATCACCGCTTCTGAAGTGGGGGCCGGGCGCCCTGTATGCCATCCTTCTTTGGCTTGTCCTGAAACGCTGGCCGCATTTTCTCATCCTTCCTGCATCGCTGCTGGTCGTGACTGCGGTCTATTATGTTGCATTCCAGATCGCCGGGATGTCACTGGCCGAAGCTAGGTCAACAGGCTTTCTTCTTTCCGGTGTGCCGGCCACTGGCCTCTGGCCCGCCTTTAGCCCGGCCGAACTCGGCCTGGTGCGCTGGGATGTCGTACTGGAGCAGTTGCCCGTCATGGGCGCCGTTTTTCTGGTCACCCTCATTGGGCTCCTGCTGAACGTGAGTGGCATCGACCTTGGGGGAGGCGTTGACGTTGATTTCAACAAGGAATTTCGTAACGTCGGTCTGGCAAACATTGCCGGCGCACTGGGCGGCAGTTCCCCCGGAGCCCACGCGCTCTCGCTTTCCCTCCTCTGCCGGATGACGGGTGCCTACACCCGTCTGGCAGGACTTGTGGCCGCGACCGTTGTCGCCGCGGTTCTCTTTGTCGGTGGCGCGGCGCTGGAGTTCTTCCCCCTGCCTGTTCTCGGCGGCCTGCTTGTCTTCCTTGGCATCGATATCATGGATAACTGGCTCTACAGCACATACCGCAAGCTTCCCCTTCAGGACTATCTTGTGCTGGGGAGCATTTTTCTGTCCATCTGCCTTCTGGGATTCCTCAAGGGAGTGGGAATCGGCCTGCTGATCACCACGGTACTTTTCATCATTCGTTTCAGCAGGATCGATGTCATCAGGGAAAGGTTCAATGGCGCCATGCGACACAGTCGCAAAAACCGCTCAATTCCCAATCGCACCATCCTGCAGACGAACGGGAACAGACTTCAGGGATACCAGCTGAGCGGCTATCTGTTCTTTGGTTCCGCCGCTCGCCTGAGCGAAGAGCTCAAGGCCGGATTGAACGCTTCTCCCCGCCCATGGTGCATGCTCTTGGATTTTTCAGGCGTTTCGGGATTTGACGTATCTTCCGTCAATGCTCTCCAGCGCGTCATTCAGGCTGCGCACACGGCAATGATTCCGATCGTGATTGCCAGTCCGACCAATCGTTTCATTGATACGCTGTCACGAGCGCTTGCCCCGGCGGTCTTGGAGGGGATTCGCTTCACGGTTGACCTCGATCAGGGACTTGAGCTTTGCGAAGACACCATCCTGGAAAAATTCGAGCAGATCCTGGAAACTCAGGCGTCGGCAAAAGATAACCTTTTCGAGCAGACTGTGGACGACATGATGGCCCACCTGGACAGGCTGAGCATTTTTGAAGCGCTGGTGGAACAGCTTGCCCCGTGGCTCACGGAACGATCTTACGAAGAAGGCGATGTCATTGTCGCGCAGGGGGCTGCGTACGAAGGCATGCATCTGATCATGTGGGGTTCTGCAACTTCCAGAACCACGGACAAAAATTCCCGTCTTGCGCATTACGATGCCGGGGCCGTTGTCGCTCCCAAGGCGGCTTTCGGTTCCTGCATCGCCAAGGAACATATGGAAGCGGACGGGATATGTCGCATAGCCGTGCTCACGGCGGAAGCCCGTAATCAGCTCGAACAGCAAGCCCCCGCTCTCGCCCTGCAGCTGGACCGTTACATAATGGACTGTCCCGCATAACCTGCGGGGGAAGACTCATTCAAAAAGCAAAGGGACCGGACAAGTTGTCCGATCCCTTGAGTAATCATCAGCGAAGATGAAGGGTGCTACTTCTTTCCTCCGCCATTACCGCCGCCGTTTCCTCCACCATTACCGCCTCCGTTGCCTCCGCCATTTCCTCCGCCCTTGCCGCCGGCATTCCCTCCGCCCTTGCCTCCGGAATTGCCCTGGCCGTTGCCGCCGGCGTTGTTGCTTTTGCCGGAAGCGGAGAGCGACTCCTTGGAGGACTTGCCCGTGGCCGTGTTGCGGGCGGTCACGCCGTATTCCTTGCCCTGCTGGTTCATGTTGCGATTGCGGTTCTGGTTCGCGACGCTCTGGCCGATGGTGCTGGGGTGGACGCCGAGTTCATGGGCGATTTCTCCCCAACCAAGGCCTTCGGCGCGCATGGCTCCGACTTCAGCGGCGGTCACTCCGGCTGCGTCCGCCAGAGCTTCGTTGTATGCTCCTGTAGCTGCCGTCAGGGCTGCCTCAGCCTGTTCCATGGCGACCGGATCAGCGGCAGCGACCGCTGAATCGTAGGCGGCCTGGGCTTCGCCGAGATCTGCCGTCGCCGTGTCGAGCGCTTCGGCGGCCTTTTCCGTGGCGGCGGCAGCCAAACCTTCCGCCTTGGCCGCCTGGGCCGGGTTGCTCAGGGATGACACGGCGTCGGGATCGTCGGTCGGTTCATCCGCCGCCTGGGCCAGGACCGGAAAGGCCGAAAGGGCCATGAGGATGAGGCCGGACAGAAGAAGACGAAGGATGCTGTTCATGGTAAAACCTCCTGGGATCATTGAACCTTGGTGAAGATGTTGACGGATTGGGTCAGGCTGTGGGTCCTGCCGTCCGTTTTGATGCTTTCGGGCTTGTCGAACCAGCTCGGCGCGAGGCGCTCCGGGGCGATTTTCGGGTATTCGCGGCTGACGAAATTTCTGACGGCCAGGGCGCGCAGCCTGGCCAGGGTCTTGTCGCCTTTGACGTAGGCGACGACGTGGACGCTCAGGTCCGTCTTTTTGGACAGGATTTCGCCGATGCTCTTCAGGGATGCTTCGGCGCTTTCGGTCAGTGTCGCGCTATCGGGCAGGAAATCCACGGCCCGCAGGGAGATGGTGCGCAGGCCGATGACGTGGTTGCGCCACGTGAAGTCGCTGGCCGTGTTCAGCATCCGGACTCCCTGCCGCGCAAGGGGGGCGTCCGGGTAGATCTCCAGGTAGCGGTGCACGGCCAGCTTCATCTCCCTGTCACGTTTCATGCGCTCCAGGGTTACAGCCCTGTTGAACATGGCCTGGGGCTCCTCCGGGTTCAGGGAGAGCGTCTTGTCGTAGAGCCGGAGGGCTTCGGCGTTTTTGCCCCGGTCGAGCATGTTGTGCGCGAGGTAGAGGTTCGCCGAGAGGTGGTCCGGGTCGATGGCCAGGGCCTTTTCATAGGCGGCCCGCTCCCTGTCCGGCTTCATGAGGGCCCAGTAGGTCACGCCTTCCCAGAACCGGTAGTCGGCGTTGGCCGGGGACAGCTTTACGGCTTTCTGGATGAAGGGAAGCGCGGCTTCGGGCTTGTCCGTTCCCAGTTCGAAGCGCGCCATGAAGTAGTTGAGCTCCGGATCTTCGGGAAACTGGGCCACCCTGGGGGCGAAGGCGGCGCGTCCGGCAGCGAAATCGCCTCTGTTCAGGTAATATTGTCCCTGAACCTGGTGGTATTCCCCCTGGATTTTCCGGACGGCCGTATCCATGGTCGCGCAGCCTTGGATGGACGCTGCCAGCAGCACGAGAGCGAGGAGTCGGATGATTTTTTTCATGTCAAACCAATATACGTTTGGGCGACCATGAGGTCACAGATTATTTTGATGCGCCCGGTTCGTGTCGGGTGTCGCGGCCCGTCAGACCCAGTTCCTGCAGCAGTTCCGCGGGACTGCCGCCGTCGGCCAGGACCCGGGCGGCGGCATCGGCCACTGCAACGTCGGGAATTCCGGCTTCGCGGGTGCGCTGCACCACCCGGAAGAGCTGTTCCCAGCCGGGCGTCAGTGATCCGAGGGTAAGCCCCTGGCGCATGATCTCGCCGGACAGGGGGGTGGGGAAGCCAATGGCGTTCAGGGCTGCCCTGGTCCTGGCCGCAGTGGCCAGCATGGGCGGCGGAGGGTTCAAATCGGCCATCGCGGTCAATTCCAGCCGGGTGAGACCGAGCCTCAGGCTGTCCCCGGTCAGGGCGATGTCGTCCGGCGTCGGTTCGGCACCGCTTCGCCTGAGCGTGTCGCGGGCGAAGTCGTAATCACCGCGAATGACGTCCAGCGCGTGGATGATGGCCTGGGCACGAACTCGTTTGGCCAGGCCTTCCTCGACCTTGGCCGCGAAGGGCGCCTGGGGCAGTCCCTGTTCCCGGGTCTGATCGATGCGGGCCTGAATGCCTTCCGCCTCTTCGGGCGTCAGCCTGCCGTCTTCCTGGGCCTGGCGAAGGGAGCTTTCAAGGCGATACGCCTCGGCCACGAACGGTGCCAAGAGCCAGATAGCCAGCAGGAAGGACACGAGAAGGGCGCTAGAGAATCGAGCCATGGCCGCTCTTCACCAGCAGGACAGAGTTGCGGCCGCCGAAGCCGTCATCGACGTTGAGCGCGGCCGTGACATCGGCCACGGGCGTGGTCCCGTCGATGAGAAAGACATACTCGTGGCTGCCGGGCGGCAGGGCCGAGGAAAGGGTCCACAGGCCCCGGGACGGGTCGCGGGTCATGGTCCATCCGGCGGCGTTCCAGCCGTTGAAGCTGCCGATGACGGCCACTTCCCTGGCCGATGGCGCGGCCAGAACGAAGGTCACCGGGGCAAGACCTTCCGGGGCCCTGCTCCCGACGCCGAAGTCGAGCCTGAGGAGCAGGCCCATGGACAGCAGCAGACAGGCCGCAGCAGCCAGACCGGCCAGGGGTGAGACTCGCAGGGTGCGTGGTCTGACGAACCAGTCGAGGACGCGCTCCGACCGGCGCTTCGGAAGCGGGAGGGGAAGCGCGGAGCCGATGCGCTCCATGACGCGGGATGCGAAGTCCGCTCCCGGATCCATGCCGCCCAGTCCGCGCAGGCCAGACGCGAGCCTGTCCTGCGTCGTGTTGTTTTGTTGCTCGTTGTTCATGATTTTTCTTCCTCCCCGAAATGTTCCCGCATCATACGTAGCCCCCTGTGCACGCGCATCTTGGCGCCGCTTATGGACAGTCCCAGGGTCTCGGCCACCTCTTCCAGGGGCATGTCCTCGATGTACCGCAACGCCAGGGTTTCGGCGTATTTGGGCGGCAGGCCACGCAGGACATCCAGAAGTCTGGCGGCTTCGAGACTGGCCAGCGGGTCGCGTTCCTTATCGGCCAGTGTCGTGTCCAGGTCCTGGCGGCACTGGGGAGCGCGTTTGAGCCGTCGCGCATGGTCCCGAGCCAGGTTCAGGGCCAGAGTGTAGAGCCAGGTGAAGAAGCGTCGGCGCGAATCGTATGCGGCCAGACGTTCATAGACCCTGACAAAGGCGTCCTGGGCCATTTCCGCGGCTTCGCTTTCATCCTGCGAAAAGCGCAACATGAGGCGATAGACGGGCCCCTGATACCGCCTGACGAGTACGGCGAAGGCCTCGCGGTCGCCGTTCAGGGTCTGTTCCACGGCCCAGGCGTCGTCTCTGTCGTTGTCCAGTTGATCCATGTATGGGCATATACGCGCGCAAGGGCGGATTTGTCACATTTTCCGGCGGACTGAATGAATCTTTGTTTCGGGGCCGGTGGTGTTTGTTATTCAGGTCCTTCGCTGCCGAAGGTCAAGCCTTCGGTGTCAAAGGCCCGGAAGATGGTCGCATATGGACCTGTTTCTAAGGGAAGAGCGATGAGCCCTGGGCGGATGCTTTTCAAGAAAACAATATGGAATGTCTCGTCATTGGAAAGGCTCCGGTTTCAGGATTTTTCGCCTTGAAATATCGAAAGATGGCATTGCGATGGCGCAAGAGGCTCTTAGTCACCTCTTTTGTTCGGATTTGGGATTTACGAACGGCATTGCCAGCATCTGAAGGAGGGATCGGCACCTGGTATCGCGAAAAATGTTCAGGCCCAGCGGCATGTTTTCGTGACCCTTGGCGGGCTGGTCCTGATAGCTTGAGAAGATCCGGTCCCACCAGGGAAAGCTGAAGCCGAAGTTTCTGTTCATTTCCCTGCCGTCGGTGGAGTGGTGGATGCGGTGCATGTCCGGCGTGACCAACGCGAGGCGCAGGATACGGTCCAGGGGGAGAGGCAGGAAAAAATTGGCGTGGTTGAACATCGCGGCGCTGTTGAGGATGATCTCGAAGGCCAGAACGGCCAGGGGCGGCGGTGCGAGCAGGGTCACCAGGGCGAGTTTGAAGGCCATGGAGATGAGGATTTCCAGGGGATGGAAGCGAACCCCGGTGGAGAAATCGAAAAAGGTGTCCGCGTGGTGCATGCGGTGCAATCTCCACAGGGGCCGCCAGGCATGGAAGAGGCGGTGCTGGCCGTACATGGCCAGGTCCAGGATGAGGATGCCAAGAACGATTTCCGCGGCCAGGGGCAGATCGAGTGCTGGAAAGATTCCCAGGCCCAGGCCCCGGAGCGAGGCGGCCAGAGCCATGGGCACAACGGGGAAAACGAGGCGTGCGAGTGCCGTGGACACGGCCACTACGCCCAAATTCCCCACCCAGCGGCCCATGCGGTCCGGATCGGGCCGTCTGCGCGGCCGGGCGATTTCAAGGGCAGCCATGAGCACGGCCGTCAGCATGAAGGCCCCGAGTCTGAGCATGTTTTCTGTGTCCATGGTGTTTTCAGGTGTTACGCCTGTTTTTCCTGCTTGTCAGGACTTCATGCGCCTAGCAGGCGGCTCAAGTAATCCTGGGGACGGTGCTCGCACAGAGTTTGGGTGGCCCATTGGCGGAAGTAGGTTGTTTGCTCCGGTTTTACAGGATAAGTATTTGAAATTAATTCGTTTAGATGGAAGTCTTGTTAGAAGTTGAGTATCTTGTCGGCACTTTGCAGCTGTTCGTACAGAAACTTCATGTTCGAAAGCTTGACATGTTCGCTCGCATCCACGCCGTGGATGCCCATGCGCTTGCCTCAGGCGACGAGTACGCCCTCGCTCAGGGCGAAGAGCTTGGCCTGTTCGGCGATGGGGAAGGTGGGGCTGTCTCCGGCGAAGAGATCCACGGCCGGGCCGTTCAGGAACATGGTCACGTCCTCGCCCTCGGTCAGCAGGAAATTGCCGAACCTGACGGCGTTCCACTTGATTTCGGGGTCGTGGCTGGACAGGATCAAAAGGATTTGCATTATCGCTCTATTCTGGTGGTTCGCATTGAGCTTTTAGATGGATATGCGCGCATCCGAATCGTCGTCAAGCCGCAACAAGACCGTGATACGATGCCGGCTGAAATGGCGTTTGAGAGCGGGGCGCCCGATCACGGACGGCCAGGCGCCGGTCGAGACGGCCGGTGCCGAAAATTCTGTTTTCCGAATCTGAAACAAGGAAGCATTATGGAGTATGTCGTCATCTGTCTGGCCAGTCTGGCCGTGTCCGGGCTGACCCTGTTTTCGGGATTCGGGCTGGGCACGGTGCTCACGCCCGTCATGGCCCTGTTCTTCCCCCTCGAGACTGCCGTGGCCGTCACGGCGGTGGTGCACTTCGCCAACAACCTTTTCAAACTGACACTGTTCGGGCGGCAGGCCGACCTGGGCGTCACCCTGCGCTTCGGGTTGCCGGCCCTGGTGGCGAGCTTCGCCGGGGCCTGGGTCCTGGTTGGGGTTGCCGGCCTGGACCCGCTGTTTTCATACTCCCTGGGCGGGGGGCAGTTCTTCGTCACGCCCGTGAAACTGCTGGTGGGGGTTCTCATCGTCTTCTTCGCCGTCCTTGAACTGCGCGGCGGGAAGAGGCAGGCCATCCCGGCCGCCTGGCTGCCCCTCGGCGGCGTGGTCAGCGGCTTCTTCGGAGGTCTGTCGGGCAACCAGGGCGCCTTCCGCAGCGCCTTCCTGCTCGGCGCGGGCCTTGGCAAGGACGCCTTCATCGCCACGGGCGTGGTCCTGGCCTGCGTGGTCGATGTGACCCGCCTTGGCGTCTATGCGGGCATGCCCGGTTCGCACATGATCACCGACAACGCGGGACTTGTCGTCGCCGCCACCCTGTCAGCCTCCCTGGGGGTGCATTACAGCCGCAAGGTACTGAAGAAAATGACGATTCAGACCGTGCGGCTACTGGTCGGCGCTATGCTTCTGGCGCTGGGCATGGGGCTGGCCTCGGGCCTGATCTAGTCTCCATCGATCCGGCGCATTGCCCCCGGCGGGTCTCCCCGGTCAAACGGTCTCACCCGAAACAAAGGGCCGCCCGAACGGACGACCCTTTGTTCTCGGCGCAAAGGCCGATCTTCTTTATATGATTACGCAAAAGAGGCCCGTTTTTTTCTGGCGTTCTTTTTGCCTGTTCCTTCAGGGCGCAGGCCACCACGTGACCAGCGGCGCATAGCGTACCGCCTGCACGATCAGCCAGACGCCTACAACCACGGCGCTCAGCCCCAGGGCGTAGGATGCGATCCGCGCCGTGGCGGGGGCGTCCTGCATGGTCAGGGCTGACAGACGCCCCTCGTTCCGCAGCCTTTCCACCCATGCGGGCCTTTCCTCGGTCTGTTCCTCAAGGTTGGCTCCCCCCGCAAACATGGCTCGATCCATGGGGAAGTTGTGCCGTCTGAGATGGGCCACGAAGAAGTGGATGATGAAGACGTGCCCCATGGCCAGCGCCGCCTCGATACGGTGCACCCAGAAGGCCACGTTGAGGGACCAGCCGGGCAGCCAGAGGCTCGTGACCAGCGGCGAGATAAGCATGGCACCTGTTCCGCCGATGATGACCATGCCCCAGAAGACGGCCCAGTAGTCGAACTTCTCCCAGTATCCCCAGCGCTCGAAACGCGGGGCCTTGGCCAGACCGAACATCCAGCCCAGATGCCGGAAGAAGTCGGTGAGGTCCCGTTTTCTCGGCAGCAGCGAATCCGGCCCGGTCATTGCGCGTCTCGAGGTAAGCGCCACTACGGCCAGATAGGCCAGATGCACGGCAAACATGGCCAGCATGGCGATCCCGCCCCAGATGTGCAGAACCAGGGCTCTCTCCTGTCCGCCGAGCAGAGCGGCCAGCGTTTGGCCGAAGGAAGTCTCGTGGTACATCCGGGCCAGTCCGGTGAGTGACTGCCAGAGGAAGGTGACGAGCAACAGCGCGTGAAAGGCCCGCTGCGTGGGCGTGAAGCGTCGTATTCTCATGGCGAACTCTCCTTGTCCGACGCTTTGGCGGCCAGTTCCCGCAGACCCCAGAGGGCGGTGTGCGGCAGGAACAGCGCGAAGGTCATTGCCGCGATGCCGATCATGATCCAGAATGCCCACGCCAGTTCCGGAAAAGTGACCAGTGTCGCCGCGTTCATGGGCGCCGGTTCATGGATGACGTACGTTGCGAATGAAGCCCCTGCACCCTGGTGGCATTTGGCGCATACGTAGGCGTGCCTGCGAACGGGGTTCAGGGGGCTTTTGGCCGAATTGACCGCCGCAATGGGCTCGCCTCCATGGCACTGCCTGCACTGCACATCGCCGCGCAGCACGTGTTTGTTGTTGACGGTGTGATCGGCGTGACAGCGTGCGCAGGGCAGTTTTGGAGTATAGTTGCGGATGCCCGCGTGGGCATCCAGGGCGTAGGCGGCCTGCCAGTTGCGTGCTCCCGCGGCCGGGTTGTAGCGAAGTTCGGGCCTGCCCGGACCGCGTTGCGTGTCCGCAGATCCCGCCCTGCCTCCTATGACCTCGTGATCTCCGTAGCGTCCGTTGCTGGCCTCCAGTTCGCCGTAGCGTCCGGTTGTCAGCCGTGAGAGCTCCTCCTGGGCTCCGGCCGTGCTCCACACGGTCAGTCCGAGGAGAAACCCGAGTCCGAGTTGGACGATGAGTCGCATCATGATCCACCTCCCCCGGAGCTACTGTGCTCCTCGGACATCATTGATAAAGCCGATGGTCTGGCCCATGGGTTTCGGCATCCTCGCGAGGGCGTCATACTGCTTCTGCAGCTCGGCCAGATCCGTGTCCTTGTGCTTGTGGCAGGTCTGGCAGGAGTTCGGGATGGCCGAATTGGCCAGTGTTTCCTTGGGCAGGAGAGGCTTGAAGACGTGGCTGTGCAGGTCTCCGGATTCGGCGCTCTTGACCACCCTTGGCATGTGGCAGCCCACGCAGTTTGCGTGTGAATGGATGGAGTGAGCCAGGTTCTGGTTGAGCTGGGTGTGGCAGGAAAGGCACTGCTGCGATCCGGCTTCCCTGGTCTGCAGCCTCGTGTCGGAGACACCGAGCTGGTGTACGTAATGACAGGAGGTGCAGGAGACACCTTCCATATAGTGCTTTGAGAGCTTCCAGTCGATGTACTGCTGGTGATGGGCCTTGGAGAACTCGTTGCCATACAGGTGCTGCTTGTCTCCGGCGGCGTACGAGGTCGACTTGAAGTATGTCTCGAGGGCCTTGCCGGGCATGTAGCCGACGGGCCACTCGGCCTTGTCGTGCTTGGTGGCCTTGCCTCGGTTGTGGCACGAACCGCAGATCTGGACCGCGACTCCGGGCGTCAGCTTGGCGGGGTTGACCACCGTCTCGCGTTTCTCGAAGAGGGCGCTCTTGGGCAGGGCCACGTGCCAGGAGCCTGGACCGTGGCAGGCCTCGCAACCCACCGCCGGTTCGAAGGTTCCTTTTTCCAGGTCGACACCGGTGGCGTGGCAGCCTCCGCATTTCACAATCCAGGAGTTCTTGTCCCACTTGTCTTCGTTATAGTTAACCCAGCGTCCGGTGTCGGTGTTGAACTGGACGGGAGCCATGACCAGCATGCCATTCTTCTCGACGAGGTAGCGCTGTTTCCACTGGCTTCCGATGGTGTAGAGAACTTCCTCAGGTTTGGGGATGAAAAACTGGTCGGGTGGGAGCTTGAGCGAGTCCTTGATTTTTTCAAGGTCGGCCCTGATGGCAGCGGGGTCGAGTTCCGTGATGATAGCATCCTGGTTTGCCTTGGCATCAACCATCATCCGGCTGTGCAGAGTCATCTTCCAGGAGTCGTAGTGCTCAAGGTGGCACGTTTTGCACTCTTCCGAGCCCACGTACGCCTTGGGTTTCGAGGTGAGCTGGGCGACATTCACCTCGGGTTCGGTTGCCATGCATCCCGTTTGGGCGAGCCAGACCGTCAACACCAGAAGGATCAGATTCCTTTTGTTCCGCGCCATGTCGCACTCCTCGACTGTTGATGTGAGAGGTTGGTCGGGTAAACTGAACACCGCCCGACTTCGAAGGCAGGCGGTACGACTAGCTATATGTAGACATGCAGAACCTGCATTTGATGCCGAGTGGAGGAAGAAAAGGAGGTTGAAATATATGTAAAATCAGATTAAAAACATCATTGTGGTGGATTTTTTTGATCTTATAGCATTTTCTTGTGGTGTTGAGTCAATAAAAAAATAGGGTTCCGTGAAAGAAATTTGATCATGTAGGTCCGAAAATTCATTATTTGTCAGCTTTACGTTGTTTTTAAAGCGGATTACATGTCTTTTTTGATATATATGGCTTCGTCTTGTTATCAATAAATATCGGATACTAGTGGGAAGGCCGGCGAGGATAGGAAGGCGTGAGGTGGACGGGGGAACGGGTTTCTTTGATTCTCAAAAAAGAAAATGCTAGCCGACCGGCATGCGAATCCTTCACATCATCAGCCAGAAACCGGACTTCACCGGCAGCGGAAAATACGTCCAGGAAATGATCCGGCAGGGCCGAAGCAGGGGGCATGAGCCTTTTCTCGTTGCGGGCGTGTGCGCTGACTTCGCGGTGCCGGAAGAGCTGATGCAGCCGGGCAGGTTCCGGGTCATCCGTTTCGACGGTCATGACCTTGGGTTTCCCGTCATGGGCATGAGCGATGTCATGCCCTACCCAAGCACGGTCTGTTCTTCCCTGACCAAGTTGCAGATCATCGAGTACAGGACGGCCTTCGCCAGGGTCATCGGTTCCGCCATTGCCGATTTCGCGCCCGACGTCATCCACTCCAACCATCTGTGGATGGCAACGGCGGTGGCTCGCGAGGTCGCCCCCCATCTCCCCCTGGTAACCACCTGTCACGGCTCGTGTCTGCGCCAGCATCGCCTGTGTCCGGAACTGGGAGATTCGCTCAAGGGGGCTTTGCGCGGCATCGACCGGATCATCGCCCTCTTCGGGCAGCAGAAGACGGACATCGTCGAATTGCTGGGCATCGATTCCGACAGGGTGGATGTCGTAAGCGGTGGATTCAACGAGTTGTGCTTTTATGCCGAGGAAGATGCGTCGGATTCGGACGCCGTTCAGCTTCTCTACGCGGGCAAGCTCGACTCATCCAAGGGCGTGCCCTGGCTGCTGAGAAGCCTGAAGAAGGTTGAGGCTCCCTGGCACCTCCATCTTGTGGGCGCGGGCAGCGGGCCGGAGAAGGACTTGTGTCTGGAACTGGCCGCCAGCCATGGTCAACGGGTCACGGTTCATGGCGTCCTCTCCCATGAGGAGCTGGGCGGCCTGATGCGTCGCTGCGCCGTCTTTGTGCTCCCGTCATTTTTCGAAGGACTTCCTCTGGTTCTGCTGGAGGCCATGGCGTGCGGCTGCCGCATTGTCACCACGGATCTGCCGGGGGCCAGAGAGCTTTTCGCGGAGCCCCACCCGAGCATGGTGCGCATGGTGGAGCTGCCGGATCTTGAAACCGTGGACCGGCCGTACAGGGCCGATGAGCCGCTGCTGGAACAACGACTGGCCGAGGCGTTGCAGGCGAGCATCGCCGATGTGAGGAACAGGGTGGAGCCGGATCAGGACTATGTCCGTAAAATTACGGGGCCATTCACCTGGGAGGGCATCTTCGACAGGATCGAGAGCGTGTACAGGCAGGCTATCGGGGACAGGTGATTGCTGGAAATGTATCGCGATGTCGTCGTGCTTCTTGAAGCGCAGAGAGAGTTTGGTTTCGGAACCCGCCTCTTCCTGAACGGCTACATGAGGTCGCGGGTTGCTTTGGGGCTGGCCTTACGGAAACGTATCTGCCTGTCTCAGCATTGCCTGGAAATGCGAACATGCTTTCAGGCTGTATTGTTTTGACAAAGAGAGGGTGTAGACTTTTCATTTTCACGCTTAATGAGAAATATATTTCGAACATAGATAATCAAGCCTGTCGATTGACCAAAAATAAAGACTATATCTTTGCGCATAATTGCGTAAGCGAGCAAGAAAAAACTTCCAAATAGGCTGAAATGCCAAAAAATTGCTGGGATAACGCTTTTATGTTCTTTTTCAGAGACAATCCACTGCCAAAAAAAGCGCATAAAGAAGAAAGATTGTCCGATAAAACCAATGCTCAGCAATATAAAATGATATGAATTTTCCATAAAAATCCAAAGACAAATAAATGTCTGTATTGTACTATTGAGAATTTGCTTGTAATAATAAAGGTATGTAATAATAAATTAATCAGTATTTTTGATTAATTTTAAACTAAACACTAGCGATATTATTAAAAGTATGTTTAATGTCACTAAAAATTTATAATGAAGAATTAAAAATGGTCCTATGTATACAATGGAGTTCATGTCTATCCATTCTTTAAAATCAAAGCGTGCCGATACCGGCAGTATTCGTTCCGAAACCATATCCGTCCCGACAGTCAATGCTATGGCATGATGAAATTGGCTCCCTTGAGATTCGTGCAAGCGTCCACCGCCACCGCCAGTGATGATATATTCCACTTCGCGCAGTCGCGTTCGGTTATAGCCATGAAAGTCTGCGGCAACTGCGTAGTCAATTTTCAAATCTTCAAATATTTGCATAAGATCCTTTTCATCCGCAATATGCCGCTCCTTGATGTCCGGCGAAACCCATGGAGGGATATGCATGAATACAAAACGATTTTGATATGTATCTAATGTGCTTTTGTCCAAAGATTGTAAATATTTTAAAGATTCTTTATTAGAAAAACGACTATCTAGATGGCTTATAAAAATAAAAATATTATTATTATAAACAAAGGAAAAATTACTTGGTCCGTATTCTTTCTCAAACAAAGACATGGGATATTTTTCAGGATCAACATCATGGTTTCCAGGTGTTAAAAAAACCGGAAAGGAAAAATTGTAATCAGACAATTTCCACTTGAAATACGTATGATGATTCATAGATCCACCATTAACCCAGTCGCCAAGAATGACGATAAAATCAGGATCTGCATCTTTGATATCTTCGGATAGTCCTTTGAAAGTACCCGTACTGCGTGTGTCCCCCACTATTACGAAGGTGAATGTTTTTTTCGCATCGGAAGCGGGTAAGGCCGCACGTACGCTCTCGAAATTTCCTAAATTTGGGGGGCGTTGGGTCTGCCGGGCGGTATATGTCACAACGCCGGCATAAATCTGCATTCCGGCGACAATGACATAGAGTCCAGCAAGCGCCCATAAAATATATCGTTTGTAGCTGGTTTTCATATTTTTTTTCGATGTCAGGTTGGAGGGCAAGTCTGAATTATTGGGTTAAGCGACGATCAAGAGCGATGAAATATAACTTCTTGCCGGAAAAATCGTGAACATCCATGCGGGCTTGAGGCGCATATTCGCGCAGCGATTCCGGCAAGACTGGATTTTCCCTGCGCGCGACAAAATATATTTTATCAGGAAGTTCTATGTTTGCGTAATCGTTCTGTGCCAATGGCTTGCTGCCGATGATCCAGGAGTCCTGAAATTTGAGGGAACTGTCGCACAGCACAGGGCCTTTGGAGGTGAAGGTGCGGATTTCAGCGAGGGGAACAGACATGTCTCCGACGGAGGGCTGAACGATGGCTGGCAAGAACAAACAGCAAAGTCCGAGAATCGAGAATTTGGCCACGAAAAGCTCCGACAGGTGCTGTGAACGGCAGAGCAGAAACAAAAGCATCACAGCGAACCCCGCCGTTACTGCGACGCCAGTCAGTTCAATACCGTCCAGAGCAGGGAAACGTGCCCACAGCCAGAACAAGGCGATTGAAACAGAAATGCACACAATCCCGAAAATCACAGAGTTCGCGAGAATAAGCGCACGCCCAAGGCGGCCGCCTTTTTCCGGATCGCGCAGCAAGCCCGTCAGGTACACGCCCATGAGCTGGCACAATGGGATGAGCGCGGGCAGCAGGTATCGATCCTTTTTTTCCGGGACAAGCATGAGCAGCAGCACGCTGCCAAGACACCACAAGACAGGGCGCCAGTACGGCAACAACGGCTCGACCCGGCTGCGCGCGTGCCTTGGCCAGAGTGCCGCACAGGCAACCAGTGACCAGATTCCCGTCATGAGTGGAAATTGCAGGTAGAACCAGAAGGGCTTGGTGTGCTCCGTGAACCAGGCGCCCTGTTCAGTGGCGAGCATGCGTGAAAAATCGTGGGGCATCGCCACCCATGCAACCATGGACCAGACCGAAGACAGTGCCACGCCGATTCCCATCGCCACCGCCAGATCCCGGGCGTGGAGGCGGAAACCCATCCTTCCGCCGGTGGCCAGCAGTGCGATGGCGAAAGGCAGCAGCAGCGCGTAATAGCTGACAGGTCCCTTGCTCAGGCCCGACAAACCGAGAAGCAGCCCTGTCACCACAGCCAGCTTTCTTCTGGGCGCGGGGGATTCTGCAATCACCGCGACACCCCATATCGCGGCCAGCATGAATGCATGGCAATAAATGTCCCAGCTGTTGCGACGAGCCATGAGCACGAACATGTAACTGGTGGTCAAAAAGGCTGTGGCCCACGCGGCTGCAGCCGTGCTTTTGGTCCAGAAGCGGGTCAGTCCGAAAAACGAAATTGCAAGGAGCAAACCGGCCAAAGCCGATGGGATGCGATTTATAGTCAAATCCGTATCCAGTCCGGCGTTGCCGACCAACATGGCCCCGGCCGTGAGCCATGTCGGCAGAGGTGGTTTGGCCAGACGCGGTTCTCCGTGCAGTGTGGGCAGAAGCCAGTGGCCAGTTTGGATCATTTCCTCTGCCGTGATGAGATTGCGGGCCTCCATTATGTCTACACCCAGTATATCCCGATGGGCGAATATCCCGGCGTAGAGCAGAATTGACAGGCCGAGTAGTCCGCCCAGCAAAGCCATTGAACGAAGACAAGGTGCAGACATCGACTCTCCGGATGTGTTCGGGATGAAATTGGAATGCAGTGAGACGGATTTGAATTTTATTCGCTCATCTTTTTCAGATCCACGTTTGTCCAGCGCAGAAGGCCAGTCTTAAATGCGTGGCTGGCCCCTTGGTAATAAGCAATATTACGCTGCATCAACGGATCGGAGGTGTTGTCGCTGGATTCGTCGCTAAGTCCCAGCGCGTCTTCATGGCGGCGCATGCCCTGACGGGGACTTAAAATCGCAAGGGTTTGCCCATCGAACAAGCCAAGATGCTGGTAATTCCCGATCAGCGCCCGTCCTGACGCAACATCGTCGCGCAACACGTTGCGTCCAAAAAAGGTCGAAGTGTAATCCAGGTTCAAGAGACCAAGCAGGGTAGGGGCCAGGTCGATCTGGCTGGCGAGCATCGAAATCTCACGCGGTTTGAGTATGCGGGGCGCGAAGAGGAACAAGGGAATTCGATACTTGGCAACCGGCAGATCTTCCTTGCCCGCACTCCCCGCAGTATGGTCGGCCACAAAGACGAAGAGCGTCTTGTCAAACCAGGGTCTTTTTCGTGCCTGTTTCAGAAATTCCCCAATGGCATAGTCCGAATATTTGACGGCGCCTTCCCGGCCATATCCCGAAGGGATGTCGATGCGGTTTTCGGGATAGGTATAGGGACGGTGATTCGATGTGGTCATGAGCTGGAAGAAAAACGGCTTGCCAACGGCGTGGTCGATGTCGGCCTGTCGCAAGGCCTGGGTATACAGATCCTCGTCGCACATGCCCCAGGCGTTCTTGAAAGTGATTTCCTCCTCGGGCACGCTGGTTTGGTCGATGATGCGGTATCCGTTGCCGCCGAAGAACGCGTTCATGTTGTCGAAATAGCCGCGGCCTCCATACAGAAAGGCGCTGTCGTAGCCTCGGGCCTCCAGTTGTCTGCCCAGGCTTGCGTATCCTGTTTCCCGGCCGAGACGTTTGACAATGGATCGGCCGGGAGTCGGAGGCATGGACAGGGTGATGGCCTCCAGACCTCGGTCTGTACGGGTGCCGGTTGCATAGAAATTGCTGAAAAACAGGCTCTCCGGCTTCAATCGGTCCAGATTCGGGGTCAAGTTGCGCGAATCGCCGAAACATCCGAGGTATTTCGCGCTCAGGCTCTCGACCGTGACCAGAATGACGTTGAGCCGCTTGAACGTCCCCGGGTTGTCGATATCGCGGCGTATATCAAGAGGATCAGCGCTGGTGAAACGGGAATTGGGTTCGGCCAGTTCCTGCCGAAGAAGCCTCCCAAGATCCTTGTCGGGCAGTGTGGCATAAAGCTGATGGTAGTCGAGTTCGTTATTGCGAAAGGCCGCGAAAAACTGAAACGGACCATTGCCGGCAAGCTCACGGCGTACGGTGTTCCCGCCATCGGCGTTGAAATCCTGCCCTACGGCGGCGGCCACGAGCAGGCACGTCCCGAGGACCGCCGCGAACAGCAGCCCGCGTCCGCGCAATGACAAGAGAGGCGCCCTGAAAGCCTGGTCGAGGATTTTACCCGACAGGACAGTCCCGGCCACCGAGAGCACGACCAGTATCGCCATGACAGGATAGACGGGGTACGATTCAAGTATGTTGTTGATGACCTCGTTGGAATAAACGAGATAATCGACGGCAATGAAATTGAAGCGTACCCCGAATTCATCCCAGAATATCCATTCCGAGACGGCCGTGAAGAGCATGACGAAGAGACTGAACCCGATCAGTCCGCGCAACAGCCCTTGGTGCCATGGGCGTCGCCAGACCGTTGCGGGACAGAGGGCAAGATACAAAGTCATGGGCAACGCCGCATAGCCAAGGAAACTCAGGTCATGGACAAGTCCGCGTCCGAAGATACCCAGGACACCGATCAGTCCCGTATTGACATCGCCAAAGTGAGTTGCCAGCAAGGCGCAACGGGTCAGGAAAAAAATAATCAGCCAGGCACCCAGAACGATCGTCAAACAGCGTACCTGAGCGTATTTCGAAAGGGACATGTGCATTCCTCCATTTTGTCTAAGCCCTCTCTATTCTCCCGGACGTGAGCCGATTGTCGTGTCAACGTGAAAAATTTGTGAAACAACCTACCCAAGGCTCGTCGCATGCGCATACTGATCATTGAGGACAACCCGGACATTCTCGCCAACGTGCTCGATTATCTCCAGCTCAAGGGCTACACTGTCGATTGCGCGCAGGACGGGCTCACAGGCCTTCATCTGGCAGTCACCCAAACCTACGACCTGATCGTGCTGGACATCATGCTGCCCGGTATCGACGGCTATCAGATCTGCAGGCGCCTGCGTGAAGACGCCAGACTCGACATTCCGGTCATCATGCTCACCGCCCGCGACACGCTGGACGATCGCATTCAGGGATTCAACACCGGCGCCGACGACTATCTCGTAAAACCGTTCGCCCTGTCCGAACTCCACGCACGCATCCAGGCCGTACTGCGCCGCACCAAGGGGAGCCGGGTCCACGAACTGCGGGTCGGCGATCTCGCCTTTGACCTGGAAACTCTGCAGGTGCGCCGCGCCGGACGAACGATCAGGCCGCATCCTTTCGGGCTGAGGCTCCTTGAGATTCTGATGCGAAAAAGCCCTGCCGTAGTTCGCCGCGAGGAGTTGGAGCGGGAGCTCTGGGGGGATGACTGTCCGGACAGCGACAGCCTGCGCAGCCATATTCACCAGTTGCGCCAGATCGTGGACAAGTCCTTCGAATCGCCGCTGCTGCACACGGTGCACGGGATCGGATACCGTCTGGTGGAGAAGACTGATGACCTCTAGGCTTCCCCTCTCACAGCGCATCGTCACCGCCTTCGTGCTCATGACGGTTGTCGTCAGCGGCTCCTTTTCCCTCGGGATTGTAGGTGTCGTCCATTTTGTCGAAGAGCAGCTCATCACAAAGGAGCTGCACGGCAAGCTGAGCATGGTGCTCCATGAGGACATCAAGGCCGGCAGGGAGCCACGACTCGACGCCCGAACCCGTTTTTTCGCCTCGAACTCAGCCGAGTACCCGATCCCGGAACGCTTCGCGGACTTTCCCGAGGGACTCACGGAGATCGAGGATGAACACGAGGCGGCGTACGTCTATCTCACCGAGATAAACGGGGCTCGCTACATGCTCCAGCAGGAGCAGCAGGAATTCGAGGACCGGGAGGAGATCCTTTTTTCAGTGGTTGTGGCGGGTTTTCTGTTGTCCATCGTTTGCGCCTGGGGACTCGGGGTAATCATGGCCAGGCAGGTCATGGAGCCCGTCGCCCGGCTTGCCGGACAGGTCCGACACCGCGACCAGCTTGCCACGCGCACGGATCCTCTGTCCCCGGGCTATCCGGATGACGAGATCGGGGATCTTGCCGCCGCTTTCGACAATACGCTCGGGCAGCTCCGACGCTCCATCGAGCGTGAGCGTCTCTTCACCAGCGACGTCAGCCATGAACTGCGCACGCCGCTGATGGTCATCTCGACATCGTGCGAGTTGCTGCTCGAGAATCCGCTTCATGACGGCCAGCGCGAGCAGATTGAACGCATCGCACGGGCCGCGCGGGACATGAACGACCTGGTCAGGACATTTCTGTTGCTCGCTCGGTCGGGTCCGGTCGAAGACGCCGAGCCGGACTCGGCCAGCCTGGCCGAAGTCGCGCAGGAGCAGGCGTTGCTGTGGGAGCCGGCGCTCCGCGCCAAGGGGCTCGCTTTCGAGCTGATCGACGAGGGGGCGGACACGGAGGGACACAATCCGACCTTCTTGCGTACGGTCATGGCCAATTTGTTGCGGAACGCGCTGCACTACACGGCTCGGGGCTCGGTACGCCTCATCCTCGAACATGGCGGTTTCCGCATTGAGGACACGGGCATGGGAATTCCCGTCCATGAGCAGGAACGTGTTTTTCAGCCTTTCGTGCGCGGGTCGGCCGCGAGGGGGGAGGGCTTGGGGCTCGGGTTGTCGCTGGTGAAGCGCATTTGCGAGCACAATGGCTGGAATATTTCCTCAACGAGCGATGGAGAGACCGGAACATGCTTCAAGGTTTCATTTCAGCCCTCCCGCGCGACGGATCAATCCTGACTGCCTGATCGTGCATGCTTCCGGCATCGCCGATGTGAGGAACAGGGTGGAAACGGATCAGGAATATGTCCGTAAAATTACGGGGCCATTCACCTGGGAGGGCATCTTTGCCAGGATCGAAAGCGTGTACAGGCAGGCTGCCGGGGGCAGGTGAATGCTAGAAATGTATCGCGATGGCGGCGATGTCGTCGTGTTTCTTGAAGCGCGGATAGCGCTCGATGTCGGGATCGGCCGCCTCCTGCCTTCGCACGTGATCGCGAAGGCCTTCCAGGCCCAATTCGGAGGCCATGCTCACAAGGCATGAAAAATCCTTGTACTTTTTTGGCGCGGGGCACGGAACATCAAGCCCGTCGGTGAACAGCAGCACTGTTTTAATGTTGCAGGTCGGTTCCGTGCCAGTGCGGAAGAATCTTTCCGCCTCCCTCTCCCCGTTGAGCACACCGTAATCACGGTTCATGCCCTGGCGTATCGTCTCGACCAGCCTCTGCACCTCGGGATGGGAGCGGCCCCGCTCCCTGATCATGCTCAAGGTCGGATAATCGTGGTCTTCGCGCCTGGCCGCGACCTTGTATCCGCCATCCCTGTCGACGAAAACCACCTGTGAATCCCCGGTCTGAAACCATTCGATTTCGCCGTCCCCAAGCCTGACCACCGCGGCGCTGGTGCTCCACAATCCGCAGCGCCGGGACAGGTCGATCTGAGAGCGTTCCATCCGGGCCCGGATCGAGTCATTGGCTTCGGCTCCCAATCTGACGAGAGGGTGGTGGTTGCGCAGGAAAACCTGCCCCGCAATGGAGGACGCCATGCAGCCCCCGCTTTTGCCCTCTTCGAAGCAGGCACCGGTAAGGCTGGTAGCGCCGTCGAAGACCCCAAAGATGTTGTTATCCATGATCAGATAATCTTCGTTCTGGGCTCCGGAACCCTGCTCAAGAATGTGCTCTACTTTCATACCCATCAGGAAGCTTTGATCGTTTTCAAATCCGCCTGTCAAAATGAAAAAATCTATGTCTCTCGCAATCTGGAATCGAAATTTCCGATCGGTGATTGGATTTTCTCCATACGCGCCTGTGAATTTTTCAATGACCTCTCGAACGGGCCATGAGGCCCCGGCTCGAAGTGACGCCGTTTTTTATTCATATATTTGCGAAATCAATACATCTTCCGGACATATATTCTCAGATCAAATTGGACGGATCGCCAATTAGCGGCTAGAGCCGTTATTTGAATTTTCTTTGCATGTGCTTGTAACCAATAGCATTTTTTAGTCAGTACTACAGGAGATAGCGTGACACGAAAACTGAAAGCCTCCGGCTCGGTCGTATCGGCATTGCAGTTCTTCGAAAAATTCAGCGAACACTGTCTGGCAGCCCTTGAAACGGCGCGGGAAGAGGGCAGGCCCATTGCCGGGGTCTACTGCATCTATGCGCCCCTTGAGATCATTCGGGCCGCCGGGTGCGTGCCCATCGGGCTTTGCGGCAAGCGCCAGGCTCCCATCCAGGCGGCCGAGGCGGTGCTTCCGGCCAGTCTCTGCCCACTCATCAAGTCCAGCTACGGCTACGCCAAGACCGACACCTGTCCGTTCTTCTCCGCAGCCGATTTCATCATCGCGGAAACCACCTGCGACGGGAAAAAGAAGATGTACGAGTTCCTGGGCAGGATAAAACCCATGCACCTCATGCATCTGCCCTATGACCAGTCCCTGGGGAGCGCGTTTCGATTCTGGAACGCCGAAGCAGAGCGCCTGGGAGAATATCTGACGGCCCACGGCGGCGTGCCCATCACCGCCGGACGTTTGCGGGAAGAGGTCGAGATCGGGAACGCCGTCCGCGCCCTGATGTGGGAGATCGTGCGCATCAATGCGGACGGTTCGCCTCTGCTGACCGGCATGCAGCTTCTGCCGGTGCTGGAAAGCAAAAGCTTCATGGTCGAGGCCGCGCCGTATCTTGCCGCCCTGCGCGAGCTGCGGGACGAACTTCTGGAGCTGCGAAAAAGCGCCACCGGGACGACTACCGACCGACGATTCAGAATTCTCCTGACCGGAACCCCGGTCGGCAAGGGGTCCCACAAGGTCCTGCAACTGGTCGAGGAAAGCGGGGCCGTGGTTGTCTGCCTGGACAATTGCAGCGGGATCAAGGGGCTGGACAGTCCGGTGCAAACCGAAGGGGATCTTTTTGGGAACGTGGCCAGGCGATACATTGAGATTCCCTGCGCGTGCATGAGCCCCAATCCCGGCCGGTTGCAGACAGTCGAAGCCTTGTGCCGCGATTTCGACATCCACGGCATCATCGATCTGACCTGGCAGGGGTGTCACGGATTCAATGTCGAATCCCAGGTCGTTAGAGAAAGGGCCGAAGGGCTGGACGTGCCGTTTCTGCAAATCGAAACAGGCTATTCCGAATCCGACGCCGAGCAGATCCGGACCCGCATCGAAGCGTTTCTGGAAGGAATTCAATAACCAACAGTAATGAGAGGAGAGGTTCATGACACGCATGTCTTTGTCGGTATCGCGGTTCAAACGCATTTTCGGCCTGTTCCTGGTCCTGGCGGCAATCCTGTCCGCAGGGCCGTCCATGGCCGAAGAAAAGCTTCCCGTTCTGAACGTGGGCTACATCTTCACCACGCACCATAGCCCCTTCATCGTGGCCATGGCGCAAAACGAGGAATTCAAGGAGTTCGGAGTCCACCTGCGTCCCGTGGTGGACAAGCTGAAGTATGAACTCATGGACGGCGACAAGCCCCTGGCTCTTTTCAACATCATCGTGAACAAGAGCGGCTCCGAGACGACAACCATGTTCGCCCAGGGGAACATGGACATCGCCCTTGCCTCGGGTACGGCCATCATGGCCGGGATAGACCAGGGCACGCCCATGAAGATGCTCTGCCCCACGCATGTCGACGGGATGGGGCTCGTGTTTCCGCCCCAGAGCACGCTCAAGGGCTGGGACCAGGTCGCTGAATACATCCGTGCTTCCGAGCAGCCCGTGAAGATCGGCTACCATTCTCCCACCAGCGCTCCGCGCATCATCATCGAAGGCGCCTTGCAGAAGGCCGGTCTCAAGGTCACCCAGGACGCCACCGCGCAGGACGCCGATGTCCTGCTGGTCGATTTGAAATCCACCTCCAATTTCATTCCCGCGCTGACCAGCGGTCAGGTCGATGCCTGGGTCGGACCCGCGCCGCACCCCGAGGTCTCGGAGCTCAAGAAGGTCGGCCACATCGCTCTTGATCTGCGCGACCTTCCTCCGGCCGGAGCCTGGCACAATTTCCCCTGCTGCGTCATGGCGGCCCGGGATGCGGTCATCGCCGAACATCCCGAGGTTCTGCGCAAGACGGTCGAGCTTTTGACCAAATCCGGTGAGTGGTGCAACGAGCACAAGGCCGAGGAAGGTGGGATTCTCGCCGGCTGGACGGGTTCCCCGGCTGAAGCGGTGCAGAAATCCACCATTGTCTACACGACCGACCCTTCGGAAAACTGGATGCTCGGCCAGGGCACCTATCTTGATATCCTGAACTCGATGAACAAGTTCCGAGGCGAATTAAAGGGCAAGAGCCTCGCTGAAGTCAAAGACAAGCTCTTTGATTTCAGCTTCCTGAGCAAAAACTAACATCGGCTGCCGACTCCCGTCGCACGGGAGTCGGCGGCTGCCCCGGATTTTGACAATGCACAGCTCCTTTCACCGCGTTCTTTCGCTTGCGACCGTTCTCGCCTTTCTCGCCCTCTGGTCGTGGGCTGCACTCATGATCGGCAACAAGGTCATTCTGCCCACGGTGGGAGAAGTCGCCGAGCTGCTTTTTCATCCGAACGAAGACCTGCTCAGCATGGGCTCCCTGATCACCAACATCGTGGTCAGCCTGTTCCGGGTGCTGCTCGGCTATATCGTGGCCGTTCTGGTCGCGATTCCGCTCGGCATCGCCATGGGATACTACGTCTCGGTGCACACCATGTTTGGAGATTTTCTGAATCTTTTTCGTCCCATTCCGCCTCTGGCCTGGGTGCCCCTGGTCATGGCCTGGTTCGGAATCGCGAGCTTCGCCGACCTCTTCGGGGTGGATCGGGGGCCGTGGTTTGTTTATCTCAACAATTTCAAGTATTCGATGATATTCATCATCTTCATCGGAGCCTTCTACCCGGTGCTTACCAGCAGCATCCACGGCGTGCGCAACGTCAATCGCGTCTTCATCGATACCGCCCGCGTGCTCGGTGCCGGCGAGTTCGATATTTTCCGCAAGATTCTGCTCCCGGCGGCTCTGCCGTCCATGGTCAACGGCATGCGTATCGGTCTTGGCGTGGCGTGGATGTGTCTGGTTTCGGCCGAGATGCTCCCGGGGAGCATCTCGGGAGTCGGGTATCTGATCACCCATGCCTACACCATGGCATCGACGGATATCGTCGTCGCCGGGATGTTCAGCATAGGCCTGACCGGGGCGCTCATGGACTGGCTGTTCCGTCGGATCGAACGCCGGTGCTTTTCGTGGCAGCGGCTCGCGAGGTAATTGATGAACCATATCGTGCAGATCAGCGAAGTGAGCAAATCCTTCGTCACTGAACGCGGGCAGGCTGTTTCCGCGCTGGACAAGGCCAGCCTCGGGATTGGCCGTGGCGAGTTCGTGTGCATCGTCGGGCCTTCGGGATGCGGCAAATCCACATTGCTGCGGATCATTTCCGGGTTGGAGCGGGCCGACGGCGGACAGACCACCTACAACGATCGTCCCCTTGATCGCCCGCACCGGGACGTGGGCATGGTTTTTCAGGAATATTCGGTTTTGCCCTGGCGCACCGTGCGCGACAATGTCTGCCTGGGACTTGAATTTTTACAGGAAAAAAAGGCGGCGCGGATCGAGCTTGCCATGCATTATCTCGGTCTGGTGGGCATGACCCGATTTGCCGAGGCCTTTCCGTACGAACTGTCCGGGGGCATGCGGCAGAGGGTGGCCATTGCGCGGGCCCTGGCCACGGACCCGCAGGTCCTGCTCATGGACGAGCCCTTTGGCGCCCTTGATGCCCATACGCGCATCCTCATGCAGAAAGAGCTGCTCCGCATCTGGCGGGAGACGAGAAAGACCGTGATTCTGGTCACTCACAGCGTGGATGAGGCCGTGTATCTGGCCGACCGCATCGTGGTCATGACTTCCCGGCCGGGCAGGATTCGCGAAGTGATCGATGTCGGGCTTGGGCATCCACGGGACCGGAGCAATCCCGAATACGCCCGACTGACGGCACGAATACTTGACATGCTGGAAGAGGAAGTGGTCGCGGCGGGAGAATTCTGAAGCGCAAGACAGTCGGGGTCGTTATCCGGCCCCCACTGATCATGCATTCGTGGTTTGTGTTTCTTTTCTCAGCTTGCCTCAAGGCTTTCGCCCCACAGCGCAGCGCCCAGGGCTCCCGTCATGTCGGGTTCATCCGGGATGAACAGGGTTTCGCCGATGACGGCGCCCGTCTGCTCGGAGAGCAACTGGCGCATGCACGGGTTGTGGGCCACGCCGCCGACAAAGATCAGCGGCAGGACGAGGCCCACGCGGCTGAGCATGTTCGCCGTGCGCCGGGCGATGGAGAGGTGCAGGCCGAGCGCGATGTTCTCGGGGCGCACGCCCTGGGCCATGAGAGATGTGGCCTCGGTCTCGGCGAAGACCGTGCACATGGAGTTGATGATGGGCGGTTTGTCGCCGCCAAGGGCGTATGCCCCGAAATCCCGGACCGGGATCTGGAAGATCTGGGCCGTGTATTCCAGGAATTTCCCCGTGCCCGCCGCGCAACGATCGTTCATTTCGAACTTGCCGACCCGGCCGCTGGGCAAAAGGGACAGGGCCTTGGTGTCCTGTCCGCCGATGTCGAGCACGGTCCGGCCCGCCGGGAAAAGATGGTGCGCGCCAAGACCGTGGGCCTTTATTTCGGTGATGGTCTCCACGGGGAAGCCAAGATCCAGGTCCTGCACCAGTTTGCGTCCGTACCCCGTGGCCACCGCCAGCCCGGCATCCAGGCCATCAAGGAGCGCCAGTAGCTGCGCCACCGGGTTGAAGGTGGTGGGAGCCTGCCGCTTTTCCACCACCTTGCCCTGATCCATGGCCACCACTTCAATGGAGCGGGAGCCGATGTCGATGCCCAGAACCGTCATTTGACGGTTTCCAGAAAGGCTTCGACGCGGGTCTTGAGCTGCTCGATGTCTTCCATGGAGTAGTCTGTCTCCAGAGACATGCTCGGGACGCCGCCAGCCGTGAGCCGCTTTTCCACCTTGATGCCTTCGTGGGCGTAAGGCTGGCAGAACATGAGGGCGTACTGGATGACGCCGTCGACCTTGAGGTCCTTGGCCATGGTCTCGACGTTGTCCAGGCGTTCGGCGTTGGGCGTGAAGCAGGCGCAGTCGATCTTCATGTAACGCTCACACAGCGCGTCGATCATTTCTTCGAGGGTCTGGCCGGACTCGTCCGTCAGATCGCGGGTGTTGCGGGTGCCGATGCACGACTCCTCCCCGACGATGACGGCCCCGGAACTCTCGATGACGTAGGGCAGCTTCCAGTTGGGCACGGCCATGGGACAGCCCGAGAGCATGACCCGGGGGGCGTCTTTGGGCGCCACGCCATCTCCGGCCTTGATGCGTTCTTCGAGCTGGTCGCACAGCGTGTTTATGGACGCGGTGAAGCGGATCGGATCATCGTAGAAGCTGACCTGGTTGATGAGCAGCACATCCCGGCCGGAGATGGGCGCGGGCACGGCGGCGCGCAGCCTGTTCAGACGCTGCAGGGCGCGGCGGCGGGCGTTGACTGTTTTGATGGCCTCGGCGAGTTTTTCGGCGGTGACTTTTCTGCCGGTCAGTTCCTCGAGTCTGGCCATGTAGCGCAGGACTTCGGCCTTCCACAGGGCGCGGGCCGACTCCGTCTTGGTCTGGGGCACTTCCATGACGTACATGGGCGCGTGTTCGGCGAAGGCCTCATAGGCCTTTTTCTTGCCGTCACAGGTGGTTTCCCCGACGATCAGGTCGCACGATTCGGTGTAGGGGCACAGCCGGGCCAGCTTGAACCCGATGAAGGATTTGATCAGCGCGCAGGTGTTGCGCGGCACCAGGGTTTCAGCCGCTTCCTTGCCCGCGTCGGCTCCGGCGCAAAGGCCGACCTGCACGGCATCCACGGCCAGGGCCAGCTCCTCGGGGACGAAGACGCAGAATGTGCCGATGATCTTGCGTCCCTGGGCCTTGGCGTCCTGCAATTCCTTGATGCGCAGGCCGTGCACTTCCGAAAGCACGAAGTCGAGATACTCCATTCCCTGGAGACGACCCTTCTGGCTCATGTAGATGTCGCCGTAAAATTTTCCGAGCACGCCCAGAAGTCCGTCATGGGCCGCTATATCCAGATTCAGATTTTCCCACATTTCCCGATAAGCTTCCTGCGTCATCATTACCTCCGGAGAATAATTTTTCCTTATGTGCTGGAAAGGCGAGGTGGATGCAAATCGGGATAGTGGATGGATTCTTTGGTTATTGATCGAAAATATTGATGTGAGATGTTTTTTTGCGGTACTATATTTGACCGGAACGCAGAATTGTTTGCAGCCAGTCGCCCTTGATACCCTCTTTTGGATTTCGCTGGTCCGGTATCCATCTTTCTGATTCAAGATGTATTGGAGGATTTTCAAAATCAATTTGTTTGTTTTGATAATGAGAATGTATAGCTCTAATAGTTGTTTTCATATAAATCCGTTGAGACAGTTGTGTCAGTCCTTGCAGACAAGACCGTCGTCTTGAGGACGCGTTGCTTTCAACAGACGGTACAAAAAGGAGACATGTCGATGGAAGAATCAAAAGTAGGCATGCCGTTGCTGGGCGATCCGTTTCCTGAATTGAGGGTTCAAACAACGCATGGCCCAATGAAGTTGCCGGAGGACCTGAAAGGCAAATGGTTTGTGTTTTTCAGTCATCCCGCCGATTTCACGCCTGTTTGCACGACCGAGTTTGTTGCCTTTCAGAAGAGATTCGAAGAATTTGAAGCTCTTGACTGCAAGCTTGTCGGGATGTCGGTCGATCAGGTCTTTTCCCACATCAAATGGGTCCAGTGGATTAAATCCGAATTGAACGTGGAGATAAAATTTCCAACTGTAGCGGCCAATGACGCCGTGGCCATGAAGCTCGGCATGCTGCATCCCGGCAAGGGTAGCAATACTGTACGGGCCGTATTTATTGTTGACCCGGAAGGAAAGGTGCGTTTGATTATGTACTATCCGCAAGAAATAGGGCGGAACATGGATGAGATTGTCCGCGTCGTGAAGGCTTTGCAAATATCAGACAAGCAGGGCGCGATAGCAGCAGGATGGCCACATAATGAACTTATTGGCGATCGCGTTATCATACCTCCTGCAACAAATGAAAAAGACGCAGCTAAACGACTCAAGGAAAATGAATGCTATGACTGGTGGTTTTGCCACAAGCCATTGGAAAAATAGTTGCAATTTTTCCGATAAAAACTTTGCATGCAAAAAGAATGACGCTTGTCGAATGATTGATAGGCGTCATTTTTTTGTGGAATCAGTACATGGCTTCCAGTTCCGTCAGAATCGCAGCGCTTTCCCCCTTGAGTTCCCGGGGCAGGAGATGGCGGTGAGTCCGGCCCTCGCGCAGCACGATGATGTCGTCGGCAAGTCGCAGCGCGAAATCCAGGCTGTGCGAGACCACTACCAGCGTGTATCGACCCTTCAAGGTTTCAAGCAATTCCTCGATGCCCTTGGCGGCCTTGTGGTCCAGGGATGAAGTCGGCTCGTCCAGAAGCAGGACGCTGGGTTTCATGGCCAGGGTGCGGGCCAGGCACAGCCGTTGCTGCTGTCCGCCGGAGAGGGTGCGGGCATCGGCGTCCAGACGGTCGCGCACTTCGTCCCAGAGCTGCGCCTCCTTGAGCGCTTGCCTGGCCGCGTCCATGGCGTCCGCGCGCTTGACTCCGTGTACGGTGGCCAGCGGCATGACGATATTGTTCCCGATGCTCATGGGCAGGACGTTGGGGTGCTGGAAGACCATGCCGACCAGCCGACGCAGTTCGGGCAGGGGAATGTCGCCCGAGTAGGGGCGCACGACTCCGTGGTCGCGGTGGAGCTGCACCTCTCCGGTGGTGGTGCAGCCGGGGAAACAGTCGTTCAGGCGGTTGAAGACCCGCAAGAGGGTCGTCTTGCCCGCCCCGGAGCGGCCCATGACAAAGGTGGCCCGGTTTTTCATGATCTCAAGATTAAGGGCGGACAGGATCCGCTTGCCATTCAGGGCCACGCCTACGTCGCGCAAGGTGAAGAGGGGCGTCATTTTTTCCATTAATTCTCCATGCCCGCCCGCAGCATTCGCGCGCCTCCATAAAGGAGCACGGTCAGGACAAGCAAGGTCAGGGCCGCGCCGAAACCTTTGTGCAGATCATCCGCGCTCTGGTATTGGGCGGCAAGGTAGTAGATGGTGAAGGGCAGGGCCTCGAATTTGTCCAGCAGTCCGCGCGGCAGTCCGCCTTGAGCCACGACACCGGTCAGGAGGATGACGGCGGTGTCCTCGGCGGCGCGGCCCATGGACAGCACGATTCCGCCCAGGATTCCCCGGTTCGCGGCCGGAAGCAGGATGCGCCGCAGGCTCTGCAGGCTGGTCATGCCGAGGCTCGGGCCCAGCAGACGAAGCTCCTCCGGCAGCGTCTCCAGCGCTTGAGCCGTGGCATTGATCATGTACGGCAGGATGAGCAGGGCCAGGCAGAACGCGGAGAGCAGAAGGCTTGTGTTGGCCTCGGGGGCTATGGTGTGGCGCAGAAAGATGATCAGCGAGAAGCCGAACAGACCCATCACGATGGATGGCACTCCGGCCAGGGTGTTGGCCGAGAATCTGAGCGCGCGGGCGAGCCTGCCGTGCAGATATTGAGACAGGGCAATACCTGCGCCGATTCCGGCGGGGATGGCCATGAGCGAGGCCAGGGCGACCAGCGCCACAGTCCCTGCGCAGGCGGCGAAGATGCCGTCCCAGACAGGTGCGCGTCCCAGGATTGCGGCCATGATCGGCGCGTCGCCGAAGAAAAGCCGCGTATTGAAGACAGGCAGGCTTTGCCGAAGCAAAAAGACGACCAGACCGCCGATGGCAATGAGCATCAGGGCCGAGGCCGTTCCCGACCAGACGTGAATCAGCGTCCGGCAAAGCCGGTGCCCGGCCAGGAAGGACAGGAGGTCCAGCCACTTCCCGCCCAGCGGTTTGGTGGACGCGTCATGTCTGCGAATCATGAACTGCACCGCAAGGCTCATGCCGAAGAGCAGCAGGCCGCAGGCAAAAAGGGAATGAAACGCTGGCGAGCTGTTGTCCGTGGCCACGACCAGGGCGATGTGCGCGGTCAGGGTGCGGATGGAGTCGAAAAAGGAGGTCGGCAACTGCGGTGCGTTTCCGGCCAGCATGAGGGGGATGAGGGTGTCGCTCAAGGCCCTGCAATAACCCATGATGGCCGCGGTGCGCAGGCCCGTGGCCGAGCCCGGCAGGACGACCAGGAGCAGGGCCTGGAGCGGAGAAAAGCCAAGGCTCGCACTGGTCAGGCGGGTCCGCTTTTCCGTCTCGCGCATGGTTTGGTAAAGAAAGAGGACGATGGTCGGCAGGACAAGCAGGGCCAGGGTCAGGCATGCCGCCAGCAGGGATGGTCCGCTCCTGCCCGTCAGGGCGCCGCTCAGGATGGGCACGAGCAGAAAGACCGCGACAAAACCGTACACCACGGTGGGGATGGCGGTCATGAAGGTGATCACCGCGATGACCGCCCGGCGCAGGGGGCGTGGGCCTGGTCCGCAGGCAAAGACGCAGATGCCAAGGCCGAGCGGGTAGGCCACGGCAAAGGCTGACACGCTCAATGCCAGGGAACCGGCGATCATGGGCAGGATGCCATAGTGCCCCTGGTACGGGCGCCAGGTCAGGGACAGGATTTGCCCCCACTGTCCTTCCAGAAAGAGGGGCAGGGCCAGTACCAGCAGGAAGACGAAGATGGCTGCAAGAGTCCCAAGAGAGATGAATCCGGCCCCGCAGGAAAGAATCCTGACCACCCGGTCGAAAAAAAGCTGCCGGCAAAACCGCGAGGAATTTTGCCGGCAGGTTCGTATTTGCTGCATGCCTCTACTGGAGCGGGATGTAGCCGGCCTTGGCGATGATGTCCGTGCACTCGGAGCTGGTCACATAGTCGATGAACAGTTTGACCAATCCCTGGGGCTGGCCCTTGGTGTTCATGTAGAGTTTGCGGGCCACCTTGTAGGTGCCGGATTTGGCGTTGTCCTGCGAAGGTTCGATTCCGTCCAGCGTGGGCGCCTTGACCGAGGCATCCACGAAGCCGATGCTCATGTAGCCGATTGCGCCGGCATCCTGCGACACGGCCACCTTCATGGCGCCGTTGGAGGCCACTATGTTGGCGCTGTCGGCGATGGCTCCTTTCTTGAGCATCTTGCCCCAGAAGACTTCTCGCGTGCCGCTGGCCTCGTCGCGGGAATAGAGATTGATGAGTGCATCAGCTCCGCCGACTTCTTTCCAATTGGTGATCTTGCCTGAAAAAATGTCCTGCACCTGAGCCGCGCTCAAGTCCGCTACTGCGTTGGCGGGATTGACGACCACGGTCACTCCGTCCACGGCAAACGCGAAGGAAACAAGGCCGTACTTGGCGATTTCGTCTTCGGACAGGGCGCGGCCGGTGTTGCCGATATCGACCAGTCCTTCGCCGGCCTTCTGGACTCCCACACCGGTCCCGCCTCCTTCGATATTTATGCGGATGCCGGGGTTGGCCGTCATGATCCTTTTGGCTGCCTCGGTCATGACCGGAATGTGAGCCGTGCCCCCGGCAATGTCGATCTTGCCGGACTGGCCGGCGAAGTTGTCGAGCAAACCGGCGTGGGCAAAGCCGCTGGTCAGGAAAACACCTACGATCAATGAGATGACAAAATGCGTCCAAGCTTTCATTTCAGGCCTCCAAGAATAATATGTTGGCAATTGCACTATGCCAGCAAAGGTGGGAAAACAAATTGATAGCATCTATGAGTGGGCATCATTTTTATTGAAAAAACGGATGGTTGAAACGTGGTATTCTGCGCCTGTGGCCGAATTTTGGTATGGGATGCCACGATTCCTGAGCCGAATTTCCAGAAAGTCGGAATGGTCGATCAAACCGGTCAGGCCCTGCTCATCGGATCTTTCGGGGCCACGGCGGTGCTGGTTTACGGGGCTATCCGCAGCCCCCTTGCACAACCGAGAAATGTGCTCGGGGGGCATGTTCTTTCCGCAATAATTGGTGTATGCGCGCAGCAGGTCCTCGGTGAAGCTCCATGGTTGGCGGCCGCGGTGGCCGTGGCCACGGCCATTGCGGCCATGCACCTGACCAAGACCCTGCATCCTCCGGGCGGGGCCACGGCGCTGATCGCGGTCATCGGCGGAGATTCGGTGCACAGCCTGGGCTACATGTACGCCCTGGTTCCGGCGGGGCTGGGGGCGGTGGTTCTGCTTCTGGTCGCCCTGGTGGTCAACAACATTCCCAGGGGCAGGCGCTATCCGGAATTCTGGTTCTGACTCGTAAGGGTTTTGCCGTAACGACCGGAACTCGCTTCGCCAAATTTGCAACACACAAGATATGACAAGGAATCTCTGATGCGAACGAAAAAAATCACTGATGGTGTATACTGGATGGGCGCTGTCGATTGGGACAGACGCCTTTTCGACTCCCTGGTTCCGCTTCCCGACGGGACGACCTACAACGCCTACCTTGTGGAAGGCAGCGAAAAGACCGCGCTCATCGATGCCGTGGATCCGGACATGGTCGACACGCTGCTCGGGCATCTGGAAGGTGTGGAAAAGCTCGATTACGTCGTTTGCCAGCATGCCGAGCAGGATCATTCCGGGACCATCGCCCTGGTGCTGGACCTCTACCCCGAGGCCAAGGTCGTCACCAACGCCAAGGCCAAGTCAATGCTCATGGACCTCCTGCTCATCCCCGAGGAAAAGTTCATCGTCGTCGGGGATGGTGAAACCCTCTCTCTTGGCGACAAGACGCTGACCTTCATTCTCACGCCCTGGGTGCACTGGCCGGAAACCATGTCCACCTATCTGTCCGAGGACAAGATCCTGTTCAGTTGCGACTTTTTCGGCTCGCATATCGCCACGAGCGATCTCTTCGTGCGCGACCAGGGCCGGGTGCATGAAGCCGCCAAACGCTATTTCGGCGAGATCATGATGCCTTTTCGGAGCATCATCGCCAAGAACCTGGAAAAACTGAGCCCCCACGACATCCGCATGATCGCCCCCAGCCACGGCCAGATCTACGACAGCCCGGGCTGGATTGTGGACGCCTACAGAGACTGGGTTTCGGGCGCTCCGCACAATCTGGTGGCATTCCCCTTCGTCTCCATGCACGGCAGCACGCGGCTCATGGTCGACCATCTGACCGCGGCCCTGTCCGAACGCGAGGTGCGGGTGGAGCTTTTCAACCTCGCCGTGACCGACATCGGCAAGCTGGCCATGTCCCTGGTGGATGCCGGAACCATCGTGCTCGGTACTCCCACGGTACTGGCCGGACCGCATCCCATGGCCGCCAATGCCGCGTTTCTGGCCAACGCCCTGCGGCCCAAGGCCAAATATCTGTCCATAATCGGCTCATATGGGTGGGGCGGCAAGACCGTGGAAACCCTGGCCGGAATGATACCCAATCTGAAGGTCGAGGTACTTGAGCCCGTGTTGTGCAAGGGTTTGCCCAAGGATGACACCTTTGACGCCCTGGAGCGCCTGGCGGACGCCATTGCCGCCAGACACCGGGAGAGCGGCTTTCAGGGGTAGTTTTGAGTCATTGAAAATTGGTAGAGGTGCGTGCGCTTGCACGCGGCAAGGAACAGACAGTTGAAGGAGGTCGGTATGTTTTGCTTTCAGTGTCAGGAAACGGCCAAAAATACAGGCTGCACGGTCAAGGGCATGTGCGGCAAGCCGGAAGAGACCGCCAATCTGCAGGATCTGCTTATTTTCGTGCTGCGGGGAATCGCCGTGTACGGCGAAAGGCTCAAGGAACTGGGGCAGCCGGATCGTTCCAATGACGATTTCGTGTTGCAGGCTCTTTTTGCCACCATCACCAACGCCAACTGGGACGATGCCCGCTTCGTGGCCCTGATCCAGGAGGGCCTGGCCCGGCGCGACAAACTGAGAAATTCCTTTCTGGCCGCATTCAAGGCCAAGCACGGCAAGGATTTCGCCGATCCGCTGCCCGAGGCCGCGACCTGGAGCGCGGATTCGTCCGCCTTCGCTGAAAAAGCCAAGACCGTGGGCATTCTGGCCACGGAGAACGAGGACGTGCGCTCCCTGCGCGAGCTTCTGATCATCGGCCTCAAGGGCGTGGCCGCCTATGCGGATCATGCGGCGGTGCTGGGTTTTCGCAAGCCCGAGATCGACGACTTCATGCTTGAGGCCCTGGCCTCCACGACCAAGGACCTGTCTGTAGATGAAATGGTCGCCCTGGTCATGAAGGCCGGGAACATGTCCGTGACCACCATGGCCCTCCTGGACGAGGCCAACACCACGACCTACGGCAACCCGGAGATCACCACGGTCAACATCGGCGTGGGCACGAACCCCGGCATCCTCATCAGCGGCCATGATCTGAAGGACATGGAAGAACTGCTCAAGCAGACCGAAGGCACGGGCGTGGATGTCTACACCCACGGCGAGATGCTCCCGGCCAACTACTATCCCGCCTTCAAGAAATACTCCCATTTCGTGGGCAACTACGGCGGTTCCTGGTGGGAGCAGAACCGGGAATTTGAATCCTTCAACGGTTCCATCCTGCTGACCACCAACTGTCTGGTGCCGCTCAAAAAAGAGAACACCTATCTGGATCGTCTCTACACCACGGGCGTGGTCGGTTACGAAGGGGCTACGCACATTCCCGACCGTCCGGAAGGCGGGGCCAAGGATTTCTCGGAGATGATCGCGCGGGCCAAAAAATGTCCGCCGCCCACGGAGATCGAGACCGGAAGCATCGTCGGCGGCTTCGCGCACCATCAGGTCCTGGCCCTGGCCGACAAGGTGGTGGAAGCAGTCAAGTCCGGCGCCATCAAGCGCTTCGTGGTCATGGCCGGCTGCGACGGACGGCAGAAATCGCGCGGCTATTACACCGAGGTGGCCGAGAACCTGCCCAAGGATACCATCATCCTGACGGCGGGTTGCGCCAAGTATCGCTACAACAAGCTGGATCTGGGCGACATCGGCGGAATCCCGCGCGTGCTCGATGCCGGGCAGTGCAACGATTCCTATTCCCTGGCCGTCATCGCCCTGAAGCTCAAAGAGGTCTTCGGCCTCGACGACATCAACGACCTGCCCGTGTCCTACGACATCGCCTGGTATGAGCAGAAGGCCGTGGCCGTGCTGCTGGCCCTGTTGGCGCTGGGCGTGAAGGGCATCCGCCTCGGGCCCACGCTGCCGGGCTTTTTGTCCCCGAATGTGGCCAAGGTGCTGGTCGAGAACTTCAACATCAAGCCCATCGGCATCGTGCAGGACGACATCGCGGCCATGATGGCCGGAAAGTAGACCGCACGTTCGAGCGGCACGAGATGGCAAAGCCCCCGACGGAAATTTCCGGCGGGGGCTTTTTTGGCATTCAGATCGTTGGAACCGTATCTACCGTTCAGAACGGCAGGGCATTGTGCTAGGCGTCAAGCACTTCATGGTCGTGCACGCGCGCCAGTTCCTCCTGGGAGAAGACCTTGCCGATATCGAGGATCATGATGAATTCCTCGTTCTGCTTGCCCATGCCCCGGATGAAGTCCGCCCTGATGGACGTGCCCATGCGCGGCGGCGGGTTGATCTGGTCGCTTGTCATTTCAAAGACCTCGCGCACGGAATCGACGATCGCTCCCATGTAGCAGTTCTCGCCCTCGACCTCGACATCCACGATGATGATGCAGGTATTCACCGTGTCCTGGGTCTTTGGCATGTCGAATTTGATGCGCAGATCGACCACGGGCACGGCGTGGCCGCGCAGGTTGATGACTCCTCGCATGAAGGGCGGCGTCTTGGGGATGCGGGTCACGGGCACAAGTTCGATGACCTCGCGCACGGAGCCGGTCTCCAGGGCAAAGATCTCTTCGCCCAGGGCGAAGGTCAGATATTGCAGGGTGGTGTTGTCATTCATGAGTCAGTTCGGCCTTTGGTTAGAAACGTTCGAATTCATCATCTTCTTCGTCGCGCCCCATATCAAGGGCCAAGCCGCTGGTCGAGCCCTTGGCCGCCAGGGTCTTTGGAGCCCTTCTGGGCGGCTGGGCCATGCCCCTATGGGCGGCCTGCCGGGTGACGCGGGCCGCCGTGGCGCCCAGATGGAAGAAGGAGATGGAGGACTGCAACTGTTCGGCCTGGCTGGACAGTTCCTCGGATGTGGAGGCCATTTCCTCGGAGGCCGAGGCGTTTTGCTGGATGACCTGGTCAAGCTGCTGCAGGGCCTTGTTGATCTGCTCGGCGCCGGCGTTCTGTTCGCTTGATGCGGCGGAGATTTCCTGCACCAGTTCGGCGGTGCGCTGGATGTCCGGGACGAGCTTGGTCAGCATCTGCCCGGCCTGGTCGGCCACACTCACGGTGGAGGAGGACAGCTCGCTGATCTCGGCCGCGGCCGTGCCGCTGCGTTCGGCAAGCTTGCGCACTTCCGCCGCGACCACCGCGAAGCCCTTGCCGTGCTCGCCGGCGCGGGCGGCCTCGATGGCGGCATTGAGGGCCAGCAGGTTGGTCTGGCGGGCGATCTCCTCGACGATGGAGATCTTCTCGGCGATGTTCTTCATGGCGCCCACGGCCTGAATCACGGCCTTGCCGCCGGCCTCGGCGTCCTGCGCGGCCTTCAGCGCGATCTTTTCGGTCTGGGTGGCGTTGTCGGCGTTTTGGCGGATATTGGAGCCCATCTCTTCCATGCTCGACGAAACTTCTTCAACGGAGGCGGCCTGCTCGGTGGCGCCCTGGGAGAGCTGCTCGGCGGAGGCGCTCAGTTCCTCGGAGCCCGAGGCCACGTTGTCGGAAGCCGACTGCACTTCGGTCACGATCTCGCGCAGCTTGGCGACCATGTCGCGCAGCGCCTGGGCCAGGATGCCCAGCTCATCCTTCTGGTCCACGTCCACCTTGGCGGTGAGGTCGCCCTGGGCGATCTTGCGGGCAAATTCAACGCCTTTATACACCGGCCCGGTAATGGACTTGGTCAGAAGAAGTCCCAGGGCCAGGGCTATGGTGACTCCCAAGACCATGCCGCCGATGGAAATGGTGGTGTCCCGCGAGGCGGCGGCGCGTGCAGTTTCGAGATTCCGGTTGCTCTGCTCGACCGCCAGGTTCACGACCTCGATCAGGAGCTTGTCGAGCTTGTCCTGCCCTGCCTTGGATTCGACCATGAGCAGTTGCCCCATTTCCTGGAAGATTTTCTGTGACGCTTCCGCCTGGCCCCGGATGGTCCTGAAATGGGCAAAAACTTCTTCCGCGATGGGCAAGAGCTTCCGGTACAGGTCCTGGGCCTCGGCTTCACGCCCGGCCGCGAGGGCTTCCTTGATGTCGTGGATGGTCTGATGGAAGGCTTGGTGCGGTGTACGTACGACCTCCATGGTCTTGTCGAAATCGGAGTTGTCGGTGGAGAACGACGCTGACCATTTTCCGAAATTGCAAGCCTGATGGTCGGTGCCTCCCTCGAAAGTTTGCCCGGTGGCCAGGAGTCTGCCGATTTCGGTCATGAGCTTGTAGTGGTCCCCGCGATATTGTTGCAGCTTCTGCATCAGGTCATCGGGGTTCATGATGTCTCGGGCAATGAGTTGCTGGTTCAGTTCAAGCACGCGGTTGTTGGTTCCGGTCAGACCGGCGAGGGTCTCCTGGCATTGCTTCCAGATGGCCTGGGCTTCGGCGGTCTGGGGCAGGGTGGTGTATATGTCCAGGGACTGCTTGTATTCCGCCCTGATAGTGGCGATGTTCGTGGAGATGTCCTTGCGTTCCTGAGGGGTCAGGTTGGAACTGAGCAACGTGCGAAGCCCCGTGGTCAGGTCGGAGATGCTGCCTTTCATGCGCAGCAGATGTTCTACTGTAGGCAGGGAGACGGAGCCAATGGAATCCATGCCCCGGGTCAGGTTGTTCATGCCATTGATGGCGAGCAGCCCTATGGCCAGGGCAATAAGAGCGGTGAGGCAAAAGCCTCCGATAAGCTTGAGGCCGAGTTTGACGTTCTTCATGGAATCTCCGCAAGGATGAAGTGGGTATATTTTATCCTTGTGCCCTTTCTCACATGAAAGCAGAAAATGCAATGCGTCTTACAGAATGTTTAATTGCTATATAAAAATTGTATAAGTATCATTTTTTTGATTAAACTATAATATTATATTTGTAATACATTTATTTTTATGATGTTTTTTAAAAAAAAACTTCTTATAATCAATTTAGTAATATTAAAAATTTGATTATCTAATCGCATTTAATACTTTATTTTAATTTTTTTTATTCATTTTACTTATAAATATATATCTATAATTTTAATTATATGACAAGAATTTTTAATATTTAATTTTTATGAATAATTAAATCATTCATACTGTTTCTGCTTAATCGTGTGTTCTTTTTTGAAGCAACTGCAAAAACTCGTCACCCCTTTGAAAATGCGGGCGCCAGATTTGATCCTGGAAATTATCCGGCAATCACGACTGGAACAATGCGGGATAAATCTGCTATGGGGTGTGTCATGGCAGGAGCCGTCCCGGTAGCGCGTTTGGCCGCGATTGTGGCTCGGAGCGGGGAGTTTTATTTCGGTGTCAGGAATTTATGGAGATCGGCGGGTCATGAAGCGAATATTTCCATCTCTTATAGCGGCGGTTTTTGTCCTCTTGCTGGCTCATCCCGGTTCCGCATGGGCGCTCAGGTCCTTCATGCTCTCGCCGGACACCGATTTGTACGGCTCTGTGCGCCAGGTGAAGGTGGAGGGAGAGGATACGCTCCTTGATATCGCGCGCGAGTTTGGCCTTGGGTACAATCAGATCGTGGCCGCGAATCCCGGCATCGACCCCTGGGTGCCACCCACGGGGGAGTTGGTCAAAATCCCCTTGGCCTTCATGCTCCCCCGGGAACGTCCGCAAGCGGGCATTGTGGTCAATCTTGCCGAGATGCGGCTGTATTTCTTTTTTTCAAACGGCGGCCACGACTTTTTTTTCACCGCACCCATCGGCATCGGGAGGGAAGGGTATCTTACGGAGCTTGGCGTCTACAAGGTCAAAAGCAAGACGCCCAATCCGACCTGGGTCGTGCCCGCTTCGATCCGTGAAGAGGAACCGGACCTTCCGGCCGAGGTGCCGCCTGGACCGGACAATCCCCTGGGTGATTTCGTGTTCAGGCTGTCCCGTAACCTGTACGCCATTCACGGCACGAACAAACCTTGGGGCATCGGCCGCAGGGTCAGTCACGGGTGCATCCGCATGTACCCGGAGGACGTGGGCGCGCTCTATCCGGTGGTTCCCGTGGGCGCCACGGTGCAGGTCATCTACGAGCCGGTCAAATACGGATGGGGGAACGGGCTTTTCTGGGTGCAGGCTTTCGAGGATTTTGAAAACAGGGCTGAATACCCTCTCATGAAAATCATGGAGGAACTTCTCTATCACGAAGCAACCATAGGCCCCCTCGACATTGACCGTCAGGCCCTCGAAAGGGTCCTGGAGGAAAAGACCGGGGTGCCCATGGTTGTTGCGCGTCCCAGGGAGCAATAACCGTGATCGGTTATTTCTTCAGGGACTTGTCGAAGATGCGTTCGGCCTTTTCGGCCGCTGCCTCGGCGCGTGCGGCAGCCATCTCGGCCTTGGTCGCGGATTGCTCGGCGCTGGCCGCCGCGTTTTCAAGGCGCACGCCCATGGCTTCGAGCCTGTCGCCCACGGCCTCGGCCCTGGCGGCTGAAAGTCTGGCTTCCTCGGCGGACTGCTTCGCGCTTTCAAGGAGAGCACGATCCTCCTTGTTCAAGGTCGCGCATCCTGCAAGACCAAGGACAGCGGCGAGACAGACGGCCATGGACAGATCGCGATACATTTTTCTCGTGAACATCTTTTTTCCTCCTTATTTCGAGCCGGGGTAACGTGAAACCATTTTCACATATAATACAGCGCAAACATTTTCAAAGTCAAAGGGTACTGTTATTTTGGCTGATATGTGCGCTCACTATTTTTTTCACGGCTCAGGCATGGTCCGCGACGAGCGGATGCCTGGTCGTGGACAAGGCCAGGAGAGAATTGGTCGCATTCAGGGAAGCAAAGCCGGTGGCCACGTACCCTGTCAGCTTCGGGATCGACCCGGTCTCGGACAAGCGCAGGACCTTCGACTGCGCAACCCCCGAGGGGCTCTATTTCGTATCATATAAAAAGGCCGTGACCCGCTTTCATCGCACGCTCGGGATTTCCTACCCCAATCTCGCCGACGCGGAAAAGGCCCTGGCCGTTGGCGTCATCTCTATCCCGGAATTCAAGAAGATACGCGCCGCTGCCCGAAAATCCAGGCCCGGCCCCTGTAACACGGGACTTGGCTGCGGCATCGCCATACATGGCGGCGGAGTGTTCCGGCAATTCGGCGACAATCGGGAGCGCGACTGGACCGAAGGATGCGTGGCGCTGGACAATCCGGACATGGAAAAGCTTTTCAAATCATGCCGGGTAGGGGACGCGGTGATCATCTTCAACAGCGCAAGCAACCTTTACGCCCTGGCCAGGCCCTTCGCCCGAATGGCCACGCTCGATGCCGAGGGGCTGCCGTTTTGTCCTCAGGAGGGCTGCGTCTACGTGCTGGATCTTGTGACCGCCCTTGGGCGCACGCTCATAAGCATCACGGAAGGGGGCAGGCTTGGCTGGTCCGTTCGGGTCCGCGTGACTTCGGGCGACGGTTCCGGGAGGGAACTTCTGGCCCTGTCCGACACCAACGCGGACGGGCAGATCTCCTTTCTGGACAGCGTGACGGGACCACTTGCAGAGGGGCGTTCCTCTGAAGCCGTCTACGAGATGGTCAGGCAGGCGGTGGTCGATGTTTTTGCTGGCGGGACGTATCGTGGCCTTTGATGTCTGCATGGGGAGCGTTTCAGGAAATTTGTGACGAAAATTGCGTGACTGTTCGAACGGGATTGGCATTTTGGGTGAAAATATGTAATTGATCGCCTTAATATGGAAATTTTGGCGTCACGTGGGATGCGGATACGGAAGCGTGGTCTTCATGCGGTTTTGCGGCTGGAACTATTGAGTGGCAGATGAAAAAACGAGGAAATGGTGTCGACATGAGCAGGAATAAATTGATCTTCCGGTGCAGCGGATTTTTTTACCCTGGCGCTGCCTTGCTGTTTCTTTTTTCATTTTTTCTTTTGTCCGCATGTGACAGTCCGCCGGAGCGGCAGGCTGCGGCCGAGGAACCCCGGCCCGTGAAGATGCTGACTGTCGGGGAGTCCTCCGAGGTCATGCAGCGTAAATTTCCGGGCATGGTGCGGGCGTCCAAAAGGGCGGAGCTGGCCTTCCAGGTGTCCGGGACGCTTACGCAGCTCCCGGTGGGGGAAGGGCAGGAGGTCAAGGAAGGGCAGATTCTGGCCCAGCTGGATCAGCGCGATTTCGAGAACAGCCTGCGCAACGCCCAGGGCCAGCTCGGCAATGTGCGCGCGGCCCTTGAGAGCGCCACGAGCGAATACGAGCGCATCCTGCGCATCCGCAAGCAGGACCCCGGCGCGACCAGCGAGAGCATGGTAGTCAAGAGGCGGGAGGCCAAGGACCGGGCCTCGGCCGAGATGGAGTCCGCCCAGGCCGCAGTGGATGCGGCCCGGGACAAGCTCGGCGACACGACCCTGCGCGCGCCTTTTTCGGGCATCGTTTCCAGGCGGCACGTGGAAAATTTTCAGGAGGTGCAGGCCAAGGAGCCCATCGTCAGCCTGGACGACATCTCGGCGCTGGAAATTCTGGTCGATCTGCCGGAGAGCGTGGTCGCCCGCATAAACGAGCCTTCCGAAAGAACCGGCAAGGAGGCCCCGGTCATGGCCGAGTTCGCCGCGCTGCCGGGCAAGGAGTATGCGCTTGCCGTCAAGGAATTCTCCACCCGGGCCGACCCTAAAACCCAGACCTTCCAAGTCGTCTTCGAGATGAAGAAACCAGACGACGTCTCCATCCTGCCCGGCATGACCGCCATGATCGTCGGTTCGTCCCGGGAGGGCGTCAACGGTGACGGACGGTTCGTCGTCCCCGCCGTGGCCGTTTTCTCCGACGAACGGGGCGTGGCTCACGTCTGGGTGGTCGAGCCGGACACGATGGCGGTGCAGCGCCGCAAGGTCGTCACGGGTGGGGTGGCCGGGGAGGCGGGCATCCGCATAGCCGAAGGGCTAAGGGCCGGAGACGTCGTGGCTGTCAGCGGGGCCAGTCGGCTGCGGGACGGGATGCGGGTCAAGCCGTTTGATGGAACCTTCTGAAACCGGCCGGGAGAACGATGATGAATATCGCGGAGTGGAGCATACGCAAGAGCGTTATCAGCTGGGTGATGACCGTTCTTTTTCTCGTGGTCGGATGGTATTCCTTCAACAACCTGAGCAGGCTTGAGGATCCCGAGTTCACCATCAAGGAGGCGGTCATCATCACTCCGTATCCGGGGGCCTCGGCGGAGCAGGTGGAAGAAGAGGTCAGCAACGTGATCGAGAAGGCCTGCCAGGAGATGGGCCAACTGGAGCGGGTCGATTCGCGGTCCTCGCGGGACTTGTCCATCGTGCAGGTCACGATGAAGGACAATTTCGACAAGGCCACCCTGCCTCAGGTCTGGGACGAGCTGCGACGCAAGGTTTCCGACGCGCAGCGCAGTCTCCCGCCCGGAGCCGGACCGTCCATCGTCAATGACGATTTCGGCGATGTTTACGGCGTCTTCCTGGCCATCACCGGAGAGGGCTACACGCCGCGCGAAGTTTACGAGTACGCCAAGTTTCTGCAACGCGAGCTTCTGAAGGCCAAGGACGTGAAGCGGATCAATCTCTACGGCGTGCAGAAGGAAGCTATCTACATCGAGATGCGTCGCGAAAAGATGTCCCAGTTCGGAGTATCTCCGTCAGACATCAGCAATGCCCTGAAGGCCAAGAACATTCCGGCCAGCGGGGGGCATCTGCCGCTCGGGGTCGAGTATATACCCATCAGCCCCACGGGCGAATTCAAGTCCGAGCAGGACATCGGCGGGCTGCTCATCAAGGGCATGGGGTCGGACAGCACTGTCTATCTTCGCGACGTGGCCGACATCAAACGCGACTACATCGCTCCGCCGGATACGATCCTGCGCTACGACGGCAAGCCCGCCATCGGGCTGGCCGTCTCCACCGTCCTTGGCGGCAACGTGGTCGACATGGGCGAATCCCTGGACCAGCGTTTTCACGAGCTTGAATCCATGCGTCCCGTGGGCATGGAGCTGCACGTCATCTCCCACCAGAGCCGGGCCGTGACCGGAGCCATCAACGGCTTTCTGATCAACCTGCTGGAGGCCGTGGCCATCGTCGTCGTGGTGCTGCTCATATTCATGGGGCTGCGCAGCGGGCTGATCATCGGGGCGGTCCTTGTGATTACCATCATGGCGACCTTCATCGTCATGGATCTTGGCGACATCACCCTGGAGAGAATTTCGCTCGGCGCCCTGGTCATTGCGTTGGGCATGCTGGTCGACAACGCCATCGTGGTCACGGACGGCATGAAGGAGAAGATGAATCGTGGCGAGGATGCTCTGACCGCTGCCCGCGACGTGGTGGGGCAGGTCGGGGTGCCTCTGCTGGGCGCGACCTTCGTGGCCGTGGCCGCCTTTGCCGCCATAGGCACTTCCCAGGACAGCACGGGCGAATATTGTCGCTCCCTCTTTTATGTCATTCTCATTTCCCTGCTCATGAGCTGGGTCACGGCCGTGAACACCACCCCGCTCTTTTGCAAGGCGTTTCTGAAGGTACGGCCGCAAAACGCGGACGGATCAAGCAGCGCGGCCGACTCCTACGGCGGGAAATTCTACGGTGCATATCGCGCCTTTCTGGCCTGGTGCATCCGTCGGCGCTGGGTCACGGTGGCGGTTGTCGTCGTGATGTTCATCGCGGCCATGGTCGGCTTTGGCACCCTCAAGAACAGCTTCTTCCCTGACTCGACCAGGGCCCAGTTCTATGTGGACTTCTGGTTCGCCGAAGGCACGGACATCCGCGAAACCCAGCGGCAACTGGAGCGGGCCGAAGCGGATATCGCCCGGCGCGAAGGCGTGACCCACATGACGACCATGATCGGAGGAGGGCAGGTCCGGTTCCTGCTGACCTACCCGACGGAGAAGAGCTACGACGCCTTCGGCCAGATCCTTGTGGACGTCGACGATTACAGGCGCATCCCGGATCTGACCCAAAAGATCCAGCGGGATCTGGACCGTATGTTTCCGCAAGCCCTGGTCAGCGTGCGGCTCTTTGTGCTCGGGCCTTCCGTGGGCGGCAAGATCCAGCTGCGTCTCTATGGTCCGGATTCGACGGTGCTGAGAGAGCTGGCCGCCAAGGCGGAGAAGGTGTTGCTGGATGACCCTCATGCCAAGTCCGTGCGCAACGAGTGGCGGCAGAAGGTCAAGGTCATGCGGCCCCAGATGGCCGAAGTTCCGGCGCTCAAGGCGGGCATCGAGAGACCTCAGATCGCCATGGCTTTCGAGTCTGTTTTCGAGGGGACCCGGGTGGGCGTGTTCAAGGAGCGCGACGAGCTGCTCCCGATCATCACGCGCGCTCCGGAAGAGGAACGCAGTGACCTGGACAGCATGGAGAGCATTCCCATCTGGAGTCCGGCCGCGCAGTCGATGATTCCCATCGGCCAGGTGCTGACCGGCATGAAGATGGAGTTCGAGGACGCCTATCTGTGGCGCCGGGACCGCTTCAAGATGCTGCGCATTCATGCCGATCCAAGCTCGGGCCTGCCGAGTGAGCTGATGAAGCGCGTGAAGCCCGCGATCGAACAGGCCCTGAACGTGGACGTGGCGCAGGTGCTCGGAAAAAGCTTCGCGCCCGGCGAGGACCCCTTTCAGGAAGGGTACGACGCCTCGACCCTCAAGGTCGGTTACTCCGACAAATGGCCCATAAGGGACATGCCCGGCTACTCCATGGCCTGGGGCGGAGAGTCCGAAGACTCGGCCAAGGCCAATTCGCGCCTCGCGGGCACCATCCCGGTGTTTTTCGGACTCATGATCCTCATCGTCATAGTGCTCTTCAATTCCATCAAGAAGACCCTGGTCATCTGGTTCACGGTGCCTCTGTCCGTCATCGGTGTGACCGCGGGCCTGCTTCTTTTCGACCAGCCCTTCGGGTTCATGTCCCTCCTGGGGCTCATGAGCCTCTCGGGCATGCTGATCAAGAACGCCATTGTTTTGATCGATCAGATCGATGTGGAGACCGGGAGCGGCAAACCGCCCTTCAGGGCCGTCATCGATTCCGGAGTCAGTCGTCTCATTCCCGTGTCCATGGCCGCCTTGACCACGATCCTGGGCATGCTCCCCCTGGTGCAGGACGCCTTTTTCGTGTCCATGGCAGTGACCATCATGTTCGGTCTCGGTTTCGCCACGGTCCTGACGCTGATCGTCGTGCCCGTGCTGTATGCGATCTTTTTCAACGTGAAGAGCGAGGAGTAGAGCCATGAAGGATGCCACACGCCGGGCGACGGATGCCGCCAATGTCTTGCGGATCACGGTCCTGGGCCTTGCCCTTGTCCTTCTGGGCGGTTGCGCCGTTGGTCCGAATTATGTCCGGCCGGAGGTCCCGGTGATGAAGGAATGGAGCGGGAAAGGCGACACCAGGCTCAAGGATGGCCCGGCCGAGCTTGCGGTCTGGTGGAAGCGACTGAATGATCCGGTGCTGGACCGGCTGGTGGAGATGGCCCGCGAACGGAACCCGTCCCTGCAGGTCGCCGGGCTGCGCATCCTTGAGGCCCGCGCCAGGCTCGGCATCGCCACCGGCAACAGGTTTCCGCAGCTGCAGCAGCTCAAGGGCAACCTTGCCGACAACGGTCTGAGTAAGCACAACGCCAATACCTCGCCCGCGCTGGACACGTATTACGCCACGGCCTCCGTCGCCCTCGACGCGGCCTGGGAACTCGATTTTTGGGGAAAATTCAGGCGTGCGGTGGAATCGGGCGTGTGGGATCTGGACGCGGCCACGGCGGGTTACGACGATCTGTTGGTCACGCTCACGGCCGAGGTGGCGCGGGTCTACGTGACGTTGCGCACCCTGGAGGAACGCCTGGACATCGCGCGTGAAAACGTGGCGGTTCAGGAGCGCTCCCTGCAGATTGCCCGGGCGCTTTACGAGGGCGGGGACGTGACCGAACTCGACGTGGCCCAGGCCCGGGCGCTGCTGGCCAACACGCGCGCCTCCATGCCGCGGCTGGATGCTCAGCTGCGTCAGGCCAAAAACGGTCTGGCTGCGCTGCTCGGCATGCTGCCCGGCGAGGTGGACGACCTGCTCGGCGCGCCGGGACGCATCCCCGAGGTGCCCGCCGATTTGGCGGTGGGCGTTCCCGCCGAGCTCCTGCGGCGGCGTCCGGACATCCGCGCCGCCGAGGCCCGCATGGCCGCCCAGTGCGCGCTGATCGGGGTGGCCCGGGCGGATCTCTACCCACGCTTGACCCTGTTCGGCAATATCGGCCTGTCGGCCAGCAACGCGGCGCTGACCATCGCCGGATATCCGGGCGGCAGCAATCTGGGCGATCTCATGAGCGGGGACAGCCTCCAGTATTCGGGAGGCATGGGCTTTGGATGGGACATCTTCAACTACGGGCGCATCAAGAACAATGTCCGCGTCCAGGACGCGCGTTTCCAGCAGCTGGTCGTGAGTTACAAGGATACGGTGCTCCAGGCCGCCAGGGAGACCGAGGATGCCTTGTCCGCCTTCCTGCGCTCCAGGGAGGAGGTTGCCTTTCTCGCGCAGGGCGTGGACGCCGCGACACGTTCGGTGGAAATTTCCATGATCCAGTACCGCGAAGGTCTCGCCGACTTTCAGCGCGTCCTGGACACGCAGCGTTCCAAGGTCCAGGCCCAGGACCTGCTGACGAGTACGCAGGGCTCGGTGCTCATCAATCTGTCGGCTGTGTACAAGGCCCTTGGCGGGGGCTGGGAGGCTCGCGTCGGCAAGGATTTTCTGCCCGAAGAAATCAGGCGGGAGATGGGCGAGCGGACGGACTGGGGAGGGCTGCTCGAAGCGGGAGCGCCTGTGGCTGGAGACCGCGTCCGGGAATAGGAATCATGTTCGGGCCAAACGCGGCCAAGAGATGGCCGAAAAAGATGACGCAGGCGTGAGCCTGACTTGGGCCAGGCTTGAGGCATGGGGCCTCGACCGGGATGGATGGATCTATTCCCTGAAGACATCCTCGATGGTCGTGGCGTCGAGGATGCGCTCCGCCCAGAGGTCGAGCTGTTCGGCGCTGGCGCTCCGCAGGCGGTCCTGCATGCGAATGTCCAGGATGTCCTTTCCGAAGCGTTTGCCGAGCTGGCGTTGCAGCACGGCATGTCGGCCCAAAACTTCTCCCTCCATCTTGCCTTCAATCCTGCCTTCTTTGCGCAGTCTATCTGCCAGGGTCATGACCTTTCCCTCCTTGTTCGAGTCCAGTTGCATGCTCGCGATATTGCGCATGACGTCCATGTTGATGTCCATGGTCTGGAACATGGGCCGCAACCGGCGGGTCTATTCCCTGAAGACATCCTCGATAGTCGTGGCGTCGAGGATGCGCTCCGCCCAGAGGTCGAGCTGTTCGGCGCTGGCGCTCCGCAGGCGGTCCTGCATGCGAATGTCCAGGATGTCCTTTCCGAAGCGCTTGCCGAGCAGGCGTTGCAGCACGGCATGGCGGCCCAGGACTTCTCCCTCCATCTTGCCCTCCATCCTGCCTTCAATCCGGCCTTCCTTACGCAGTCTATCCGCCAGGGTCATGACCTTTCCCTCCTTGTTCGAGTCCAGTTGAATGCTCGCGATATTGTGCATGACGTCCCTGTCGATGTCCATGGTCTGGAACAGGTAGGTCGCGATGACCTCGATCCAGCGCATGGAGGTTGCACTGTTGTCGAGTTTGGCCAGCAGCCCGAAGAGGTCCATGACGTGCCCGACCGTTCTTGGGTTGTTCTTGGCCCGAAAGCACGCAAGCATCAGGCGCAGGGTGATGGCTCCCTTGATTTTTTCATCGGATGCGGGCGAGAAATCGTAAAACGCGAGGTCGAAGCGCGGCACGTAAGCGTTGCATTTCATGTCCGGAAGTTCGATCAGATCGGCGAGTCTTGACGCTTTTTGAGTGTTCTTGCCGTGATAGACGACGATGGGGATGATGAGTGGCAGGGTCTTGGATTTTTTTTGCTGCTTGCGGTGCAGTTCCCAGATTTCGACCATGTAGCGCAGGATCTGTAGCGCAACGAAACGGTCGGGCCGGCTTTTGTGCTCAAACAGGAAATAGACGAACGCCGATGTGCCTCCCTTCAGGAGGACCGTGTAAAGCAGGTCCGAATAGTGCTCCCGCTGATTCGGGTCCACAAAGGTATCCTTGGCGATGGTCAGGGTGTCGAGGCGCAAATTGCCGGTCACTTCCGAAGGCAGGTACTGGACCAGAAAGTCGGCGGCCACATTGCTGTGGCTCATGGTGTATCGGAACAGATTGTCGTGGATGTTGTTGACCGGTTTCATGCCGGTCGCTGTACGCCAGACCTTTGCCGGGAACAACTCCTCTTGTTATTTTAGACGAATACGGGTTATTGAGTACGCTAGGTCATCGGCGATGGCGATTTTTCCGCAGAACGCGATGCTTCAAAATGATTCAGGATTTGAGAGAGGTTCGACAGCCGTTTTTTGGCTTGAATTTGTTTTAAAGGGACACATTTCATGCTCACGATACTCCAAGAAAAGGATACCGATCTGCTCCTGCAACGGGCTGCCCGGCACCTGTGCCAAAAGCTTCGGGATGCTCTGGCCGTGCACGCCGCCGTGAACATCGCGGTGCCCGGCGGGAGAAGCGTTGTGAAGATTTTCGACGCGATGCGTACGGAGGCGCTCGATTGGCACCGGGTGCATTTCTTCATCATTGACGAGAGACTTGTTCCCATCGATCATCCCGACAGCAATTTTGGGCTGCTCCGGGATCATCTCGTCACGCCTCTGGCGCGGGAAGGCAAGATTTCTCCGGAAAACGCCCACCCCTTCATCCTGGATACGACCGCGACGGATCGCGGAACACTGGCCTATGAAGAGGTGCTCGCGGGGCAGGGATTCCGCTACGACATCATCCTGCTCAGTTCCGGCGAGGACGGCCACGTCGGGGCCCTGTTTCCGGGGCATCACTCCGTGACGGACCCGCATCACGGCTTTATCGTCATGGACGACTCGCCAAAGCCGCCTCCGGAACGGATGAGCTCTTCCCTGTCGCTCATGCTCACTGCGCGGACCGGGGTTCTTCTTTTCACCGGCGAAGCCAAGCGCGAGGCCTTCAAAAAGTTCGGCGACGCCACGATTCCGGTCTCGGCCTGTCCTGCCAGGCTTGTGACCGGAATGAAGGACGCGACGGTGTTCACGGATCAAATTCACGAATGACGCTGGCTCACATGTGTTTTGTTAGTTGTCTTTAAGTTTGTATTATTGCCATATTGGTAGTTTTTTTGTTTCGACTTGGCTTGTTGCATGTTGACAAGGGTCGATTTTGCGGGATAGGTGGGTATCAATATATTAGTTATGCCTAATTTATAGTACACGACCCAAGGGCTAGGCGCCGGGGTCAATGACCATTTTTCATGGGGCACTCCGTCTGGAGAAAGACGCAAGCATGCGCAAGGCATCAATATCGCATCGTGCCTGGCAGCCGGGTGTTGTCGCGAAAAGAGGGGGTTTTTGGATGAAGATCTCAGCTGCGGAAAAGGAACGCTCTGTGCTGCGTTCCGGGAACTCTGGCCTTTGCCGGTCCCACACTTTTATGTCCCGCCAGGCGGAGGAGAGGGGGCCTAAGTCATGTATGGATGGAGACTGCAGGGGCGGAAAATGCAGCCCCAGGTGTCCGTCCTACGATCTGTGCAAGAAACGGGTGCTCATCGTTGGCGGCATCGAGCGCATGGAGAAGTCCTATCGCAGGCTGATCGAGGAGCGCGGCGGCGTGTTCGAATATCACGCCGGACACATGAAGTCGGGGGGCAAGGGGCTCGAAAACAGCGTGCAGCGGGCGGATCTGGTCCTTTGCCCGGTAAACTGCAACAGCCACGGCGCTTGTCTGAAGGTCAAGAACCTGGGCAAGAAGTTCAAGAAACCCGTGCACATGCTCAGCAACTTCAGCCTGAGCGCAGTGGCCCGCACCATGGAACAACTGCATGGCGTGAATTGAGAAGATCGAAAAGCACGCTCAAAGCCTGGCTGGGCAGATGAAAAATTTCCGGGCGGTTTCGTGAGAAGCCGCCCGGAAATTGTTTATGGGGTTTTTGTTGGTGCGTCCGCGCGATGATGGCCGTCAGGCCTCCGAGTCCGGGAACCAGCTTGTGGTGCGGTTGGCGTATTTGACCAGGGCCAGCATGACCGGAACTTCCACCAGCACGCCGACGATGGTGGCCAGGACCACCGGGGAAGATGCCCCGAAAAGGGTGATGGCCACGGCCACGGCCAGTTCGAAGAAATTGGACGCGCCGATCATTCCCGCCGGGGCGGCGATGCTGTGGCAGAGTTTGAGTTTTTTGCCCGCAAGGTAGGCCAGAAAGAAGATGAGCACGGTCTGGATGATGAGCGGGACGGCTATGAACAGGATGTGCAGCGGATTGCCGAGGATCACCTCGCCCTGGAAGGAGAAGATGAGCACCAGGGTCAGGAGCAGGCCGACGATGGTGGCATTGTTGAATTTGGGGATGAAGGTGTTGTTGAAATAATCCAGTCCCTTGCTTTTTATGACATGGTTGCGGGTCAGCACGCCGCCTGCCAGGGGGATGACAACGAACAGGACCACGGAGAGGAGCAGGGTGTTCCAGGGAATGGTCACGCCGCTGATCCCCAGCAAAAAAGCCACGATGGGGGTGAAGGCGACCAGGATGATGAGGTCGTTGGTGGCCACCTGGACCACGGTGTAGGCCGGGTTGCCCCTGGTCAGATGACTCCAGACAAAGACCATGGCCGTGCACGGCGCGGCCCCGAGCAGGATGGCTCCGGCCAGATAGTCCTTGGCAAGTTCATGCGGAATGAAGGGCCTGAAGACGACGAAAAAGAAAAAGCCCGCGATGGCGAACATGGTGAAAGGCTTGATCAGCCAGTTGACGACCCAGGTCAGGTACAGCCCGGTCGGATTTTTGCCGACGTTTTTGATACTGGCGAAATCGACCTTCATCATCATGGGGTAGATCATGAACCAGATCAGCACAGCGATGGGAATGGAGACCTTGGCGTATTCGAACTTGCTTAAAAATGCCGGGACAGCGGGCAAAAAATTGCCAATGAGCACGCCCGCGACCATGCACAGGGCGACCCAGAGGGTGAGGTTCTTCTCGAAAAAGCTGATTCCGGCGGTGGTTTCTTTCTTCATGTGGCTCATGTCTCCTTCTTGTCCTGTCTGTGGTGGGCTCGCGCCAGATGGTGAATACATATCCGCATAGGTGGATATGTCAATGCAAAACTTGCCGCCTGGCGCATGAGGCATGAGCGACAGGCGCGCTGGCCAAGACGGGTTGCCTCAAAGAGATTGGCTCAGACCGGCAGGAACGGACGGGCGATAAAGTAGAAGCCCATGAGGCCGATCAGAATTCCGGCAATTCGCCGGAAAGCCGTGCCCCCGCGTTGCCAGGAGGTGTTGGCCATGAGACGGCGAACCAGGGCGGTGGAGCTGCCGGCGATGACGATGGGGATGCAGTGCCCAAGGCCGAAGAGGACGATGAGCAGGATGCCGGTCGCGATCTTTTCCTGCACCGTGATGACGGCCAGGATTGGCGCGATGAAACCGAAAGTACAGGAACCCGACAGGACGCCGTAGGCCAGGCCGAGCACGAAAGCCCCACCCATGCCGCGCAGTTTGAAACGGCCCATGAGGTTTCCGCCCATGGAGCATTGGGCGACGCCCAGCATGTCCATGGCCACCCACAACAGAATGAGCCCGACGACGATGGTCCAGTACGGGCCTACGTCGCCAAGCATCCGTCCGAGCCAGGCGCAGATCACGCCGATGGCGGCGATGGTCAGGAACAGCCCGGTGGTGAAGAGGATCGCATAGAATGCTGCCTGACGACCTTCGACCAGTTTGTTCTGACCAGCCACGTAGCCGACGATGAGGGGGATGGAGGCCAGGTGGCAGGGGCTGAACAGCACGCTGACCACGCCCCACAGAAAGCAGCCCAGCGCTGCCAGGCCCACGCCGGACCCCATCCACTCGTGGATAAGAATCAGGAACTGGTCCATTATTCCACCCCGAGCTTGGTCAGAACCTTGATGATCTCCTCTTTGGAAAAGTATCCTTCGTGGCGCATGACTTCCTTGCCGTCCTTGTCATAGAAGATCTGGGTCGGGATGGCGCGAAGACCGAATTTCGGGGTCTCGTCCGGGTTTTTCCAGACGTCTATGAAGACGATGGCGGCCCGACCTTCGTATTCCTCGGACAAGGACTCGATAACAGGAATCATCATCTTGCACGGGATGCAGGCTTTTGCGCCAATATCGACCATGGTGACCATGCCCTTGATGGGAACTTCCTGGGGGTCTCCTGAAATGAGCGGGGAAGGCCCGGCTACGGCCTGTGATGCTGCAATCAGGAAAAACAGGGCGAGAAAAAGGCGAAAGATTTTCATGGAAACCTCGAAGAAAGGGTTGCTCGAATGTCGTTTGAAACAAATGGCATTTTGCTTCGCTTCAGCGCATCTGGTTTAAAGTTGGAGACAAATGCCAAAAGTCGCCGGTGAACCTGATCGTCATTCCCGTGAACGTGTGCCGGACATGGCCCGGCATTGGCTTGAAATTCATGCCTTTCAGGTCATTGCACATGAATTTCCGTTTTTCAGGGGATGACGACTTTCTGCCATGACGTCCTTCCAGGGGACGTCGCATTTTGCAGGGACCGCAAAAGATGGCGTGGTGACGGCGATGCTCCGGACCGAAAGCGTGTTACGCGGTCAGCCAGGCTACGACATCGGCCTTCTTTGGCACCTTGCCCATGACCTTGACCGTGCCGTCCACGGCCACTGCGGGGGTCGTGAACACTCCGAATTTTGAGATTTCGGTGAAGTCCGTGACTTTCTCCAGGCTTGCCTCCACCCCTGATTCGGCAATGGCAGCTTCGACGATCTTGAATGTTTCCGTACATTTGGGGCAGCCAGGACCCATAACGTGAACTTTTTTCATGACGACTCCTTGAACAGTTGAAGTTACGAATGGCCTGACGGCCAAGAATCAGTTTGTCTGAACGGCCTTGAAAAATTTAAAATTTGCAGGCCGGTTATCAACGGCCTGCCAGCCTGTCCCGGGCCGTGAGCACCGAGTCCAGGCAATGAAAGAAATTCAGGACACAGGGCACGCGCAGGCGGTAGAAAACCTGTTTGCCCCTTTTCTCGTCCTGCACGATACCTGCGTCCTTCAGGATCGAGAGATGCTTGGAGACCGTGGACAGATCGCGGTCGGCCAGGTCACGCAGCTCGCGAACGCAGCGTTCGCCGCGCGAGAGCTCCTCGATCATCATGAGGCGGGTCGGGTGCGCGAGAGCCTTCATGACCTTGGCGCGAGCCTCGAAATCTTCCCTGGTCGGGCACAGGTGCACGAGCATGTGCGTCTCCTTTTTTTAATTGGCAATATTGCCAAGCGTTGTTTGCGTCAATTTTTTTCCCGTCTTTTTTCCTTCCCTGGATAACTTCAAGGCAGCCCGGCAAGGTCGGTCTCGCACTCTTGACGAAACGCTGATCCTTGCATACTTGGTCATTTGTGCAAACGTAGGAGCTACCATGAAGGCTGAAGACAGAAAGTTTTTCGAGGCCAAGGCCGCCGTGCTCAAGGCGCTGGCTCACCCGACCCGCTTGTGGATGGTCGAGCATCTGGAATCCGGGGAAAAGTGTGTCTGCGAATTCGCGGAACTCATCGACGCGGATTTTTCCACCGTATCCAAGCATCTGACCGTGCTCAAGCAGGCAGGCATCGTGCAGGACGAGAAAAGGGGCAAGCAGGTGTATTACAGCCTCAAGGTCCCGTGCGTCCTGAATTTCATGCATTGCGTGGAGGCCGTGCTTTCGACGCGCGCCATGGAACAATTATCAATGACCGGCCAGGCTGCCCGGCCAAAACTCAAGTAGAGGTTGATCATGAACTGGAGAGAAGAGTGGAAGCCCCTGGCGGTCATCGTCGCGGTTTTCCTGGCCTGCTTTTATCTGCCCGTGGGCGTGCCGCGTTTTGACAACGCCATCCTCGAAGCCTTTCATCTCGTCAAATGGTACGCCCAGGAACACGTGCTGCTGTGCCTGATTCCGGCATTCTTCATCGCCGGAGCCATCTCGGTCTTCGTCAGCCAGGGCGCGGTCATGAAGTATCTCGGCGCCAAGGCCAACAAGGTCTTGGCCTACGGTGTAGCCGCCGTCTCGGGCACCATCCTGGCCGTGTGTTCCTGCACGGTGCTGCCGCTTTTCGCCGGCATCTACCGCATGGGCGCGGGCCTTGGCCCGGCCTGCGCGTTCCTCTATTCCGGGCCGGCCATCAACGTGCTGGCCATCGTCATGACGGCCCGCATCCTGGGGCCTGAAATGGGCATCGCCCGCGCCGTGGGAGCCATCCTTTTCAGCGTGGTCATCGGCCTTTTGATGCACTTTTTCTTCCGCAAGGAGGAGGCCGAACGGCAGGTCATTCAGATGGCGCAGATCGAGGAGGAAGTGAAACGCCCCCTGTGGCAGAACGCCCTGTATTTCGCCTCCATGGTCGCGATTCTGGTTTTCGCCAACTGGGGCGCTCCCCAGACGGATTCCGGATTGTGGGCCACCATTTTCGGGGCCAAGTGGATGCTGACCTCTGCATTCTCGGTGGCCTTGGGCGTAATGCTTGTGCGCTGGTTCGATGTGAAGCTTTGGAAAGTGGGTACCGCCGCCATCCCGGTGGTTCTTCTGGCGGTTTTCTTTCCCGGCCAGCCGCTTTTGGCCTTCACGGCCGGGGTCATCGGCTTGTCCGCCTTCACCAGCACCGATGAAGGCGAGGTCGGGGACTGGTTCTCCTCGTCCTGGGGTTTTGCCAAGCAGATCCTGCCGCTGCTGCTTTTCGGCGTGCTTATCGCGGGAGCCTTGCTTGGCCGGGTCGGCAACGAAGGCCTCATCCCCTCGCAGTGGGTGGCCAGCGCCGTGGGCGGCAATTCCTTCTGGGCCAATTTTTTCGCCTCCTTCGCCGGGGCCTTCATGTATTTCGCCACCCTGACCGAAGTGCCCATCCTGCAGGGCCTCATCGGCGCGGGCATGGGCAAGGGCCCGGCCCTGGCCCTGCTGCTGGCCGGTCCGGCGCTGAGTTTGCCCAACATGCTGGTCATAAACAGCATCATGGGCGTGAAGAAGACGGTTGTCTTTGTGAGTCTGGTCATCGTCATGGCCACGTTTTCGGGTCTTTTATACGGGTCGATCTGGGGATGACGCCGGGTTTTTGCGAAACGATTCGGACTTGTTGAAAACTCATCCCCGGGAGGACTTTTTTTATGATCTACTGGAACGCCGACCCCATCGCCGTGAGCGTCGGGCCCCTGTCCGTCCATTGGTACGGAATTTTTTTCGCGGCAGCCTTCATCGTCGGATTGCAGATCATGGGGCGCATGTTCGCACGGGAGGGGCGCTCCACCGACGACCTGGATTCCCTGTTGGGCTTTGTGGTCGTCGGCGCCCTGGTCGGCGCGCGGCTCGGGCACTGCCTGCTCTACGATCCAGTCTATTACCTGTCGACCCCGCTGCTGATCCTCAAGATATGGGAAGGCGGGCTGGCCAGTCATGGCGGCGTGATCGGGATTCTTGTGGCCGTGGGCGTTTATGCCCGTCGCAGCGGCATGCGCTTCTGGTGGCTGCTGGACCGCATCGCCGTCCCCGCGGCGCAGGGCGGCGCGTTCATCCGCATCGGGAATTTCATGAATTCCGAAATAGTCGGCATGCCGACCATCGTGCCCTGGGCCGTGATTTTCGAACGCCTCGACCCGCTGCCCAGGCATCCTGTGCAGTTGTACGAGGCCGCGGCCTATCTTTTGATCTTCATCGTCCTTCTCCTGGCTTATCGGGTGCGAGACCTGCGCGACCGCCAGGGCCTGCTGGCCGGCACCTTCCTGGCTCTGGTTTTTGCCGCCCGCTTTGTCCTCGAATTCTACAAGATGCCCCAGGCGGCCTACGAGTACGGCCAGTTCTTGACCGTGGGCCAGTGGCTGAGCGTGCCCTGCGTGCTGGTCGGATTCTGGCTTCTGTTTCGTGCATTTCGCGGGCAAGGGCAGAGCACAAAACGGCATTGATCACGAAGAAGCTTGACCCTGGCCGGTGAAGGGGCAATAAGTGATCATGGTCACTTCTTCTCAACGCCCCGATTCTTCAGTAACGCCTCCTGTCCTGGATCAGTCCGCTCGATCAGGAAATACGGGCTTCGTCACCGCCGTGCGCGGCAGCGTCGTGGATGTTTCTTTCACCTCCGGCCTGCCTGCCATTCGGAACATTTTGCGTACGGGGAAGGACGGGCGCATCGTCATCGAGGTCATGTCCCACCTTGACGAAGAGCACGTGCGCGGCATCGCCCTGACCCCGACCCAGGGCCTGGCCAGGGGCATGGTCGCCCATGACACGGACGGCCCTCTGATGGCACCCGTGGGGCCCGGACTGCTTTCGCGCATGTTCGACGTTTTCGGCAACGCCCTGGACCAGGAGGGCGAAGTGCGCGACGTTTCCCTGCGCAGCGTCCACAATCCACCTCCATCCCTGTCGCGGCGTTCCACCAGAACAGAGATCTTCGAGACCGGGATCAAGGTCATCGACGTGCTGCTGCCCCTGGAGCGGGGCGGCAAGGCTGGGCTTTTCGGCGGGGCGGGGGTGGGCAAGACCGTCCTTCTGACCGAGATGATCCACAACATGATCGGACATCACGAGGGGGTCAGCCTGTTTTGCGGCATCGGCGAGCGCTGCCGCGAGGGCGAGGAGCTTTACCGCGAGATGAAGGATGCCGGGGTGCTGCCGAACATGGTCATGGTCTTCGGGCAGATGAACGAGCCGCCGGGCAGCCGGTTTCGCGTCGGCCACGCTGCCCTGACCATGGCTGAGTACTTTCGCGACGACGAACGCCGCGACGTGCTTCTGCTCATCGACAATATTTTCCGTTTCATTCAGGCTGGGTCGGAAATTTCGGGCATGATGGGTCAGATGCCGTCCCGCCTGGGCTACCAGCCGTCCATGGGCACGGAGCTGTCGCAGCTGCAGGAGCGCATCGCCAACACCGACACCGGCAGCATCACCTCCATCCAGGCCGTGTATGTCCCGGCCGACGATTTCACCGACCCCGCAGCAGTGCACACCTTTTCCCATCTTTCGGCCTCCATCGTCCTGTCCCGCAAGCGGGCCGGCGAAGGTTTCTACCCGGCCGTGGATCCGCTGGAATCCAACTCCAAGATGGCCACCCCGGGTGTTGTCGGCCAGCGCCATTACTCTGTCGCCCGCCAGGTTCGCCAAACCTTGGCTCAATACGAGGACTTGAAAGACATCATCGCCATGCTCGGTCTGGAGCAGCTCGCGCAGGAGGATCGCCTTGTGGTCAATCGCGCGCGGCGGCTGGAGCGTTTTTTGACCCAGCCTTTTTTTACCACCGAGCAGTTCACCGGGCTTCAGGGCGCTTTCGTTTCCCTGGATGCGGCGCTCGAAGGGTGCGAGCGCATTCTTGACGACGAGTTCAAGGACTATCCCGAGAGCGCCCTGTACATGATCGGTGAAGTAGACCAGGCCAAAGATAAAGTCGCCGGGAGCAAGGAGCAGGAGGACCGTGATGGAAATGCGTCTTAGGATTTTGCTCCCGTTCAGGGTTTTCGAAGATGTGGGGGCCTTGCGCATCGTGGCCGAAAGTCGCGACGGCTCCTTCGGCATCCTGCCGAGGCGACGGGATTGTGTGGCCGCGCTTTGTCCCGGCATCCTGGTTTACGAAACAGAACAGACGCAGGAGGTCTACGTCGCAGTGGATGAAGGCGTGCTGACCAAGACCGGGCATAATGTCGTGGTCTGCGTACGCAACGCCATCGCTGGGCAGGATCTGGGGCAGCTGCGCCGGGCTGTGGAAGAGGAATTCATGCATCTGGACGAAGAGGAGCAGGAGGTGCGCCGGGCCCTGGTGAGAATGGAAAGCGGCTTGATCCGCCGCATGGCCGGGTTTTACCGTGACTAGTCACGAAAATCCGCAAAAGCCGGATCTGGAGCGAGAAGTCGACGTGCGGGCCAGACGCAAGCTGCGGGCCAAAAAACGAGCCGGGAACGAGGTTTGGTTTGGGCTCGGGATGATGGGAATCATCGGCTGGTCAGTGAGCATCCCGACCCTCCTGGGTGTGTTTATGGGTTTGTGGCTGGACCAGAATTACCCGGGCGGAAGGTCCTGGACCTTGGCCCTGCTCGTGGCGGGTCTGGCCTTGGGCTGCTGGAACGCCTGGTACTGGGTGGCCAAAGAGGATCGGGCCATCCGCGAGGAGCAGAAAGACGATGATACATAGCGATTTCGCGCTGGCCCTTGCCGCCGGCCTTTGTCTCGGAGCCTTCTTTTTCGGCGGCCTGTGGTGGACCACCCGCAGGGCCTTGGCCTCAAGCCATTCCGCAGCCTGGTTCATGGGAAGCTTCGTGGTTCGTACCGGCGTCACTCTGGGCGGGTTCTACCTGGTCGGCGACGGGCGCTGGGAACGCCTGGCGGCCTGTCTGCTCGGGTTCATCATAGCGCGCATGGCTGCAACGCGGTTGACCAAGAGCTGCATGAACGGAGGGAAGTGATGCGTATCAGCCCCGATGCCATACTCCTGTGGCAGTACGGATTTGTGAAGATAAATGCCACCATCGTCTTCACCTGGGCTCTCATGCTGGCCATGACCCTGGCGTCGATACTCATCACCCGCCGACTGTCCAGGAGCGATGATCGCTCGCGCTGGCAGAATCTGCTCGAGATCGTGGTCACGGCCCTGGACAGGCAGATTCGCGAAGTCGGCATTGCCCGCTCCAGGGAATATCTGGATTTTCTGGCGACTCTTTTTCTTTTCGTGGCCCTGGCCGCCCTGTGCTCCGTCATCCCCGGCTATGCCGCGCCCACGGCTTCGCTTTCCACCACCGCGGCCCTGGCCCTGTGCGTGTTCGTGGCCGTGCCGCTGTACGGCATCCGCAAACAGGGAGTGCGTCGTTATCTGGCCTCCTATGCCCAGCCGACTCCGTTCATGCTGCCTTTCAATGTCATCGGCGAGCTTTCCCGCACCATGGCCCTGGCCGTGCGCCTTTTCGGAAACATGATGAGCGGGGCCATGATCGCGGCCATCCTGCTGCTGGTCACCCCGTTTTTCTTTCCCATCGTCATGACCGCGCTAGGTCTTCTGACCGGCATGATCCAGGCCTATATTTTCTTCATCCTGGCCACGGTATACATCGCGGCCGCCACCAGCGTCTCGGACCGCAGGGAGACAACCAAATGATTACAAAGGAGAGAACATGGACAGCATGACCCTCATTGCCGTAGCCTCCATCATCACCGCCGGCCTGACTACGGGCATCGGCTGCCTGGGCCCGGCCCTGGGCGAGGGACGGGCCGTGGCCCAGGCCCTGACCGCCCTGGCGCAGCAGCCCGACGCCTCCATGACCATCACCCGCACCCTCTTTGTCGGCGTGGCCATGATCGAATCCACGGCCATCTACTGCTTCGTGTTGTCCATGATCCTGCTCTTCGCCAATCCGTTCTGGACCCATGCCGTCGGGCAGGCAGCGGGGCAGTAGCCATGCTCATCGACTGGTTCACCGTCGGCGCGCAGGTCGTCAATTTTCTCGTCCTGGTCTGGCTCATGAAGCGCTTTCTATACAAGCCGATCCTTGGTGCCATCGACGCCCGCGAGGAGCGTATCGCCAAGGAGTTGGCCGATGGCGAGCGGATGCAGGCCGAAGCCGCCCGGGAGCGGGAGGAATTTAAGCGTCAAAAAAAGGTATTGGAAGACACCCGCGAGGAGTTTCTGGAAACGGCCAGAAATGAAGCTGGGGACGAACGACAGAAGCTCTTGGGCCAGGCGCGGGAGGAAGCCGAAGCCGAGCGCGCAAGGCAGAGCAAGGCCCTGAAACGGGACCGTGACTGCCTGCTCGATGAGATAGCGCGGCGCACGCGGGAGGAAACCTATGCCATTGCCCGCAAGACCCTGTCCGACTTGGCAGGGGCGAGCTTCGACGAGCGCGCCAGCCAGGTCTTCGCGGAACGGGTTCGCTCCATGGACGAGCCTGCGCGTTCCGATCTGGTGACCGATGCCAAGTCCGGACCGCTTCGGGTGCGCAGCGCTTTTGAATTGTCCGAAGAAAGCAGGGCCTCGGTGCGTTCAGCCCTGGAGGAAGTCCTGGAGGGAAGCGCAAAGGTGCACTTTGAAATCGATCCGGACCTCATCGGCGGCATCGAGATCCTGACCGGGAACCGCAAGATTTCCTGGAGCATAGAGGAATATCTGGCCCGGATGCAAAAGAGCATGGACGAGCTGTTTTCCGCTTCCGAAGCTGTTGCTCCCGCAGGCGAGGGGAGGGGCGCATGACCTGTTCCCTCGCCGGCACCCTGGACAGGACCTTTCAGAACCTGCGCAAGGCTCGCGAGGATTTTATCCCGACGCATGACGCACGGGAGATCGGCAGCATCATCAGCGTCTCTCCTGGCATCGCACGGGTGTCGGGTCTGCCGGGAGTCGAATTCGAGGAGATGCTGGCCTTTCCGGGACGAATTTTCGGCATCGCCTTCAACCTGGACGCAGAGGAGATCGGCGTGGTGCTCCTTGGCGATCACGGGCATCTGCGCGCGGGCGACACCGTGGAGCGTACGGGGCGGGTCATGGACGTGCCCGTGGGCGACTTGCTGCTGGGCCGGGTCATCGACCCGCTCGGTCTCCCTCTGGACAACCTGGGGCCGCTGGTCAGCGAAAAACGCCTGCCCATCGAACGCCCGGCTCCGCCAATCATGGATCGCGCGCCGGTGACCGAGCCGCTGATGACCGGCATCAAGGTCGTCGACGCCCTCATTCCCATCGGACGCGGGCAGCGCGAACTGATCCTTGGCGACCGCCAGACCGGCAAGTCGGCCATTGCCCTCGACGCCATTCTCAACCAGCACGACAAGAACGTCGTCTGCGTCTATTGCACCATCGGGCAGCGCGCAGCGGCCACGGCCAAGGCGGTGGCCATGCTGAAGGAGAAGGGGGCCATGCGCTACACGGTGGTGGTTGTGGCCGAAGGCGGCGATCCGCCGGGCATGTCCTACATCGCGCCCTACGCGGCCACCAGCATTGCCGAACACTTCATGGAACAGGGCCGCGACGTGCTCATCGTCTACGACGACCTGACCCATCACGCCCGATCCTACCGCGAGCTGTCTCTGCTGCTGCGCAGGCCTCCGGGGCGCGAGGCCTTTCCCGGCGACATCTTCTACATCCATTCGCGGCTGCTGGAGCGGGCCACACACCTGCGTCCGGAACGCGGAGGCGGCTCCCTCACCGCACTGCCCGTCATCGAGACCGAGGCCCAGAACATGGCCGCCTACATTCCCACAAACCTCATCTCCATCACCGACGGGCAGATCAGCCTCTCGCCCACGCTGTTCCATCTTGGCGTGCTGCCGGCCGTGGATGTCGGTACTTCGGTTTCGCGGGTGGGCGGAAAAGCCCAGCGCGCAGCCTACCGCGCGGTGGCCGGGGACCTGAAGCTGGCCTACGCGCAGTTCGAGGAGCTGGAGAGCTTTGCCCGTTTCGGGGCGCGCCTCGACGACGCCAGCCTCGAAACCCTGGAGCATGGACGGCGCCTGCGGGCCTGTTTGCGGCAACCGGAATTCGCCCCTGTGCCCATGCCGGAGCAACTGGCCGTGCTTCTGGCCCTGACCTCGGGCCTGTTCCGCGCTGTCCCGCTGCAGCGTATGGCCGAAGCCGAGCAGGCCGTGCGTCAGGCTGTGGCTTCGGTATCCGGGACCATGCTGGAACGTCTGGAGCATGAAGGCCTGGCGGACGATGACCGGGCCGCCCTGGTCCGCATGGCCCGGCAGGCACTACTCGACGCGGGGCTGAACCGGTCATGAGCGAAACCGCTGTAGGCCTGCGCCGTAAAATCCGCAGTGCCGGCGACCTGCATTCCGTGGTTCGGGCCATGAAGGCCATGGCCTCGTCCAATATCGTCCGCTACGAGCAGGCGGTCCAAGCCCTGGAGGAGTACGCCCAAAGCGTGAATCTGGGGCTTGGTCTGGCGCTGCGCGAAGCGGGGCGACAGTTTGCCGCCAATGCGGGAGGCATGGCCGGCGGCGGGGGGGCGATGGGTGTGATCGTGCTCGGCTCGGACCAGGGCCTGGTGGGGCAGTTCAACGAGGCCGTGGCGGAGCAGGCCCAAAAATTCCTGGCGGGTCTGCCGCAGACTCCCGTTGTCTGGGCTATGGGCGAGCGGGTTCAGGGTTTTCTGCAAGAGGCGGATCTGGATGTCGCCGGGCTGTTCCCGGCGCCGAACACGGTGGAGGCCATCACCCCGCTCATCGGGCGCATCCTGGCCGAAGTCGAGTCCAGGCTCGGCTATGACGCGCAGGTGCATCTTTTTCATAACTGCCAAAACGCCAGCACCCAGTGCGTTCCCCGGCACCTGCAGCTGCTGCCTCTGGATAGGGGGTGGCGGCAGCGCTACGGCAGTATGGCGTGGCCCACAAAAAGCCTGCCAGAGATCACGGGCGATCCGGAGCGCACTCTGCGCGCACTGGTGCGTGAATATGTTTTCGTGTCCCTTTTCCGGGCCTGCGCCGAATCCCTGGCCGGAGAGAACGCGAGCCGCCTGGCGGCCATGCAGCGGGCGGAGAAGAACATCGAGGAGCTGCTGGCCGATATGTCCGGGGCTTTTCACCGCCTGCGCCAGGCCGGGATCGACGCGGAACTTTTCGACGTCATCGCGGGTTTTGAAGCCCTGTCGCAGGAGGGGGCCAAGTCCTAACCGCAGCTTGGCAGCGCTTTAAAAAGAACTGCTCGCGCAGCTGCCTGGGCGGGGGACAATTCAGCTCTCTTCGGCCAGCCTGTCCACCGGAAGAATCTGTTCGGCCTGGCCCTCGTGCAGATAGAACGCTCCGAGCAGACCGTCATCGATGGGACTGCCGTACAGGCCGCGTTTCAGTGCGGAGATCTCTTCCGGCAGATAGCGGCCGTACATCTTGATGGGGAGCTCCGGAATGTGGACCGTGGGCGAAGACGCGAGGGCCAGCATGTATTCGATCAGATAGCTCGCGTTCTGCCCCAGGGGGCCCCGGTATTTTTGTCTCTGCCGCAGTCGCAGTACGCGCAGTTCATGGATGGATCGGCCGAACTCCGCCTCCATGAGTTCTTCCGGTGTAGTCAGAATGAGCTCGATGCGTACCGAATCCGCGCCTTGTTCCACGTAACCGGCTATATTGCGCCGTATCTCGTCTCGGTCCAGGCCCCGCCTGCGGGCCACGTCCCAATCCATTTCGGCAAGCCTGGCGGTCAGCACGTTCGCGGGAGGAAGGGCAACATCCAGCAGCAGATTTACGGCGTTGTAGTTGCCGGTGTGCTTTTCAATTTCTGCGATATGCACCCCTGCTTCGTTCCCCAGCATGTCCGGAAGGCGGTCAAGGGTTTCCTGAGGCGCTATAATCTTGAAACCGATGATGTCGTTTATGGTCAGGGATTCGGCGCCGATATGGATGGTTTTGTCCATGAAACTGCAAGCCACGGCTTCCTCAGCCTGTACAAAATCGTTCTGCATAGCCTCTTTCGAACTCAAAAGTTCGTTAAGCGGCACACCCGCCTGCGCGGCACGCAGTTCGGCTAAGTGACGGGCCTTGCTTCGGATTTCCCTGTACAGGGCTTCCACCAGCCTGAACGAAACCTTTTCCGCCACACGGGCCATGCGTTTGATGCGGCCCAGCGCCAGCAGGTGAGAGTCCAGGTCTGTGATAACCAGGGCATCGATGGGCAGGTAGGGGAAGAAATATTTGGGGTTCTGGCGATAGCTGTACGCCAGTTCAGCCATTCGCGGAGTGAGTGCGCCGAGATGTGCGATAATACGTTCGCGCAGTTCCTGCTTGAACCGGACTCGCCGTGCGTGCAGTTTGGAACCCCAAAATCCTCCCAGCAGGCGCAGGATGCGTTCGCTGATCACGGCGGAAATGGCGCTTTCATACACGAATATGCGAGTCAGCGTTTCTCCGTCGTCAGGATGGAAATCGTCGTTCATCCAGCGCAGGGTCAGCTCGAAAAGCTCGTCGCGATGGGTCATGGCGGTCAGGTACATTGAGCCTCCAGGTGTCCCGGGCGCCGATGGCATCAGCAAGGGGCCCGGGCCGCTTTCGTTTTTTATCCGAATGCGGAGTGCCTGTCGAACTGGGGCTGTTTCAGGGCGTGCGAACGTCCCGGAGGAGGATTTTCGGCCGGTTCGCCGAACCCCTCTAGCTGCCGAGTTCGTCCAGGGAGGCGGTAAAGAGGTCCTCCTTTTCGTGCTGGTTCCAATAGTCCCTGATGCGCTCGATTTCATCCCTGATGGAAATGAACAGATTCGTCAGGCGCGGCTCGAAATGCCCCGCGTTGTCCCGGATGTATTCCATGGCCTTGTCCACGCTCCAGGCTTCCTTGTAGGGACGCTCCATGGTCAGGGCATCGAAGACGTCGGCGATGGCCGAGATGCGGGCCGATTCGGGGATGTCCTCCCCCTTGATGTTTTGCGGATAGCCGCCACCCAGCCAGCGTTCGTGATGGGAGAGGGCGATTTCCGCGGCCATCCGGAAGACAGGCGCATCGCTGACCGAGAGAATCTTGTGCCCGACGGTCGTGTGTTCCCGCATGATGACCCATTCCTCATCCGTGAGCTTGCCGGGCTTTTTCAGGATGGCGTCGGGAGTGCCGATTTTCCCCGAGTCATGCATTGGCGCGGCCAGGAGCATCTGCTCCTGCTCTTCCACGGTCCACCCGGCCGCCTTGGCCAGAGCGCGGGCGTAGGCGGCCATGCGCCAGATGTGCACGCCGGTGTTGTCGTCGTTGTAATGGCCGGCCTGTCCCATCATGTAGATCGCGTCCTTTTGTCCCTGGCGGATCGCGGCCACCTGTGTTTCCACGGTTTTTTCGCAGGTCCGCTGCTGGTCGGCCAGGGCCAGGTGCGTTTTTACCCGGGCCTGGACTATGGGCGGCGAGAAGGGTTTGGCGATGTAGTCGATGGCGCCGACATCAAAGCCCCTGGCCTCGTCCTCGACTTCGGTCATGGCGGTGATGAAAATGACCGGAATCCTTGCCCAGGATTGCTCCGACTTGAGTTTGCGGCAGACCTCGTAGCCGTCCATGCCAGGCATCATGATGTCCAGCAGGATCAGGTCGGGCCGGGCATCGCGCACAGCTTCGAGCGCTTCCAGGCCGCTCATGGCCACGCTGAGTTCATATTCGTCTCCGAGCACGCCCACCAGAAGGTCGATGTTGGACTCCGTGTCGTCCACGATCAGGATGACGGGTTTTTCAACGCGGCTGGTCATGGTTTCATGCTCCTGTGATGCGTAAGAGGTTTTCCGCAACCGTAAGGGCGTCGCTGAAATTGTATTTCTTGACCAGCGTTTCCAGTTCCATCACGTCCCGGACTGCCTCTCCGGGCCAGTTCAGGGTCGCCATCTCCTCCAGAATGGGCGCGCAAAGTCTTGGTTTGCGCGCCTTGAGCTGGGGCAGAAGCCGCTCCAGGACGTCCAGGCGCACCGTGACTTCCGAGATGTCCCCTCCGGCGGGATCCGGTGGAGAAGCGCTTGTTTGCCCTGCCAGGGGCTCAAGGCCGCGCATGACGGATTCCAGGCTGGTCCTGAAATTGTCGAGGCGGGAGGTATCCGGGAGGCTACCGGCTTTGAGGGGCTCCTCCAACGCGGCCGCCGTGGCCTGCATCCGGGCCGCTCCCAGATTTCCGGCGACGCCTTTGACGGTATGGGCCAGGAGCATGGCTTCATGCATGTCCCCCTTGTCCAGCAGCTCGCAAATCCTGCCATGGGCGTCACGGTATTCGTCATGCAGCTTGATCAGCAGGGTGCGGTAGAGTTTTTTGTTTCCGTTCACCCGGGCCAGTCCGCTTGGGATGTCGATGCCTTCCAGCGTCCCGGGCAGGACGGCGTCATCCTGCGGCGCCGTGAGCGCGGCATCTTTGGGACCGGCCTCGTCGTGCCCCGCAGCATCGATGCGCACGGGATCGATGCGCGCGGGATCGATCCAGCGCGTCAGGGCCGAGAAGAGCTCCTTGGGGTCGAAGGGTTTGGTGATGTGGTCGTTCATGCCCATGTCCAGGCTTTTGCGTCTGTCCTTGGCCATGGCGTGGGCCGTCATGGCCAGAATGGGCATGTCCTTGAATTCAGGCATGGCCCGCAGTCGCGCCGTGGCTTCGAAGCCGTCCATTACGGGCATCTGAATGTCCATGAGGATCAGGTCGAAGCGCTGCTCCGTGGCGAGCCGCACGGCCTCACGCCCGTCTCCGGCAACGACGACCTCCAGACCTTCGCTTTCCAGGATTTCGCGGGCGACCTGCTGGTTGATGACATTGTCCTCGGCCAACAGGATGCGCGCTCCCCGAATTTTTTCGCGGCTTCCGCCACGGCCGGTTGCCGGGTTTTCGTCGATGTCCGGGCGCACATCGTGCCCGAGGACCTTCATGATTGCGTCCTTGAGCATGCTTCGGCTCACGGGCTTGATGAGAAACGCTTCCATGCCGACCGTCTCGGCCTGGCGCATGATCTCCTCCCGGCCGTAGGCCGTGACCATGATGATGGCGGGCATCTTTGGCAGATGTCGTTCGTTTCTGATGCGCCTGACCGCCTCAACGCCGTCCCAGCCCGGCATTTTCCAGTCCATGAGCACCAGTTCGTAAGGCTTTTGCGGTGGCGCGGCCACGATCTTTTCAAGGGCCTCTTCCCCGGACGGGGCGGTTTCGGGGATGCACCCCATGCTCTCCAAAGCCTCGGAGAGAATCTCAAGGGACGTCCTGTTGTCATCCACGACAAGCACGCGCATGCCCTTGAGATCATCGACCGGCATTCGCAGGGGCGTTTTTTCCTTGTCGTGCAGGCCGGTCCGGATGGTGAACCAGAAGGTGCTTCCACGGCCAGGCGCGCTGTCCACGCCGATGTCCCCGCCCATGAGACTGGCCAGGCGTTTGCTGATGGCCAACCCCAAGCCGGTGCCGCCGAATTTGCGGGTCGTGGAGGTGTCGGCCTGGGTGAAGGACTGGAAGAGCTTTTTCTGCTCCTGGCTTGATAAGCCAATGCCGGAGTCCTGCACGCTGAAGCGGATGAGCGCGTTGTCGGCGCTCTTTTCGAGGAGCTTCGCGGCCACGACGATTTCGCCCTGCTCGGTGAATTTGACGGCATTGCCGGTGAGGTTGAGCAGAATCTGGCCCAGGCGCAGAGGGTCGCCCACGAGGCTGCGCGGGATCGTGGGGTCAATGCGAAAGAGCAGCTCAAGGCCCTTTTCCTCGACCTTGACGACCAGCATCGCGGCCAGGTTGTCGACGACATCGTCCAGATTGAATTCAATGTTCTCGATGTCGAGTTTTCCGGCCTCGATCTTGGAGAAGTCGAGGATGTCGTTGATGATGCGTAGCAGGGCCTTGGACGCGCCGTCGATCTTGGACAGGTAGTCCCGCTGCTTGGGAGTCAGGTCGGTCTGCAGCGTCAGATGGCTCATGCCGAGGATGGCGTTCATGGGAGTGCGGATTTCATGGCTCATGTTGGCCAGAAAGTCCGATTTGGCTCTGGTGGCCTCCTCGGCTTGCTCCTTGGCCTCAAGGGCCTCCCTTTCAAGCTTTTTGCGCGTGGTGATGTCCGTGGCCAGGATGATGAGGGCGAACGGGGCCCCCTGTTCGTCGCGCAGCGGCACCTTGGTGGTCAGATAGGCGTGCAGGGTGCCGTCGGGATGCGGGACCTGTTCCTCGAACTTGTGGGGTCTGCAGGATTCGAGGACTGCCCGGTCCTCGGCCATGATTCTCTCGGCGACTTCGCGCTGCATGAATTCGTCGTCCCTGCGCCCAAGGACCGTCTCGGCGGAAAACCCGGTGGCCTGCTCGAAGAAGGCGTTGATCATGAGGTGGCGGCCGTCCCTGTCTTTCAGGATGACCACGCTCGGGAGATTGTCGATGATGGCCCGCAACTGCTCCTCCCCGGCCTTCAGTTCGGCCGTGCGTTCCTCGACGATGTCCTCGAGGCCGTCCCTGACCTTTGCCCAGGCCCTGCTGGTGCGTTGGCCAATGCCCAGGACCAGCAGGGTCGAACCGACGGCGAGAAAGAGGGTGATGCCAAGTATGCCGAAGGCCGAGGCCCTGATGTAATGAAAGTCGTGCAGGGCCTCGTCCATGTCGATTTCGGCGGCCATCCCCAGATTCAGTCTGTGATTCCAGAGCCAGGCCCCGAAGACCTTCGTGCCCCGGTAGCTCCTGTAGCCGGTGACGTCGGATTCGATGACGGGTTCCGTGTTTCCGCCGGGCGTCCCGGTAAGCGCCTGCCCAAGACGGATGGCTCCGGCCGTTGGTTTTGCCAGGGGCCCTGAATTGATGGTCTTTGCCGAATCCGGGACGGGCTGATCCTGGCCTGGATCACGAAGCACGATTTTCAGGGCGCTTTGCCGGTCTTCCCCGAGCAGGCCGCTGCCGCGCAGCCGACTGTCGAAGCGGCTGCCGGTCATGAGCAGCCCTTGGTCGTTGAAGGCGAATGCCTCCAGGGAAGAATCATCGGCCGTGCCGAGCATAGGTTCCATCAGCCCGTCTTTGGCCGTCAGGCGCAGAAAAAGGGCCGCGAGCACCCTGCCGTCAAGTCTGATGACCGGTCCGGCGAAGAGAATCTCCAGTGCTTCGGACTCGAGCGCGCCGTCTTCGGGAAGCCTTGGAAAGATGACCAGGGATTGCCCTTCAAGGATCTTTTTCATGGCGTCCGGGTCATTGGCTAGAAAGGCTGGCTTTGTGCCCACCTCGGTCGTGTCGCTCGACGCGAGGGTCACTGAGTCGAGGCTGACGATGGCGAAGCCGCTGTAGGGAAACGTGTGCGCGGAGGAAAAAAAGTTTCTCGCCTGCTGCTGGGCCAAGGACGCCAGAAGCAGATCGCCCCTGGGCTCGATTCGCGCGAGTGCTTGCGTGATGTTTCCGAGTTCCGGGGCGTGCCCGAGCTGTCCGGTCTGGGCCGTGCGCTGGTTCACCCAGAGTTCAAAGGAATTGCCGGCGATGCGCAGGCTGGAGCGCAGGGTCCGCTCGATGTCGTGAACGACCCGCTTTTTGATCATGGACATGGAAGTGAGCGCCATGGCGCCGACAATCATGACAAAAAGACCGATGCCGACGAGCACCACGAGCCGGAAGCGGATGGACCCGAAATTTTCGGCCAGCCTCATGTCATCGAAAAATCTGCCGGAACGGGGGCGCTTTGGGTTGTTGTTCTGCATTTGTGGTCACCGCGCCATGGGTGGCGTATTTTATGCGGGTGCAATGGAACTTCGCATCAGGTGCTTTGGCGCATCGTGGCATAAGCGAACGCGATGACAGTGGCCGATCGGCGTCTGACCTGACATATTGAAACAATTTATAGATGCTATCAGACGATTGTTCAAGAAAATCGTCATTTGTTTCAGAATCATCTCTCTTGCTTTGCGGATTTTTTGGGCGTGAGCCTGGATGATCATTCTCGATGCAGCTCAATGAAAGGAAGGAGCAATTCGCCAAATGGCCCAAACGGGGGAACGACGGGCGGGGCGCTGGCTCGGGGCTGCGGGGAAAGGGCTGGGAATCGCGGGCAGGGCAGGTCAAAATGGATGCGCCCGGAAGGGGCTGGGCCGGGTCAGCCCCTTTCGGGCTTTCAGTAGGGAGCGCCGATATTGACGGCCGTATGGATTGTTACTGTCTGTCGAGCCGATTGCCACCTGGAATGGACGCTTTGCCATTGCTCCCGAGGTCCTGTTCGATGTGCAGTTTTGGGTATTTCGCCGTGCAATCAATGTGCAGAATTTTGTTTTTCTTGAATTTATTCCTGCTGAACTGCGGTAGTGTCGGTGCCTGCGTGTGGTCCGATGCTTGCTTGGGGCACGGGTGCGTTCCGGGAGGTCCGGTCCGTATCCGCCCGAACCCGGGTCAAAATTTCAGACAAGGAGAATGCATGGCAAAATCATCGACAAAACAGCAGCCAGGCAAAAAGAACAATACCCTGGTTTACGGGATCGTGGTCCTGATGGCCGGGGCGCTCATCGGAGTCGCCTTCAGCACGGCTTTTCATTCCACCAAGGGGCAGGGTGAAGCTCCTGCCCAGACCCAGGGCAATGACATGCTTGGCCAGATCAAGATCTATTCCGACCGCGTGGCCCTGAACCCGCAGGACGTGAACGCCTGGATCACCCTTGGCAACCTCTACTTCGACACGGGCCAGCCCGCCAAGTCCATCGAGGCTTACAGCCGTGCCCTTGAGATCAGCCCGGGCAATCCCAACGTGCTGACCGACATGGGCGTCATGCATCGCTCTTTGGGCGAATTCCAGAAGGCCCTGGACGCCTTCGCCAAGGCCATCGCCGTAGACCCCGGACATGAGACGGCGCGCATGAACACCGGCATCGTGCTGCTCTACGACCTCGGCGACAAGGATGGTGCCATCGCGGCCTGGCAGGATCTGGTGCGCGTCAATCCGCGGGCTGTGAACGCCAACGGCACGCCCATCGCGGACATCCTGCGCGAGATGACCGGTACGACGCAGGACGTGGGCGGTGGACAGAAGCTGCTCGGCCCCAAGACCAACCCCGCCGACTGACCTGCGACGTGAATCCATGAGCCAGCGCGGACACAGAAGCATGTTGCAAGGTCGTCTCTTCGGAGCCGTCCTGGTGCCGCTGCTTGCGTTCACCCTCATGTCCGTCTCCATATCCACTGTGGTTTTCCTGCACGGCCTGGAAAAGGCCTGCTGCAGCGAGGACTGCTCTCCGGAGCCTGCCACCGCGACGGCCGAGTGCGCCGATTCGGTCTGCGGGATGATTTCCGGCTTTCTTTCATTTCTGCCCGAACAGGGTTTCCCCGTGACCGTCAGCCGCACCGCGAGCCGTTTCGAGTGGCAGCTCGTCCTGGCTGCGCCGGACCCGCTTTTGCGCGCCGCCGAATTTCCTCCTGAATTCACCTGATCCTTTTCCGATTTTCTTTTTTGAAGCCGTCGGTGCGCGCAGCGTCGCAATTCGGCGATCGTATTCCATTTTCTTTTCAGGAGTGAATTCATGCGCATTGTCATGTTTTGCGGAATCTTTCTGGTCGGCATGGCCCTGTTTGTCACGGGCTGTGAAAAAATCAGTCCGCCTCTGGGTGTGGGGCAGGTGGTGTCTGATCCCGGCGCCTTCAGCGGATCCATGGATGTCATCGGGATCGCCTATGCTTATTCCAGCTCGGATCCGAACGTCATGGGCATCATGGACTTGGGCGAATTGAAGTGTGCAAGCCCGGGCTGCACCAAGGCGCTTCTTCCGGTCAGGCTTGGCGACACGCGGCCCGCCATTGGCGATGAAGTCAGGGTCACAGGAGTTATGGTCAAGGACGCGTCGGGCTATCTGTTCAAGGCGGAGACGATACAAACCCTGCGGCAGCACAATCTGGGGGCCCTTAAATGACCCCGGCCAAACTTGTTTTCAAGAACATCGTCCGTCGCAGGGGGCGGTTCGTCTTCACCTTGCTGGGCATCGTCATCGGCATGGCCTCTTTTGTAACCTTCGTGGCGCTTGGCGGAAGCCTCACGGCGCAGATCAGCAAGGAGTCCGCCGCCTTGGGCGCGAATCTGGTTGTCACTCCCAAAGGCAGCTGCGCCTTCGAGCAGGTCTCGATCCTGACCGGTGAACAGTTGCCGACCACCATCACCGCCGAAGAGGTCGCGGCCATCCGCGCAATCCCCGGCATGACGGCTATTCCCTTCCTGGCTGAGCGTTCGGCCATCCAGAACCGTCCGGTCTCCGTGCTGGGCGTTCCGACCGAGGAGTCACTGCCGTTCAAGGGGTGGCGTGTCTCGGATGGGCGCTATTTCAACGCCCCGGGCGAACATGGCGCGCTGCTCGGCGCGGTGGTGGCCGGGCAGTTCGGCCTTGGGCCGGGCGGGGAAGTGACGATCCGCGGGACGCAGCTGCCGGTGCTCGGGGTGCTCGAAGAGACGGGCGGCAAGGACGACCTGACCGTGTTCCTGCCCCTGCCGGTGGCGCAGACGCTGTACGATCAGCAGGACCGCGTCTCGTACGTGGCGGTGCGGGTGGACCGCCTGGAAGAGGTCGATGCCTATGCTCTCAAGATCAAGGAAGTGGTGAGCCTGGGCGTGGTCTCGGACAAGCAGATGCTGGCCTCGGTCCTGTCCATCGTGGGCACGGTCAGCGTGACCCTGCAGCTCATCGCGGCGGTGGCCGTGCTGGCGGCGGCTTTTGGCATCGTCAACACCATGATGACCGCGACCTACGAGCGCAAGCGCGAGATCGGCATTCTGCAGGCCATGGGCGCGACCAGAGGGACGATCTTTCGCCTCTTCCTGCTCGAATCCGGGATCTACGGACTGCTGGGCGGCATCGGCGGGGCCGCGCTGGGTCTTGTGGCGTCCATGCTCGCGACTCCGCTCATCAGCCAGAACGCGGCATCGTCTTTCGTCAAGGGCGCGCAGGGCGGAGTCGATCCGCTCATGCTGGCCGGGGCCGTGCTTTTTTCGACGCTCATCGCCATGCTCTCCGGGCTCTATCCCGCCTGGCGCGCGTCCAGACTTTCACCGGTGGAGGCCATCAGCTATGAATGATTCAATCATTAAGGCCCAGGGTCTGACCAAGACCTATGGCCAGGGCGCAAGCCTGACCCAGGCCCTGCGCGGCGTGGATCTTGAAATCGCGCGTGGCGGTCTGACCTGCATCGTCGGCCCCTCGGGGCACGGCAAATCGACGCTCATGCATCTTCTGGGGGGGCTGGACCGTCCCAGCAGCGGGCGGGTCGATCTCGACGGGCAGGACATGTTCACGCTTGGGGACAGCGAACTGGCCGCGTTGCGTTCGTGCAAGATCGGGTTCGTGTTCCAGTTCTTCAACCTGCTGCAGAGCCTCACGGCCCGGGAAAACGTGGAAACGGCCCTGATGCTGGCCGCCGCGTCCGAGGCCCGGCAAAAAGAGCGGGCCGAGGAACTGCTGGCGCTGGTCGGGCTCTCGGACAAGACAAATGCCAAGCCGGGGCAGCTCTCCGGGGGGCAGCAGCAGCGCGTGGCCATTGCTCGGGCCCTGGCCAACGATCCGCCGGTGCTGCTCATGGACGAGCCCACGGGAAACCTGGACTCGGCGGCGGAGGCGGAGGTGCTTGGCGTACTTGAAGATCTCGTCCAAAAGGGCAAGACCATCATTTTGGTCACGCACAGCGCCGACATCGCCGCTCGGGCCGACACCCTGGTGCGGGTGCGCGACGGCGTCATCTGTCACGGCTGAGCCAGGATGACCATCGGGGGCGCAGGTCGCCCCCTTCCTGGCTGACTGTTGAAAAATTCAAAATTCGCAGGCCGTTCAAAAATGGCCTGCGAAGGGACCCCGGGAGCTGAACCATGTGGTTCGGCTCCCGGGTGTTTTTTCAGTACGGAGCGCCGATATTGACGGCCGTGTGGATTGTTTCGGAAAAGAACACGGCCCGTCCCGCCAGTTCCCCAGCCAGAGCCAGTATGGGGAGCCAGACCGGGATTGCGCGGTTTTTCCAGAGTACGCCGAGGCACGCCGCCATGAGCGCGATATGGACCCAGTAAAGCGGAGCGCCGAGCCAGGCCATGCCCGTCTGGCGCATGATCTCCGAGCCGGAGAGCCAGGCGCAGGGGACGGTCAGGCGCACGACCAGACCGACCACAAGGGCCGTCACGAAGATGCGGGCCAGCAACGGCTGGTTGCCGTCGGCGGCGAACCAGCTTGCGAACCCGGCGCCAAGGACCACGGCGGAGATCAGGAAGAAGACCGTGGGCAGGGCGTTGTTCACCGCCGGCAGCGCGGGCGGGGCATAGGTCATGCCCGAGGCCAGGAGCGCCAGAAGTCCGGTCAGGACCGAGGCCCAGACCAGTACGGGTGACCCTTTTTCCCGCCCCGTGAACGCTGCGAAGGCCGCCAGCGCGAAGAAAATCCCCGCCGCGAGCACTTCGCGGCTGAGCCACGCTTTTTCAAGATGCGCAAGCGCGCGGTAGGATTCAAGCGGATGGCCGAGGTGAAAGAGGGAGGCCGCGATGCCCACCCCCATCAAGGCCGCGACCAGCGTCCATTCCTTGCGGGCGTTGCCTCCGCCGGGGCCCGCGTGCAGACGTACGGCGTTCATGAGAACGAGGCCGATGGCGGCCTGCGAGAGGACCGTAAAGAGGACCAGTGGTAATTCCATGGATTGCATCTGCCTACCTCCTTACCATTGTCGGAACTTTGGGCATGATGAACCGGGTGGAAGAGTTCACCTTGTCGTTTTTTGGAAATCCGGGAGGAAACTGGACATGGTTTCCGGGTTCCATGGTGGCCAGATCAATGAGCTTCAGCGCGCCCGTCGGACAGCTTTGCACGCAGGCGGGCAAGAGCCCCGCGTCAAGCCGTTCGTGGCAGAAGCTGCATTTCTCCGCGCGTTTCTCCACGGGATTGTACACCGGGGCGCCGTAAGGGCATGAGCGGATGCAGTTTCCGCAGCCGATGCATTTTTCCTGATGGTGCACAACGACCCCGTCCTCGCGCTTGGTGTAGGCTTCCACCGGGCATACGTTCAGGCAGGCCGGGTTTTCACAATGGTTGCAGGCCAGCGAGAAGAAGGCCCGTTCCCGATGCGGATATATTTCTTCATTGAGCGGATAGACATGCCGCCACACAACGCCCTTTTCCTGATGGTAATAGTTGCGGCAGGCCATGGCGCAGGTGAAGCATCCGATGCATTTCTCCGAATCGACCAAAAAAGCATATTGTTTCTTCATTGCATTCACTCCTTAGACCCGTTCCACATTGGCGAACTGGCCATGAATGGCGACACCCGGTGCTCCGGTCTTGTATGCACCCATGTCCGCGGATTCATCATCCACCAGATTCTGGACGTTGAAGTCATTTCCCTGTCCAAACCACGCTTCATAGATGACCAGGGATTTCTTGGCGACGTTGCTTGTCAGCTTGACCTTGATTTTTAGTTCTCCGACCTTGTTGAAGACACGCACCATGTCGAGATCCGCGATCTTTTTTTCTTGCGCGTCATCGGGATGCATATAGAGGAAAGGTTCCTTGTTGAATTCGTGCATCCAGTCGAGATTGATGAATTGCGAATGCAGACCGAATTTCGTGTGCGGCGTCAGCAACCTGAACTCGTCGTACGGTTTGCGCCCTTCCTTGTATCTTGGCAGGGCATCGTGGCCGTTCTGCTGGCAAAGCTCGGAGTGAAACTCGTACTGGCCGGAAGGCGTGCCGAATTTCTTGTCGCTCCAGGAGGCCGAGGACGCGAGCCTTGCCTTGACGGGGCCGTTTTTCAGGTCGGTCCAGTGTTTGATGCCCAGGTAGTCGTAGATGCCCTGGTTGAATTCCTTCTCCAGCCACTCCCTGGTGTCGATGTCCTGCGGGAATGTGCAGGAGCCGGGTGAGAGCTGGTTCATCTTCTTCGAGAGCAGGGCGGCAATCTCGATGTTCGATTTGGTCTCGTACATGGGTTTTATGGCCTGCTCGTTGATGCCCACCCAGTAGTGCCAGTAGGAGGCGTTGACGGTCCACTCCTCGAAGAGCGTGGTCACCGGCAGCACGATGTCCGAATTGTTCACCGTTTCGGTGAAGAACTGTTCCACCGAGACGACCATTTCCAGCGTGTCGAAGGCTTTTTCAAGCTTGGGACGGTCGAAGTCCTGGGCGAAGGGATTCTTGCACGACACCCAGAGCATTTTCAGGGCGGGGTCCTTGGTGTCCAGGATGGCCTGCGCGGTCTTGTTGATGTTCACGGTGCGGTCCGTGAAGCTTGCGGCTTCGCCCTTGGTGAAGTCGAATTCGCCCTTGGGGCCCGTCGCTCCGATAAAACCCTTGGCGCCTTCGGGCTGTTTCTGGAGCAGCGCGTGGTAGTTGAAGCCCCAGGTTCGCAGGTGGCCGTAGCGCGCCCCACCGCCTTCCTTGCCGACATTGCCGGTCATGGCGACGAGGGCGTCGATGGCCCGGACCGAAGCGCCGCCGTTGGTGTGCCGCTGCATCCCGTAGCCGATCCAGATCGTGGCCGGATCGGCGCTGGCAAACTCCTCTGCCACTTCCCTGATCTGGTCGGCGGGGATGCCGCTCACGCCCGCGGCCCATTCCACGGTGACGTTTTCGCGCAGGTAGGCGGCGAATTCGGCGAAGCCCTTGGCGTGGTTGTTCACGAAATCGCTGTCCACCAGGCCCAGGTCGAGGATGTGACGGGCCATGCCCAGCGCCAGCGCGCCGTCGCTGGACGCTTCGGGTTGCCAGTAGACATCGCCCTTGGCGGCGGTCTGGGTGAAGACGGGGTCGATGACCACGACCTTGGCCCCGCGCCGCTTGGCCTCATTGACGTATTTCATGGAGTGCACCGAGCACCACGCGGGATTGGCTCCCCAGATGATTACGTATCTGGATTTGACCATGTCCTCGGGGTCGTTGCACCACATGTCGCCAAGGTCGTAGTTCTGGGCGTCGATACCGGCCGGCCAGCAGGGTGTGCCCACAAAGCGGGTCGTATAGCCGAGCGAAGACATCATGCCCTCGACGCCGTAGTTGGTGATGCCGAAGTTTCCGGAATATTTGGTCAGGCCAAGCCCCAGCAGGGAGCCGTCCTTTTCCTTTATTTCGAGGATCTTGCCTGCGATGCGGTCCATGGCTTCGTCCCACGAAACGCGGCGCCAGTTGCCCGTGCGACGGCCGTCCTGCACCATGGGGTATTTGATCCGGTCCGGGCTGTAGACGCGCCTCGGATAGGCATAGCCTTTCACGCACAGGCCGCCCTGGGTGAATGTGGACTCCTGCGCGCCCTCGATGAACTGGACCACCCCGTCCTTGACGAACGTCTTGATGGAACAGGTATCGTAGCAGTTTCTGGGGCAGGCGTTCCTGAAGATCTGGAAATCCTGTTCCCTGAACGCTGTCGCGGCCTCGGCCGAATACGGCATCAGCAGCCTCAAGGGGAGCAGCGAGGCCGCTCCGGCCACGGAGATCCCTTTAAGGAATTGACGCCTGCTGAGAGCTCTCGTTTTTTGGGACATGCAATCCTCCTCGCGCGTCGCCTGCCCGGTCATTCCGGAAGCGGCGTCGCAGTTGTGTTGAGTTCCTTGTCGAACCACGCGGCCAGGGCGTCCGCGGCCAGTGCGACGACCCCGCCCGGGGACGCATGGGTCCTGGTCGCCAGGATGAAGGGCCCAAGCCACCGGGCCAGATGCTCGTGCACGAACCAGGCATGCAGGGCTTTGGCATCCTGGGATGGCGGGGCGTCCGCGCCAAGAGCGCTTTTCAGGACGATCATCGCCTCCAGTTCAAAGGCCAGATGGTCATCCGGGATGACTCCCTCCCGGGGCACGGCCAGACCGAGTTGGTGATACAGTCGGCGGGCCTCCAGGGCCGCCTTGCCCATCAGGACGCGGTCGGATTCGCAATACGCGGATGCATACAACGGGGCGGGAACGGCGGCGGGGCCTACGAACAGGCGGTTGAATTCATACTCGACCGCTGTCCAGTCCGTGTCGGGGGGAATGACGGCAGCGACGCTTCCGGCGATGCGCACGGCCGCATCCTCCAATTCCATGGCGTTCGATGCGGAAAAGAAATCGCGCAGGCTTTCGATGCAGGCGATACTTGCGTCGTTCATGCTGGCGCACCTCGGTAATGGGAAAAGGGTTCTTTATTTCTTTCCTATACCAATTACGTGCGCACGGCCACGATAAACAGGCGGGATTCAGGGTATATGTTGGGTAGTTTTATCTACCCAGTCAGTCGTGCAGGCCCATGGTGTTGAGATGGGCGTACAGGCTGACGCTCTTGCCGAGCAGGTCGAGCTTGCGGCGGATGTTCTTGCGGTGGGTCTGGATGGTCTCGACGGAGAGGTTCATGAGGTCGGCGATGTCCTTGTTGGAGTGGCCGGATTGAATGAACTGGCAGACTTTCATCTCCGTCTGCGTGAGCTTGAGGAGCAGGGGCATGCCGCCGGGGTCCCGGGGCAGGAGGCGCGTCAGCTGGTCCTTGACGACGGTGACGTAGCCCTTGCGGATCGAGGCGTCGTTTTCCGATTCGATGCGATCCAGCGCGGGCAGGACGAGCGTGTTGACCTTGGCGGCCAGGTTGCTGGCGTGGTCTTCGTGTTCCTTGCCGACGCTCTTGAGGACATTGCGCAGCGTGATGTTCATTTCCTCGAGCTGCGCTTTTTCCTTGCGCAGCGCCTCGGTCTTTTCGTCCACGATGCGTTCCAGGGTCTGGCGCTGCAAGGCCTGCGCGGTCATGTTGGTCAGGACGAAGATGTACTGGTCGCTGGCCAGGCTGACGGAGTTGATGGGGTTTATCTGCATCCGGTAAATGGTGGTCTCGTCAAACGGGGCCAGTTCGCAGGTGATGCCGACCGGATAGTAGCGCAGCAGTTCTTCCACGGAAGCGCCTTCGAGGGAAAGAACGTCCCAGATCGGACGGTTCAGCGTTGAAGCCTCTTCCATCACGGCCTTGACCGCGGCATTGATGTTGGCCACCAGACCATTGCCGTCCACCACGAACATGAGATCGGACGTGGCGTTGAGAATATTCTCGAAGCGGCATTTCTCAAGGGTCAGCAGCCTGTTCATCTCGTCGAGCCTGGTGTTTGAAAATTCGGGAAAAGTCCTGATCCAGTCCTGCAGATAGAGCACTTCAAGCGCGTCGCCGTAGAGCCGGACGAGTCTGCGCGCCTCCACTTTGTGGCTGTATGGGGCGTCCATCCGTTCGATGACGTCGAGCAGACTGTACACGAATGTCTTGAAGCAGCCGAGAAACATGTCGAAGGTGATGCCGCGTGATCTGTGACGGCGGGAGGATTCGATCAGGAAACGTTCCCATCCCGTGTCGCAGCGCAGCAGTGCGGAGAATTCCTCGGGAATGTCATGGCGCTCGATATGTCCAAGGAGCGGCTGCATGAATTCCTTCAGGGCGACAAGGCAGTCGACGCGTTTTGCCGTGGTGTGTTGCAGATATCCGGCAGCCTCCATGCGCACGGACCAGCGCTCCAAAAAATAGTCATGGGGCGCTTCCGCCAGCCGAAGCAGGATCTGGTAACCGGTGGAGTCCTGTGCCTTCATGCGATCCTTTTTTTTGTTTGCGTCATCTACCCATTGCCTACCCATGGGCTTGTCATATTTCTTTTATGGGCTATCAGCAAGGCAGCTTGGACAACACGTAAAATTCGAGGTGGGATCATGCGCGGTTTTCAGATCTTGCTGCTTGTGGCGGCCTTGCACCTGACCGGGGGCGCCCTCGCGGCCCAGACACCGTCGCAGGACAAGGGCAGGGCGGATGCCCGGCTGACCATCGCCGGAGACCGGGTCGTCGGCGCGGAGCTCGTGGCCACGTTTGAAATGGGCGATTACGAAGTGCCTGAAGGGATGTACGCTTCGATCAACGTCGACGTCATGAAGCGCCCGGAAGGGGAAAGGCCGGACATTCAGACGGGATATCCCCGGACGCGGCTCGTGTTCAAGGCTCCGGGCACCTACGAACTGAGGTTCAGGCTCAACCAGATCAGCAAATCCAGCTGCGGCGGAGTGGACGCCGTCTTGCTTCTGGAGACGACGCGGGTCCTTGAGATCGCGCCCGCCGAAGGCGCCAGGTGACTTCAGGCCGCCCCGGATCTCTTCTGGCGGGCACGGCAGGGGCAGTGGGGCATGGAGCCACATTGCGCTTTCTTTCGCTGCAATCCGGAACGTTGCACCCATTACCAATAAACGGCCTTGTCGAGCGCTTTCACGCAAAATGATTCGCCTGCAATCGGCTCAATTTCTTCACCAATCAAGGACTGACCCAGCCAGCCATCCGGATGCGTCAGCTTCAACGGGGCCTTGATCAATTCCTCGGCCACGGGCTTGAAGCCGACCTTCGAGTAGAAACCGGGATCACCGTAAGTAAACGCCAGTTCCACCCCTTCCTGCCTGAGGCTGTCGAGGCCGAATTTTATGAGCTCCTGCCCGATGCCCCTGCCGTGACAGCTGGTCAGAACCGCGACTGGAGACAAAAGGAACGCGTTGGCACCGTTTGCGAAGGTCAATCGGGTAAAGATGATGCAGCCGATTATCTTTTCTGCTTCTGTTGCGATAAATACCCGAATATTTGCTTTGTCAGTGGTCATCAGCAGATCAGATACCAATTTAGCGATCAACAAGCCTTCCGCTTCACCTTCCGAACCCGAAAACGTTTTTGTAAACATTTGTATTATCTCTTCGATACTGTCTGATTCATGCATGGATAATTTTAATGCAGTGTTCATTTCGATTAGCCTTCATGGTTGTTTATCTATTATTTTTGACCAATTCACTGAATGCATATATTCAACTTCGCCTTGATATCGATGAGTGATATTTTAAATCGGTCTACGGTTATTGGCCACGTCTGGTTGATAATCACATAGGCTGTCGCATGTTCTCTTTCTGGCTGGCTCGAGAAGTTGCTCCTCGTTAGCCACGGTTTCGGACGTCAGGTCCAGAGAATTTTCCGATGACACGAGTCAGATAAATATTGATTACTTTGACATCCCCACACGTTCATGTATTATTTTAACATTACGTTTATAATCTGAATTGTGATGGAAATAATTGGAATAATTGGAATGAAGGTTCATCCTCATTTGTTAACCAAGTCGTTGATCACATCAATTCTTTTCTTGGTAGTCCTCACCTGTGCGGTTATTATTTTTTCACCAGCCACCATGGCCTCCCGCCAGGGAAACATCGACGAGCAACCTAAACGGGTGCTGATCCTCAATTCCTATCATCCCGGCATGCCTCTTTCTGATGAGGAAATCCGGGGTATTAAGACGACCTTGCCGGCAGATACGGCAATCTTCATTGAATACATGGATACGAAGCGTTTGCGAGATGCAGGCTACCTTTCGCTTTTGAGGGAAGTGTATGCCATGAAATACGCAGGCAAACGATTCGACCTCATTTTTTCGTTGGATGATGATGCCCTTCTGTTTCTTCTCGAACATGGACAGAGTATTTTCAAGGACATTCCGGTGGTTTTCTGTGGTGTCAACGGACTTAAGCCAGGTATGCTTGATCAGGCTCCATTGTTCACCGGAGTCGTCGAGACCATGCATGTCGAGAGAACCCTGAAAACAGGCCTGAAGCTGTATCCGCAGGCCGAACGCATTCTTGTGGTTACGGACAGAAGTACCACGGGGGCGTCAAATCGTGCCATATTGGAAGAAATGGCCCTGTCGGGTCGAATCGGCAGGCCATTCGTGTTTCTGGACGAGGGGCATGGGCTTGACCTGACTGAGCTGATAGACAAACTCCGTAGTTCTCCCCGGCCGAGTCTCGTGTATCATTCCGATTTTTTTCAAGATAAATATGGGCACGCCTTGAATCCCGAATCCGTCATGCCCCTGGTTTCTGAGAATGCGCCAGGGCCGGTATTGGTGCATGGAGGCATGTATCTTGGGCTTGGAGCCCTTGGCGGCTGGATCAATAGCGGTTTTTATCAGGGCTCGACCGCAGCCGGGCTGGCTTTGCGCATCTGGGCAGGAGAGGCTCCCTCTTCAATTGCTGTGGTCGGAGAAAACGTCAATTCAGTCACCCTCGATTATCAGGTGATGAAACGCTGGGGCATCGACCCGGCCGCCGTTAAAATTTCCGAACAAGTCAATTTCATAAATGAACCGGAAACACAGTGGCATGGTTACGGGCTTTATCTGATCGCAGCCGTGGCCTTTATCATCCTGGAGGGGCTGCTCATCCTATGGCTGCTGCATCTATTGCGACAGCAGCGAATCTTGCGCAATCAAACCCTTCAAAGTGAGGCCAGATTCCGCGGACTTTTCGACCTGACTCCAATCCCGCTTTGCTATACTTTGAATGATGGTCGATTTGTCGCCGTGAATCAGGCATTCACAGAGGTACTGGGTTATACAGTAGAAGATCTTCCTGCTATCGATGACTGGTGGCTGAAGGCTTATCCCGACCCTCATTACAGAAGTTTGGTACTGGAATCCTGGCAGCGCAGCGGTTTCATGAATTCAGACGGCATACCAAAAGCGCATGAGCGTCGTGTGGCTGCCAAGGATGGCACGGAGCACGTCATGCTCATATATTACAACTTTCTGGACAATTACAGCATTGCCAGCATGGTCGACATAACCGAACACAAGAAAATGCAGGAGATGATGGTTCAGACGGAGAAAATGATCTCCGTGGGCGGCATCTCTGCGGGCATCGCCCATGAGATAAACAATCCTCTGGGCATCATATTGCAAGCTGTACAGACCTTGGCACAGCGTATGCGTCCGGATTTTTCCAAGAATCGGGAAGTTGCCAAGAGTATGGGGCTCGATCTGGAACTGCTGGAAAAATATTCTCGAGCGCGTAAACTCAACATGTTTATTGCGGATATCGAATCCGCTGCGCTTCGCGCTGCAAGCATTATTCGGCACATGCTCGATTTCAGCCGTATGAGCCAGTCTCACCGGTTGAGTTGCAGTATGCCCGTCATCATCGATAAGGCCCTTGCGTTGGCCTCCAATGATTTTGACCTGAAGAAGAGTTTCGATTTCAAGAAAATATCCATCATAAAGCATTACATTGATCCCCTCCCCGATATTGAGTGCACGGAAACCGACATTGAACAGGTGGTACTCAACCTGCTGCGCAACTCCGCGCAAGCAATGGGCGCTGACTGCGAGGCACCGCGTATCGAAATCCATCTGTCCTGTCAGGGAGACTGGCTACGATTGGAGATTAGGGACAATGGGCCAGGTATTCCTGTGGATATTCAGCGCCGCATCTTTGAGCCCTTCTTCACCACCAAGGCCCCGGGTGTCGGCACCGGTCTGGGATTATCTGTTTCCTATTTCATCATTACCAATGGACATGGAGGGAAGATGAGCGTTCAATCAACTCCTGGAAACGGAACAGTCTTCGTCATCGAGTTACCGGTACGCAGTAACCCAGAGGGATAGGGAATGAAAAATTTGAATCGGGTACTTCTGGTTGATGATGAAGCACAGATCCGTTCGAGCTTCGTGGCATATTGCGAGGATTACGAAGAGTTCGCAATTTTGGTCGCAGCTTCGGCTGAGGAGGGACTGGGTATCCTGGAACGCGATGGAGCGGATTTGTGCATTGTGGACATGCGCTTGCCGGGTATGCACGGCGGTGATTTCATCAGGGCTGCGTCGTGCCGGTGTAGGCGCTTTCTGATCCACACCGGTTCCGTGGATACGGAGCTTACCACTGAACTGGAGTCTCTGGGCATGAGTAGCAAGGATGTGCTTATGAAACCGTGCAGCATGTCTCGCATGATTGAACGGATTCGACATCATTTATCCTTGCCGTAAATATGTTTTTCTGTACAACTTACACAAAATTCTTTTGCGCGGACTCAATGCGTGACTCGAAAACTCAATTGCGCTCTTTTTTTTTCTGGAATTCTATTGTACTAATTTTGATTTATTATTTCATTTTTTTAACATTGCTCCACGGGAGGGGCCATGCTGAGTAAATTTCGCATACGCGGCCGTCTGTTCATCATTCTTGGCCTCAATATCGCTTTGATTGCGATCATGGGGTTTGTGGCTTTTTTCATGGCCACGTCCATCAACGGAAAATTGTCTCTGGTGCTTGGGCGCGACCTGCCGGGAACGGCGGTTTTGCTCGAAGCGGATCGCGATCTGCATCAGATGCTTTTGGCTGAGCGGGGTCTGCTGTTGAGCGTTCCCGGAACCGCCGAGTATGACAACAACATGAAGTCCTACAGGGAAAACATGGAGCAGGCGGACAGTCGTCTGAAAAAGTTCATCGCGGTCAGCTTCTCCGAGGAGAAGAAGGAACTGGTCGATCAGTACGTCAGGGACAGGGCGGCCTGGGAAGCGGTTTCGAATAGGATTCTAGAGTTGCGCGCAAGGTCCACGGGGGAAGCGAGCCCGGAAGCCGTCGAGATGGCCATTACGGATGGCGCTGCAAAATTCGACATTATGCGCGAGCATATCAACAAACTGACCGAAATTGTCGATAACGACGCAAAGGATGCGGGGCAGGAAGCGGCGGCTGCCTTTGAGCGGCTCAAACTCATTCTGGCAATCATCACATTCGGCAGTATTTTTGTGGGTGGGGCGCTGACCTTGTTCATCTCCAACGGCATAACGGGTCCCTTGGGGCGCATGATTGCCATGCTGCGTGACATTGCCGAAGGTGAGGGCGATCTGACCAAAAGAATCAAGGACCAGTCCGGTATGGAAACCCAGGAATTGGCCGAATGGTTCAACCAGTTTGTGGATAGGGTGCACAACATCATCAAGGACGTCGCCCACAATTCAAGTCAAGTCAGCATGGCCGCGCGGACCCTGCTGGAACTTGCAGGCAACCTGAGCAGTTCTTCCGGTAGCATGACTGGAACTTCAAATACGGTTGCGGCCTCGGCGGAGGAAATGAGCGCGAACATGAACAGCGTGGCCGCGTCCATGGAGCAGTTTACCGTGAACATAGGCACCGTGGCCACAAGTTCCGAAGAGATGAGCGCGACCATCACGGAAATTTCGGTCAGCACCGGCAAGGCCAAGGACATAACAGGACAGGCTGTTGCCGCTGCCGGGAAAGCCTCCGTGCAGGTCAACGAGCTTGGCTGCGTATTCCGGTCCAAACTGACCACGGATTCCGGCGGAAACTGACCACCGATTCCACGGCAAACTGACCACGGATTCCACGGCAAACTGACCACCGATTCCGGAACAAACTGACCAGCCCCAACGGCGTCAGACTCGGTGGAAAATTCGCAGCGGATGCGGCGCTGGATAAATCGGGCATACTCCTTTTCAGGAGGTGCCCATGCCCAATTCG